>VFHP01000013.1 GCA_009391535.1 SAR202 cluster bacterium | reverse complement strand
CGTCCATTACGTTCCCACTGGAAAGTGGTATTTATCTTGATTTTTTCTCAAGTTTACTCTTGACATTGCCGATAATTATAGTATACTTAAGACATAACAAGGGCAACATTCAACTGGGGTAACCGACAGCACCCTAACACGAAAGGTAATAAAGTGAAAGACATAAAAGACATAAAAGAGATTAAGCGAGAGCTATGGGAAGTTATCTTCAAGGCTCAAGCACTAGGTGCATCAAAGGCTGTGAAGTATGCCATTATTGACGCCATGATTGTCATAGACAAAGAAGCAAAAAAAACTGAAGTTTGCTCTTGACAACCGGCGCAATTTATGGTATAATATATACATAACGAAAGGGAAATTATGAAAGACAAAACTTGGACTTATAAGAATCACGATTGTAGGATTGAATTCCACGTTGAGCCTGACGTGTGTAAGGCTTGGCATACGGTTACAAAGCCAAACGGCGAAACCGTGTTTGCTGACATCTCACCCTACGACACCACGAAGGGTACAGTCAACCACTGGATTGACGCTGGCTACCCTAGCCGTATTGGTGCTGGGCCTCTTCGGTACGAAGATTTGAAAAACTTCAAAAAAAACTAAAGAAACCACTTGACAACGCCGATAATTATAGTATAATAAAGACATACGAGTGACAGGCACCCCGACCACTGGGGACGACTCAAAACGGGAACTGGAGCCAACCGGCTAGGGTTAAGAGCCACTGCATCCCACTTTTTTACTCTACGAAAGGTTTTACTATGAGCAACGACAACATCCAACGCAGCAAGCCGTTTATGGACGACTACCTTCCAGAGGTGGATGAGCCTACGGTGGACGACATCATGGAAGACGACGGCCAACCGTCTGAGTATGATGAGTGGCAGGATTTTTACGGCGGTGATGATTGGGATCACGGCCAATACGATCACGCTGAATACGAGTGGGATTGTGACCTATATAACGAATTTTGATACAAGTGCGTGATAGCCAGATAAGGAAACCTCTGCGGCTTGGACATGTCAGTCCGCAAGTTAATTCGCTTTTCCGGCATCACAACCTGCTCACGACACTGGCGTGGGCTTCACTGTCCGAGGCATCGGGTCGCAGTGAATGAGAGCGTGGTTGATCGCCACACTCACCAGTGCAATACAACGCCGCTCCCCTTTAGTAAAGTGAAAGCCTAACGTCTGCTACTGGGGTATAAACGCGGCACAATACAATGGCTTGGCGTAGTGCGCCGGTTGATAAGCCACTGAACTGATAGATAGGACACGAAACCGAGGATGCCCCGAGGGGCGGTTAACCAAATCGGTGGATACGATGGGACAGCTTAGTCCCTCCAGTTCAGTGCAATCGGTAGGGGTGCAAATCCCCTGCAAGTCGCCACACAATTATCCCGCGCTTGATGCGCGGTTCACCAGCAGCCTCGCCGGTTTCCTTTCGTGCCGGTTTGAGGCTGCTATATTTTTGGCACAAAAATCGCGGGGCGTTTTTTTATTTTTTTGCCCTTGACATCGGCGGGGATATGTGCTATAATGATCTGTCCCCCTCAATCCTATCGGGTTAAATGCTCCAATGTATAGCCAGCGGAAAGTCAGTAAAAATGCGAAAAAAAGTTTAAGTTGCCCCTTGACATATGCCGATAATATATTATAATAGAGGAAACAATCACGCGAAAGGAAAGCACAATGTTGAAGTTCTCAAAAGCCAATGCCAAAACTGAAGCCCTGAAGCAAGTCGAGGAGCTGAAGCCGTATCTTGCAGACAAGCGGAAAATCTATTCTCTTGACCTGCTGAGCGGTTATAGTTGTCCGTTTGCTGAGAAGTGTCTTTCTAAGGCAACAGTTGACAAGGCAACCGGCAAGCGGAAAATCAAAGACGGAAAGAAAACAGAATTCCGTTGTTTCTCTGCTAGCCAAGAAGTGCAGTATACCAACGTATACAATTCACGCAAACACAATTTTGATATGTTGCGTGGATCGTCACAGTTGGAAATGAATCGTATGTTATATGATGCACTTCCATCGGATGCGGGTATCGTGAGAATCCACGTTGCAGGCGATTTCTTTAGTCGTGATTATATGTTAGCATGGATGACGTTGGCGGAACTCAATCCCAACACGTTATTCTATGCTTACACTAAGTCACTGAAGTATTGGCTTGAGTTGGAGGATTACTATTGTAGCATTGATAATTTTGTTCTTACTGCTAGCTATGGCGGAAGAAATGACGAATTAATCGAATCCCAGAATCTACGATTCGCACAGGTTGTGTTCAGTGAAGCGGAAGCGAATAAACTCGGATTAGAAATTGACCACGATGACAGCCATGCGGCACGTCCATCATTAAAGAATCAGAGTTTTGCCCTACTGCTACACGGAACGCAACCAAAGGGAACCGATGCAGCGACGGCACTGAAAGCCCTGAAAGGCGTCGGATCTTACAGTAGAAAAAAGTTGACAACTGTATAAAGTATGATATAATAAAGTTGTACTAAACAATATTACGAAAGGAAAGAATTATGACACTTCCAAGAATTAACATTGATACCATATTAGCAACACTCGACAAGGCTGTACAATCGAGGCCTGATGAGTTTGCAATGACTACCATGCTTGACGGTATGACTGAACAGCCGGAACTGACTATGGCCATTCACGAGGTTATTAATAAATATGTTGAACCGCTGATTGAGCATGACGAAGACATTAACGCACAAGCGGCGGCGTCGATGTTGATTGAGCTATCCGCGTGTGTATACGGTATCACAATGAAAGCCATGAAAGCCCAAGCCGATGCCGAAGAAATGAACGAGGCTTGGGGATAAGAATTCCTTTCGAGAGAATGCCGGTTGACCTTTGTGTTGGTTGCCTGCCTGTCGTCTTACGCTAACAACGGTAACTGTAAGATGAGAAGAGGGCGGCGGGATAACAGGACTCAAATAGATCTCTCATCGCCAACATGAGGGTCGCCGGTTTCTTTAAATTTCAAAAAACGGCCCGCAATTTTTATGCCAAAGAAAATTCTGGAATTGTCTCAAGTCTACTTGACATATAGCCGATATATACTATAATGGAGTAGTGACAACACCCCAGTTAAAGCCTTCGTAGCCCAGACGGGACAGCATCGGTAAGACGGTGTAGGGTACAGATGGACAGGCTTGCCATCGTGTTGTCTTCCCTAAACTAAAAGAGTCAAGCGGCGATGTGGAAGTCAGCGAAAACTCACCGCCAGCGAAAAAAAGCAAAAAAAAGATTAAAGAATGACTTGACAAACAGCCGATATATGTTATAATAGAAGAGTAACAAAGGACAACGTAAGGAGAAAAGAAATGGGATTAGACCAATACGGGATGGCACGCAAAGGCCAGCCACAGAAAGATGAAGAAGGTTATATCTTCTATGAAGATGAGATGGAGCTAGCCTACTGGCGTAAGCATCCAAACCTGCAAGGGTGGATGGAAAACCTTTGGTATGAGAAGGGTTGTCCTAACGGTAATCCTGAAACCACTGACACTGGCTTTGGCAGTGACTTCAACTGTGTTGACTTAGAGTTGACACTGAGTGACTTGGACTGTCTTGAACAGAGTCTTGACGAGGAAGCACTACCGGAAACAGCAGGTTTCTTCTTTGGTACTGACTCTAGTATCCACTACGCCGAGCAAGACCGTGAATTTATCGTTCAGGCTCGCGCCGCAATCAAGCAAGGATATACTGTTATATATTCTAGTTGGTGGTAAAAAAGTTAAAGAAACCGGTTGACAATGCCGATAATTATTGTATAATGAATGCTGTAGCACAGTAACACTACTTTTTTGAAAGGGAGAGAAAATGAAAGTTTCTCAACAAATCGAAGCTGGCAACCTGACCGCTTCATACGTTTCCAGTTGGTCTGAGAAGATTGAACTATACTTTGGTGATGACAAGGTGGAGTTCAGCTACGACGAGCAGCAGCTACGGAGCTTGACCAAACGTCTGAATGAGCGAATTGCTCAGTATGACAGCGAGAGAGCTGAGGAGTTGGCTAAAGAGATCGCTGAAGCCAAAGCGAAAGAAGAAGCATTTTCAGAGGAGATTGCTGATGAGTAATCAGAAGCCACTTGTTAGTGTTGGCACTGAGTTGCCGCAGGGTACTGTTGTATCCATCAATCATGATAGTGTCACGGTTGAAAAGAATGGTAAGAAGTCTACGTTGGACTTCGCACAAGTTGAACTGTCTTTCAAAGGAGACAAATAATATGTTTAATAATGTAAACATCGTCAAGGGCGATACACTCGCCTGCAAATACCCAAAGCATGGTCGTCGCAACATCTTGAAGCGACACGAGGGAGTTGTCGAGAATCTCGGCGTTAGCAAGAATGGTCTGTATGCGACTATTCGCAGCGAGGACAACACTGTCCGCACACTCTCGTTTTCAAAGATGATTGACCCGCAGAAAGTCTAATCTTTGTTGTGTCCCTGAAAGGGGTGTTTACTTGTGCGGGGGAGTCCAGCATTACGCTGGGCTTCCCTTCACTCGTTTTCATTTCGTATATATGTTAGGGTGTAGTATGTTTTACTGGGGCTGTAGCTCAACTGGTTAGAGTACCGGACTGTCGATCCGGTGGTTGCGGGTTCGAGTCCCGTCAGTCTCGCTTTGGCACGAAAAATGCGTAGGCGTTTTTTGACGCAAACCCTTCCCGGCCAAGGGGTTACATCCCGGCCACCCCAGGTCTTAGCCAATCTTCCCGGATCTAAGACACCATAAGATAGCCAGCGAAAAGATTGGAAAATTCTGAGGAAAAGGCTAAAGACTATTGACATATAATGACGATATAGTATAATAGAGACATAAGAAACGATTTCTATTTCACAGGTAAGCACAAGGAGAGACGAGATGCGTTACACGAAGACGGTTGACCTTTGGGACGGCAACACGGCACATATGGTTCGTACTGGTCAGTTGAAGTTGCAGGCCGGTCAGTGGGTTAAGTGCGGGCAAGAGAAGCCTTCACGTTTCGTCAAGATTGAGGATAGCGGCGTAATCGTTGCGGCTCACCCTCAAGATGGAAGTACGCACAAAAGATTTAAAACTTTGTGCAAAATCTACTTGAAATCTGTTGGAGATGTGGTATAATATAACCATGATTAACACGGATGACTATAAAGAGCAGGTCACTCTGGTAGACCCCAGTCGCAAGATTGAGGTCTACCGAAACCTGCATAAGAAGTGTTGGAGCGTTAGGCAAGCCGGTCTTGTCAAGTTCCACTGTAGCGTTGTCAGTCTAAGGGATTGCGTGTTCGTAGTCCAACCGGCAGGACACGCTAAGGTTATACGAGAGAAGCGTAAGAATGTTCATGCTTTCGTTAGAGGTTATATTTCAAACAACTGCTCGCCAGCGGTTCTAGATGAAATATATTACAACCCCTACAAAGCAAAGACGTTTGTAGACTTTCAAGGTAACCCAGTTCATCAAGCAGAGTTTGTTGAACTAGACTTAAAACATGGTGAACCGCCGGTATTGGCGTTGAATCCAGAATAATAGGGACTAGCTAGCAATCAAGTGAACTTAGTCCATTGCTCAGAGGTTGCCGCGTATGCAGGCTTTGGACTGTCCCTAAAATATATGTTAGGTGGGTAGCTCCCATCTGACAGGAAGGTGGCTGAAAGCGAAAGCTAGTCAGAGGTCGCAAAGGCACACCGCTAACGGAGTATGTCCGAATGGATGAGGCTGTTAGAGGTGGTACAAAGTAGGGAAGCGGGTCAAACCGTAGACATATCTGTCCCTGAAACGTTGTGGGTGATACATAAATCCCACCCTTCCACAATACAACCAGTTAGCCTTCTGATATAAAAAGGCACGCTGCGGGGCTGTAGCTCAGTGGTAAGAGCGCCGTCCTTATAAGGCGGGTGTCGTGAGTTCGATTCTCACCAGCCCTACTATATATATCAGGATAAGCTAAAGTTTGGTTGACAAAATGACGATGTATGGTATAATGAAGGAGTGTACGATGTAACCTTTTGAGGAGTGCTGCCTATGGGAGCGATTTTGCTTTTAGTTTTAATGTTTGTGTTAGCTGATGGTTGGGAGTAATTCTAACCACAAGGAGAGAAAAGAATGAGTAACCCAGAAGAACCTATTTTTCACGGAGACTTTAACTTGCTGCATGACTATTGTGAAGCAACCGACGACGGAAAGCCTATTGATATGGATGACGACGAGGGTGCAAGGGACTGGCTGAATGGCCTGTTTGCCGCAATGGGAAGTGACGTTACACTAGAGTAGCCTGACTAGGAATACCGGCGAGGTCACAAGTGCGGTGTGATCCAAAACCGTAACCGAGTAGCAGGACTAAGGACGTTAAAGCACTGTGCGCCTGCTGCGTAAGTCGGACAAGCCGGTTTTCTTTTTAAGAGAGATTGAAGATGAGTGAGAAGTATGAAAATTATTTGCCTTCTAAATTGTTAGAGGATTGTAGGGAACTTGCGGCTAAGGCTAAACGTAAGAGCAATTCCTCACATACTCTTAGCAATAGAATTACAAGTGTTAGAAGAAGGTTAAAGAAAGCAGCACGAGAGGGTTATACGAGTCTTACTGTCAGTGATTGCTACTATCATAGAGATGCGATTGCTGACGAATTTGAGAAACATGGCTTTGTGGTCAAGGTAGTTGAATCCGCAACCCACTTACGTTGTGAGATTACAATATCTTGGGGAGAGGGAAGTCGGCGGGTTCCTATGGACAGACCTGCACTGATGTTTAAGCCAGTATAATGGTAGACTATATAGAGGAGTTGAAGATGAGTGATCTTAATTATAAGACCGGAGAAATTGCTGATAGCGATAAGCTAGTAAGCATTGTTGTAGAGGGTGGCATGGTAGTCGAAGTTAATGGACTACCTGCTGACTGGCAGTATTACATTGATGATAGAGATTGTCCACCGGAGATTGAAGATGAGTAGAACTATATACCTACATTTAGAGCCACATATGATAAGCCCTGAGTCTGGTGCTACTGTTGAGATTCAATTAGGTGATGAGGGTATTGTTGCCGAGGCTTGGAGCTTAGATGCCTGCATAGCAGCTACTAATTATTCTTATAATGAACTTGGTATTGAGGTAAAAGGGGTTGAAGATGAGTAGTGATGGATGGGATATTATGAGGCAGGTTTGGTTAGATTGGCTTGAAGAAAATAAAGTGGAAATTGAAGATGAGTAGTACAGTAGTAATATATTTAGACTTTGAACGTGACGATATTGATGACATAGATGTATATGAATATCTAAACGAGCTAATGGATAACAATGATTTGGAGTGGGAGATTGGTACGACATGCCGGATAATTTAACAAATGAACAAGTTGACGCTATTACACACGCATGGCTGGACTGTATGGCTGTAGCTCACATAGGTGAGTCAGACGTAGACTTAGGAAGTTTGGCGGAGGCTGGGAGAGATAGCGCACAGGAATTAGAAGATGCGTTTCCGTGGTTGAATGAGAAGAGGGTGTGACATGGTGGAGTACCTTGAATAATATATCAAAAAACGCCCCGCAATTTTTGTGCCAAAAAGTTTTTCGCAAAACTCTGGTTTTTCTGGTAATTATCTCAAGGTTAGAGCTTGACTTTGCCGATATATATGATAGAATGGTAGTGTAACAACAAAGGAGATTGACCATGAAAGAGATGCAAGAGTACCAGCTTGTCTGCCGCCTGTGCAGGGAAACCACCGTTGTCAAGGCTGATCCAGATGACATACGCAAGTGGGGAACCGGCACGCTGATTCAGGATGCACTGCCGTACCTGCCAAAAGGTCATCGTGAGTTGCTGATGTCGGCAACCTGCGATTCATGCTGGCAAGAACTTTTTCCGCCGATGGATGATTGACATTTAGATTTTATATGCTATAATGTATGGCATAAGCACAAGTTTTTTCAATGAAAGGTTTTGAAATGAATTACGAAAAATTGCAAATGACCGCTGACAAGTCCGAAGGTTCCTTCGTTAGGAATCTGGAAGGTAAGACTGGCGTGGGGTTCGCTGAGAATCATCATGTCCATAAGGACTGGTACGCCACAACGATGTCTTACGACGATGCGTTGGAACTGGCGTATGATGCTGCCCGTGACCGTGAGGATATTCTCGCACCTGTCAAGGATATTCAAGGTTCTGTCGATTCTGACGGCAACTTTGTTTTTAAGGTTGGTGACCGTGAGTTTATCCCAACCGACCATGCCATTGAGCAATTCGCAATTAGGGCTGGCGTTCCATCGTCTAGCGTTATGCGTGAACTGCGAAAGCAGGAAGATTATGACGCACAAGATGCTGACGTTATGACCTATCTTGCCAACAATGCTTTGCGTCGATTGAATCAGGATAAAGAGTATCGCTTGCGGACTTACACTGATGGGACTTGCCGCGCATTTGTGACTGACAAGTACGCACCAGTTGACAACCGTTGGTATCTTGAGACTCTCCAAGAGTTCATGCCTGAAGGCCGTTTGTCCCACTGGAAGGGCGACGAGGATACTATATATGGTAACATCCTTCTGCCTGATACCATTCTGGATTATGGTACTGACGACGATTCTGACTACGGTGGAATGATTAGCATTGGTAACTGTGAGATTGGTAAACGCCGTATCTCTCAGACTCCAAGCCTGTTCCGTTCCATTTGCCTGAATGGTTGTATCTGGGGTCAAGTGTCTGGCAAGCAGATTCGTCGCCGTCACATTGGTACGATTGACTTGGAAGCGTTGAAGGTTGAGATTGGTGAGAACATTGAACACCAGTTGCCATTGTTGCCTAACGGTATCACCAAGTTCCTCGCTATGCGTGAATTTGAGAATGGCGATGTGTCGATGAAAAACATCATTGCCGCTGTCTGTAAGGATGAGCGATTCACCAAGCGTGAAGCGTCAACGGTTCTTGAGCAGTTCGTTACCTACGAGAACCATGAGCGTAACCTGTTCGGGGTTGTCAACGCAATCACGAGAGCAGGTCAAGAGTTTGACTCTGCTACATGGGTGAAGTTCGACGAAGTTGGCGGTAGCCTGATTGATACTGACGCAAGCCGATGGTCTGCGATTCTCAAGCGTGCCGATTCAATGCAGGATAAGGACTTTGAGAAAGTCTTTATGACTGCGGTTTAGGTTTCCTTTCGTTGGGCCGGTGGCGGTTGGTTGGCAGCCGCTGCCGGTTTTTCTTTTTGGAGGTGTCATGTTTAACGAAACAGAACGTAACATTATTACTATGGCTCTGATGTATCTTAAAAATGATTATACAGAAGATGACCTAGCCGACTTGGGCATGGAGTGCAAAGGCATATTGCTAGAGCGTATGTGTCAAGAGATGATTGAGGATTTCGTCGGGCCTACTTGGGATGAAGAAGCAACGGCCAAAAATATAGAGCAATACCAATTGAAATTATTTCGAGAACCTAAAGAATAGGGGTTGACAACGGGCCAAAAAACGGCCCGGCTTTTTTCAAAAACACCCCGCAATTTTTGTGCCAAACCGCCCTGTCATATATTTTACTTAACTACTTATAGACTCAAGACTTATGGACATTGTGTCGATATATGGTATAATGGTATAGTCTGACCACTGTATGTAGCCCAGCTCTCTCCCGGTTGATATTGAGACTCAATCTCTATCCCGGTGTACAGCTCCCCTGCCCGGCCACCTCTTGTTTCCCGGTGTCTCCCCCTATTCACCCCGGTCAAGTGATTCAGTGACAGCCAGCGAAAAAGTTGCGTTTTGTAACCCGGTATCAATTCGTTTGTCCCGGCCCAACTTATCAGTTCCAAGTGATTTAGTGACAGCCAGCGAGAAAAGACCATTTTAGGATCTATGGGAAGCTAAAGAATCCGAGTGTGTCGAGCCACGGTAGCATAGCGGCCCAGTAGAGTATAGTCCCGGTAATTAAGAAATAATGCCACTTCCATTTCTTCCAGTTGAGGAAATATAAGAAGAGGATAGAATATATACTAATCCGGGATATCCAGAGTGCATTATATACACCAAACCACTTAATACAATATCTCATAGGTAGAAATATTTCTCGCTCCCAAGAATTTCCAATATAGTATCTTGTGAGCCACATATCTGCCGTATGTATCAATAGAAGCAAAAATACGAAGAGGATAGAAATAGTTTTAGACGGAGTATTATTACTAGGCTTCGACGCCTTTATACAAGGACTTATCATAGTTATTACCTCGCTAACGACTAGAGGGTGGTAGTATATTATACACGGCTAACCATATATTCCACCGAGTGTCTCTGCTAATCATTTCAGATCCGCCCAAATAGTTATAGCCAGCGAGAAAAACCATTTTTTCTAAAGAATCTAGTTGACAAATACCGATACAGATTGTATCATATAGCGTGGCTGTCGCACCAAACCCAATTGGATGAAAGCGTTTATAGTATAGCCAGCTAAAAAAGGAGAGAATTATGGGTAAGAAGAAGAGAGGACAGAAGGTGTGCCCTGAGTGCGGTACAGTGAACGGTGTGCGCGCCTACTACTGTAAGGAGTGTGATTATGCCTTTAAGATGAAGAAGCGTTCTAAGAACCGTAGAGGGCGTCCTGTGAAGGACTGGCGAACCTTGGAGGTAGGGGATTACATTCGTGTCATTGGTAGGTCGGGTAGTTACTATATCAAGTCTAATGGGGATAAGATATATTTTACAGATGCCGGGATCTATCATATAAAACAGAAACATGGGGAAGGATTGACTGTAATAGGAGTCGGAAGACAATCACATGGATTCGAGTTCCTGTATATGGGTAAGGAGAAGCAGTCTAAGCTCCTAGATAATATGTTCAACGCCCCACATAAACTGTGTAAGGTAGACTATATACCACGTTAAACTTCGAGGGATCTGCTAACGATATTATTCAAAAGCGGAACTGTTTTGTGAATTTTCGCGGATTCGGGTTGTTTTTTGTAGTCGCCGCCCCTATTATATAATAAAACGTTTGCTTCCAAAAGGAAAGAATGAATATGAATATTACTTACTTCACAGATATGTTTGTTAAAGCAAAGGAAGAAACAATAGGTCTTGATTCTAATTCTTCTACAGAGATTAACGATGCTTATGAAACGTTTGTCGATCTGGTAACTCAACTGAAGTCTGGAGACGATTTTGCCCTTGCTCAAATGGTTAGAATGTCCACTATGACTCTTAAAGAGAAATTACGATGGCGTATGCACTTAGCAGAAGAAGGTATTGAAATGACCCCTAGACAAGTAGATGAATATGTCGTCTTACTAGAATTAGCTATAAATCACTCACTCGACGAATAACATGCGCGTACTTTGTGCTTATTGCCATGCCAGCAGGTTCAAATCAATATTTTTCTCTCCCCTTAGACCTCCTGTATCCTTTGTGGTATAGGGGGTCTTTTAATACTGTATATAGTGTTATAATGGTATATATTGTATGTCGTACTACCCTTTGAGTATCCGAAATGGCATATCTAACGTGTATAATTAAGTAGAGCATTAGGGTAGAAAACCCAATAAAAAAATAGAAACTAGAAGAAAATGGGCATAAAACCCACAAAAGGAGGAAATCTATGAAATCCGCTATTCTATCAGTAATTGTATTACTATTTTCATCTGCAACATGTGATGCACAGGAGCCTAATCGTATTATTAAACCTCCTCAGCCTAGACCTCTAGTTGGAAATAGACTGGGTGTAGGTAAACAAGAGTGGCAAAATTCTCGTCCACAACAGCAAACCATTAGGCCTAATAATTATTACAGACCCTATGTACATCCATTCTACTACCCCTCTGTGGAGACTAGGTTTCACCCACTACATGGATTCTATAGAGTTTACAGACCTCCAGTAATCAACCCCTATTACAATCCTCCGGTTATTACATATCCTCAACCAGTATACCCAGCGCCATTCCAAGGTTTCTACTTTCAATTTGGATTTTAGGAGACAACCATGAGACTGTTCCAAGTAAGAAAATTACCTGACTGGGTGATAGATGAAATCACCCCTTATCATAATAACTTACCAGAAACGAATCACTTGGATGGAAAATATAGACTGCGGAGATACTCAGTTGTAGCACCAATTATAGAAGGACATTTAATGCCTTTGGGGTATGGAAGGCTCTCTACAAATGAGTTCACACAATCATCAAAATATAATAAGTTTCAGGGAGACGTAAAGAGAGTATTTGAACCACTTGAGGAATCTTTTGTCAGATCTAAGGCATTTACCTTTATCTGCAATCTATTTAACAAGGAGTTTAATTGGCAAGGGAACATAGAAGTTCACCAGATGAGAGTTCTAGCTAAGGAGGGAGGTAAGCTTTCTCCAGAGGGAATTCATCAGGACGGCTTCGATAACATAAGCATGCTAGGCGTTTCCAGAAAAAATATGACAGGCGGTCACTTATTATTATATCGTGATAGGAAATCTGAACCTATTGTAGATATGATACTAAGAGACGGCGAGTCTGTATACCTTGACGACAGGGAGCTGTGGCATAACGGAAGTCCTGTTGTTGCAGTAGATCCAGACTCTGAAACATACATGGACATGTTAATACTATTAGCAAAGAGGTGAAATAAAGAGTGATGAGCGGCGACTGCGACAAACCAACCAACAACGACTGCATAAAACCAGATCTAGACAAGACCATCAACTTCTTAGAAAGACAGGGTGTTAGTGTACATAACGCAAGTGACATGGCTGGGCTTGGGGATATGGTGGAATCAGCACTAAGTACTCTCGGTATTACTGAAGAGAGATTTAAGAACTGGTTCAATCTACAGGAATGTAACTGTAGCAAGCGTAAGGCTTGGTTAAATAAAGTGTTCTCATGGAAAAGACGTAAATCCTGAATTATGTGTAAAAGTCAATAATTATTTAAAAAAATGGGTGCTGTTCGCCATATTTAGCTATAATAGGTATGGAGGATTCACCGGATGAAAGTTACATGTAAAGAGATTTCCGAATTATTTGGAGTTGACTATCTACAGGCCAGCGGGCTTCTGAAGATATTAATTAAGAGTGGCGTATGCGAGATCTCTGGAGAGAACAGGAGTTCCGGCAGAGGTAGACCTACTGTAGAATATAAACTACCTAGATCTGTCACTATTGATTTCTCAAGCGGCAAAATAGATGGAATCGGAGAATGTTAGATACAACTCTGCTAGGTTTGAAAGGCCTAGCACTGATAGCTGGTTAACTGTGAGTTTTCCAGACATCGTTCTTGGATTTAGTGTTATGGAGTGGGAAGTATTTGCGGATATTTTCTACGAGGGATGGGAACTTGTCTGTTGTGGCGACAACATAGAGTAGGAAAACAAATGGCTAAATATTATGTTACATGCCTAGATAGAAAGACTATCGTCAATGCTGACAGCGAACTAAAAGCTTGCGTTGTAGCCAGCGAAGTTATGAATGTGACGACTGCTGGTATTAGCTGGATAGTCTCTGAACGAGGGTTTGAAAAACACGAAGATGATGTCATGGTTCCCGACCATGATATCATAGCAGAATTATTAAAACGAAATGGGAATTAACCAAAGGAGGATGAAGATGTTTAACAAATTAGTGGTGGCACTACTACTAGCAGTAACCTTTACGCCCAACGTTTCTGGTCAGGCTCAAGACCCAGATAGTTTATATGACAAGTTCCAGCAAGTATCTGTTACTGTAAAATCTGGTTCAGGCGAGGGTTCTGGAACTATCATTACAAGAGAAGTTCAGATTGCACCAAACAAGACCGCTAAAATAAATTTTGTCTGGACTGCTGCTCATGTCATCGACAACCTTAGAACGGTCAGGAATACTGTTTATGATGGTAAGGTCAAAACAAGCGTAGAGTTCAAAGACGCCCAAATTGTACAGGAGCTTGTAGAAAACGGTAGACGTGTGGGTGAAGTTAAGATGGACGCTAAGGTTCTGAAATATTCAGATTCCGAAGAGGGAGAAGACTTAGCACTATTGATGATCAGAAAGGTCAACTTCACAGACGCAGGAATTAGTTTTTATAAAGGCGAAGGGAATCCAGTTGCCATCGGAACGGAACTATACCATGTAGGCTCACTACTAGGACAGGTGGGAAGTAACTCTATGACAAGAGGGATTGTATCTCAAGTCGGTAGAGTATTAAATCTTGGTAGCGGAGACGGTGTAGTATTCGACCAGACAACCGTTACAGCGTTTCCCGGTTCCAGTGGAGGAGGAATTTTTCTCACAGAGCGATCCGGGGATAAAAAGGGAGAATATGTAGGTATGCTCGTAAGGGGTGCTGGTGAAACTTTCAATCTAATGGTACCAGTAAGAAGGCTCAGGGAATACGCCAACAAGAATGGTATTGGATGGGCTGTTGACGAGACCGTACAAGTCCCCTCTTTAGAAGATATCCTAAAACTTCCCATCGAAGGCGAAGTAAAGAAGGACGAAGGAAAAGAAGGCGAGAAGTCAATTTCTGCCGACTCAAAGAAATTTCCTACTCTTCCAGAGCTTGACAAAAGCAAACAGGATGTTACAATAGACAAGAAATAATGAAAATTGGATTCACATGTTCTTCGTTTGACCTGCTCCACGCAGGCCACATACTAATGCTAAAGGAGTGTAGCAATAATTGCGACTACCTCGTAGTTGGATTACAGACAGACCCCACTATTGACAGGGAAAACAAAAACAAGCCTGTTCAAAACGTCTTTGAAAGATATATTCAACTAGACGCTATTGATTGTGTGGATGAGATAGCTATCTACGAGACCGAGGATCAGTTACTACAACTCATTAACTACATTAATCCTGACATAAGATTCATAGGTGAGGACTGGAGAGACAAACGGTTCACTGGATGGAGACAAGCCAAGCTTAAGCATTACGAGATGTTTTATAACAAGAGGTATGGTTACTCTACTAGCGAGTTAAGGAAAAGGGTCAATGGATCTAATTGAAGCCTGTGATCACTGCGGAACATTCTGTAGAATTCCGGTAGAGGATCTCTATGAGATGGGAATCTCAGACAATATTTGCCACAATTGCCTAAAGATTTTGGTTGACATTGACGATAAAGAAGGTATAATAGGAGACGTAACTTGATCAAAAGACTCTCAAAGTACATTTGGTATACATTTATTATAGTTATTCCACATGCACTAAAGTTTTTTACCGATCTTGACATAGACTACATGCTACTGTGGCAATGTGCTATGATTTGTTTAGTTGCATCTGAGTATGAACACAGGAATTTAAGCAGGAAATAAAATGCGTAATAGATCCACTAGCAATTTTACTAAAGCTGTAGACTACTTGTTTCACAAAGCGGTTTCCGATAGAAACAAAGCGGAGCTTTCATTGAACCTCCTAATGAACAATGGTGTTGGTATTGGAGATCATTCCACGGGAGATTTCTGGTCTAACCTAGACGAGGCCTTAGATGCCCTTGTTGATGCAGAAGATAGGCTCGAAGTAATTGAGGAACGGTTTGGAAGGTCTGAAGACGAGGAAGAACCTCCATTTTAACACACTACGATTAGAGACCCTGTAGCTCAATCGGATAGAGCAACGGTCTTCTAAACCGTAGGTTACAGGTTCAAATCCTGTCAGGGTTACTTATGAGAATATATGAATTTAAACAGTCAAACACATCACCACTTAAATATAATATACAACTCACTGAAGCGGAGATGTCAAAATTAAAAAGTGAGAACCACACAGAAGTTTTTGATATTATCGGTAAACTTCTTGACCGATTAGATAAAATAGAAATTAGAGAGGAAACGTGAGATGGGAGACCCACTAAAAAAGATAATCGTAGATTGTGACGGCGTAATTGCTGGAAAGGATAACGGTGGCGAGTACGCTAAAGCTCCACCGCTACAACACGGTATTGATCAAGTCAACAAGCTTTACGATATGGGATATGAGATCATATTGTTCACTGCTAGATATGGCGAGAGAAAGCAGGGCAACATCAACCAAATGTATGAAGCTGGATACGCCGAGTGGGTCGAGTGGCTTAATAAACACGGTGTCAAGTACCACCATGCATATATGGGTAAACCCGCAGGCGTCTTGTATATAGACGATAAGGCGGCTAGAGTCGAAGCTGACACACATGAGGGATGGAATCAAGTTTGGAAAGAGGTCAAGGCTCTAGAAGGTAAGGATAAGTACGGAAATTACACAGAAGAACAAAAGGCTTATTGGGACAGTTTCGTAAGCTAACTGATTATATTTTAACAAGGGGGTGAAAAGGCATCGACAGGTAATAAAAGTATTAGTTGCATTGACTGGTTGATCGGTAGGCCAGTATAAAAACCGATTAAAGTTCTAAGTGCCGAAAAGAATTTCGCACTAGCCGCTTAGCGGCAGGGGGTTGCGTAAACCTTCTTACCCAATTACGCTGACTCCGATAATCGGATAGAGTTTTCTCACTTGAAGTAAAGGAGGGTGATGGCAATAATTTGTCTGATTCAGGTAATTCCTGATAGCTTTGTCTTTTGTGCGACTACAATAGACTAACAATGTAGATACTAGTGTGGATATTATACTGGACGCGGGTTCGATTCCCGCCGCCTCCACTTGCCTGTGCGGGCAAACAGCTACGCCTAAGAGGGTAGCACTTTAATCTTGCTTTAACAAGGAGAAAAGATATGAACGTAATTAAAAATTTTTCCCACAAAGGGAAAGAGACGCCAACTCTGCACGATAAACTATTTAATGAGTTCTTTCGTAGTACCATTGGTTTAGACAGACTATTCAACCAGCTAGTTTACACAAGTCAGGTTAATAGTAACTTTCCCCCATATAATATAATTCAGAAGGACAAGACCACTCTTGTTGAGGTTGCCTTGGCTGGATATAGCAAGGACGACCTGAATGTAGTAGTCGAGGAAGGTATTCTTTCTATTGCAGCTTCCGGTCACTCTGAACATAGTGAAGATCATGTACATGTACATAAGGGCATAGCCACACGTAAGTTCAAGCGAGACTTTAAGCTTGGGGAGCATGTGGAGGTTAAGTCCGCAGAATTTAATGATGGTCTGCTTACAGTAACTCTTGAGGAGAATATCCCCGAAGAGAAGCAACCTAAAGTAATAAAAGTTAACTAATTTATCAAGTCCCGCACAGGCTTCTATTGACAACTAGGTTTTTTATACTATAATGGAGAAACAAGTGCCTGACAAGATTCTCATTAAGGTAACAAAACACGATACAAAACGAGCAGAATCAGACCCCTCAAAAAGTCCGTTAGTGAGGGCAATATCAAGAGCACTTAAAACCTCAATAGATGATGTTGAGGTAAACAGAGAAAAAGTTTACATTTGGAATGAATGGGACAGCCCAGAGTATATATTCTCACTAGACGATAAGGCGAAAAGCTTTAACACTAGTTGGGAACTTAAAGAGGACTACCCAGAAACACTTGAATTTAATATCACAAGAAGGAAGTAATGATGAGCACTAGCAGCGGAGTTGCTACCATGCACCAACCCATCAAGAACAAAAACGTCAAGAAGACCGTTAAAAAACAGGGAAACAGCTTCCCTTCAGACAGGTCTATACTAGAGTGCTTGTATGCACACTACGGAAGACCTACTAACATAGAAAAAGAAAAGGTTAAGATATATAGATCTTACAATAGTCCAGCGGGCTGGGCGCAGGAAGACTGGGTAGTAAACGGCTGGCAAATGGGAAGAGTCACCGTTTTTAGCGGATACCGAGACAACCCAACAGACCTCTTTGCAAAAACCAAAATAGGGGCAGAGGGAGAAGGCAGTTGGTTTATATCAATCAAAGGGGATCAGATGAGAGTCTACCTCAAAGGTAAACTAGATACAACTTTAAAGGTAGAGGTTTAATGAGAGCTTAATGTTTTATGTGTTAGCGGCTGTAGTATTAGCAGCTTTAATTGTAGTCTACAACATCTTTCTAAAGACTCCTCCAGAGATAGACGAACCTGAACCTGATTACTTGAACATGACTAATCAGGAAAAGAAGGAAAGACGTAGAGAGTGGAGAGAGAAAAGAAAAGAATCACGACGAAACTGGCGAATAGAACGGATAAATGCAGTTAAGGAAAAAATTTATGCTGTGGCGTCTAAGAGAAAATGGTTGTTTTTTATCATTGCCGGTGCTATAATAGCATATCTGGTTATCTTTAAGGGTGTCGGTGGTGGAACAACAGATGGTTTATTAGAAAAGATTAAAGGGCTGTTCTAAAATGGGATTACACGAAGATTCGGTGGTCGTGGACTTGCATACACACCCATGTATAAAAGCTTCTATATTTCATAGAGACCTAGGCTCTAGACGTAAAAAGTTTTTAGCGGAACTATTTAAGCGTAAATTCTGGCCGCTCAGCAACAGAGCTTCCTTCCCTTTATTGATTGAAGGTGGTACAGATATTATATTATCTACGGCATACGTACCTGAAGGTGGCTGGTATAGCGACATGAGGCTTGCTAGATGGTTAATAAACCTAGCCCCGAGAGTTAAAAAGAAAATCTACAAGTCACCCTACTTCAACGCTATAATGACAGTGTTAGACGATGTTGAAGAGCAGGTTCTTTCTTGGAACGCTAGTCAAGAACCGAAGAAAATTAAGATATGCCGAAATCCCAGAGATCTCAAGAAAGCATTAAAGGACGACTTGTTCTGCCTCATCCATTCGGTTGAAGGCGCGCACTCACTAGAAACAAAATCTGCATCTGACTATCCCGACGATATTAAAAGAGGTCTACACGGTAGAGCGCAGATGCTGGAAAACTTAGACATATTAAACAACAGAGGTGTTGCATATTTAACCTTAGCACACTTCTACCCCAATGCATGTGTTAACCCAGTTTTTCCATGGCCTGAGTACGCTTTTAATCACGGCGACTGGAAAGGGCTATTATCAAAATGGGATGAGACGCTAGGTCTTACATCCAGAGGTGAAGCTGTTGTTGAAAAAATGTTAGATCTAGGAATGTTGATAGATATATCACACTGCACGTTAAGTGCAAGGAAAAGAATATATGACATAGCTTCCCACCACAAGAAAAAACAGTGTATATTAGCTACACACTCAGGAGCATTTGGCGTTAACAGAAATACCTACAACCTACACGATTGGGAACTAAAGTGGCTAGCTGATAATGGTGGAGTTGTTGGTATTATTTTCATGAACTACTGGCTCACTCCTCACACCACAGACCTTGGCTTAAAATATATAGAAGAAACGATGAGCCACATGACAAATGTGGCGGGTGAAGATGTCGTCAGTATAGGTACAGACTTTGACGGATTCACAGACCCGCCAGATGAAATTGTAGACGCTTCACAGATGCCTAGGATAACAAAATATCTTCAGGCAACAGGACATAGAGATGAAGCTATTAGTAAATTCTTAGGCGGCAACGCTTTGAGATTGTTGTTGGAGGGCTGGAAAGGCTCTCCTGTTTAATTGTTTTTAGGAGGTTTAAGGATAGAATATGGGAAAGATTAAAGCTTTATTTGCCTCTCGTCGTTTTTGGGTTGGTGTAGCTGGCGTTATCGTCATCTGTGCTGATACCGTTCTTGGCGAAGGTACTATCGACCCGACCACTGTTCAGAATGTAGTACTGTTAGCTGCGTCTTGGATTGTAGGTGACAGTATCCGAGTTACCGAATAATGAAAAATTATTTGGCTGGTATACTTTGTTTGGTTTTCCTAAATTTAAACCAGACAGATGCTCCAGACTCAGGGAGCAACGAGGCTCAATGGGCTGAGTTTGTGGCGGGTGTTCTCAACGTTGAGGAGGAAGGCGTTGAGTACATCTTGCCAGACGGAAGACGTATAGATATATACGACAAAAGCAATAATATATCATACGAAGTAGACTGGTGCCAAAAATGGGAAGAGGGCATAGGTCAATCTCTTGGCTACGCTATAGCCACCAATTCAGATCCCGGACTTATCTTATTATTTAAGAACGGAGATGATGAGTATTACAACACTGCTCTTGGTGTTGTGAACCAACTCAGAGAAAGAGGCTTCAACTACAAGTTCATTGTGGTAAATGTTGGTTCTGGAAAAATATGGAAATATTAGCCTAGTGAAAATTACAGACAAGCCGTTCATTGCGTTAATGTCCATACTTTTTACCATTCAAATGCCTTTTGAAGGATCTATACTTGTGGTTCTCCCTTTGTTTTTATTTGATTTTGCTCAAAAAAACTTAAAGAACCTTCTTGACATTGACGATACATATAGTACAATAAAGCCATGAATATATTTTACCTATGGAGCCTGACCAATGGCTAACTTTTGTTATGACTGTTGCTTGGAGCTTTTTTCAGGCAGCGAAGAGGAAGCGATGGAAAATGATTTTGCAGGGATCGTTAGAAACAATGAAAAGTATTTCTGCCTGTGTGAAGGGTGCGGGTGGATTACCGTAGATAAAAATGGAAAGAAGATCAATGAGACAGATGAATAAGCGTGAATGGCTTAGCTTTGTTTTAGAAAACAGAGATAAACTCATATCCGAGATAAGTCAAGATCCTGTAGCCATTAGAAATGTTATGGCAGAGAGTGGTGTAGAAGTAACCCCAGTAGAGCTTTCAAATCTAATAGGCCTCATCAAGGACACTATCCACTATCTTGATAGCACTATTGATTTTTTTTCAGAATAATTTAAGTCTAGGGTTGATAAATGAAAACGGGCATGTATACATGTTTCACAATGCTTGTAATTGCCGATCTATTTGTTACAGAATATGTGATAAGGTTCCCATTCATCGCTGAAGGCAACCCAATCATGCAAATTGCAATGGACTATATTCCCGGTGGAATGTGGACACCAAAGCTTATAGGATTACTGGGCATTATTGTTTTCTGGAAAAAGGTTACGCCTAATTTCATGGTCACTCTCTGTGTGGTGATGTCTGCGGTTGTCCTTGTTAACTGTTTTCTACTGGCCACGTATTAATATGGATTATTTCTGAAAATTTTTTAAAGTTTGGGGTTGACAAAACCGATAAGTACTGTATAATAAACGCATCGTTAGCAAACTAGCAAAGTAAAAAGGATAGCAAAATGAAACTTCACACCCAAGTAAAAAATATTGAAAAGTCTGGCGTTCTGGAAGATTCCAGTTTTAGCATTGAAGCATCTGCTAAGGCTTTCTTCATTCTCTCTGACGGCCTTTACTCCAACAAGGTCAAAGCTGTTATTCGTGAGCTGTCTACAAACGCTTACGACTCCCATGTAGACGCAGGTATGATTGATTGTCCGTTTGACGTGCATCTTCCTACCCGTCTCGACCCTGTTTTCTATGTCAGGGACTATGGCACAAGCATGACTCACTCTGAGTGCATGTCTCTTTACACGACATACTTCCGTAGCACCCGCAATGATAGTAATGATGCGGTGGGTTGCCTAGGTCTGGGAAGTAAAGCTCCTTTTGCATACTGCGACCAGTTCACCGTAGAAGCATATCTCAATGGGGTTGCCCGTGTATACTCAGCGTTCATGAATGAAGATGGCTCGCCAGTCTTTTCTCTCCTTGATGAAACCGTAACCGATGAGCCTGACGGTCTCAAAGTTTCAATGCCGGTAAAAGAGGAAGATATTTACGATTTTGAGAGAGAGGCTTCTGAACTATATGCCTTCTTTAATGTCGCCCCCAAGATGATTGGCAAGGAGATCTCAACGGCTACCAAAGAAGTAATTCTCTCCGGCTCTAACTTCGAGTTCGTAAAGCGCGAAAGTAGAAATTTTGTGATCATGGGGCAGATTGCCTACCCACTCGACGCTGATGATGTCTGGAGCTGGCCAATTGCTGATGAAGACTCCGAGGCGTACAATTTCCTTGATCGGTCTCGTGGTCTCCGTATATATGTAGACATTGGTGATGTTGATATCACTCCTAGTAGGGAAGCTCTGTCATATAATGCGGTGACAAAACAGGCTATTAAGAATATTATAACGGAGATGAGTCTTGAGCTTGCCGTTGATATGGAACGACAGGTTCAGCAACAACCTACTTTGTACAAGGCTCGTCGTCAGTACCTCAATCTTTGTAATCAATGTCAATCCCTGAAGTCCGTAATGGATTCTCTGGATAACTCGATCTCATATAACGGCGAGGCGTTGTGGGATAGCGGTTTGGAACAAATTGAAGTTGGTGAATTGATTTCCGTAAAACATTATTACAAAAGTCAGTGGCGACAAAAGATTGAGACAGATCACGCCACCAAGATTAACCTTCGTCACGATACTACAATCATTATTGACGATCTCCCAAGAGGTGGACTCAGCCGTATTAGGGAATATATTAAAGAGCAGAGAGAGTTCTCTGGCTATATGTTCCACGCTGGAGACCTTGAGGATAATCCAAATGCCGCCAACGCTTTTCTTGAGCTTCTTGGTGGAGCTGAGGTTGAAGACTGCATCCTTACGTCTACCCTACCTAAACCTGTTCGTAACTATTCTTACAGCGGTGGTGGAGCTAGTGTTCAGGGTCAGGTTTATGACCATGAGGCAGGTCATTTTGTAGAGTGTAAGATCAGTGTAAAAGAAGAAGACGCCTATTATATTGAGGAGTCTAGGGGTGAAGTGTACTTGAAATTTGAGGACTACTATCGCTCCATTCATATATCTGCTTTGCAAAGTAAGCTTAGGACAATTGCTCAGCACGCCGATAGCATTAATGACTACAAGATCTTCTTGGTCAAGCCTTCTGTAGCTAAGAATAAGAAGCTTAGCGAAAGAGACGGTTGGCGTAACGGCAGCAAGCTAATTGTGCGATACATAAATGAGCTTATTGAAGAGAATTATGAAATACTCAACAAGCACCGTAACAAACCTGAAATCTCAAAGGAACGATCAGGTCAACGGATTGCTAAAGCGGTTGAACTTACCACTACTGATAATGATCTCAAGAAGATTCATGCTGAGTGGAAAGAGCACTGTGCCGACATCACAGAGAACGAATACACTTGTGAACAACTGTTTAAGCTGGAGCACTGGGCGACCACCGAGGTTCCTAAATACGAGGAGAATAACAGCTTCTCAGATAGGTATGACAAAGCCTTGGAGTCCTACCCTATGATCTCACATTCTGACATTGGATGGTATGGGCTGGATGATGATCAGGCTCAAGATTTCGCCAATTATATTGATTTGATTCAAAATTCTGTTGACAAATAACAAGATCTACACTATAATAGGTTATCGGTGAAACGATTTTACTTTTAAGGAAAAAACTATGAAGTACGTAATTGCAAATGACGGGACAGTAACTGCGGTTGTAGCGGGTCAGACCTACACATTCAACAGTGACCACCCAAGCTATGATAAACTTTTGAACAACCTGAAGACAGGTAACGTTGAGTACTTTGAGGCTTCATACGACATTATTAGTCGTGTAAACAGTTTTTGCGAAGGCTACGTCAGCGCTGATGGAGGCGAAATGACTTGGGACGGCATCGCTATGCCAGACCTGTTTACTGACAGAATCCTAGATATGATAAGTCAAGGATTTCCCTTTGAGCCTATGCTCAATTTCCTAGACAACCTCAGCCAAAACCCTTCAGACCAAGCAGTTGTTGAGTTGTTTGATTTTATGCAAAACAAGCATCTCCCAATAACCTCTGACGGCCATTTCTTGGCTTACAAGGCTGTAGGTGAGGACTTCACAGACCTGTACTCAGGCAGTCTAGACAACTCTGTTGGGCAAACTGTTGAAGTTCCCAGATCCAGCGTAAATAGCAATCGCAATTCGCATTGTGCTGCTGGACTGCACGTTGGCGCTATTGACTATGCTGCCAGCTATGGCGGTATTGATATTAACAACAAGTCAGACGACGATGGTGGTAACAACCTTGTTATTTGCAAGGTGAACCCAATGGATGTCGTCAGCGTTCCAAGCGACTCAAGGTTCCAAAAACTGAGATGCTGCAAGTATGAAGTGGTCTCCATGTTTGATAACATTTTCAGCTCTTCCGTCTACATGACAGAGAATGAAATTGACTCTATCAAGCGTGAGAAGCGTACCAAAGAATGGGCGCATGAGATTACCTCAAAGCTTAAGAGGGTCAAGGAAGTACTTGAAAAGGTAGAGCGTTACGCTACTGTTTAATTATAGAAAGGTTAAAGTATAATGAGATTTTTTAGAACGTTCATCGCTGTTATTGCTATCTGCGGGTTTGCTAACGACTGCTTTGCAGGCAACCAGCGACGAGGGGTTGAGTTTAAATGCTTCACTCCAATTGATGTCTTGCACGGTACGGGAATCTTTATTAAGGATACCGGCAAGAATGTGGTGGATGGTGTTCATACCACAGTGGAAGGTCTAGGTGAGCTAATTACTGCACCATTTAGAGCAAGGATCTGTGTTCCACAAAGACGCTTTCGTTATGTTCCTCCTAGGATTCATCTCGAACCAGCAGAAATGTATGAAATTAAGCCGCCCTCTGTCGTCATCCCTCCAAAGGGATTACCTGCTCCACCAAAGCCTCCGGCTAGGGTTGACGGGGTGGACGACCCGCTACCTTTGAGGTATCTGCCAGCACCATACAAAGTTGCTGATGACAGAATAGCCAAGAAGTAAGCGTCAAGCACTGGTGGTTCCCGCCACCAGTGCATTTTTTTCTACAAAGGTAAAGACACATGAAATATATAGTAAACCTAACTCACAAAACAACAGGGAAGGGAAAAGTGAGAAAAGTAAATGCGGAAACTATGGAGTCAGCGCATAACACGATGGCAAAGAGATACCCAGAATATGAAGTTGGCAGAATTTACGCAGACGCAGACGCATCCGTCAGCATGCTGTATCAGATAATGAAGGAAGCTAAACGTGAGGCTGAGTAGTACTAGCCTATCTAATCGGGTATCTCGCATGATCGACCCGCCAGTGAAAAACAGGAGCTTATAAAATGGCAAAGAGTTCAAACAGACACGAAACAGGGAAGAAAGTTACTACCAGAAGTCGATTTGGTAGTCACTCTGATATGGTTCTAGACCCCACAAGTGCTGAGCCATGGCCTAAACTTGAGTATAACGAGGTTGTGTGCAAGGATGATGAAGGGTACTACATAACCCTCACAAGCCGCTTAGATACAGGGTTGGCTGATCCCAATAGATATTCAACAAACAAAAGAATTGAACTCATAGAGTATGAACAGGGAGATTGAATATGCAAGTCATGAGACCGGGAACAAAGGTGGTTATAGACGATGAGATACAAGCTACAATTACGTCTGTAGCAATACATGTTGGCGACTATATACAATACCAGTGCGCTTGGTGGAATGGAGACTCTAGAAACACGGAATGGTTTCATGAGAACAACCTAGAGGCGCTTGACAAGAGAAAGAAAAAAATAAAAATAGGATTTCATAGTGAATAAAAATGGCTAACTTTTTATTTGACGTAGATGGAACTCTCACACCGTCTAGAAAATCTATAAACAGATCTTTCCGTAAAATGTTTGGGGGTTGGATTACTGAGGCTAGAAGCTTGGGACATAAAGTTTTTCTGGTAACAGGTTCAGATAAGAGAAAATCAGTTCAGCAACTAGGCGTTTCCCTATGGAGACATATATCTTGGGACGGTTGCTACCAATGTTCTGGTAATGTCCTCTACATAAGAAACTCTGTAATCAAGTCGGCTTCTTGGGTCGCTTCAGATGATCTAAAAGAAGATCTGAAAATGATAGTCGAAGGTAGCCATTGGCGTAACACAGCTACAGTAAAGCTTGAACAAAGAACAGGCACCTGTAACTTCTCAACTATCGGAAGAAATTGCTCTGACGAAGAGAGGCAAGAATACTACACTTGGGATTTAGTTAACAAAGAGAGAGATAGAATAGTGAAGGAACTGTCTCCCAAGTACCCAGACTTACAATTTATGATAGGTGGGGAGATAAGCATAGACATCTTTCCAAAAGGGAGAGACAAGTCCCAAGTTGTACAGGACATGTCTGGAGAAACTATATATTTTGGGGACAGATGTCACCCAAACGGAAATGACTACACGATATCACAGGTTTGTGACTCATTTTATAATGTACATAGCTGGATGCACACTAGAGAGATACTAAAGGACATAATACTATGAAGGCTGTCATGGCTGGAAGTTTAGCGTGGGTAATTGAAATATCAATTGTGATGTTCATATTATTCCTTGTAAAGTGGGAAGAAACCAAGGTAATCAAAAGAAGGCAAAAATGAGACTTGACCATATAGCATATAGAGTTCAAGACCGAGACGCTACTGTAGAATACCTTGAGAACGTACTGAAATACACGCAAGCCGAAGAGTTTGAAATAACTTTCAGCGATAACTCCAAGGCTATGTGTGTCGCCATGACTCCTCCAGAGAAATCCCATAGCTCGCAAAAGTTCTCAGTAGACTTTCCAGCAGTCGGGCCAACGGTAACGTCGTACCATCTGGCTCCAGAGATATTTATTAGCCAAGGATCAAAAGGCTCTATCGTTGACACATGGGTCAAGGAAACCGGTGGAGGCATACACCACCTAGCCTATAGCGTGCAGGACATAGACGCGAAGGTTAAAGAGTTTCGGTCACTCGGCGTCAGATTTCTGTCAGATGAAATCATAGACTGCCCAGAAGATAACCTGAGACAAATTTTTACTGAGCCTCAAACACTCCTAGGAGGTATAATAATAGAGCTAATAGAAAGAGGCGATAAGGGCTTCTGCAAAGGTTCGGTAAAGAATCTGATGGAATCTACCAGCACAGAAAGCAAAAATAAAGATGGACATGAAGGAATGGAACGACCTAGGCTTTGATCCTATGAAGGATGGCTACTGGCCAACAGCTCAGCATATAAGGGATCGGCTAGAAGAAAAGGATAGGATGAGGAGGAAGGCTAGGCTTATAACTCTTGGTATAGTTTTTATGTCAATGGCTTTCTTGTTAACCTTAATCTGGTTTCTATCATGAGTCTTGAACTAAGCAAAAGACTTTGCATCCTCTTCGGTTTTACAAACCTAATCCTTGGATTAACCGTAAGGTCTAACTTCAACCTAGGTATAGCTATCTTGATGTTTTTATGGGTTGCATTTCTTGAATATAGTGGAGTGGAATAGTGAAGTTTGAAGACGGGATTAAACTAGACTTTGATGACGTTTTAATTAAACCCAAGAGGTCTACCTTAGCTACTAGGTCTGGCGTAGATATTGAAAGATCTTACAGATATCTCCATTGCAAGTGGTGGGAATCAACTATTCCTATAATAGCTGCCAATATGGACACGACAGGGACTTTTGCAATGTCAAATTCCCTTGAAGGTTTTGAAACAATGGGAATGCAAACAGCCCTACATAAACACTATAGCCTAGATGATTTAGCTGGATTCTTTTCCTCTGGGTGGTGTACAAACACTTGGTATACTATAGGAATTAAGGAAGAAGATGTTAAGAAACTCATAGCGGTAGACGATATTGTTCGATCCAGATGCCCCACGTCAGTGGGACTTGGAATAGAAAGAATATGTATTGATGTAGCCAACGGATATCAAAAGGTTTTTGTTGACCATGTTAGGCGTGTCAGAAACCTATTTCCCCATTCCGTTATAATGGCTGGCAATGTTTGCACTCCCGAGATGGTAAGTGAGCTATTAATTAGTGGTGGAGCAGACATAGTTAAGATTGGTATCGGGCCGGGGTCTGTTTGTGCTACAAGAAAGATTACCGGGTGTGGATATCCACAACTATCAGCTATAATAGAGTGTGCTGATGCTGCCCATGGTGTGGGTGGCCATATATGCGCTGACGGTGGTTGCAGAGAAGCTGGCGATGTAGTTAAAGCTTTCGCTGCTGGAGCGGACTTTGTTATGCTAGGAGGCATGCTTGCTGGAACAGATGAGTGTGAAGGGGAATGGGAATACTCAGATGGCGGCGAAAAGGTCGCCTTAAAGTTCTACGGGATGTCAAGTGAAGAAGCTATGAACAAACATGGGTCGGGAATGGGTTCCTACAGGGCATCTGAAGGCATTGTAAAATCAGTCCCCTACAAAGGCTCGGTATCAAGAATACTACAGGAGATAACTGGCGGCATAAGAAGCGCTTGCGCTTATGTTGGAGCGCCCACCCTAAAAGATTTACCTAAATGCGCCACATTTGTTGTAAGGAGAAAGTAATATGGGCTTAACAGTATGTATAAGTGGAGGCTTTGACCCAGTACATGTGGGACACTTAAGAATGATAAGAGCAGCCAAGAAGCTCGCTGGCATAGATGGAAAGCTTATTGTAATACTCAATAGCGATGATTGGCTCCAAAGAAAGAAAGGTTATGTGTTCATGCCTTTTGACGAGAGAAGGGAAATACTGATGGGCTTTAGAGGTGTCGATGCAGTCTCTTCTGTTGATGATAGTGACGACACTGTATGCAAAGCTCTTGAACGTCTTCGTCCAAACATTTTTGCTAATGGTGGAGATAGAAAAGAACACAACGTACCAGAGGACGCCACATGTGACGTGTATGGCATCGAGATGGTTTACAACGCAGGAGGAGGAAAGGTTCAAAGCAGTAGCGAACTTGTATCTAACTCTAAAGGGGCAAAAGATGAATAAAAGCAGAATCCACGATGGCAAGGTTCATGTTTCTAAACCTTGGGGTCAGTACACAGATATATACAGAACAAAAAATGTAGTCTTTAAAAGAATAGAGGTTTCCCCCGGAGAAGAGATGTCATACCAATACCACTCCAAGCGGGATGAGTTTTGGTATATCCTAGAAGGTCACGGGCTGATGATTATAAATGACATAGAGGCTGGTGCCTTTAGTGGTGATACTTTCTCAATTAAAAGCGGTGTTAAGCATCAGGTTAAAAATATAGGCACGTCCATGCTAGTTATCTTTGAAATGCAGGTTGGCGTATGTGACGAGAACGACATTGTTAGACTGACAGATAAATACAACAGGAACCAAAAGGAAGAAAGTTGAAAACAAAACTCATCTCGGTAACGCCAGAAGCCGAAAATGTAATTGGGTACTGCGCTAGAGTAAGCAACCCTAAAAACCAAGACAACCCAGACGTTTCCAAGCTTCTTGGTTATTGCATTAAACACGGCCATTGGTCTATCTTCGAGATGGCCAATATGGTTGTAGAAATAGAGACAACTCGTGGTATTGCTGCACAAATACTCAGACATAGAAGCTTTTCTTTTCAGGAGTTTAGCCAAAGGTACGCAAAAGCTCAAGGCTTTGAAGACGTTAAACCACGTAGGCAGGACACTAAAAACCGACAAAATTCTATAGACGACATAGAGGATGGTATTATTGATTGGTTTAATGGAGCGGTAAAGGAAGTTGAAGAACTTAGTAACTATTATTACGAAACGGCTCTGTCGTTAGGCATCGCTAAAGAATCTGCTAGGTTCCTATTGCCGCTAAACACTAAGACACGCATGTACATGAATGGTACTGTTCGTAGCTGGATTCACTACATACAACTTAGAACAGACCCATCTACACAGAGAGAACACAGGGATATTGCAGAATCAATCAAGTCCCTCTTTATAGACAATTTCCCTAATACATCAGAGGCACTAAATTGGAAAAATGGCTAAATATAAGTTAAGTTGTTGCGGCAAGGTTGTCGATGTTGATAACAAGCCTAAGTGGTGCCTTGCGTGTGCAGAACATAATATAGAAGTTACTGAATTAGATGATGTCTTGTCTCCCTGCCCCTTTTGTGGAGGTAAAGCTGGCGCAGAGTGTTTGAGTTCAATATCTCTGTACTGGTACGAGTGCGAGACTTGCGGTGGAGCTTCTGGCTCCGGTGAAGATTGGGTTGAAGCCCAGAGAAAGTGGAATATGAGAGATGAGTCAATATAAGTTTGAGAAGTACGATGATCCATTTAGAGCGTTTAACATACAAATGTCTATTATATGCGATCTAGAACAGGGCGGCAAGATAGACGAGAATGAAGCATTTGAACAAGTAAAAGCTCTATACAAGCAATTTAAACATTATTTCAAACATGTACATGAAGCTGAATCAGTAGAGAAGCATAAAAAAGAATACGAAGAAGGTAAATACGAAAAGGAAAATGGATAGTAAATATACTTTTACAGAAGACTGGTTTTCCGAACAAAACGGAGAACCTGTGATCAGAGAATTTAATAAGTTCTTGTCACCCTACGCTGGCAAGCCTTGTAAATTTCTTGAGATCGGCTCTTACGAGGGTATGTCTGCTTTATGGATGCTTGAGAACATACTGACGCATAATAGCTCAAGACTGTGGTGTATAGACGCTTGGGCTGACTGGACTGGGGAAGCCTTCAAAACTTTCATCAACAACCTGTCGGCTAGCGGACACAAAGACAAGGTTGAAATAATAAAGGGATGCTCCTCAGACCATCTAGGAAATTTCAGCAAAAACTTTTTTGACTTTATTTACATTGATGGCAACCACGACGAAAAGCAGGTACTGAGCGATGCGATCATGTCGTTCAGGCTACTAACAAGCGGTGGAATAATCGCCTTTGATGACTACCTTATGGGGATAAGATATCCAGATTCTCCGGGGTCTAAAACATTAAAGGGTCTTCCTAAAAATTCAATAGATTATTTTTTAGACCTCTTTAGAGACGAGCTTGAAGTTATTCATTCAGACTATCAGTTGTGGATTAGAAAAACATTATGAGACCTCAAGATCTAACAAAAGTAAACAAGGCTAGAAGTCTTGTTAAGGAGTTAATGTTTGACCCCCTGAAAGATTCAGGTGTTTACTTCTGGGTTGTTGGTGGCACAATCACGGACTGCATGTTGGAAAAAGAACGCAGAGACGTAGACTTATACTTTAGAAATATGAGTGACAGCGAAAGGATGTCTAACTTTTGTATCAATTGCGAATCACTTCCATGTTACCCAAATCGTCCTTTAGCTTTCAATGGATACAACTGTCACAATAGGCAGTTTTTATCACCCTCTATGGACACTTGGGAATTCTGGACTTATCCAAACATAGACGACCTAACTCCAGAGAAATGTATTAGCTATTTTGACTTCACAGTCTCAGCATGTGCCATAGACTCAAACCTAGATTTTTACTACTGCGAAAGTTTTTTTGACGACTTAGAAAGCAGGACACTTAATTACACAGGAAATCATTACCACCTCGCTTGGGGCGAGTACCACTCTTGCATCAAAAGACTACAGCGATACCAAGATAAAGGGTACAAGCTACCAGACTTTAACTTTTGGCTTAAGTGTAATTACGACAGAAGAGATATGGTGATAAGAGAAGAACCTTGGAAGCCCGTTATCACAACAGAACTAAACATATTAGTTGACAGGTATGACAATGATGATCAATAGCGGGTGGGACAACAGGTTTTTAGAGATGGCTGAGCTGGTAGCGAGTTGGTCTAAAGACCCGTCCACGAAAGTAGGTGCGGTAATAGTGGATGAGGACAGGAGAGTGCTCTCTCTTGGATATAACGGATTCCCTTTAGGACTTTCTGACGATAAAAGACTTGACAATCGTGAAATCAAATATAAAATGATAGTACACGCTGAGTGCAACGCATTGTTGTTCTGCTCAGAACCACCCGTGGGTGCTACAATATATACATACCCATTCATGCCCTGTCCTAAATGTGCGGGTATGATAATACAAACAGGCATAACCAGAGTTGTGTCTTATAAAAGTAACAATGAGAGATGGAGCGAAGAATTCGCCCTATCGAGAAACATGTTTAAGGAGGCAGGCATAGAACTGTTGGAATATGAAATTTAAGCTTAGTAAAAAACAATTAAAGTACGCATTAGAACTTGCCATCATGAGGCATGACGCAAAACACATATCCTTCAGAAACAAAGACACGAAGAAGTTTATCAATGAAAGCAAAACCAAACTGTCCGAAGACATGAAGGTTGACTTCCAGTATATGGCTCACTTTCTAGGAGTTATTGGGGAGCTTGGGTATTCCCTAGCCACAGGCGAGCCTGTTGACGAGGAGATATATTCCGTAAGAGATTCTGGAGAAGACTTTGATGGCGTTGAAGTGAAGACCATAACGTATATGGGAGCAGGGGAACCGGAGCTTAAAATTCCTGTCAACGAATACGAGACCAGAACCCCGCCAAAAACATACGCCTTGGTTAGGTACGATAGGGGTAGAAAAGAAGTAGACGTTCTGGGAACGATAACTAGAGAAAGCTTCGACAAACACAAGAAGAAGAAGAAGTACGGGGCTGGAAAGCCTCTAAACTACATAGTTCCACTTTCGGTAATGGAAAAAATGTAATGATTCCTGAAGATTCAGACCCTCAAGAATCTCCTGAGCAAACAATAATAAAACTGGCTGCGATATTAGAAGATCTTGTCAACTCAGGAAAATCTGAATTTGTTGCGAGAGTCGTAACAAAACTTCAACTGGATTATATTGAGCTTGCCAGACTAGCTACTGATGATCAATACGATGTACAGTGGACTCACATTAAGCTCATGGACTTTTTAACAAAAGGCGAATTCTAATGAAACCCCATATAAATGTCGGTGTTTTTGGGTATGGCACCATAGGTAAAAGAGTAGCCGATGCCGTCCTATTGCAACCAGATATGAACCTAGTAGGGGTCACTGCTAATAGCTACAATTTTAAGATCAAGACCGCTCACGAAAAGGGCATCCCAATCTTTTCTGATATTGAAGGATTTGTACATGTAGAACATGGGCTGCGAGTAGCTGGTAGCGTAGACGACCTGATAAGCAAAAGTGATGTAGTTGTTGACTGTACACCAAAAGGTGCAGCAGAAAGAAACACCTCTAGATATAAGAAGTACAATACCAAGGCTATATTCCAAGGTGGAGAGCCAAGCTCATGTGGGAAAAGCTTTGTGTCTCAATGCAATTACGAAGATTGCGTTGGTCATGAGTTTATTCGTGTTGTAAGCTGTAACACAACAGGGCTTTGTAGGACTCTAGACGCATTACATTGGAAATACGGGGTAGATAAAGTTCATGCGACTATGATACGAAGAGCTGCTGACCCTTGGGATATATATCATGGCCCCGTTAACGCCCTTGTTCCGCACTTAATCGTACCATCCCATCACGGGCCAGACGTAAGAACAGTTCTTGAGGATATGGAAATTTTTACAACTTCAATATCTGTACCAACCACACTGATGCATCTCCACAGCATAACGGTTGATCTTAATAAAAAGCCTAGTGTTGATGGTGTTGTTGGACTTTTTGATGCATCTACTAGAGTCAGGGTAGTCAAAAACTCTGACGGCATACGATCTACCGCTGAGATTATGGAATACGCAAAAGACTTAGGGAACAGTAGGGGTGACATGCCAGAGGTTTGCGTTTGGGAGGAAACTATGGGAGTTTGGGGGAATAAGCTTTTATACATACAAGCCGTTCACCAAGAAAGCGATGTTGTCCCAGAAAACATTGACGCTATAAGATGCCTCATGGGAACCAGCTCATCAGCTAGCATTGAGTTAACAAACAAAACTTTAGGATTATTTTAGAGATTTCGGTTGCACTTCGGTACTCCACATGCTATAATAAAGCATGAGAAAGTCGGTCTTTATTGGAAAGGTATAAAAATGAACCTTAGAGAAATGGCAGAAGCCCACCTGAGAAACGTTGAACAACAGATTCAGGAGCTTCAGCAAAACAAAGCTCGTATCGAGCAGGACATTCAGACATTAAGTGACTATCTGCAACAAGGCGTTGCCGAGCTTAATGCTGGTAATCAGGACGCTAACCCAGAACAGGCAATGAACCAACAGGGTCAAGATTTTATTGACGGAAAACAGGTATCCCCTAGCATTCCGACATTGACACTGCCTCAGCAAGGTTAGTAATTTTAGGAGAAGTTTATGATGAATAGTAGCGAGTTTTACGACAAGCTTTCCCAAACCTCTGCCACGTACAACTGGCAGGTCAGTGATAAAAAAACTATTACTGCAACAGGTAAGCGTGGGAAGGTTAAAGGAGAGTCACTAAATCCTGTGACAGCAGTTGCATATAAGCAAGGCAAAGGTGTGTTCGCCTCAAACAAGCGCGGAACGCAGCAAGCAGGGAAGGCTCTCGGTCTTACTAAAACGTTTACTGAAAATCTTTATGAAGCCACGACAAACAAGTCAAATCGTGGTCACAGTCAAGTAGTTCGTGGAAAAATTCGATCAGCATTGGAGATCTAAATAGTATGAATATTAATCAACTAGTAGTAGCAGGTCGTCTGACCAAAGACGCCGAAAATAGCCAAACCCAAAAGGGTACTTCCATGTCAAAGTTTCGTCTGGCGGTAAACGATAGACGTAACGACGACACTCTTTTTCTCAACGTCCTCTGCTTCGGAAAGATGGCTGAAGCGCTTGGGCCACACCTCAACAAAGGACTCTTAGTAGGGGTTCAAGGTAAGCTCAAAATTGACGACTACGAGGACAAGGAAGGCGTCAAGAGAACCTCTGTCTGCGTGATGGCCGACGATATTTCTCTAGGCCCTAAAAATGGTGATGGTGCATCAAAGAGTAAGAGTTCAGAATCTTCTGATGAATCAGTACCCTTCTAATAGAAAGTTGGTGAAAATCTCTGCCCGACTTTCATAAGGTCTAGCCCAGCCTTGCTAATTATATTAGTGAACTGGGCTTTTTTTAATTTTAATTCAATAATTGGGTTGACAATTGCCGATAAACAAGGTATAATAAAGTATAAATTGAAACCTTATTTGGAGAACCTAGATGAACCCTCAACCAGAAGCTTGGTTGGTAAGCTTAACCTCGATAGCAGTCGTATACATTACCCTCTGGGCGATATTTTCGGGCATGCGTGAGCGACCAACCCCTATAAAACCAGAAGAAAGCAAGAAACCTGTCGATGACTGGAGCTTGTTTGAAATTGGCCGGATATACGACAAAGATTAGGTTGTATTTCCCTAAGCAATAGGATCTACCTGATCTTGGGGTAATTATTTGTTAACGGAGTGGAACAGCAAGTACATTTTTTCAACATTTCAATAAAAAATTTTTGGAATTAGCACGATGAGTATTTTGGAGCAGTCTCTTGGTATAGCAGAGGACATACTACCATCAGTAACATCAAAGCGAAAGAAAAGTTCAGCGTTCCACTTCGCCTTTGGGTTTAGAAAAAATAAACTGATTGCGATTGGTCAAAATGACCCAGAGAAGACCAACGCAAAGGCTGTCAGGCTATCAAAAAGGTTTAAAACTGACATTAAATACCCATATATGCACGCCGAGACAGATCTAATCTCTAGACTGTGGGGAAAATATTATATAGACAAAAACCTTTCAGTGGTAGTCGTGAGGCTAAACAGGAATGGCGAATTAAGAAACAGCAAGCCTTGTAAGAGGTGTAATAAAATTCTAAAAGCGTTGGATATTACTAAAGTATGGTGGAGCACAGATTATGGATTCGATAAACAGACTTAATGGAACCAGAACCTATTTAGTTGGAGCAATGGATCGCGTTGCAGACGCCGGTTCAGGTTGGAGAGAGAATATCACCCCAACCCTTGAGCAAATGGGTGTAACTGTCCTTAACCCTTGCAAGAAACCGATTGATGTCGGGGTCGAGGACGATGACTCTAGATATTGGATGGAGCATTACAAGGAAACAGGACAGTTTGATAAAATTAAGCAGGAGTATGGCGTCATAAGAACCGTAGATCTTAGGTGTGTGGATATATCAGATTTCATCGTAGCCCACATTGATCTTGATGTACATGCGTGTGGAACTTACGAGGAGATAACCTTAGCCAACAGGCAGAAGAAGCCAATTTTAGTCCACTGCAAGCAGGGCAAGAAGAATGCTCCTAACTGGCTGTTTTTTATGTTGCCACACGAGCACATTTTTGACTCAATGGATGATCTTATGGTATATCTTCATTACGTCAATCAGAGCAATAACCCGCGCCACTACGAGAGGTGGTTTTTCTTCAACCGGGATACTGAGGGGGTAATTAATAATTCAAAAAAAATAGTAAATAGCTAGATCAGTTTCGCGCAACAGCTCACAACAGAGTGCGTGAAAAACAAATAATCTCCAACCTACTGAGAAAAGGAATCATCAAGAAACTATGAGCACAACAAATTTTCTGTTTATTCATATACCAAAATGTGCAGGGACGAGCATTTCCGAGAGCTTGATCCCTCATAACCCTGCGGCCTGTCAGGGGAAAAATGGAAATTTGTGGGTTAAATCGCCACAGCCATCACTAAACTCTATAGTCATGGGAAGAGATGACGGCGTAATTCCACCAGACAACCTTGAAGGATATGATTATATCTTTTCAGTTGTCAGAAATCCTTGGGACAGAGCCGTATCTTGGTTTTTCTGGCATCAACAACGCAGCTACCACGACCACTTTAAGTGGTACAAAGAATTCTCCTCTTTTGAGGAGTGGGTGATGGGCGGTATGGAGACGCGACCACATAGAGACATATACTTTCAAATGAAAGACTCGTGGCTTTTATACGGAGACTCGGATGAACATTTGTGCGACCTAATGATGAAGAAGAGAAGGCGTGGAATAGATGCTTTAGGGTGGACATCGAAAGGCTTGCCAAAAATCCCCTTTTTGGTAGACGATATATTTAAACAGGAAGATCTAACAGACCCTAACAAGCCACACTGGAAGCACTTGGTTCAAAAATGCGGCCTTGCTTATAGGCCACTAAAGCACACAAACAAATCAAAGCACAAGAACTATAAAGATTACTACAACGAGAAAATGATAGAAGCCGTATACAACATTTGTAAAGAAGACATAGAATTTTTTGGATACTCCTTTTCATGAATACAATATTTACACAACATCTCAAGTCCAAGTATGTAGACATAGTTTACAACTTAACAAGTCCCAAGGTCTGCGACATAAAAGTCAAGGAGCTGTCCTCAGAGCATGAAGAAACATTTCGCGTGACGTATGGTAGCCCCAGAACCATAAGCTATGAAACCCCCTCTGTGGGTATACTAAAACTAGAGATAATGAAGCCAAAAGACGCGCAGATTGAAATAGTATCCATTGTAAACAGGTCTCAACAGGGAGATTTTTTAAACCTCTCTGAATCCAACCTAGTTGATAAGAATAATTACGATAAAAACAAATCTAAGGTTAGCGAGTCGATGCTTGACGCAAAACCACACATACAGTGGTTTTTAACTTGGAAATGCAATTACAAGTGTCAGTACTGCTGGCAGGAAGCCGCCAATGAGATTTATAGAAATACCAAAAACAATAAGCTTACACCCGAATTGTGGGCAGAATCTTTCAATAAACTGAATCCCAAAGAAATTTACTTCACAGGAGGGGAGCCTACCCTATACAAAGGTCTTGTTGACGTAATAAAAATGCTAAACCCTGAGATAGAACTTCGCATGACAACAAATTTCGGCAAGACTTTTAATCTCGACAAGTGGTCTGAACTACCCCCCAACAGAGTAGACGTAGACGCAAGCCTTCACCCCACACAGGTCAATGTTGATGACTTTATCAGGAAGGTTGCGGATTACACTGAAAAGTACGGATCAGAAAAGTTTGGTATAGAACTCGTCAGACATCCTGACAACCTAAAGATAGTGAACGAAGCTGGTCTAATAGATTTTTGTAAAGATAGGGGTATAACCTTAAATCTGGATGAGTACGTATCCGTGTTTGAAGAAGAGGATCAGGACGGCATGGAGCTTGATCTTTACAAGCAAATAGTAGATATAAAACCTTTAAGCCCTCTGGACTTCGGGCCTCTTTGTGAACCCGTTGAAATACCTCTCGACTGCTCACTTAAACTAGAACCCTGTACAGATAAAGCAAGGCTCCCCATTTTCTGCCCAGCGGGTAGTATGCGTATAAATGTAGATGGCTTTGGAGATGCTTACACCTGCATGAGCGCTGTCGATAGATCAAAAATGTTTGGCAGGCACGCACTACCCCACTACAAACCAGTTGGAAATATACTAGACGACAATTTCTCACTGATGTCTGAACCCGTAGTGTGTTGGGAATCTTTCAGATGCTCTGCCTGCGATTCGTGCTTTGTGAGTAAATTTTGGGAACCTATGGATGAACAATTTAATATGCAACTACCGATATGTGAATAAGGGGGAGTGAAATGGATATACACACACACAAATTATATTCACGCTTTCCTGAAGAGCTTTTCCCAGCTTCTGACGTTTCAAGCTATAATAAGTCTCTACTAACAGGAATGAAAGTAGCTTCCAAGTGCAACATTCTAATAACAGGACTATGTAGAAACATAATAGGAACCTTAGATCATACCATAGCTAGATTGTATCACACTGCCTCATTCTTTAGGGACTACAGATTTGTCGTATATGAAAACGATTCAATAGATGGCACTTCCGAATCAATACTAAACCACTCAATAAAGGATGACAAGTTTTTATTAATTCAAGAAAACACAGGACACAAGCATTTCGTTGGCGGTAGGGAAGTTGAGAGGCCTAAATACCTAGCCTCCCTTAGAAATAAATGCCATACGTACATAGAATCCCTTGCGTATAAACCAGACTTTGTAATTGTGATAGATCTAGACCTACTTGGTGGATGGTCTTATGACGGGATCATGAATTCATTAGCGTATGGTGATCTTGGGTGGGGTGCTATGACCGCAAACGGCCTACAGTTTAGGCAAAAAACCATCACAAGAAAACTGGCAGGTGTTCCAGACCAAGAACTCTCTGAAGTTGAAAGGCTATTTTTTGACACATGGGCTTACAGGGATTATGGTGACGAAAAACTAAAGATATGCGATATAGTTAATTTGTATAGATTTGAAAGGGGAGATCCTCCAATAGGGGTTTTCTCAAACTTTAACGGTCTTGGGATATACAGGCCTGAGTCAATAAAGGGGGTTCAGTTTGGGGCAGAGGAAAATAAAGATGGAAGCGTAACCAACGAGTGGAGCTATTTTCACAGGGAAATGAGAAAGCGGGGCGAAGATATATTTTTGAATCCCTCTCTAATAACGTTATATTCTCCACATGAATTCTCACTCAAAGTCTGATTCAAAGTGTATAATTAAGAGGTTTACAGTTTCTCTAACCACAAAAGGAGCCAGACATGTCCAACCCAATCTTTATACCGGAAAAGGAAATCGCTGACAATCTCCACATGCCCCAAGTTATAGAGCTAATGGAGGATGTATTCAAGCACCCCGAAAAAGGGGATATGGTACCTAAGATATACCTAGAGGAGGGTTTAGAAGGAAACGACTTCAGGGCAATGCCAGCCAGACATGGGAAGTATTCTGGGATTAAATGGGCGGCTCTGTTCCCCCAAAATGGTGCCCGTGGACACGGCCCAAGCGTATCTGCTACTATAATAGTCAATAGCCTAGAAAATGGACGACCACTAGCAGTTATGGATGGAATGCTGATCACTTCCTACCGCACAGCGGCAGTGACAGCGGTAGCTACTAAGTATCTGTCTAATAGTAACGCTGAAACGGCAGCATTCATAGGTTGCGGTTTCCAGACCAACTTTCAAATTGAAGCTATCTGTAATGTTAGAAATATCAAGACAATAAAACTATTTGACCTAGATAAAGACAAAGCTAACGAACTTTGTTCAAATATTAATGTTGACAACTGCGAAGTATGTGATACAATTGAAGATTGCGTAAGGGGTAGTGACATATTAACAACCCTAACACCTTCAAGATCACCTTTCGTTAAGGCTGCATGGATCGAGCCGGGCATGCACGTAAACGCGATAGGAGCTGACGCTGAAGGCAAACAAGAGTTTGAGGACAATGTGGCCAACGTGTGTTCACTGTTTGTAGTTGACGATAAGGTTCAAGCTTTTCACTCTGGTGAATCACAGCATAGCGAAAACAAGGAATCAATGCTGGATCTATTTCATATTGTTAAAAATGGATTACCCCTTGGTTTCGACCACGAAACAGGAATCAGCTTTTTTGATTCGACAGGCCTAGCTATAGAGGACGTAGCGTTGGCTGGACTTATTTACGAAAATTATATTGGAGTTTAAAGTGAGGCCTTTATGGATGGACAAACAAGCGAGGATGTCAGAGAGCACCTTTCTAACGTTTTTGGTAATGATCTTCTTTTTGCCGATGGCTTTGACAGTGCTATTATTGGCGTTGCTGATGGCCATGATTCAGGAAGGGTGGTATACGATTACGAAAAAATGATCGAGGCCTGCATGAAGGAAGCCGGAATGACATACGAGGACTCTGTAGAGTGGATAGAGTTTAATACTATATCTGCATACGTAGGAAGGAATACACCCATATATGTTAATAGATACGAGATTTCCTGAATATCTTTTTCCTGCACCTGAGCAGTACTCTGAGCAATACGAAAAGTATGTACTCCAAGGAAAAGAGCTGTGTGAAGAAAGCTCTGTTATATTTTGTGGTATATGCAGAAACATAGAGCCTGTTGCCAGACTCAACCTTGAAAGAATATATAAAACTGCGGAGTTCTTCAAAGAACACAGGATAGTCATATACGAAAACGATTCTACCGACAACACGGTTGCTGAGCTATCAGTGGATGATGACAACCTGCATCTCATATCAAATTCAAGAGAGTCCTCAAACTACAGAGAAAAAGACGACCCAGACCAACTAATACGGGCCACAGAGCTGGCAGAATGTCGCAATGTCTATATGGATTATATATCTTCCATGGAAGATGTTGATAAGTTTGACTATGTGGTTGTTATAGATTTAGATCTTAAAGGCGGGTGGTCTTATGAAGGCTTTCTCAATTCTTTTGCTTATCTAGAAGTTGCCGACTGTGTTACATCCTACGGCATACTCACTGAGTACACCAACACAAAGAGTCTAGAGGAAGTAGAGCAACAATACTACATGATGTTCGACTCTTGGGCCATGCGACCCCTAGAGGTTTTTGATCTCAGGATTAACGAGGTCTCTGGATTCAACCACCTTAAAACAGTAAGGGGAGAACCCCCTCTACTTGTCAACTCAAACTTTAACGGCCTCGCTATATATAAGAGAGAGCCGTTTTTGAAGTTTAGGTACTCAGCCAATTCTCCGGGTGCTGGATATACTGTAAATTGTGACCACCCCTGTTTACATAAGCAGATGGTTGAGAATGGATACAGTATACTGCTTAACCCATCAATGATAACGTCGTATTCAACACACAGGTATTGCAAATGAAAAAACTAGAGACGGTTACGCTCATATCAGTAACAGGTTTAAGATCTCTGGCAAACAACGCTCTCAAGGCAATGGTTAAATGCTGCGAGGGTATTGACTTTGCTGAAAAGAAATTATTATGCCCAACCGACGAGGTGCTGGATGGCATAGAGGTGATAGATATACCAGAAATGGACGAGGAAGGATACAACAGATTTTGCCTATCCAAACTTAAGGATTATGTATCGACAGAGCACTGCTTGGTAGTACAGTGGGACGGCTTTATCATAAACCCACACCTATGGGACGACAAATTTCTTAACTATGATTATATAGGTGCGGCTTGGGGGCATGGCTGGGAAAACAGGGTTGGCAACGGAGGATTCTCCCTACGGAGCCAGAAGTTTTTACACGCAACCTCGGAGCTAATTGAAAAGTATAACCCAAACGAACAACATAAAGAACCTCAACTTCCCCCAGATAGACCCGTCCCAGAGGACTGGTTTTCATGCGTCCACCACTTCAGCTACATGCTTTCCAAGGGCATCAATTTTCCAGACCCAAGAACAGCTTTAAGCTTTTCTGTTGAATGGGCTAGGGAAGAAAAATATTACAACAGGCTTGAACTGGAAACCTATAACTCATTCGGGTTTCATGGAGAGCAGAATGAGGCCGCTATGGAAGAATTATACGGAAGCAAGGCAAGGAAAACCATAAGAATGGAGTGGAATAAGTAGATGACAGGTAACGTATGCATAATAGGACAAGGGTTTGTTGGGACTGCGTTAAGGAAGGCTTTTTCAAAGCATTACAATGTCCACACTTATGACAAGTTCAAGGACGGTGAGTTCAGTAGTATATCTGACGCTTCTAGTGGATGCGACATAACTTTTGTATGCGTACCCACACCTATGGCTCCAGATGGGGAGTGTGATACATCAATAGTTGAGAGTGTGTGCAAAGAAATAGACACCAACTCTATAGTAGCTATTAAGTCCACCGTAACACCGGGAACGACATCCAGAATTTCCTCAGAAAATCAACAAAGGGTTGTCTTCAACCCTGAATTCCTCTTAGAGAGAAATGCTACTGAAGACTTCAAAAATACCAGCAGAATCATTCTTGGTGGAACTCCATCAGCAACAAAGGTAATGAAGCAGTTCTACCTCAAAGTCTTTCCTAAAGCTAGTATTGTACAGACAACATCAGAGACAGCGGAGTTTGTAAAATATCTGACAAACTGTTTTTTGGCAGCAAAGGTATCAATAGCTAACGAGTTCTGTATGCTATGTGATGCTGTTGGGGTAGACTACGATAAGGTAATAGAGTATGCCACCTACGATGATAGACTCGGAAACACACACTTTGCCGTTCCCGGCCCTGATGGTAGACTAGGCTTTGGCGGTAGCTGTTTTCCCAAAGACTTAAATGGAATAATACACTTCGCAAAAAAGTTGGGACTAAACTTAAACACCTTAGAGGGAGCTTGGTCTACAAATATAGACGTGAGACCCGAGAGGGATTGGGAAAAACTTAAAGGAAGGGCAGTTCAATGATAAATATTATATCACCTATCAACCAACTTGGTTATGGGATCACAGGTCTTAATATATGCAAGTCTCTAAGTCAGATTACAGATGTATCCCTTTGGCCAATAGGTCAACCAACAGTAACCAACGAAGAAGATGCTCGCTGCATAACTGAACTCATATCCATGAGCAAGATGCCTGTCTTTGAAGCACCTCAAATAAAAATCTGGCATCAGCATGACATGTCTAGTTTTGCGGGGCATGGTATAAGAATAGGATTTCCCATTTTTGAACTTGATGCCTTTAACGATCTGGAAAAACATCACCTAAGCTCACTCGACAGAATCTTTGTGTGCTCCCAGTGGGCAAAGGATGTATGCCTAAGTAACATAGATTTTGATGAAGATAGAATTGATGTCATACCACTAGGAGTTGACTCTGACATATTTGAATATGTGGAAAAAGAACATACAGACAAGACAATCTTTTTTAATTGTGGTAAATGGGAAGTAAGAAAGGGTCATGACATACTATACAAAGCATTTGAGGAAGCTTTCACTGAAGAAGACAATGTTGAACTCTGGATGATGTGCGATAACCCATTTTATAGCCAATCTGAACAATCCGAATGGATTAGCTTGTACAATCGCTCCAACCTCTCTAAAAAAATAAAATTTATAGGTAGGAAGGAGACACAGCAAGAGGTGTATAATATTATGTCGCAAACTGATTGCGGAGTATTCCCATCAAGGGGTGAGGGCTGGAACCTTGAGCTTCTTGAGATGATGTCTTGCGGAAAGCAGGTAATAGCCACAGACTATTCAGCTCACACTGAATTCTGCAACGCTGATAACTCCCTACTCGTACAGATAAAGAACAGAGAACTTGCCTATGATGGCAAGTGGTTTCATGGTAAGTGCGGAAACTGGGCTGAGATAGGCGATGAGGAAATATCATCAATAGCCCTAGCTATGAGGGAAGTGCATAAGAACAAGAAAAAAAATCAGGCTGGCATAGAAACTGCCCATCAATACACTTGGGAAAATGCAGCTAGAAAAATATTAGAGGTAATCAATAATGTTTAATTTTTTCAAGAAGAAAAAGCCTGAACCAGTAGAGCAGAAAAGCGATTGGCATAAGGAGGATTTAGTAGACGCATGCGTTGTTTATTATGTTAAGGAGGACGGAGAAGTTTATGTAGATGTGGAAATGAGGGATTATGAGGAATCTACGGTAAACAACTTCTTCACACTCATTGAAACACTTAACGACAAGGGTTCTTTTTTAGAGCTTTTGGAGATTGCCAAAAAGGGACTATTAGACAGCGGGAAGGAGGACATATTCCTAGAACTAGCCATAAGGCTGGCCAGTAAAATAAATGAAGACGAATTTTTGAAAGAAGAACCTTGCATTCGACCTTCCGATGTGTTATAATATGGGAGTCATCAAATGACAAGTAAACGAAAAATAGGCTGGCAGAAGTACGAAGACGTTCTGGAACGCCAGCTCAAATCTCCTATGATGAGAATCTTTCTCAATCAAATCATCGAGGCACAACAATATAGTCAAGCAGACGACAACCAAGAAGAATCGTATTTTGATCAAGAAAAAGGCAGTAACTCTAAAGAAGAGGACTTAATGCTGCCGATAATCCCAATATCAGACGAGTTTGCTCAAGACGCAGCACTAGTATCTAATTTTGATTGCTGGGTGGGGCACACAAACTTTGATATAACACCCTCAATTCTCAAAAAACTGAACGAGACAGAGGGGATTGAGGTTCTTAGGTTAGTAAGCAGATACCGATTCTTTATAGGGGTTGGAAGGATGTTTGATTTTAAAAACGTGAGAAAAAACCTTGAAAATAAACTTAAATAACCATAGGAGATATCATGGATAAACAAATTGAAGAAGCTTTGCAAAATCAGGACATACAAAATATAATGAACAAGGCGGCTGGATCTTTCAGAAGTCAACTTAATGACGACGAGATCCACACCTGTAAGTTGAATGCTCTTTGGAAAGCATTTACTAATTGGGATGAAAAGAAGGGTTCTAAGTTTACAACTTACCTCTATAGCGGGGTTAGGATAGAATGCATAAGAGAGGTTAAGTTTAACAAAAGAAAGCACCAACCTCTACATTCCAATCTCCCAGACGAATCAGATCACTTTTTTTCCATAGAATTGATGGACGAAATAGACAAATGTTCTAACAGCGACCTCATTCTAGACAGAATGGACAACATGACCATCAAGGAAATAGCCAAGAAGCATGGCTGCAACAGAGAAACAATACGAAGAAAAGTGAAAAAATCCGTACAGCAATTGGCAAAACGTATGGAATAAGGTGTATAATAATGTTAGGAAAATAGGAATAAATTGTGGAGCCGGAATTTGAACATCTAACTTTTTATATAGGGAGTCTATTATGGCTACACAATCAGCATCAGGTGACTTCAGAGTCATCACCGGAAACAGCGGCAGAGTCGGATCTGACGACGGAGCACCCGTAACAAATGACGGCGGTTCTATGGTCAAGGGTGGAAACGTCGGCGGTATGGGAGACGCTTCTAAGATCACAAAAAACATTGATGTCAACGACATTAATGGCGCTAAGAGCTATGACTACGGATCTATCGTAGTAGCAAAAACGGCCACCAATCGAGCTAACGGCGATGAAAAAACCGACAATCCTGACGGTATCGTAAAAGCAAAAAGCGGTGGCACTGGAGGTCTCGCTTACTTCCCAGACGCTAGAGCTGGTGACAGAAACTTCCTCCTTCGAGCTGCGGGAACTACCGGAGCTGGAAAAGTCAACAATGACAGCTCCAGCCTTCTAAATAGCACCGGTAGAGAACACAGCTCCACTACGACCTATGATGGCGTTCATAATGTAGATAGCGTCTACAACCACGGAACAATGACATACAATATGTTGGCAGTACCAAGTACTGACCGTGTTCCGGGTAGAACTATTTCTGGAGCTAGTGGCGAGCCTACCGCAGCATCTAACTTCACTAACGCTATTAGTCAATCTGCATCTACTGATCATGCTGCTATTCCTAGTGGCGCTGCACAGTTTGGTATTCCCGGCGAACTCACTTACATGTTCGGTGGCAAGAATCCAAAGCAGACCGATTACAAACGTAGAGACATCAGAGAAGGCACTGACAACTAACCTACCAACCATAAAGAGAGTTCCTCCTCCGGGAGGACTCTCGTTTTTTTTCAGAAGGGGTAGGTCATGGAGCCAGATACCGTAGTAATAACAACAACACTCTTAAGCTTTGCGGGAGGTTTTCTTTCTTGGATATTTTTTAAGGTAGTTAAACCAACTTTGAAATTTATAGACAAACACGAAGATTTGTCAGAATCTATAGATACGATCAAGAAAGAGATAACCACGAATGGTGGTGGAAGCCTGAAGGATGTTGTCTGCAAACTTGGAGACACTTGTGGTAGGATAGAAGAAAGTCAAAAAATAATAGAGCAAAGGTCTAAAGCCGCATTGCACTACAATTCCACAGCGCTCTTCGAGACAGATAATGCAGGAAGGTTAGTCTGGACAAATGAATCTTTCAATGAATTAACCGGTCAGTCTACAAATAATCTAGAGGGTAGAGACTGGATAACATATGTTCACGAAGACGAAAGGGAAGAGTTCATACATGAGTTGAATTCTTGCCTGAGCATGAACAGGAGATTAGATAAGGAAACGAAAACATCAGATGATATGGATGTGAGAATAGTAGGGTTTCCCTACAAACTCAACGAGGACGAACAAGGCGGTTTCTTAATAAGTGTATCAGAAATTTCTCAGAAAGGTTAAGTCAATGGAACCATCAAAAGCTTTTAGTTTAAACTTGGGCGACCTCAGACGTGTTGGTATCAACGGTTTACTAGTTGGACTAGCCGCAGGCCTCACCTACATCGGAGGAAACCTATCCTCACTTGATCTTGGGGCTTCCAGTATGGTTGTAGTTCCAATCGTTAGCATTCTCTTAGATGCTGCTGTTAAGTGGGCTAAGAACAACCATGTTGTAGACCAGCCGGATACGCCTGCATAACCCATTAAAAAGGATCTATTAATGATGGCTAAACTATCGGATACAAAGGTAAGTTTAGCTGCTTTAATCCCTTGGGCTTTGGTTTTGGTATTGGGAACACTGAAAGTATCAGAGTTCACCCATCCACCGCTTTCACCCCCCACTGTTGACCAAGTTGTTGACACGGGGGGAGATAGTGGTGAAGAACAGGCCGAAGTCGAGGTGGATAAAGTCGCTGAATCTTTAGCTTTTGTTGAGAGCGAATTCAACAAAATAGAAAACGAAGACGACAAAATTCTAATATATAAACTTCTATCAGGTGCCGCTGAATATCTAAAGCACGCAAAGAATCTAGACAATACCTCACAGTTTGATCCCATATTAGCTAGGGTTCAGACTTCTTATGGTTGGGATCGTGAGCGGTACCCCGAATTTACAGACGCTGTTTCTAGTTACCTAGTAGCGTCTGGATATGATGAACCCAGAAAACTTGACAGCCAAGAGGATCGAGACTGGTTTCAAGGTATATTCGAGTCCCTATCTGGAGCTGTAAAGCTATGAAAAACCTATCTCACTTAGGGGGTTGGGTTAGAGACGAGCAGGGTGTTGACGAAGCGATGAAGTCCTTGCCCCACCCAGTTTTCAAAGATTCTTGGGGCGTTATTAAAGATTCCGGCAAAGGTAAGACCATACTCTTATATGATATAATCAAGAGAGTTGCTGGAAAATTCCCAAACAGAATCCAAACAATAGGAGATTGCGTATCACAGGGTGCTGCGTATGCAGTAGATGCTGCTAAGTGTGTGGATATACACATAAACAAAGAGTTTGAGGAGTGGGTAGCTGAAACAGCAACTGAGGATATATATGGTGGCTGTAGAGTTATCATAGGTGGCGGAACATTAAGGGGAGATGGAGCTTATGGTGTATGGGCGGCTAGGTACTGCAATGAATATGGAGCTATTCCCAGAGGCAAGTACGGAAACGTAGACCTTACAACTTACAGCGGATCTAAAGCTAAAAGCTGGGGTAGACCGTCTGGGGGAGTACCAAAAACCTTGTTAGATATATCAAAGCAACACCCTATCCAAACTGTATCTAGAGTGGATACTTATGAGCAGGCGAGAGATTTGCTAGCAAACGGTTACGCAATAACAGTTGCAAGCAACCAAGGTTTTTCATCCCAAAGAGACTCAGAAGGATTCGCCAAGCCCAAAGGAGAATGGGCGCACCAAATGTGTTTGTTAGGCATTGATGATGGATACAAGAGACCCGGAGTTTTGTGTGTGAATTCTTGGGGGAGCTGGAACGCAGGCCCTAAAAGACTAGAACAGCCAACAGGTTCTTTTTGGATTGACGCAGATGTAGTGGAAAAACGTATGCTCAGTCAGGGAGATTGCTGGGCTTTTAGTGGATATGAGGGATTTAAACCTAGAAAGCTCAACACAAGGATCATATAGATGATGCAGAAAACAAAGTATTTTTTACTATTTGTGTCCACATGTGCCTTGATTTTTATGTTCACATATGGTAAAATATCATCCGGTATCACAAATATCAAAGAAAACAAAATAGATATAGATGAAAAGAGAAACGAGGCCTTTGTAGCCTTCGTAGTAAACGAGACCGAGGCTCAACCTATAACACCCAAACCTCACCCCGATGTAGAAAAATGTGCCTGTAAAGGTACTGGGTATATATGGCACGGCGATGGGCATCAAACCAAATGTCCATACCACGAAGAACCGGAAGAAGATGACGACGACGATGATGAGGAGGAAAAGCATAGGTGCAGTTGCGATACAGCAACTACATACTGTAATTGTAAAAATGCCTATGGAAAATGTCAATGTAAAAAACGTTAAACACAGCAAGGGAGACCTCCCATGGACAATCTCACTCAAGCGTTTGAGGTTCTGCAAAAACTAGCCTCAGAAGATGGATTAAAAGTCGATAAGTATACGATAAAAGGTAAATACCCAGCAGTAATTAAAGTATCCTCACCAGACAGAGACACCATCGAGGTAGACTTCATAGACAACAAGCCCGTTGTAAAAGTCAAGAAAATCTTTACCATAACTCTTGACGTTCTGGGACTAACACTTAAACAGAACAGAGGCATAGTAAAGCTAGACGGTTTTCCAGACGTGCCCTTTGACTATGAGGAGCTATAGCCTATGACAGGAAAATATGCTTCGCTTTTCGTAAGGGGGATAGATAAAGTAAGGTCAGAAATCCCTCTTAAATATAAAAAAGACAAAGAACGAAAAATTGCCGAAAAGTGTCTGCAACTTGGGCACGAATGGACTAGAATAGTAAGCGGGGGTTTTGAAAGTGTTGATCGCTTTAGGGTTCCCGCAGGAGCCAACGCAAAGGAATGGCAACAGCAACTCAAGGATGAGTGCAAACAATATATCAAGGATGGACTAGACCCTCAAGACGCTAAAGGATTTTTCCCCGTCTGGGTCTTTCCATTTATTTTACAAGTGCTGCTTTCAGCAGTAATAAACTGGATAGTAAGAAAAATATTTGATAACATATTTGAAAAAGATGAAGAAGAATAATATCTAGATGCCTGCCACTTATGCCACGTCACCAACTCGCTTGGGGCGTGGCTTTTTGTATTGGTAGCACTTACATTAATTATACTAATAATGGATAATAAGAAAGAATTTGCATGTCTATAAAATCTTTGATGAGCTACAGCTTTGTTTCTAAATACGCTAGATGGATACCAGAAAAGAAGAGGAGAGAAACTTGGAACGAGGCAGTTAGCCGAGTTAAAGAAATGATGTTAAATAAGTACTACGATATCCCAGAGGTGCATGAGGATATAGAGTGGGCATACGAAATGATGCGTAAGAAAAAAGTCTTGGGGTCACAGAGAGCCTTGCAGTTTGGCGGCAAGCCAATCTTTAAACATAACGCAAGAATATATAATTGTATCACCTCGTTCTGTGACCGTCTCAGATTCTTTCAAGAATGTATGTACCTTCTGCTTTGCGGCTGTGGAACAGGCTTCTCTGTTCAGAAGCACCACATAGGCAAGCTACCCCCTCTCGTGAGAAACAAGAACGGAACAAAAAAGTACGTCATTCCCGACACCATAGAGGGATGGTCTGATGCTGTTGGAATATTAGTGGCAAGCTATTTCGATCAAAGCGACTTATTTCCTGAGTATGTTGGCAAGAATGTAAATTTTGATTACTCTCAGATACGTCCTGCTGGTTCATATCTAAGATCAAGCGGAGGCAAGGCTCCCGGCCCAGAACCACTAAAGAACGCTTTATCAAACATAAGAAAAATACTAGACAAAGCCCTCAAGGACATGGAGTTTGCGTCAAAGGACACAAGGAAGCTAAGTCCTATTCAGGCATATGATATAGTGATGCACAGTGCAGACGCTGTTATTTCAGGCGGTGTGCGAAGAAGTGCTACTATCTGTTTATTTAGCCCAGATGATGACGAAATGGCAAAGGCTAAGACTGGCTCTTGGTTTGTAGAGAACCCTCAAAGAGGAAGGTCTAACAATTCAGCCTTATTGCTGCGAGATAAGACTACAGCCCAACAGTTTGCGGAGCTTATGAAATCTGTACAAGAATTTGGTGAGCCGGGCTTTGTTTGGTCTGACTCCACAGAGCTAATAGTCAATCCCTGCGTGGAGATTGGAATGTGGCCAGTAGACGAGACTACAGGAGAGAGTGGTTGGCAAGCGTGCAATCTAAGTACCATTAACTGCGCCAAGGTTAAGACTGAAGAAGACTTCTATGATGCGTGCAAGGCCGCTTCGATTATAGGTACGCTTCAAGCCGGTTTTGCCAGCTTCGCGTATTTAGGTGAAGCTAGTGAACGCATCGTGTCTAGAGAAGCCCTGTTAGGGGTCTCCATGACTGGCATAATGGAGAACCATGAAATATGTCTAGACCCAGAAACACAGAGGGCGGGTGCTAAGGCGGTCAAGTCAGAGAATAAAAGAATTGCTAAAATTATAGGCATTAATCAAGCAGCTAGAACCACCTGCATTAAACCTGAAGGTACCAGTAGCTGTGTTCTGGGAACTTCATCTGGCATACACCCTCACCACGCTAAGCGTTACATAAGAAGAGTACAGGCCAACAAGATGGAACCAATTTACAACTACTTCAGAGAAATAAATCCGAGGGCATGTGAAGAATCTGTCTGGTCAAACAATGATAGCGACGATGTAGTTGCTTTCTGTGTCGAGGTTCCTGCGGGAGCAAAGACAAAAAACCAGATGGGGGCAATCGACCTTCTGTCTGATGTTAAGAGTACCCAGCAAAACTGGGTAATTACAGGAACCAACAAGTCTCTTTGCACGCAGCCTTGGCTGGTACACAATGTTTCCAACACGATAAATATCAAGCCAGACGAGTGGGACGAGGTTGAGAAGTTTATCTACAAGAATAGAAAGTTTTTCTGTGGAATTTCACTCCTGCCAATCACGGGAGATAAAGATTACCCACAAGCCCCGTTCACGGCAATTTACCTACCAACGGAGCAGGTAAGGCATTATGGTGATGCGTCTCTATTTGTAAGCGGTCTTATAGAGGTAGCCTTAAACCTGTGGGAGGACAACTTATGGGCCGCTTGCGACTCACTTCTAGGAGTGGGAGCGAAAATAAAAGGTAACGGAAAGAAAGAGTGGTCTGTTAGATGTAAGAAGTTTGCCGATAAGTATTTTGAGGGAGATCTTAGACAGCTAACCTACTGTATGAAGGACGTATACAACTGGAAAGAGTGGGTTGACCTAAATAGGGAATATCAAGATGTTGACTATACTCAAGTCATAGAGGAAGAAAACAACGTTAAACCTGAACAGGAATGGGCTTGTTCTGGTGGTCAATGTGAACTAGTGTAAAGGAAAGTACGTATGAATACGATTAATTACGATGGAAGGTCTACTAACTCAGGGTGCGATGACCACATTCATAGGAGGAATCAACTACAAAATAATAAGATTAGTAAACAAGAAGAACCTCTCTCAATAAGGTCTCTGAAGTTTACAAAGCTAGACGAAGGTGCCACAACACCCACAAAAGCAAATCTATCAGATGCCGGATGGGACTTGTATTCGCTTGAGAATGTGGAAATACCACCAGTCTCAAGATCTCTAATAAAGACTGGAATCTCTTTACAGATACCTAAAGGTTTTGTTGGATTGATATGGCCTCGATCTGGACTGGCTGTAAAGAGCGGTATTGACGTATTTGCAGGGGTTGTTGACTCTGGATACAGGGGAGATGTTGGCGTATGCCTCTACAACTCTTCACCTGAAGCTGTTAATGTCAAAAAGGGTGACAGGATTGCCCAAATATTATTCCAACCAGTTCCTTATTTCCAACTAACCGAAGTTAGCGAACTCTCTTCCAGCGAAAGAGGAGAAGACGGATTCGGTAGTTCGGGCAGATGAAAAGGTAAACATGCACAGAAAACAAAAGAAAAACAATAAACAACCCCAGAAGCTAAAGCCGATAGAAGCTAAGACGTACAACCAGCGGGAATACATAAGATCAATCATAGACAACGATGTGACGTTTTGTGTAGGGCCAGCAGGCACTGGTAAGTCTTTTGTAGCTGCCGGTATAGCTTCTGAACACTTGCATCACGGCAAGATAGAACAAATTGTGATAACAAGACCACTAGTTTGTGCTGGCAGAGAAATAGGAGCCATGCCCGGATATGTTGATGAAAAGATCAAACCCTACCTACTACCGATGGAAGAGAATCTAAAGTTCTTTCTTGGACAGTCTTTATATGGACACTATATGAATAAAGGTCAAATAAGGTTTGAGCCTCTAGAAACCATGAGGGGTGCCACGTTTCATGATTCATATATGATTCTAGATGAAGCTCAAAACTGCACACTGGAGCAAATAAAAATGTTCCTCACCAGAATGGGTGAGCATTCTAAGTGTATAATCAATGGCGACCTCAAGCAAACAGACCTGCGAGACAGAAGCGGCTTACATGTTTGTATGGATAAGATAGAATATATAGATGGCGTAGGTACAGTAGAGCTAGACTATGAAGACATCCAGAGACACTCGATCATCGGTGAGATATTACAAGCTTTAGACGAGTAGGTGCCCAAAATGGATTCCAAGAATGGTCGCAATTTGAGCATCGCGTGCATGCTGCTGATTATATGTCTTATATCAGCCATCGACCTTTTCTTGGCGATCAAGCTGATAGACCCATCTAACGAACTCACGTTAAGGCTAACAGAAAAGAATCCAGTAATAGTAAAAATGGCATTAATTACAGGTGACTGGTCTGTTGTAATACCCTGTAAAATATTTGGAACACTCCTGTCTGTCATGACAATCATCATGATCTATAGGAAGAACAAGAGGAAGGGCTTCTTTGTATGTTTAGGAGTTTTTATGTTTCAGATATTACTCCTACTATATTTAGTTTTTGGTTAACCCCGGAGGGAAAATGAGATACATAAGTAAAATTAAAAAGGGTGGTTTAGATGACCACACAACAGAAAAAACCTTTAATAGCACGGGGGATCTCGTGGATAATGAAAAGGAAAAATCTTACGCTAAAATTGTCAAGAACACCACTCGGTCAGGCATTACTGAGTCTCACTACATCAAAGTGTACAACGGTGTTGTCTACGATCCTTGGGGTATGCATAGCCACAGAGAGGATTATGTAGATGCGAAGATGAGAAGAGTCAGCAAGGAGACTTTTGATTTTTATATGCTGTATCTAAAAACACGTAACTCGTTATACTTAACTAGATCTCAAAGGAGTTTTATCAATGACTAAAAAAGGACCATTAGGAACTGCGGAAAAATATTACGTTAAAGGCCACTACAAGACGACATCCATTGAGGATATAGCAAAAGCTCTTGATAGGCCTCTTGTCACTGTAAAGAATCTTGTTAGCAAACTAGATAAAGAAGACCCCGTTTCATCAACGATTACCGCTGGAAGTCAGATGGCCAGAAGAGAAGGTATTGTGCTGATGACAGAAAACGCTTCCTCTATGGCCGACGATAAGAAGACAGCCAAGAAAAAGTCTAGCAAAAGGGACTGCGTTACACGGATTAAAAAATGACTGATTTCATAACAACATACAAAGGCTTTATCGAAGCCTACAGAGGTGATAGCGAGTGCATATGGGTAACTGTAAACCTATCCAATGGTACTGATATATATTTTAACAACCACAAGGAGTGGCTTGATATAAAAAGAAAGTGCCAGCAAGAAGACTTGTCAGTAAGCGCTATTAATTTGCAATTTAAATCTCACAAGATAACCGTAGACATGAATGATTGCGAGGGTTCTTACTTAGTGAGATCGGTCTTAGGAGAAGTAGGATCATGGACTAGAAATTATTATACCGTTGGAAAGCTCAAAGGGGATGTAGTTCATAAAACAAGATGGCTCATCCCTGAGCTGGTTGAAGAGGAAAAATCAGAAGACACACTTGACAATTGCTTTGAGGAAGCTATAATATACCATCATGCCGAAAGAACCGACGAATAACAGCAGGTACAAGTCCCCCTCTACTGGAGACTTTATAACATGCGCCCAATATGTTGCAGAAGTTATGTGCAACAGAATGGCTGAGAAAGAGAACATAGGATCTCAGGCGCACAAATTCTGGAACCTGCCTAAGTGGAAGAAGCACTATCAGCATCAAGTAGTGCTAGCAAACAGATTAGTTAAAAAATATAGCGAAGCCGCAATAGTGAAAGCTATCAATTCACCCGAGTGCAAAAGGGTTTATTCGCTTCGGTACCCAGCTTTACCGAAAATCATTGAGAAATATGAAAAAATCATTAAGCAACAAACGTCTCAGTCCGCTACTATAAGGGTAGAGGAAACCTCCAAGCCAAAAACAAGACGTGGCTACGGAAAGAAAACACGATTACAAAAGTTGAGGGAATTAGATGGCAAAGAAGAAGACCAATAAATTTGATAACGATCCTACTAGCAACAACGTGTTCTCCACTTACGGCGATGTCGTAAGACCGGGAACCGAGGTTCTGGAAAACCTTAACAGTCTTTCAGTGCTAAGCGTGTCACCAGCCCTTGACTTAGCTTTAGGTGGAGGCATCAGAGAAGGTAGTTGCGTAGTAATGTCTGGCGACCCCAAGACTGGAAAGACAACAACAGCCTTGCACTTTGCAGGAAAATGCCAGCAGGAAGGCAAGAAAGTTATCTACGTAAATACAGAAGGTCGCCTAGCAGTTCAGAATTTTGAGGGGATAGAAAGCCTGAACAAGGATGATATTATAGTCATTGAGTCAACAGACGATAGAGTTCTCTCAGCGGAAGACTTCTTAAACATCATTGAGATCTACATAAACAATGACCCAGAGTGTGTTATTATCGTTGATTCCGTCTCTAGCATGGTTCCTAAAGATGAACTGGAAGGACTGATCAGAACAGGTGTTAGAAATGCACTACCCCGGCTGCTATCAATGTTTCTAAAGAGAATTGGGGGTCAGGTAACGAAGAATAAGACCATTGCATTATTCATCCTACACAACATCGCTAATACTGGTGGTAGCAGGTGGGCACCAGCTAAGATGACCGATGGCGGTAATATGATTCAGTATCAAGCTGGAACAAACATAGCCATTACCCATAGAGGCAGATGGCAAGTACCTAAAGACACAGGCCCACACGTAGGACAGATAGCTAACTGGAAAGTTTTAACATCTAACGCAGGAGGTACCCCCAACTCTACAGCGGAGAGCTGGATTAAGTATGGTGTTGGCATAGATGAAGTTCAGGAGGTAGTTCAGATAGCTTGTGAGTTCAGGTTAATAAAAGCTGCCGGAGCTTGGTACACTATTTCCTGCGCCCTAGAAAATCAAGAAGATCCAGCAATCTCCAAAGTACTAGCCGACAACGATGTTGACCTTAGTGATGAAAGTGTTGAGAAGTTTTTCAAGTTTCAGGGTGTAAATAATCTCTCGGAATTTCTGAATGCCAACCGAGGTGTTTGCGATTTTGTTTATAGACAAATCAAGGAACTTCTAATTGAAAGCTAAAGGCTTTAATGGTAGAGAGTATGTTTGGAACCTTTCCAAATACGACGTGTACAACAATGACACAAAGAGAAGATCCAAGCACCACCTTAGAGCCAGAAAAATAATCAAGGAGATTTATAGTAGCTACCGGATTCTAGAGGAAGTCAAACTCCCCGGCAGCACTGCTTCCCACAGAAGATCGGTTCTCTATCTTGATTTCTTTATACCTAATTTAATGCTTGGGGTAGAGGTTCACGGTAGACAGCATTATGAACACATACCGTTCTTCCATAAGACTAAGAGAGATTTCTTGTTAGCGAAAGCCAGAGATGAAGACAAGGCTGACTGGTGTGAGCTGAACGGGATAGAATTGATAACACTTAAATATTCGGATACCGATGATGAATGGCGAAATGCAATTAAAAGCGGCTGACAGACTGTCAAAGCACATAGAGCAAATAGACGACTACTTAGACCTTTCCAATGTCAGGTTTTCAAACTTCCATGAGGAATACCTGATCTCTGCCGACATGTCTATCTCGGCAATATCCTCACTTACACAGCAAGAGCACTTCGACCACGCATACTTACTGTATGGTTATGCTTCGTATATTCAGGACGAGATCAACAAGAACAAGGTCGTGCTTAGTTGGTGCAATGACCAGATAGAGAAGATGGTTGTTGCTAACCTTGCCAGCTTTGATCAGTATACCAAACATGAAGTAAAGCGTCAAAGCATTGTTAGAGATAACAGCTATGCTGCAAAGTGCGACCAAATGAGAGTTGTTGCTGAAGCCAGACTTCAGTCTCTGGAAGGTAAGGTTTTTGAGCTAAAGAGAAAGGGAGACATTCTTTTAGAAAAGGGTAAAAGACTATGAGTATGGATGATTTTGTTGGCTCACTATCACCCGAGCAGAAGAAAAAACTACTTCAGGCTCTGGGTGCTAGCGAGACCGAAGAAATAGAAGCGGAAGCAGGTGAAGAGCCTGTCAGTGAAGATTTTAAAGTAACCAGAAATGACCAAACTACTAATACGAGGAGAACAAAAGTGACAGCCCGTGAAAATAAGTGGGTAGATACAGGTGAATTTAGGGACGTTGAGACGCCAAACGTTTCCAGAACCCCAAGAAGAAGAGGGGCACCAAAGAAGGTGGATATAGAATGTCACGTATGCGGTAAGACATATAAGATTGACCCCAGATATACATACGGGGAATATTACAGATGCAATAAATGTACCGGAAGGTAAACAAGACCGGGAGTCTACCAAGTAATGAGTTCAAATTTGACAGACATTGGTTCCGAGAGAGCTGTCCTTGCGGGCTTGCTTAGATATGGAACCGAAGCTTACGTTGAAATATCCGACATAATAGATCACCAAACTTTTGGTAACACCAACAATCAGGTTCTCTACAAGTGCCTTTCTAGAGTGATTGAGGGCGGGGCGGAAGTTGACCTGCCCTCTATTCTATCTGCGGCAGAACAACTTAACTTCTCAGATATCATAAACAGCAAGCAAGAGCTTGAGTACATCAAATCTCTTTTTGATTTCCCTATCAAGGTTGAGAATGTACCAAGGTTTGCTTCTCAAATCAAGAAGTTTGAGATTGCTAGAAAAATTAAGTCGCTAGTATCTAAAATATCTAAGGATGCTGACAAGGTTGACGGTAGCGAGAGCGTTGACCAGATTATGGCCATGGTAGAAACTCCTATCATGGACTTTCTCAGAGAGGATGATGGCGGGGAAAGGCCTGAAAGAATTGGTGAAGGCGCTGACGACTACATAGAGTTCCTTAAGGATAACAAGTGCGACCTAGTTGGTATATCAACAGGATTTCCTAGGTTCGACATGTCTATAGGGGGAGGCCTTAGAAGAAAATGTGTTGATCTTGTATCGGCAAGACCAAAGGTTGGCAAGAGTGTTTTCGCTGACAATGTAGCATTGAACGTTGCGTCCAACGGGGTGCCAGTGCTAATGTTAGACACAGAAATGTCGAAAGAAGACCATCTAAATAGAATCATTGCTAATCTTAGCGGCATACCTATCAACGAAATAGCAACCGGAAAGTTTTCCGATGACGATGAAAAGCTTGAGAAAGTTACTGAAGCTGTAGAACATATAGAGTCCATACCGTACAGTTACACATCAGTAGCTGGTAAACCTTTTGAACAAATATTGAATATCATTAAAAGGTGGATAATGCAGGAGGTTGGCACAGACGAATATGGAAGAACAAACGAGTGCGTTGTTATCTATGACTACCTTAAGCTAATGACATCTAACTCCATAACGCACAATGTTCAAGAGTACCAAGCTCTAGGTTTCCAAATAACATCTCTACATAACCTGTGCGTTAAATACGACTTCCCATGCTTGTCATTTGTCCAGCTAAACAGAGACGGGATTACTTCCGAGACCACTGCAACCGTTAGTGGTTCAGACAGACTCATATGGCTGTGTACATCCTTCAGTATATTCAAACTAAAGTCTGCCGAAGAGCTTGCTGAAGATGGCGTCAAGGCTGGAAACAGGAAACTTGTCCCTATTGTATCCAGACACGGTGCAGGCTTAAGCGACGGCGACTATATAAATATGAATATGGTTGGTGAGCACGCCAAGCTACTGGAACTAAAAACTAGAAATGAATTCAACAACCAGCCATCTGGAGACACTGGTTTGATAAGTCAAGAAGCGTTGGAAAATATTGCAGATGATGGACTTGAAGAAGGTTAAATCAATTATCTTTAAAGATATTGAATTAGTACTAAGCAACCTAGACATGTCATACGAGATTCTTGGTGACAATATATACTCAACGTGCCCAATACACGAAGGTAGCGACAACTGCCGAGCCTTCTCTCTTTCTAAAGACAAGAGAATATGGACATGTTGGACTAGAGGCTGTCAAGAAGACTACGGCAATGACATTTTTGGATTAATACAAGGAGTCTTGTCTCAATCAACGGGTGAGCCTGTCGGCTTTAAAGAAGCCTTGCTTTGGGTGTGCAAGGTGTTAAACATAGACAGCCATGACATCAAAGTGGAAAAGGTTGAGGAGCCAGATGATTTTGTAAAGCTGGTAAACATATTTAGAAATAATACCGAGCACCAAAATAATAAGTTGTCAGAAAGCACCGGTGTCAGGTATAATGTAATACACCCTTCGCCATACTTTCAAACAAGAGGTTTTGCTGAGTCAACATTACTACACTTTGAAGTTGGTGACTGTGTTGACAAATCTTCACCTATGCATAACAGATCTCTCATACCGATACACAACGACGATGGGTCAGAGATTGTAGCCCACATAGGCAGAACAACTAAGCACTACATGAAGCCTAAGTTTTTATTCACAAAAGGCTTTGATAAGAGGATGTTCCTCTACAACTACCACAGGGCTATAGACGTGGCAACATCAACCTCATGCCTCTTTGTGACTGAAGGGCAAGGAGATGTATGGAGGCTTTATGAAGCCGGTGTTAACAATGCCGTTAGCATATTCGGCAAGACCCTAACAGAACAACAGATACACAAGCTGACAAGTAGCGAAGTTACAACACTCGTAGTACTCACCGATAACGATCAGGCGGGTAGAGAAGCGAAGACTGATATACAGAGAAGGCTGGGAAGAATGTTCAACTTGATCTTCCCAAGAATGACAAGCAAAGACATAGGCGACATGCCAGTTGAATTGATTGAATCTAAGATATTGACTCAAATTGGAGGTAATTTGTATGGCTAGGATACTAGGCATATCGGGCAAGAAGCAGTCGGGTAAAAACACAACTGCTAATTACATACACGGGAACATCCTAAAAGAACTCAACCTAGCTAGAGATTTCTATATTGAGGAGGACACGGGGACTCTTGTTATTGAAACGCGAGATTCAACCGGTAGATATGGGTGGGGAGAGTTTGACGTTTGTAGGAAGGATACCTCTTTTGTTCAGTACGCTGAGAGAGAGATATGGCCATACGTAAAAATGTACAGCTTTGCCGATGGGCTTAAAAATCTGTGCGTTGAATTTTTTGGCCTTAAGCCGGATCAGGTTTACGGTACAGACGAAAGAAAGAACGAGAAGATACCCCACCTGCTGTGGGAAAACATGCCTTCAGGCAAAAATAAAAAAGGCCCCATGACAGCCCGTGAGTTCATGCAATTCTTTGGTACAGATATCATGCGTAGTATGCATGGAACAGTTCATGTTGATCATGCAATCAGCAGAATTAAAGCTGAGGGTTCAGCGCTTTCAATTATAGCTGATGTCAGATTCCCAAATGAGGTAAAGTCTATTCAGGAAGCTGGCGGTAAGGTTATTAGGCTAACAAGGCAAACATCTGACGACTGCCATGCCAGCGAGTGTGGACTCGATAAAGAAAATTTTGATTGGAGTAACTTTGATGCGGTTGTGGAAAATGACAAGCCTCTCAATGAATGCTTAACAATGTACGATGAAGTTTACAATAATTTGTTTTTGAGGTAAATATGTTAGTCACCTACATAAGAAGTTCGAGTTATAATAATTATTCATTTTGCCAGATGCAGTATTTTCTGACATATGTGCTTGGCTATCAAACCGATAGCGGAAAGAAGGCAGAACTAGGAACCATAGTTCATAAAGTAATGGAAGTACTTGCAGACCTAAAAAAGTTCAAGCAAGATAACCCCCAAAGAAAATTCCTCAAGTCAGATGATGATGCCCTAGGGGAAGTTAAAATACATAAAGATAAGTTTATGGACGACTTCTTTGTGGTTGATTTGTTGGACCGTAGCTTTGATTATTATATCAAAAACTCCAAGAATAAATTTACAGACAAGGACAGAAAGAACTGCTTAGACTTAGTGTGGGTGGTATTTGAATATAATGATGGGCAGTTTGACCCAAGAACTAGAAACGTAGTGGCTTCAGAGCCTCATTTTGACATAGAGATAGATGAAGACTGGGCCAAGTATGAGTACGAGATGCCTAATGGTGAGATAATCAAAGGAAATCTTGCCATAAAGGGCACGATAGACCTTGTAACTGAAGCGGAAGATGGTATAATAGAGGTCATCGACTGGAAAACTGGACGTAGACTTGATTGGGCCACTGGGGAAGAGAAGACTTACGAAAAGCTTTGTAAAGATCCGCAGTTGCTCCTGTATAATTATGCTATATCTAAGCTTTTTCCAGAGTACGAACAGTCCATAATGACTATTTTTTACATAAAAGATGGCGGGCCATTCTCTATGTGCTTTGATAGTAAGGACAGGGCAAAGTTCAAAGAGATGCTCAGAGAAACTTTCGAGTCAATTAAAAGAAACAACACCCCCAGACCACTGTCTACAAGGAGGGAACACTGGAAGTGTACAAAGCTCTGCCATTATTATAAAAATAACTGGGAGGGTTCAGACAAGAATATGTGTATATATATAGAGGAGCACCTTAACAAACACGGTATGGAGAAGACCGTAAAAGAATGTACTAAAGAAGGATTTAGTATAGGTTATTATAACGCTCCGGGTTAATAAAATTAGTATAGTATTAGGAGTCTGACATGCTGGATCTAGGTTTCAACAGAAGAGATTTTCTTAGAGTGGGTGGTATTGGCGCAGGATTAGGAATGACCCCCTTTTCCGACATTGCTTTTTCGCAAGAAGAAGACTTGAATGTTGCATACAATGACAAGTCAGTGGTGTGGGTTTGGCTTGGAGGTGGTCCGACACAGTTTGAAACCTTCCACGCCCCAACTGAATCAGTTCCAGACCCATACAAGCCGGTAACCTCCCCCGTAACCCACACTAATGGCCTTGCCTTTGGGGGCCTTTTTCAAGAGTTAATCAAGCAAGGGGACAACCTCACCGCAATAAACTCCTTCTCACACGGAGACTCCTCGCATCGCCAAGCAACTCACTGGATGATGACAGGGCATCATAACCCCAAGAGGGAGAACACTGCAAACTCTGAGTATCCCGGACACGGTGCTGTTGTATCAGCAGTGTTTGGTTCCAACCATCCAACAAACGGCATGCCAGCATATGTCAAGCAAGGCAAGATTGAGGGCGAGCAACCTGCATTTTTAGGTGGAGCGCACAAGCCGTTTGATCCGTCCAATAAAGATAACCTCACGCCTAGGATTGAAGTTGGTAGATTCAAGGAGCGTAAAGATTTACTCGCTGCATTTGACTTGTTTGATCCAAACGCTTCTGCTCAAGCCTCCTCGTTTACTAAGATTGGCAACCAAGCCTATAACGTTATTTTAGGAAATGCTAAAGAAGCTTTTGACCTAGACAAAGAGCCAGAATCTATGCGTGAAATGTATGGCAAGGGTGGTATTGGTGATCAGATGCTACTAGCTAGAAGGCTGGCTCAATTCGGAACCAAGTTTGTAACAGTTCACTATGGTGGCTGGGACATGCATGGAAATATCAAGAAGGCTCTTGAAGGCAGGGTTCCACCACTCGACAAAGCTCTTGCAGCATTTGTGCAAGACATCTATCAAAGCGGACTTTCTGAAAAGATCTTGCTAGTTGTAACCGGCGAGTTTGGTAGAACTAGACTGAACCAGAATGCTGGCAGAGACCATTGGCCATCAATCACCCCTATGCTGCTATCAGGAGGCAAGTATAGCCACGGTAGGGTTATCGGCAAATCAGACAAAGCTTATTACCCAACAGAGTCCAAGGTAACACCTATTGATTTAGCGGCCACTATGTTTGATCACTTCGGTATTCCGAAGGAAATCCAGAGGACAGATCAAGGCGGAAGGCCTAGATACCTATTAGAGGGAGAAGGAAAGGTTATATTATAATATGCTAAGAAGATCTTTTTTACAAGCAGGAGTCTTGGGGGGATTGGGGATATCCTTTGCAAGAGGTGATCAAAAGTTTTATGAAAGCAAGGAGGGGCCAGCCAAGAGTGTAATCTTTATATACTTGCCCGGAGGAATGGCTCACCAAGAGACGCTAGACCCAAAACCGTTTGCGCCCCTTGAGTATCGTGGACCTTTAGGTAGTATTGAAACTAACGTTCCCGGCACTAGGCTTGGCGAGCTTCTTGTTAATACATCTAAGGTTGCTGATAAGATATCAATTATCCGCAGCATGACTCATGGAGAAGCTGCTCATGAGCGTGGAACACACAACATGTTCACGGGTTATCGCCCCAGCCCAGCGCTTCAGTACCCATCTATGGGTTCCGTTGTCTCACATGAGTTCGGTCCTAGGCATAACCTTCCACCGTATGTATGCATACCTAATCAGCCAAACGAATACGCTGGCACAGGCTACTTAAGCAGCTCTTACGCAGGTTTCGGTTTAGGCTCTGATCCAGCTAGCTCAAATTTCCAAGTCCGCGACCTAAAGACTCCAGTGCCTGCCCCGAGATTCAGCCGTAGGCAAAGAGTTCTTGATATAGTTAATACAGACTTTAACTCTAAGCAATCCGCAGACTCTATTGATGCGGTCAACTCATTCTACCAAAGAGCGTACAGCCTGATAGGTGATGTCAAAGCTAGTGAGGCGTTTGATCTCAATAAAGAACCAGATCAATTGCGAGACAAGTACGGAAGAAATACCGCTGGAGCCAGAATGATACTAGCAAGAAGACTAGTAGAGGCTGGCACTAGATTTGTAACCTTAACGTATGGTGGCTGGGACATGCACAACAATATAGCAGGAAGCATGAGGAGTCAGTTGCCAGCTTTTGACAAGGGTTTCTCAACACTTATAGGGGACTTAAGCGATAGAGGTATGCTTGACTCCACATTAGTATGTGTTGTTTCTGAGTTTGGACGAACTCCAAAGATCAACGCCAATGCTGGCAGAGACCATTGGCCTAAAGTATTCAGCACAATTATTGCTGGCGGTGGAATTAAAGGCGGGATGACATACGGTACATCCAACGCAACCGCTAGTGAGCCAGAAGAAAACCCAGTCAACATAGAAGACTGGGCATCTACCATTTACGACAGACTTGGTATAGTTTCCGACAAGGAGCTAATGGCTCCCGGTGACAGACCGATAGAGATTGTGGACGGTGGAAAAGTCATAGAAGATTTAATTATATAAAAGGAACATAACCATGCTAACCTTGTCCCGAAGAAGCTTTTTGACAGTTGGTGGTCTTGGCATGTTATCAATGCCTCAAGTCATGTATGCACAGGATAGGCTGGGAACATCACACAAAGCCGTGATTAACATCTTTCTAGGTGGAGGCCCACCACATCAAGACATGTGGGATATTAAAACAGAAGCCCCATCAGAGATAAGGGGGCCTTTCAAGCCAATCTCAACCGCTGTAAACGGGATTCAGATAGGAGAATGCTTTCCTA
>VFHP01000012.1 GCA_009391535.1 SAR202 cluster bacterium | reverse complement strand
CAATACCGACGTTTCCTTTAGTAGTGGAAATACAGAATTGGGATCAAGTATCTATACATCAAAATGTCGGTAAAGTTGTAGACATGATTCTTAGAGGACAAAGTTATTTACCCGAAAAAAGATGGTTAGACACGAATGGTACGTTTAAGGCTACCGATGTCGATAATCCAGAAATCGAATCGAATCAAACAAACGTCGAAGTTAACAGGCCAATTACAAACACCAGTTATGGTAAATCCACGAAAATTTTGCCGTTTGGCATAAATAGAGGCAAAATCATTCAGTTAATTGAATCAAATCAAATGCCAATAGATTTGGTTGATGACTTGGACAGAGCTGAATTGGTGGTTACTACTAAACAGTTTTTCAGAACGATGCCGAAACTATTGAAAAAGGCGGAAGACTCTGGCAAATCAATATTAGTCCTAAAAAGGAACTCAACGGTGCAGATAAGAGAATTCCTTAACGATTTGAGCGGACAAAACAGCAATATACAACATATAGAAGTGGCTATTCAGGAAGCCTCGTTAGCTGCAGAACAGATAGAAGCCGGAGAAGACAGAGTAGTTTTAAATCCTCAAACCTCATATGTTAGGAAGCTTCAACACCAGATAGCAGAGGATCTGAGGCTGGCATCTTTTAGTGTTGGAAAAGAACCTAAGCGACGGGTTACTATAGCTAGGAAATAATATGGGCAAAGGCATATTTGTCACACTTGAAGGATGTGAGGGTGGTGGTAAGAGCACCCAATCTCGGAGTATTAAATCTGTCCTAGAAAAAAAGGGCATCGCAGTTACTTTGCTCAGAGAGCCTGGGGGAACTGCTTTAGGAGACAAGCTTAGAAGAATCCTGAAATTCGGCAATTTTCCATTGAATCCCTCGTCTGAGTTGCTGCTATTCAACGCTTCCAGAGTGCAACTTGTGGAAGAAAAAATAGTCCCTGCCTTGAGGCGAGGAGAAGTCGTAATATGTGATCGATTTACGGATTCGACTTTAGCATATCAGGGATATGGTAGAGGAATGCCATTAACATTGATTGAAAAAATCAATAGTGTAGCAACCAACAATTTGGTTCCAGACTTAACGATTCTTTTGGATATAGATCCAGAAGTTGGGATGTATAGAAACTCAGGTAAGAGAGACAGATTTGAACAAAACTTTGATAGTGAAGAAAAAAAGAGTTTTCATAAAAGGGTAAGAGAAGGCTATTTGCAGTTAGCAGAAAAGGACTCCCATAGGTGGTTGATTATTGACGGCAAACTTGACGCCAAAGATGTTACTACAAAAATTCTACACTCGATAGAAACTATTATTGCTAAATAAGATTCTTATTAATGATTTTAGATTTTCATTCACATATATTTCCTCCCTATATCATACAAAATAAAGCAGTGTTATTAGATGAAGATGATACTTTGAAAGATTTGTTTTCAGGCAAGAATTCCATTATGGCCTCATCGGAAATGCTAATAAAGTCTATGGATAAGAACAATGTGGATATTTCGGTTGTTTTGGGAATAGGCTGGAATAATGAACAACTTTCTCGAATGTCTAACAACTATATTATTGATTCAGTGAAACGGTATCCTCATCGTTTGAAAGGTTTCTTTTCTGTGAACCCGTTGTGGGGTAGCAGTGCTTTAGATGAAATTGACAGATGCGCAAGAGAAGGGTTAATAGGAATTGGTGAATTACATCCATCCTCTCAAGGGTATGATTTAGCAAATAAAAAGCTTATGAAACCTTTAATGGACAAATGTTTTGAATTGAATCTTCCGGTACTTGTTCATGCTTCTGAACCCTTGGGTCATGATTATCCCGGTAAAGGAAATACAACACCAGATGTTTTATATAGATTCATATCCAATTTTCCTGATTCAGTTATAATATTGGCTCATTTAGGAGGGGGCTTACCGTTTTACAATTTCATGCCAGAGGTATCTAGGGCAATGAAAAATGTTTTTTTTGATACTGCTGCAGTGCCATTTATATATGATTCAGATGTATTTGACGTAATTGATAACATTATTGGTTATGACAAAGTGATTTTTGGAACGGACTTCCCTCTAATGGAACAGTCTAGAGTTTACAATGAAATAACAAATTCTAGTTTATCAAATACGACTAAAAAGGGTATTTTTTATGACAATGGATTCAAATTACTCGACAGGCAGGAATCTTATAAGGCTTATTAAATTCAATAATACTTGTAACTATATTCTATATGGTGATATAATTCGCAAAGTTTTTTAGGTAGGGAGGAGGCCCCAGTGGAGAGTATGTATTTACCAAAATGTCAGCAGTGTAATTCGGGAGATCTTGTTCCGTTATCAGATTTTGGGAGTCAAGGAGCGCCGATTCATTATAAAGCTTGGGTATGCACAAAACCCGATTGTGGATTTAACCTCAAGATTCGTAATGGAGATGTTTACTTAAATGAGCCGATAACTAGTGGAGCGATGCATTCCCCGAGAATTAGGGCCTGATTGTTCTTGTAGGGTGAATTAGTTCCATAATGATTTGGATAGACGTGTGGGTTTGGCGGACTTGATTGGTCTATTGCATTCTGTGATCAAGTTTAAGACTAAAAAGCTCGTATACTGTTTCTATTGACTTAAAAAGAGGCCTAATCCAGACTGTAGACCGGATGGTCGGTCTAGGAGGTTTCATGACTGGTTTAGATACAATAAGAAATTCAGCTTATGAGAACAAAAAGCACACTCGTCAGAGAATATTGAATGCCGCCACTGAAATCTTTTCCGAAAAGGGCTATCACGGAACTGCTGTTGACGATATAGTCAAAGCCTCAAACTCTTCTAAAGGATCTTTCTATTTTCATTTTCCTAGCAAGCAAGAAATATTCTTCTCTCTAATAGATAGATTCGTAGCTTCTTTAATCAGCAATATAGAGATTGCCATTGACAGGGAAAGTGGAATATATGACAAAATTAATGCCGCCTTAGGTATAGTTTTCAATACCATTGCGAAACATCGAAGCTTAGCCAGAATATTGCTTAGTGGAGGGATGGGATTAGGCAAGGTGTTTGACGAAAAATTGTTAGATGGCCATGCTAGGTTAGCTGGTTTGATAAAGAGATATTTAGATCTGGCAATAGAAGAAGGATCTATTGAGCCTATGAATACCGAAGTTATGGCTTATGCTTGGTTTGGATCTATGAACGAAGTTGTTATAAGGTGGTTATATTCGGAGAACTCTGATTTTTTGGATCAAGCCTTTGATACCGTTAGGGAAATGCTTCTAAGTAGTATAAATACAAGAAAATAGAGAAACAGAGTGAGAGGTGAACTAAAGATGCGATTTGAAGATATAAGAGAATTCGTGGATTTCTTGGAAAATAGAGGAGAATTGGTTCGCATTAAAGCTCTAGTCGATGCTAATTTGGAAATAACGGAAATAACTGATCGAGTAGTCAAGAATGGTGGCCCTGCCCTGCTTTTTGAAAATGTAATTGGAACAAACATTCCCGTGTTGACGAATATATATGGGTCTGAGAAAAGAATAGCATGGGCATTGGGTGGCGATGATATAGAACATATACCTAATAGAATACGCAAATTACTCGGCATGGTCCAAGGAGGTCCTCCTGAAGGGTTTCTCAATAAAGCAAAAGCCTTGATGGATCTAATAAAAGTGGCCGGTTCACAACCAAAAATAATTAGGAATGCTCCATGCCAAGAAGTAGTTTTAACTGGTTCAGATATAGATTTATACAAATTCCCAGTATTGAAATGTTGGCCAATGGACGGTGGCCCTTTTATTACTCTACCTTTAGTTATAACGAGGGACCCAGTATCTGGTGCACGTAATGTGGGTGCTTACCGCATGCAGGTTTTTGACAGACAAACTACTGGAATGCATTGGCAAACACAAAAAGGAGGAACTCACCACGAAAGAGTGGCGATACAGGAGGGTATAAACAAACTAGAAGTAGCGGTTGCGCTGGGCGGAGATCCCGCTACTTTATGGACTGGTACCGCACCGTTACCACCTGACCTAGATGAGCTAGTTGTGGCAGGATTTATAAGAGAAAAAGGAATTGATTTAGTTAAATGCAAGACTGTTGATTTAGAGGTGCCAGCTAATGCCGAAATAATACTTGAGGGATATGTTGTTCCCGGGGAAAGACGAATTGAAGGGCCATTTGGCGATCACACAGGACTATATTCTCTGGCAGAGGACTACCCTGTTTTTCATATAACCGCCATTACGCATAGATTAAACCCGATATATCCTACGATTATAGTGGGAAGACCCGTCCAGGAAGATTTTTTTATGGGCAAAGCGACAGAGAGAATTTTCCTTCCTATTATACAAATGGTATTACCGGAAGTTGTAGATATGAATATGCCAGCCGAAGGGGTTTTCCATAATCTTGTAATAGTGTCCATAAAGAAAGAATATCCTGGACAAGCAAGCAAAGTTATGTATGCTCTTTGGGGCATGGGATTGATGATGTTGGCGAAGGCAATCATCGTTGTGGATGAAAGTGTAAATGTTCAGGATGTTTCTGAAGTGGCATGGAGAGTTACCAATAATTTAAATGCTGACCAAGATATCATTTATGCATCTGGTCCAGTGGACGATTTGGATCATTCTTCACCAATGCCAAAGTATGGAAGTAAGATTGGTATAGATGCTACCAATAAAGGATCCATGGATAATCGTGAAAGAGATTGGCCGCCTGACATAGAAATGAGTCAGGAAATGAAAAATCTGGTGAACGATCGCTGGGCCGAATATGGGATAGAGTAGTTAGATATTTCCGACTTAAAACGATATTTCGTAATGAAAACAAATCAATCTGATGTCTAAAATAAAGCACATATTGGATTCTATAAAGTTTGAGCATACCGTTTTTGCGTTGCCATATGCATATATAGCAATGCTACTCGCGAGCGATGGCATGCCATCACTTCACAAGTTTATTTGGATTACAATTGCTATGGGCTCTGCTAGAACCTTGGCTATGTCATCTAACAGAATAATAGACAGACACATAGATAAAATTAATCCTAGAACATCAGAAAGGCATCTTCCGGCAGGCATCATAAGGCTAAAAGAGATGCAGTTTTTGGCAGCTGTGTCATTGATAATTTTCTTTGTAGCAGCCTCGCAGTTAAATTATTTGTGTTTCATTTTGTCTCCCGTGGCTGCATTGGTGGTTATCTTTTATCCATATACCAAAAGATTTACTTGGACTTGTCATTTTGTATTGGGTTTTGCAGACGGCATAGCTCCTGCCGGTGCATGGATAGCAACAACTGGATCTTTTGGTTGGGAACCTGTAGTTCTGGCATTTGCAGTCGCTACTTGGATTGGCGGATTTGATATATTGTATTCATGTCAGGATTATGATTTTGACATTAGGAATAACTTGTATTCCATACCTCAGCGTTTTGGGGTCCGCAGTGCTATGAATTTTGCGAAATTGATGCACATTTTAACTATAATCTCGTTTGTAGCCTTGGGTATTCTGTTAGACATCAACCCAATATATCATTTGGGTTGTACGATAGCGGGGCTTCTTTTGATATATGAGCATAGGCTAGTCTCACCAACAGATTTAACTAAAATAGATGTAGCCTTTTTTAATATTAATGGTTACATTGCTATAGTATTATTTATTTGTACATTAGCAGCAGTATATGTTTAGGTTGATTAAAGGAGCAGTATGGATCCTGTAGTTGTAGGAATATCGGGTGCGAGCGGATCTATTTTGGCCAAGCGCACGGTAGAGATGCTTATAGATAGGGACATCCCAGTTATAATGACATGTACCGCTGCTGCCCGCATGGTTTGGCAAGAAGAAATGGATGAAACTTTTAATGCTGCTCTGGCTCGATGGGGTGAATTTCCATATTTTAAATACTACCCAATAGGGGATCTGAAAGCCCCTATTGCTAGCGGCACAATGCCCACTTCAGGAATGATTATCACTCCTTGCAGTGTCGGAACCTTGGCTGCCATTGCTAATGGCCTCTCAAGTAATTTACTACAACGATCAGCTGACGTTTGTATAAAGGAAAAACGAAAACTGGTTTTGGTTCCACGTGAGACTCCTTTATCCTCCATTCATTTGGAGAACATGTTGAGGGTTTCTAATTTAGGTGTAGCTATTTTGCCTCCTGTACCAGCATTTTATCTTAAACCAAGATCTATAGACGATGTAGTTGAATATATAGTTGCAAAGACAATTGATTCTTTGGGGCTGTCAGGTTTTATGAATGACGATCTGAGGTATCAAAGAAGTACTGAATAAGATTGTATTAATATGGTTAATTTGAATGGCAATGATAAAGCTCGATACGTTTCTGGTATGTTCGATAAAATAGCAGAGCATTATGATTTGATGAACACTGTTATGAGCGGAGGTATGCACCATTTCTGGAGAAAGAGAGCCACTAAATTGGGGTTGGGCAGTATGAATGGAGCAGTGCTGGATGTAGCTACAGGCACTGGTGATTTTGCCTTGGAATTCGTTAATAATCCTTTGGTTGAAAGGGTGATAGGTCTGGATTTTGCAAATAACATGATACCAATCGCCAAGAAAAAAGCTTCTAGTCAGGGTGTGTCGTCTAAATCAGATTGGGTATTAGGGGATGCTTTGAACTTGCCGTTTTCAGATAATCACTTTATTTGTGTGACCGTAGGTTTTGGCATGAGGAATTTTGCAGATAAGCATAAGGCCTTGGAGCAAATGCTACGCGTTTTAAAGCCTGGAGGCAAAGTGGTAATCTTGGACATAGTTCCAATATCTAGTAGCGGTCTAATTGGCAAGTTAATGAAATTATATTTCAGAGGCTTAGTTCCAATAATGGGAGCCATTTTGGCACAAAATAAGGAGGCATATACTTATTTGCCCGAATCTGTGGAAGGTTATCTGGCCCCTAAGGATCTTGCACAACTAATGGAACATGTGGGATTTGATGGTATAACCTACGGCACTATGTTTATGAAGACTATAGCATTCCATGTTGGTGAAAAAGAGTAGGATTCTAGACTATGAAGACAAGTGAAAGATTACGTTCAGAATATAGTTATTTATGGGAAAAATTGTTTCAACATCCATTCGTATTAGAAATGGGCCTGGGTAGTTTGCCCATAGAAAAATTTCAATTTTATGTTAAGCAAGATTATTATTTCCTGATTCAATACAGTAGAGTATTGGCCATTGCTGCAGCCAAAGCCCCTAGATTAGATTTTATAGGTCAATTTTCGGATCTACTTACTGAAACTATTAACACTGAAATGGATTTACACAGGTCATTTGCACAAAAGTTTAATATACCTACAGATAGTTTAGAAAATGTGGAACCTGCACCCATTACAATAGCTTACACAGACTATCTACTTAGGGTGGCTTACGAAGGAAGTTTGCTGGATATCATCTCAACATTGTTGCCCTGTCAGTGGGGCTATGCTGAGACCGGTGGTTACTTGAAAGCCACTACCAATTTGTTATCTGATAACCAGTATTTACCTTGGATAGAAATGTATACTTCTGAAGAGTTCAGAGTTTTTGTTGAACAATTAAAAGAGAATCTGGATGAATTAGCAGATGGCGGGGGTGATTCCACATATAATAGCATAGCGAGTCATTTTTTGACTTCTACAAGGTACGAATATTTGTTTTGGGATATGTCATATAATTTGTCCACGTGGCCGGTTTAGTTAGCCTTCTTCACTTTGGCAATCGCGTCTTCAATAGTGAGCTCAGTTTGTTCACCAATAGTCATGTCTCTTAAAATGACAACGTCATTTTGTATCTCTTGATCCCCAACAATAATGGCGAATGGTATGTTGACTGAATTCACGTACCGCATTTGGGCTCGAAGACTTCTATTCGTGGGGCCCAGTATAGTATCTATGCCTTCGTTACGCAGTTGTTGGGATAGCATTAAAGCCATCGATTTCGCCTCATCTCCTATGTGAGCAACAAACACTGAGGCAGGTGGAAAGATAGGAATAGAAACATTTTGACGTTCTAAATTTATTATTAATCTCTCTATTCCCACTCCAAAACCGATTCCAGGAGTAGGAGATCCTCCTATTTGTTCCATAAGCCCGTCATACCGACCACCACCGCAAATATTACTTTGGGCACCCTCTTCGGCTGGTTGAATTTCGAATACCGTTCTTGTGTAATAATCAAAACCTCGGACCAACTTTTGGTTTACTGTATATGGAATACTTAGATAATCAAGGTGGTTCCTTAGTTGAAGCCAATGATCTAAGCAGTCACTACATAGGTGGTCCAATATTTGAGGTGCGCTATCCGCGATTCTTATACAGTCAGTTTTCTTGCAGTCCAGTAAACGTAATGCATTTCTGTTTAATCTGTTTTGGCAATCACCACATAATTTGTCAATCTGCTCTGAGTAGTAGAGTTTCAAGTCTTCAATATAAGAGGGTCTGCATTTTGAGTCTCCTATTGTATTGATGAGGAGGGAAAGATTTGTAAGCTTCAGACTGTTCATCAAAGCCCAGGCCATTGCAATTATTTCTGCGTCTATGGAGGGATCAATGTCTCCAATGCATTCGACTCCAAACTGGTGATGTTCTCTGTATCTACCAGACTGAGGTCGCTCATATCGAAATATTGGACAAAGATAAAACATTCTCACTGGTTGAGGCAGATTGTGCATTCCGTGTTCTAGATAAGCTCTACAGACTGGAGCGGTTCCTTCTGGTCTTAGTGTTAAGGATTCCCCTCCACGATCTTCAAACGAATACATTTCTTTTTCTACGACGTCAGTAGTTTGGCCTATGCCTCTGGAAAATAAGTTAGTGTTTTCAAATATTGGAGTTTCAAGTAACTGGTAGCCGTAACTTTTGGCGAGGGTGGTTGCAACATCCTTTACGTAATTCCATTGCTGCTGCTGATGAGGCAATATATCAGAGGTTCCTCTAGGGGCTTTATACAACTACGTTCTCCAAAAGAAATGTTTTTAGAAGGATACCTCAGCATAGGTAATTTGCCAATCGATTTTATTTGGTCTTTATCCAAAGATATTAGATTGATATACTTAACAACTGCATTACAGGAAACAAAGATCATGTAATGGATCGCCCAGAAATTTGGTTATAGTGATTTAGGTTGTGAGACTTTTACATTTTTCGGATGTGCATATTGGTGTTGAGAGTTACGGGGCCATTGATGAAACCACTGGCTTGAATTCGCGGCTGACCGATTTTTTAGCAGCATTTGATCAAGTCGTTGATTTTGCTATCTCTAACGAAGTAGATGTTGTTTTATTTGCCGGGGACGCATACAAAAGCAGGGATCCGTCACAAACTCACCAACGGGAATTTGCCAAAAGAATTGCTAAGCTGTCAGATGGAAAGATTCCAACATTTTTATTACTTGGTAATCATGATATGCCAAATGTTATTAGTAGAGCTACTGCTCTTGATATATTTAAGACTTTGAAGGTTCCGAACATTGTAATTGGTGACAGGCTTTCCACATACCAGTTAGAAACAAAGAATGGCGATTTGCAAATCATTGCCCTGCCATGGATTAGGAGAAGTTCATTTTTGGCACGGGAAGAAACACGAAATTTGAATATAGAACAAATTAACGAACAAATACAGTCCAGAGTTACAAATCTAATATCAAAAGAAATAGAGCAATTGGACACTTCTATACCATCGGTATTGGTAGGACATGTTTCATTGAATACAGCGGTAACTAGTTCTGAAAAATCCATGTTGCTTGGCAGAGACCCGATTATTATGCAGAGTACATTGGCTAATACTTCTTTAGACTACGTTGCATTAGGACATATACACAAACATCAGATTCTGTCCAGAAACCCATATGTCGTGTATTCGGGCAGCTTGGAAAAAGTAGACTTTGGAGAAGAAAATGATGATAAAGGGTTTTGTGTTGTAGACATTGATCCATCTTTACCAAATGGGAGTAGAGTTTCTGGTTTTAGCTTTGAAACTGTACCAGGCAGGAGATTTTTGACTATTGAAGTAAATGTAGACAAAGGACAAGACCCCACTATTGAAACTCTCAAAGCGATAAAAAGAAATCATTTCGCTGAATCTATCGTAAGAGTCAAGATTAATATGAATCAAGACGCAGAACCTTTGTTAAGAGAAAATGAAATACGCCTTGCGCTAGAGAAGGCACAATTTGTGACCCCAATTGTCAAACAAATATCTAGAGATAGAAGAACTAGATTGGGAGATGTTAGAGTGGAAGAATTATCTGTCAAACAAATGCTTGCCAGATATCTGGAGTCCTCAGAGGTAGACTCTGAACGTAGAAAGACTCTTCTTCGCTATGGAGACGATCTAATCAGGGGAGACTATTCGGATGATTGAATGGCTGTGATGATTTTATTGTTTCAATTTAGTTGATTTATTCCAATGTAATGGAAGGTGATTTTAATAGGTGTACCAGTGCAATATTCACCAGCGATCTTAGAGAAGTACAGAGCCAGAGTTGAAGATTATCTTTACGTTGTGTCTTCAGTGAAGAATACAGAAATTGCTGAAGCAATAAAATACCATTTTGGCTGGTTAGATCAAGAAGGTAATGCAGTTTCATCCATGCAAGGAAAAGGCATACGGTCTTCTTTGTGTATGTTTGCCTGTGAGTCAGTTGGAGGAGTTCTGGACAACGCTTTGCAAGGAGCAGCGGCAGTGGAACTGGTTCATAATTTCTCCCTAATACACGATGATATTCAAGATGAAGATGAAGAAAGGAGACATAGACCTACTGTATGGAGTATATGGGGTGTATCGAAGGCCCTTCAGGTCGGCAATTATATAAGAATACTGTCCGATTTGACTGTCAAAAATAGTGTAAGCCAAATTCTAGATAATAATTTGACATTACGGTGCACAGAAACTCTTAGCGAAGCATATTTGGAGACAGTGGAAGGTCAGTATTTGGATCTTGAATACGAGGGTAAATTGGACATAACGACCAAAGAATATTTAGGAATGATTAATAGAAAAACTGGAGCATTAATAAGTTGTGCTTTAAAGTTGGGCGCATTATTGGGATCTGCAGATCAAGATACCGTTAAGGAAATGTCTGCATTCGGAAGGATTTTAGGATTGGTATTTCAAATCAGAGATGACTATCTGGGGATCTGGGGATTGCAGGAGAATACGGGTAAGAACGTTGCCAATGACGTCCGTCGAAGGAAGAATTCGTTGCCAATTATCCATGCTTTGCAAAACGGTACTCCGGCAGCCGTGACGGAAATATCTAAAACATATCGACAAGATTGTATTGATGAGCATGATATCGAGAGAATTTTGTCAATATTGAATGATGTTGGTACAACTGGATACATGGATAAACTAGCTAACAGTTATGCATCGAGTGCTGTGAGTTTGTTAGAGACTATCAAAATAGATAAAGTTTACAGAATAGAATTACAGGAACTGATTGCATTTCTCTTAAAAAGAGAAAGCTAGGGTGTTATATTTCTTCCAGTATTGGAAACTACAATGTGGTATGCTAGAATACCACGTCGGATACAAGAAATATTGTAATAAATCATGTTAGAACAACAATATGAACATTTCTACAAACAATATTCATATAGATACACAAAAGGCACCAGAGTTTATTGATATAACAGATAAAGTCAGAGAATTTGTTGCCGAGTCTGGTATAAATAACGGTATTGCAGTTATATACTCTATGCATACCACATGTGCCATCCGGATAAATGAAAACGAACCACTTCTTCTTGAAGATATGGCGGATCTTTTGTCACGCATATCACCCAGAGAGTCAGATTACAGGCATAACGATTTTTCTATCAGAACTGTCAATATGAATGCCGACGAATGCCCTAATGGTCATGCTCACTGCCAACATTTAACATTAGGCACAAGTGAATCTATTCCAATAGTAGATGGCATTTTAAAGATGGGCAGATGGCAAAGCATTTTCCTTGTTGAGCTGGATATGCCAAGGCCGAGAGACGTAATAGTTCAGATTATCGGCAAATAATTGTTATGCCAACTCAATATGAATCGTTACGGACTTAATGCGGTGTAGCTAGAGGCTGATGACTTTTCCTTGTGAGGTAGACAATCAGATAAACCAGAGGTGTATCGGCTACAGCAATTGTTATTTTGAAGATATAGGTTATCCATATCATGTTCCAGATTGCACTATTAGAGTAGGTGCCAGCAAAGGCTACAAGAACAAAAATGATAGTATCTACTCCCTGCGAAACAATTGTAGAAGCACTATTTCTGAGCCATAAGAATTTGCCGTGGGTAAGATTTCTCCACATTTCGAACGCTATCACATCATGGTTTTGACTGATTATGTAAGCCAACATTGATGCTGCTACTATCCTAGGAACAGACCCTAGTATTCGATCATAAGATTCTTGTTCATACCAAAAAATAGCTGGCGGCATACTACCTGCTAGAAATATAAGTGAGATCATAATAACGTTTGCCAAAAAGCCGAACCAAATTATCTTCGTTGTAGTTCTTCGGCCATATACTTCCGATATAACATCAGATATTAGAAAGGTAAATGGATAGGCTAGTATGCCTGCGTCTATACCGTCACTTCCAACTGCTACAATCTTTACTGCTGTGATGTTGGCAGTGAGGAGTAAAGTAGTGAATATGGTTGATAATAATACGAGTTGCATATTTATTGAGTGGAAAGCTAGAAATATTTTGTATTTGTTCCACTAATAGTATATTAATATGGTATTCTCGTGAATATGTAACGACATGTATATGTATAGATATTGAGGTATGAAGTGAGTAGAGAGCAAGACTTTAAAATAGAAATCGAATATTGTACTCAATGCAATTGGATGATTAGAGCTTCTTGGGTAACTCAGGAGATCTTAAATAGCTTTGAAAACAATATTCAGGAAATAAGTCTGATTCCATCTGCCGGCGGGATATTTGAGATTAGAATAAACGAAGAGGTTGTTTGGTCGTTAAAGTCGAACAGAAAATTCCCTGAGCCAAAAGAAATAAAACAGATTGTGAGAGATAGAGTAGACCCTAAACGATCACTTGGTCATGGTGATAGACATTAGAAACTCGCACGGCTTTAATTATGGATCTTCTGAATAACCTTTTATCAAGCGCACCAGGCATTTCAGCATGGGCATTTATTGTACTTTGTGTTTCGAGTTTTTTTACATCGGTTATATCAGCTGCTTTTGGACTTGGCGGAGGTGCTATGTTGATATCAATAATTGCATCTCTAATGCCTCCAATTGCCATAATACCTGTACATGCGGTTATACAGATGAGTTCAAACTTTTCTAGAGCAACTATGATGTGGCGTCATATCAAATATACATGGATGACGTCTTTCGTTATTGGAACTACTATAGGAGCCACCCTTGGAGGACAAATAGTTTTTGCTTTACCTGCAAATTTGTTGAAAGGCATAATTGGTATATTCATACTTTACTCGTTATGGGGTCCGTCCACAGGAGTAATTGGACCATCAAGAAAAACCTTTTTTGGGATTGGAGCTGTATCATCATTCGCAACAATGTTTGTTGGAGGCACGGGCCCTTTAATAGCACCATTTATAAGGGCTACTACGAATGAACGGCGTATGACTGTTGCTACTCATGCAGCTTTTATGTCTTGGCAACACGGTGTGAAGATATTAACTTTTGGGATTCTAGGTTTTTCTTTCGCTCCTTATCTTTCCATTATAATCTGTATGATACTGTTTGGAATTGTGGGTACTTGGTCAGGAAAGACTATTTTGCTATGGATGCCAGAACGTATTTTTCGTAAAACATTCAGTTTTGTTCTGACAGTTTTAGCGCTCAGGTTGCTGTATGAATCTTTGATACATACTTGGGTTTAATTCAGTGAGACGTTGTTAAATCAGGCCTCAAGTTATGCCAATTTGTAACCATCTGAAAGCAATGAGCAGTGTTAAGAAGCATTTGTTCATTGAAGGGTTTAGCCACTAATTGCAATCCTATGGGCAGTTTGTTTTTTGCAAGGCCGCAAGGTATAGAAATTGCTGGTAACCCAATTGTGCTGAAGATACGGGTTATTCTTAGTAAGGCCTCTCTTATGTGTACATCATGATTGTTAATATCAATGCGTTCTTGATCCAGTCTTGGAGCGGTTATAGAAGTTGTTGGAGTAGCTATTAGGTCGATGTCGTCAAATTGCTTGATTAATATAGCTTTTTCATCCATCCGGATTTGTTGGGCTTTTATGTATGACTCGGCTGTTACAAATAAACCTGTTTCAATTCGCATTCTTATTATTGGGTCAAAAGAATCTCCGTTGTTGAGGACATTCGAACGATGGATAGTGGCCGCTTCGGATGTCTGTACAATACTCCCAGCCATGTTAATGAGTTCAAGGTTAGGGTTGATGATTTCCTTTACTACAGCACCTAGAGATTCAATTTTTTTAATTGCATTATCAAAAGCTAATTTCACTTCTGGATCCACAAAGTCCCATATAAAATTCTTGGGTATCCCTACACGTATACCCTTTATTTCCCGGTCTAGGTCTTTTGTGTAGTCTGTGTCGCATGTCTCTACCGAGTCAGTGTCTTTGGGATCGAATTGTACGAGTGCATTTAAGGCAATGGCGGTATCTTGGGCAGTTTTTGCTAGAGGTCCCACATGATCCATAGACCATGATAAAGGGGTTACCCCAAATCTGCTTATCAGGCCAAAGGTGGGTTTCAGGCCGGTAATGCCACATAAGGAGGCAGGAACTCTCACCGAACCACCTGTGTCAGTACCAATAGCCAAAGGTACTTGTCCACTTGCTACTGCCACACCTGCACCGCTGCTGGATCCACCAGCCATGTGATTGGTGTTCCAAGGGTTGCGAGCAGGCCCAAAATGTCTATTAAGGCTGGTTCCATCGAATGCAAACTCAGTCATGTGTAATTTACCGATACAGTAGGAACCGGCTATATTTAGAAGGTCAGCAACTGTTGAATTTTCGTTAGGGATAAATTCTTTGTTGATGTTGGATCCAGAACTGGTGGTTGTACCTTTTGTCCAAAATAAATCTTTCAGTCCTATGGGTATGCCATGCAGAGGCCCTTTATATTCGCCCTTGAGTATTTGCTTTTCTGCATCTTCGGCTTTTCGTTTTCCATCTTCAAACATCTTTGTTATGAAAGAATTTAATTGTGGGTCTGTTGTTTCTATTCTTTCTATATATTCGTTTAGAACTTCAACAGGAGAGATTTGTCTGGTACTAATGTAATGAGAAAGTTCGCTTATAGTGAGTGTAAATACGTCTTTATCAGGCATTTTCTAGGACTTTTCCTTCATATCCGGGTAATATTTGGTGCGAGGGAGTGGTATTTGGTCCAGTTCTTGCATTCTTCGGTACATAGCCTGTACTTCTATATATAAATCGTTCATGTGATCGTCGTCTGTATTGAAACCTTGCTGAGAGGCCAATGCTAAGAACGATTCATAATCTAAGTCTCGTCTCGTTTTCAAACGTTTCTTCCTTATTATAAAGATTCAGTGTAAGCTAAGATTCATTGTATGATAGTTCATGCGGCGAGGCAAACAAGAAGCATGTGTTCAAAGCCTTTAGCATTGTACAGTAATGCCAAGCTACTGAAGGTATCTTGTACCATATTATCTGATTAAATCATGCTTGAAAAATCTAAAAATCTAATGACAGTACAGTGGAGGATGCCAAATGACAATTTTTCTTTCTGAAAGCGATGTTGTGGGTTTATTGGATATGGCAGGAGCTATCGATGCATTGGAAAAAGGCTTTAAAGAAAAATCTGCAGGTACTGCTGTTAATCTTTCCAGAGTGCGTCCAGAAGCAAATGGAGTTGGTTTGACTATGATGGTTTCAATTCTAGGAAGTATGAGGGTTAGCGGGTTTAAAGTTATGGGAGCGGGAAAACCGTTAGTCCTACTTTATGGAGGAGAGTCCAAAACGTTACTAGCAGTTATTGAAGCCAGTTCATTGGGTCAAAGAAGAACAGGAGCTGCAAGCGGTTTGGCAACTAAGTACATGGCAGCAGCAAAAGCAAACACGGTGGGCATTGTGGGTACTGGCTTTCAAGCCAGGTCTCAACTAGAAGCTGTATGCACCGTTCGCAATATAGAAGCAATAAAAGCATTCAGCAGGAATCAGGATAAACGGAAAGAATTTGCTACGATTATGAGCGACGTTTTGGGAATAGACGTAATTCCTGTTGATTCAGCTGAAGAAGCAGTAAAAGATACCGATATAGTGGTTACTATAACTAATGTCAGAACTCTTGATCCAGTTGTATTGGGTGACTGGATCAAGCCTGGATCTCATATCAACGCTGCTGGTGCAAACTCTTTGAGCAGAAGAGAATTGGATGAAACAACAATATTGAGATCTGCCATGATTGCTGTTGATGATTTGGACCAGGCTAAGATCGAATGTGCTGATTTGGTCATGGCTGTCGATTCAGGTGTTACTAGGTGGGATCAAATTGTAGAATTATCAGATATTGTGTCTGGTGATCTGACAGTTCCAATTGATAATGAGCGTCTTACCCTTTTTGAGTCTCAGGGAATAGCATTGGAGGATATTGCCGTTGCTGCTTATATCTACGAGAAGGCTATAGTTAGAGGTATAGGCGAAACGCTGTCATTTTGACGTTGTTAAACAGTTAAGGTTACTTCTCCTGCAGGCAGAGTCCTGATGTCGCCATTTTGAAGCCTCAAAATTAGGCTGCCGTTTGTGTCTACGTCTTCTGCTACTCCTACATAGGTATGGTCACCCCATCTGACAGTGATGTTATCTCCAATATTGTCCAAATACATTTTCCATTCACGATTAATGCTATCGACATTTAAACCGTTAAGATATAGATTTTCTAACTCCTTCATGAAGGAGTTTAACAAATCCACTCTATTTGTAACGTTATTCGTTTCTTGAAATACACTGGTAGCTATTGCTGATATAGATGGGATTTTAATAGGTTGTGAATTTACGTTTATTCCAACGCCTATTATGGAGTAATTTTGATGATCACCAATGTGGTTTTCTATCAAGATTCCGGCAACCTTTTTTTTGTTGATGCGTAAGTCATTTGGCCATTTTATGGATACGTTGTTATTGGCAGGAAGGAAATTATCTATAACTCTGGCCAAGGCAAGAGACGTAATAATCCCCAATTTCACAAGAACTTCTGTCGAAGGCCTCAGTATCAATGATATATACAAATTGACTCCGTGTGGAGAAATCCAATTCCTATCGAACCTGCCCTTACCTGAGGTTTGCTCCTCAGCAATTACTAATGTTCCTTCAGGGGCACTGTTACTAACTAATTCACGGGCTTCTGTCATAGTAGAAATAGTTGAGTCAAGGAATACTAGGGAATGACCAAAAACGTTGGTTGATAAAGCTTGTCGTATTGTGTGTTCTTTAAAATTATCTTGAGGCATCATTATGTCTCTTAATAGGCAATAAAGTCGGTATCATTTTGGTTGTCCGTATTCTAGTATTTATAAACACAAAATCGTTGAAGGTAGATATATAAGCCGAGTTCTGTATCTCCGGATGGAGACAGTGATCATTTATCTGGGACTACAATTACTTGCAGCCTCTAGCAGCCAACCCGAGAACGACCTGAGCTGTCTTGGTTCTCCTATTTGGCCTTGCTCCGAGTGGGGTTTGCCATGCCTTCAATGTCACCATTGAAGCGGTGAGCTCTTAACTCGCCATTTCACCTTTGCCTCTTTTTAGAGGTAGTTTGTTTTCTGTTGCACTTTCCGTCGGGTTTCCCCGCCTGGCCGTTAGCCAGCACCCTGCCCAGTGGAGCTCGGACTTTCCTCCCCATATGGCATGGAGCGATCACCCAATCTACCGATCAACGATAGATAATTTTATCATTACAGTGATAACGCGTCAAAGATGCTTAAGCTTTATATCTACAGAATCGTCAGAGACGGTTGCTTTTTCTATTAGACCCTTAAATAAAAGGGTTAGCGTATTTGGATTCAGAGCATGCCAATTGTTTATTATATTAGACAGATTGCCACTGTTTATAGCATTGGCAAGCAAGTTGTCGTCGGATGAATCGTGAGCTATATTTTGTCTGGTTTTTTTCATGCTACTGACAGCATGTCGCATATATGAAAGAGATATCAATCCAGCAGCCACAGATTCTAAAGTTTTTATAAACAGTGGGTCAGGATAGTCCGTTTGGGTGTTGTTGTTTGATGGAAAAGACTGCTCTGTTGCCATCATCTTTATATTAGCCTTCCCGTTCATCAGAAGTTCTTTTATTTGGTCTTTTATATTTTCTTCTAAGACGTCAGATCTCCATGTGTGATAGTCGCACATGCCTTTGTTAACTCTTGATTGGCACTGATAATATCTGTACGTGCCAGTCACCTGAGACGAATCTTTTCTCATCCATCCTTGTTGTCTATTAACCCCTATCATATTGTTGTTACAATAGGCACAGTAGATCATGCCAGATAGCATAAATGGCTCGCTGCTTAATTGTGCTCTAGGCTTGTTAAATCTTCCTAATATTTCTTGTGCCATTCTAAAAGTCTCAGGTTCTATTATTGGTGTATGGTTCCTAGGTGTTACAATACCGAATCTGTTATATGTGCCGATGTAGGATCGGTTTCTTAGGATGTCTCTGACAGTAACTATAGACCATCCTCGACCACTCCTTGTAGTAACTCCCATCTGATTTAGTTTAGAGACAATGCGTCTCATGCCCATGTTTTCTTTTGTGTACATCTGGAATATATGTTTCACGGCAGTGTATTCATTTTCATTGAGTTCTAGTCTACCTTCAGAACTAATTTTGTATCCAAATGGTGGTTTGCCGAGTCCCTCACCTCTCATTGCTTTGGCCATCATAGCTTCTTTTATTTGTTGACCCCTGGTCCCTTTGGGATTAACGTTGGTCCATCGTCTTAGTGCGTATTGAAAAGGATCTGATATATCTCCTGTTGTGCATACGACTTTAGCTCCAAAAGAATCAAGTTCTAGGATTCGATCTATGGAAGATTCAAGATCATTACTAAGAATCTCTGTGCCGCTTACTAATAATAGGAATTCGGAACCAGATTCCTGGAGGTATTTCAGCAGCAGGTTGTAGCCAGAACGGTCTGTGTTATCGATTTTCCTGTCCACAAATTCCGTCACGGCTTGATGGTCATTTTGAGTGCAATAGGAAATAAAACGATCTCTTTGATTGGACAAGACGAATTCGGGTGATTCCGTGTCTTCGTAGAAATATCCTATGGCTTTCATAACATTTTAGCTGGAGACTAATATTCTGCTGCAACTTGGACATTGGACCGGGGTTTTTGATGTTCTAGTTGAATGTACTAGTCCTGTGGGCAAAGATATACGGCATCCTTGACACATGCCCCGGTCTATTTTTACTACAGGATCTGATATACGTGATTTGTTTAGGGCCTCGTATAAACTTAAGTGTTGGGAGTTTATTGAAGTAGAAAGTTTAGAGCGATACTCTTGTAGTTGAATCGAGGAGTTTTCTAAGGTCTTCTTTTTTTGAATCAAAACCTTGTCTTCTTTGAGTTTTCTAAATTTTATTTTGGATATAGCTGTCTCTAATTTTTCTACCACATGTTTGGTTTTCTCTACAGATTGCAATGTCTTCAATAATGAATCTTCGCATCTTTGTTGCTGTACCCTGATCATGCCCAATTCTTTCTGCATATCTTCCAATTCTCGTGGATTAGATATAGAGCCACCGTATAGGTCTTTTTCTATTTTATCCCCCTTCGTTTTGGTAGATTCAAATAAAAGTTCAGAATCTGTTCGTCTGGTTTCTTGTGTCTGCAAAATGGTGGATGCTTTGGCAAGATTGTCCTGATTCTGGAGCAGAATATCGTTATCATTAAGGGCTAAGTCAATTTCTCTTATAGATGCACTACAATGTTCTATTGCGCGGTCTGTACTGCTGAGATCGTAGAGTTTTTCGATACCGGTCATATTATGCTCCATTCACAGCCATTTTATGTACAGCGGTGCTTTGTTGTCAATAAAACATATTGGTATTAACCGGATGGCTTGGGGTTATAATCTGGTTGCCACATTATAGATAACAAACAAGAACCTGATTTGCATACAAGTGATGATAAGAGCGTATAAGCGCATATATGCATGTAGTTGCAAAGTAGTAGCGATAGTACCATGTATAATAGGGTCAATCTACCTGGAGGATTTGAACATTGTTTTTGGACATACCTATAGCCTTTGCGTTTAGCGCAGGGATAGTAGCTGCTTTTAACCCTTGTGGGGTAGTTATGTTGCCGGCATACATCGGATATCAGTTAGGGGCAGTTTCCGAGACTGATAATCCTTTGAAAGCAGTAGCACAAGGCATTGTTTTGGGTCTTATGGCTACTGCTGGATTTGTGGCGTTCTCTTTAGTTGCAGGAATAGTAGTAACCATAACTGGAGGCTACGTAATTAGCATTTTCCCGATAGCAGGATTGATGGTAGGCATAATTATTTTGATGACCGGATTGTGGCTAATTATTACCAAGGATCATTTGACATTAACTATAGTTTCTAGAATCGGGCTTAGTAATCGTAAGGGTTATCGTGGCGTTTTTGTCTTCGGCATATTATATGCTGTATCTTCTTTGGGGTGTGCTTTTCCTATATTTCTAGCAGCTGTGGGCATATTGTCCGGCAATCAACTTGGTGAGATAAAGTTTTTGGAATCTATAGCAAGATTTGTGAGTTATGGATTGGGCATGGGACTTGTATTGATATCTTCTACATTGGGGGTTGTCCTTTTTAGAGATATTGTGACTCAATTTATCAAAAGAATAGTTCCATTAGTAGGATTTACGGGCAATATATTCCTAGTATTTTCAGGGTTGTATCTTGTATATTATTGGATACTTGGAGATGGAAGTTTGTTGATGTAGGGGTAGATAACATTTCCTGATTGATGATATATTCCTTTTGCATTTTAGATTGTATAGAACAATATTTAAGGGGGCGGGTTTGGAGAATTTTGTTAGGATTGCCAGCGTGGACGATATTCAAGATGGAGACATGATCTCTGCGGAAATAGAGGATAGTAAGGTAGTAATAGCCCATGTTGAGGGAGTACTTTATGCATTTGATGAGGAATGTACCCATGCGGGCTGTGGTTTATCGGACGGAGATTTAGATGGGAACATTATTCAATGTCCGTGTCACGGAGCCGAATTTGATATAAGAACAGGGGAAGTGACAAGCCCTCCCGCTGTGGAGCCGTTGAAAACATATCAGGTGCGTGTAGAAGGAGATGATATCTTAATTGAATATGAAGTTTAACTGCTATTGTGCTGTCACCCTAAATCCCCCAACTGATATAGCACCAAGCTTGATACAATTATACCTGCGGTTTCTGCCCTAAGCATCCTTCTACCTAGACTAACGGTTGAGATGTTTGCATTTTGAGCTGCACGTATCTCTTCGTCTTCAAATCCGCCTTCTGGTCCTATGAAAATACTTAGCCCTCGGCTTAGAATGTCAGCTTCATTATTTCGAATAACTTCTCCAAGATGAACATTGGATTCTTTTTCCCATGCAATCAGTTTGAAACTTTTTTCATGGAGGAATGCTTCATATAAAGTAGTAGGATGCTCCACATCTGGTATATAGGATCTACCAGTTTGTTCAGATGCTTCTTTCACTATCGTAGACCATCGGTTGATTTTTCTATCGAACCAGCCATCGGTAAGTTTCACTTCGCTTCTTTGGCATACTGTAGGTACGAAACTAGATATACCACTTTCAGTTCCTTTCTGCAAAGTTAGATCAAACTTACTACCTTTCATAATGCCTTGGTATAGGCGTATAAAAATGCTCGGATCAGCTAGACCCTTTGTGGTTTTCAATACTCTAGCTTCAACGCTAGTAGGAGATGCCTGTTCAATAGTTACCAAGTATTCTATGCCTGTGTTGTCCAATAACATAATGTTATCGCCGGCCTTTAGTCTTAACACTGTATGTATTTGGTGGGCTGCCTCATCATTTATTGAAACGCGATCGTTCTTTATATGTTTTGGATCTACAAAAAATCTGTTCATCACTTATTATCCATATTTATGTCCAACTACTACGGCCCAATCACCTTCTGTACAGTAATGGTCCAATACAAAATTATGTGTGCGCAAAGATACGATTACTTCTTCCAACTTGTCCTTCATTATCCCTGATAATATTACCATGCCATTTCTGTCTACTTTACTCATTATTGAATGTCCTATTTCCATTATCACTTTGCTGTACAAATTAGCGACTACTAAATCATATTGAGATAAATCGTTGCCCTCAATTGTTCCTTGGATAATTTCTACTCTATTTTCTAGTTTGTTTGTTTCGATATTCAACATGGCAGCTGTTACTGCTAATGGGTCGGTGTCTATTCCTAACACGCCGGTTGCCCCTAAGGTGGCAGCGACCATTGCTAATATTCCAGATCCAGTTCCTATATCTAGCACTCTGTCACGGGTTCCTGCATCAAAAAGCTTCTCAATCTCCGAGATACACATTTTTGTGGTGGGATGATGGCCAGTACCGAATGCCATGCCTGGATCTAATGCAATCAATATTTCATCTTGTTCGGCAGTATGTTGGATCCAAGACGGACAGATGATTATTCTTCCAATTTTCAACATGGGAAAGTGATTTTTCCAGTAGTTCATCCAGTCGTTATCTTGAATAATTTGTTCTTTCAACGGGGATAAATCGGCAATTTTGGATATTAATGCTATGGCTATTTGTATTTCCTGTTTTCTGGATTCTGTGAATTCGTCTATAGGCATATAAGTGCGGAGAATGACATTTGGATTGTCTGGCATCACTTCTCCTTCATCAGGGTTGTAATCGACTTCGATCTCTTCAGCGACACCGCCGTGCCCATATCTGTGGAATATTAATGATAAAGGCTCAACATATTCAGAAGGGGTTATTAAACTTAATTCAAGCCACTTCATAGTAAAACAACATTTTTTGGATCCATTTAGAGGGTGTAAATTTATACATATTGTTGAATTCCATTAAAGTGATTTCGTTGTCATATGTAATGGGAAACATATATTTACTAAGGTTTTCACATGGTTTTGGATAGTTCATCGAATAGTTTTTTCTGATCAGAACTAAGTTTCTTGGGAGTAACGACGTGAACTATGACAAGTTGATCTCCCTTTCTAGACCTGGCCATGTGAGGGATGCCTATGCCTTTTATACGAAATTCGGTTCCTGATTGGGTTCCGGATGGTATTTTTAGGGTAGTGGTTCCAGTTAAAGATGGTAATTCTAATTCATCTCCTAGAGCAGCTTGGGCGAAATTGATTGGTACATTTAATAGTACGTCATTTTCCCGCCTGGTAAATATTTCATGTTCTTTTATATTTAGTTCCACGTACAAATTGCCAGGTGGTCCACCATTCTCACCAGCATTACCTTGTCGCGTTAGTCTTATTTGCATACTATCTTCTATGCCAGCAGGTATATCTATCTTTATTCTTCGTCTTTTTCTTTCTCTTGACGATCCTTTGCAGTAATTGCAGGGATCCGTTATTATTTTTCCTTGCCCATTACATTTTACACAGGGTCCAGATTGACTAAATTGTCCGAATATACTTCTTTGTATTCTTCTTACCTGACCTAGCCCATTACAGTCTGAACAATCGATAGGAGTAGTCCCAGGTCTAGAGCCTAAACCTTGGCATTCCCCGCATGGTTCTACTCTCTCAACTTCAATTTCCTTTTCCACTCCAAATGCAGACTCTTCAAAGGATATTGTAGTAGCAGTTTGTATATCACGACCAGCTCGGGGAGCGTTCGCGGTTGTCCCGCCAAACCCGCCGAAAAAAGCATCGAAAATATCTCCGAACCCACCAAAATTCTCTGCCCCGCCGAATCCTCCTTGGTTCCATCCACCGGAGCCTATTCCTACATCACCAAATCTATCGTACTGGGCCCTTTTCTGCGGATCTCCCAGAACTTGATAAGCAGCGTTTATTTCCTTGAATTTGTCTTGGGCAGATGCATCCTTATTTCTGTCAGGATGATATTCAAGTGCCAATTTGCGGAACTTGGTCTTTATTTCTTCTTGGGTTGCCTGACGATTTACCCCAAGTGTCTTGTAAAAATCTTTCTGGTTAGCCATATGTAATTATTCCATGTTCTGTATAACCTACTATTATATTCTACTGAAACATTAATATACAACTGTGCTTACATTATTGCATTTGTATACGCTAGCGGTCTATTATTTTGATACTATCGGTGGTTGTGGGTATGATGAGATAAATCACATCCAGTTGATTTAGAAAGGATATGAATATGTCGGGACCACTAAAGGATATTGTAGTGCTTGATTTGACACATGTGTTAGCAGGCCCGTTCGCCGCGATGGTTTTGGCAGACCTCGGTGCGACAGTGATAAAAATTGAGCAACCTGGAATTGGAGACAGATCTCGGGCTAGTGGCCCTTTCATAGAGGAAGAAAGCACATACTTTATGAGTATAAATCGAGGGAAAAAGGGAATGAGTCTTGATTTAAAAAAAGAAAAAGGGAAAAACGTTTTCCTTAAACTTGTGGACAAAGCAGATGTCATAGTGGAGAACATGTCTCCGGGTGCAATGAAAAGATTAGGGCTGGGATACGATATTTTGAATGAGCATAATCCAGGTATTATATATGCTTCTATATCAGGTTTTGGTCAGACCGGACCTTACTCCAATAAAGGCGCCTTAGACGTTATCATACAGGGTATGGGAGGAGTGATGAGTATAACTGGTGAACCTGGTGGTCCTCCAATCAGACCAGGCGTTTCCCAGGGAGATATAACACCCGCCCTATTCTCGGTTATAGGAATACTTAGTGCATTACAAGAGCGTTCTACCAGTGGTAAAGGACAATTTGTAGACATAAGTATGTTAGATTGCCAAGTATCTATATTGGAGAATGCATTCATTCGTTATTTTGCTACAGGAGTGGCCCCTAAACCCCTAGGAACAAAACACCCGGTTACAGCTCCATTTCAGGCTTTTCCAACCAAGGATGGTTATATAACCGTGGCATTGGCAGACGGTCGTAACGAGAAATGGCCCCTGTTCTGTTCTGCCATCGACAGGATAGATCTGATACACGACCAAAGATTGGATGACGGATGGCTACGTAGTCAAAATTGGCATCTGGCAGAACCTATAATTAATGAAGCACTTAGCAAGAAAACATCTGATGAATGGCTATCGGAATTTGAAGAACTAGGTATTCCATGTGGTCCTGTTTATTCAATAGATCAGGTGGTTGAAGATCCCCAGGTAAAGCATAGGCAAATGATCCGAAAGGTACCTCATCCTAGAATTGGATATGTTGATGCTATAGACACCCCAGTAAAGCTATCTAGGACTCCTGGCGGCATTCAGTCGCATTCTCCAGCACTTGGAGAGCACACAGAAGATTTATTAAAAACTATGCTTAGTTTGACAGATCAGGATATAGAAGAATTGAAGGCTGATGAATCGATTTAAATTGTATCCATCTAAGTTTTAGATTAAGCAAATAATTCCACTGCCTCTTTAAAATTGTGAGGTGAATTTAAGTCCAGAGTTACTATTACACTATCAAATGGTACTAGATTGATCGTGTGGGCGTATCTGCGAGTGATTTCCCTTAAACCTTCATGAGTTTCGTTTATGTTATTGAGATCTGGACGCAGTTTGCTGTTAAAAATGACAGGGTGCCCACCTTTGTTATTATAGGTGGGGTATGTTATTAATTTATCTGAAGATCCGTGAGATTTTAAAATAGCAGACAGTATTTCTGATGTTCGCGGTTGGTCTACCGATAGGATTAATATGGTTTCGGTGGTGGGGCTCATGATATTTAAACCAGCTTTTATGGAAGTTGTTTTCCCTTCCATATAATTTTCATTAACTACAAGTTTAACACCAGCTTTGCCTTTTACGGGATTACTAACATCTTTATGCTTGTGACCAACAACGAGACAGATTTCGGAAACCCCTGCGTCCATCAAAGTAGTTACTTGGTACTCTAACAGAGTTGAACCCTTCCAGGGTAGTAGAGCCTTCATCGTGCCCATTCGTTTAGATTCTCCTGCAGCGAGTAGAATTGCAGATATACCAGACATAATTTTGTTATTTAGACCGCTACCCCAACCTTGGTAGCTAATTTTTTCAGATATCTAGATTCCATTGCTAAGGTTTTGCCTGAACGACCTTCCCTGAAGGCTACTATCTCACCCATAATGCTTACGGCAATTTCTTCAGGTGTCTTAGCGCCTATGTCCAAGCCTACAGGAGCATGAACGGCAGCAAGTCTTTCTAATGGTACGTCATTTTTAAGCAATTCTTCGTATATGAGGATTGTCTTCCTTTTGCTCCCGACCAATCCCACGTAACCAGCCGGACTCTTCACAGCTGCTTCCAGAGCTCTGTCATCTTCACGATGGCCACGGGTTGCTACCACTATGGAGGTATTTGGGCGAATATCTAGTTGCTTAATACCTTCGGCGTAGTCAGCTACTATCACACTTTCAGCAGAAGGAAACCGTTCTTTATTAGCGAATTCCGGTCTGTCATCTACAACATGAAGTCTAAGCCCTAGCATGTTTACCAACGGGGCTAAAGCGTTACTTATATGTCCTCCGCCGGCTATCACCACTGATGCAGGAGTTGTGAAGCCTTCCAAAAACACCTGCGACCCATCCTTAGTTACTAAAGTAGTTACTCTTCCGTAGTCAACTAATTTAGATAGTGCTTCAACGGCTTCGTTGTCTCTTAGATAGTCTCCCAAGCTACCGCTGAAGGAACCGTCTTTAGCGAGTAACAGTTTGTCACCGGTATTACCCTTGCCCAGAGCAGGTTTTAACAGTGTTGCCAAGCCTACACTCGAGTCACCGTCATATGCTCCGACTATGTTTGTAATAGGATTTGCTATGCTTTTCGGATCGAAGACGGGATCTATCAAAAAATACATAGTTCCCCCGCATACTAGACCCTCTCTTGCGGCGATTTCCTCATTAAGCATGTAGTCGGTTAACTTGGCATCTCCTCCTTCTTTTAGCAACATCTGAGATGCATACCATATATCTCCCTCGACACAGCCACCACCCAATGTGCCCACTCCCGACCCATCCTCTCTAACTAGGAGCTTAGCACCAGGTTTCTGAGGCGTGGACCCTTTTGTTCCTACCACAGTGGCAATGACGAAAGGTCTATTTTTTTCTACTAAGTTAAGCGCTTCTTTAAAAACATCTTCCATTTTCCACCTCTTTGATGAATGGTTGAGCAGAATGCTCGCAAGCTATTTAGGATTGAATTATAACACATGCAGATATCAATAGTTGTATCGGGTATTGAGTTGAATGCTACGCTGACAATAATCCTATTATATTGCTGTGCTTTTTGGGGTTTTTTGAGTTGTACGCAGGCATCTAGTACAAATTGCTATCTTCTTACAAATGCCGCCTATATCTAATTTGGCTTTTTGTATGTTCGGCAAGAATCTAGTTTTGGTTCTTCTCTTGGAGTGACTAACATTGTTGCCAGAATGTCCCACTTTGCCACATATTGTGCATTTAGCCATTATGTTTCCTCTTTGTGTACTAAGCCTACTTTGTTTATAATATTTAAGTAGTTTTTGACTACTCGGAATGTATTTATTACAATCCAGGCACCTAGACTATCAGAAGAGGTCATTTTTATCAATGCCCAGTTTCATAGTTTGTGATGAGGAATGTTAGCAAATGGCAAAAAATATAACTTCAAGAAAATTTTATTCTATGCTAGTACAGGCAACAGGTCTCTTAGAATCGAAAGTGAATGAAATAAATGCGCTTAACGTGTTCCCAGTACCAGATGGGGATACGGGAACTAATATGTTTCTTACTATGAAATCAATTGTGGATGAAATTGATGGAACCGTTGATGCCAAACCTGAGGAAATAATTGATATGATCGCAAGAGGGTCTTTGTTGGGAGCCAGGGGAAATAGTGGGGTAATATTGGCTCAATTTTTCCAAGGTATTGCAAAAGTTTTGGGAGGTAAATCTTCGTTTGATGCCGGATTACTTTCGGATGCATTGAAGGAAGCTAAAAGATCTTCTTATGAAGCGGTAGGCAACCCAGTTGAAGGCACCATGTTGACAGTTATAAGCGATATAGAGACCGCAATCAGTGTAAACACAAATGAATCAGATTTAGTTAATCTGTGGGAAATAATGGTGGTGGCATCTAGAAAATCTGTAGCGAACACGCCCAATTTATTACCGGTGCTTAAGGAAGCTGGCGTAGTGGATTCTGGTGGTCAAGGACTATCTATATTGCTCGAGGGCGCTTTCCACAATCTTACTGGAGAATCAAATTCAGATATACCGTTAGTAACACCTGATATTAAGATATCTGACGGGGAAGTACCGGCTACATTTGATTTTGATGACGGACACAATGAATATGGATATTGCACTCAGTTTTTGTTAAAAGGTGTTTCTATCGATATAAATCAGATGAGAGATAGAATGATGTTGCTCGCCAACTCTACCGTGGTTATTGGATCGGAAGAAATGATTAGGGTACATGTTCACGTCTTAGATCCTGGCCCTGTTTTAAGTCATGCTGTTACATTAGGCACTTTGTCTGAAGTTAATATAGTGAACATGGATGATCAAAACAAAGAGTTTTTTGGGTCCAACAATGCAGCAGATACGTTAAGTATTGGAATATTATCAATTTCAGTGGGTAGTGGATTCAGGGATTTGTTCATCTCTTCAGGAGCCTCATATGTTTTAGAAGGTGGAGATACCATGAATCCCAGTGTAAAAGAGATATTAGACGCGGTTGAAAGTATCGAGGCTGATATGATTTTAGTTTTGCCTAATAACTCCAATATACTTTATTCAGCTCAGCAAGCAGGCTATTTATCCTCAAAACAAGTGGAGATAGTAGCTACTAAAACTATGGTAGAAGGAGTGTCTGCAATATTATCTTTTAACGCGGAAGAAAACGTTGCAGTCAATCTTGATAATATGAAAAACGCGATAACAGGCGTGTTATCGGGATTCGTTTGTGTGGCTGAACGCGATGCAAAGATTGATGGTGTTGAAATAAAGAAGGGTCAATATATTGGTTCGTTGAATAATAAAATTCTTTGTTCTGGCGAAGCATCGTCAATGGTATTACTTGGAATACTATCTAAGTCCAATATGTATCCAGGCATATTGGTCACGATATATAGGGGTTTGGAAAGCAATGAGGCAGAGACGAATGCTACTGCAGATCTTATTGAGTCACAATATAAAGGAGTGGAAACAGAGGTAGTATTTGGAGGGCAGCCTTACTATAATTATATATTATCCTTAGAATGAGGAGAGCAAGATGACCGTTAAAATAGTAACTGATAGTACAGCCGATCTGCCGCCGGATTTGGCAGAATCTCTGGGCATTTCGGTAATCCCTTTGAATGTTCATTTTGGAACAGATGTTTTCAAAGACGGTATAGATATAAAACCAGACGAATTTTATCAAAGATTAACGTCAGGTGCCCAACTGCCAACAACCTCCCAGCCCAATGTAGGAGAGTTTCTAAGTTTGTATAACGACTTGGCAAAAAGCAATGAAGAGATAGTTTCTGTTCACATCTCGGATAAATTGAGTGGCACACTGAATTCCGCCAGACAGGCAAAAGACCAGTATGAAGGTAGTACACGTATAGAAACTATAGATTCTAAACATGGATCTATGGGATTAGGTTTAATTGCTGTACAGGCAAGTAAGGTGGCAAAAAATGGGGGTAGTGTTGATGATGTTGTCAACGCAATAAACCTATCTATAGACAGTGTAAAATTTTTTGCCCTTCTGGACACTTTAGAGTATTTACAGAAAGGCGGTAGAATAGGAAAAGCTCGAGCATTTATGGGTAATTTATTAAAGCTTAAACCTATATTATCTACCAAAGGAGGAGAGGTTTTTCCGTTTGAAAGGGCTAGATCTCGGATAAAAGGAGTAGACCGTATTTTTTCTTTGGTACAGGAAGCTTTACCGATATCTGACTTAGCGGTATTCTATAGCACCACGAAAAGTGAGGCAGAAGACTTAGCTGCTAAACTAAACCCCTTTATGACGTCCGGAGAAATCATTATGAGTCAAATTGGACCGGTTGTCGGAACACACGCTGGTCCGGGTGTCCTTGGAGTAGCTTTTAATTCACAAAATGTAGTTTGATAAGAACAACCATAAATTTATAGGCTGATACATTGGTTTATGTGTGATAGACATTGGGAACGTCGGAAAGTGCGATTCTCTTCTTATTCCATTAGGTATGTCGAAATATGACGATCACAAATTTTGATACTCTTGAGAAAATATTAGTACTCGAAGCTAATAAAGGTTATTCTGATACCGCTGTAATTGGAGGATTGGATAAGTTTGTCTCTAAGTGGATTAAATCTCACAAGGTTATAACAAAAAGCGAACTACCTGTTGGGCTATATTCCAATATGTCACTGGTAGAGAAACGGGATTGGATAGATGCAATATCAAAATTGATTGAGGAAAAACACACTATTGCAAATGGATCCAAATCCATTAAAGAAACAGATTTCTCTTTTTTAAATAAACCAGTTACAGAACTCCCTAAGGTAAGCACAAAGATGGTTGCGAGATTGAATAAATTGGGTATTTATACTGTCAAAGACCTTATGTATTTTTTCCCCAGAAGACATAATGACTATTCGGTTTTACAAAAAGTAGATTCTCTTCAGTTGGGTATTGAACAGACAGTCATCGTAAATGTTTGGGATGCTCGGCAGGTGATGTTGGGCGGTAAACATAAAGCAACCGAGGCTATAGTAGGAGATGATACCGGTAACGTTAGAGTTGTATGGTTTAATCAACCTTATTTGGCTAAGAAGTTTAGGGTTGGAGACAAACTTGTTCTAAGTGGTAGAGTCGGAGAATTTAGAAATTCTCTTGTATTTGAGTCACCTGAATACGAAATTGTCAGCGAAGAAGAATTGATCCACACTGGTAGGTTGGTCCCGGTTTATCCAAGTACTGAAGGTATAGTGGCTCGTACTTTCCGCAGTTTGATAAAACAAGTTTTAGATAAGTACTTACATTTGGTTGTTGACCCGTATCCGGATGAATTGTTGGAGTCAGCCAAATTGATTGATTTGGCCAAGGCTATCAATCAGTATCACTATCCACTGACTGAAAAAGATAAAGAAGAAGCCAGATACAGGCTTGCTTTTGATGAGTTGTTTATGATTCAGTTGTACGTGTTGTTGAAGAGACATGATTGGAGATCTAACAAGGATTCCATACCAATTTCTGTGGAGACTAAAATTGTGGAATCCACAAAGAAAAGTTTACCTTTTGCTCTTACCGGAGCCCAAAACAATGCAGTTGATCAAATATTAGAAGATATATCTCAGGAAAATCCTATGAGTAGACTTCTTCAAGGGGATGTAGGTAGCGGGAAAACAGCTGTGGCACTAATTGCCCTGCTTGTTACTGTTTATAAAGGTTATCAAGGGGCCATGATGGCTCCAACGGAGATACTTGTTCAGCAACATTTCAATACAGTGGCAAATATTCTACAAGGCACTGATGGGATGGAATATTATGGGCACTGGTTCAAATTTAATTTGACTGATTTTAGTAAGCCAATAAGAGTTGGTATTTTAACCGGTAGTCTCAAGGCAAGACAGAAGCGTGAAATTAATGAAATGATGTCTGCCGGCACACTCGACATAGTTTTTGGTACCCACGCATTGTTACAGGAGAATGTGAACATACCGAAACTATCCATGGCAATAGTGGATGAACAACATAGATTCGGAGTTATGCAAAGGACTTCTTTGAGAAATAAAACAAAGACTCCTCATCTGTTAGTTATGTCTGCTACCCCTATTCCAAGATCCTTGGCTCTTACTTTATACGGGGATTTAGACATATCAGTATTAGATGAATTACCTCCGGGTAGACAGAAAATAAGTACTTATCATGCTCACCCAAATAAAAGAGACAGGATTTATAAATTCATGAGATCTCAAATTAACGAAGGGCGGCAAGCATTTGTGGTGTGTCCTCTAATAGAGGAATCGGATATTCTGCAAACTCGGGCGGCCAAAACGGAATTTGATATATTAGCAGGGGACATATTCCCAGATCTTTCTGTAGGATTGTTGCACGGCCGTATGAGTTCAAGAGACAAAATAGACGTCATGGATGCTTTCCAAAGGCAGGAGATAGATATATTGGTTTCTACACCAGTTATTGAAGTTGGTATTGATAATCCCAATGCAGTACTAATTTTGATAGAAGGAGCAGACAGATTTGGATTGGCTCAACTACATCAATTTAGAGGTAGAGTAGGCAGAGGAAATTACCCAAGTTATTGCATTTTGTTATCAGATTATCCTTCATCAGATGCTAGAGATAGATTGGATGTGATGCAACGGTTTTCTGATGGATTTGCTGTAGCGGAGGAAGATCTTAGATTTAGGGGCCCTGGGGATTTTTTTGGGACCCGACAAAGTGGCTTACCGGACCTAAGAATTGCACGTCTTTCCGACCAAAACATCTTGTCTGAGGCTCGTCGAGTTGCCAGGTTAGTTTTGACGAAAGATCCTACCTTGGATCACGATGAGAATAAATTACTAGCCTCAAAGGTGTCTATATTCTCAGAACTTACACAGGCGGAAGTGAATTAACGATTAGGTTTCTGGCGTGAAATCACTTTGACTATCTCTTGGTATACTGTTTGGCTCTTCGAGCACGTTTCAGGCCGTACTTCTTGCTCTCTTTTATACGGTCGTCTCGGGTAAGCATTTTATTTTGTTTAAGTACTGGTCTCAGGTTGACGTCGGACACTAAAAGGGCCCTAGCTATGCCATGGCGCATTGCACCGGCTTGGCTTGTTACTCCTCCGCCGTGAACTTTAGCCACAATATTGAACTTGTTAGCCATAGAAGTTAGTTTCATTGGCTCCAGAATCACAGACTGTAGAGCAGAACGTGGGAACACTTCGCCTATTGGTTTTTCGTTTATAGTAATCTGACCTTGGCCCGGATAAATCCTCACCTGGGCAATGGCCGTTTTTCTTTTACCTGTCCCGTAGTAATAGTTTTGTTCTGCCATTCTATTTACCTTCCTCTTCAACTTCTGTTTGAGCTTCGTCGACCTGATCTACAGGTGGAGCAATCTCTTCAACTTCTGTTTGAGCTTCGTCGACCTGATCTACAGGTGGAGCAATCTCTTCAACTTCTGTTTGAGCTTCGTCGACCTGATCTACAGGTGGAGCAATCTCTTCAACTTCTGTTTGAGCTTGGTGGACCTGATCTACAGGTGGAGCAATCTCTTCAACTTCTGTTTGAGCTTGGTGGACCTGATCTACAGGTGGAGCAATCTCTTCAACTTCTGTTTGAGCTTGGTGGACCTGGTTTATCGCTGGAGCAATCTCTTCTTCCACAACAATCTCAGGTCTGGCCGAATCCTTTATTTGTGCACCATGTGGATGAAGTTCTCCAGCATATACTTTAAGTCTACTGAGCATTTGTCTGCCTAAAGAAGTTTTAGGGAGCATGCCTCTTACGGCTTCACGTATAACTCTATCTGGGTGGTCCTCTTGTATTTTAGACAGGGGAGTTGCTTTTAAGCTACCAGGATAGTGGCTATGGCGATAGTACATCTTCTGTTCTAATTTTTTTCCTGTGACCTTTACTTTGGAAGCATTAACTACTACTACATGATCACCAGTGATCAAATTCTTGGCATATATAGGTTTGTGTTTACCTTGTAGAAGTGTGCTAACTTCCGTAGCCAGTCTGCCTAGTACTTTGTCTGTGGCATCAAAAACGTGCCATTGCTCGTTTATTACAGATGATTTCGTATTAAATGTTTTCATTGTTTTCATATTGTATTCGCCTCTATTAGTGCCTTTTCCCAGACACCAAAGTCATTCTGTATTTCAAATATAGGAACAGCGTATTCTATATTCATCAGGTACAGGGCTTTAGCGTCAAGAACTTTATTATATGCTCCAAGGGTATTGGAATTTGCCAATTTGTAAAACTCTTCCAGCATTAACTTTCCAGATCCTACATCAACCAAAGTTCCAGCCATACGCCGAACCTGCTGTGGCAGAAACGCATTCGCTACAAAATCAAACTCTATTAAATCACTATTTTTATTCACAGTAACTTCGAACATATGCCTGATAGTGGACATAGATTCTTTCGAAAGGGCTCCACTAAAAGGGGCGAAGTCTCTAGTTCCCTCCAGCATGTTGCCAGCTATTCTCATAGATTCAATATCAAGATCGCCTTTGAAGTTATAAGTATAATCTCCAAAAAGTGGTGATCTAATTGGGTTATTTAATATCTTGAATTTGTACCATCTTTTTACGGCGTCTCTTCTCGGGTCAAAGAAAGCATTAGTCTTTGCGGTTTCTTTAATTACTACGTCTTGAGGCAGATAACTGTTCATGGCTCGCGTGAATTCCCGTGGGTTGTAGGCCACGTTTGTATCAAATGCTACGACCTGACCCATTGCGTGAGCTCCTGCGTCTGTACGGCCAGCTCCCTTAATTCTTGTTGGTTCTCCAGTCAGGTTTAAAACAGCTTCTTCTATAGCACCTTGTACAGAAGCGACATTTTTTTGGTATTGAAAACCATGGTATTTGCTACCATTGTATTCGACTAAAAGAGCTAACCTCACTGTATCAACTCCAAAAGAGCCATTGGTGATCCATCGCCTTTTCGATTCTCCATTTTGACTATTCTTGTGTAGCCGCCTGTTCTATCCATGTATCTAGGGGCTAGGTCGTCAAATACTTTCCTGACCATTTGTTCTTCTGTGACGAAAGCGAGGACTTGGCGTCTGTGACTAAGGCTACCTTTTTTGCCAAGTGTGATTATTTTCTCAACCATGGCTCTGAGTTCTTTAGCCTTGGCTTCAGTAGTCTTGATTCGTTCATGTTTTATTAAGTCAGTCACCTGAGTTCTGTACATCAAAACTCTTTGGTTTGTTGGTCTATTTAGTTTTCGACCTGATACTCCGTGTCTCATAATGCCTCTGTAACGTTATTTATTTCTGGCGTAGTTTTTACGTCGTCTGTGAGTTTCTCTTCTGTTTCCTCCACTGGCGTAGTTTTTACGTCGTCTGTGAGTTCCTCTTCTGTTTCCTCCACTGGGGTAGCAGATTTTTCTTTGACGAAACCGAATTCTATCAGTTTTGCATTTAGCTCGTTCAGAGATTTTACTCCAAAATTCCTTATTTTAATTAAGTCGGCTTCGTCTGTTTCCAAAACTTGGCCAACTTTGTTTAAGTTAGTCCTTTTCAGGCAATTTAATGTTCTGGATGATAAATCTAATTTTTCTATAGGTGTATTATATTGCTCCATTGGTATTGTAGCGGTGAATGAAGGTCTTTCTTTGGTGCCTTCTCCTGCCTTGTCAGCGTTAGCAAACAAGAAGAATTGTTGTAATAGAAAGTCGGCACCGTTCTTGACGGCATTGACTGGAGAAACTGTACCGTCTGTCCAGACATCCAGCATTAGTCTCTCAAAGTTTGTAGCTTGTCCTACTCTAGTATTTTCTACTGTGAAATTAACTTTTTTTACAGGACTGAATATGGCGTCTACTGGTAAAATCCCAATAGTAGTGCCTTTTATAGAACCAGCAGGTACATATCCTCTCCCTTGTTCTACATTAAATTCAACCGAAAGTATTCCCTTGTCCGATTCCATTGTAGCTAAGTGCAAATCAGGGTTGATTATTTCAAAGTCAGCGGACAAAGCTATATCGCCAGCAGTAACAGGGCCTTCTCGTTTTATATCTAGTCTTAATTTCCCTGGTCTATCCGACAAGGACTTAAGTCGTATTGCTTTTACATTCATTATGAATTCTTCTATATCTTCCTTCATATGTTTAAGAGTGGAAAACTCATGCAAAACGCCTTCTATTTTAACCCATGTAACAGCAGTTCCTTCTATAGAAGTCAGTAAGACCCTTCTCATTGGGTTACCTAGAGTTATTCCATAACCGGGCTGAAGTGGCCCAACAGCGAATCGGGCGTAATCTTCATGGGATTCCACCACACTTATTTCGGGACTTGGAGCGTCTTCTAATTCAAAAGTTTCAGTTGATTGATTCATATTTGTAAATCCTTCCGTTATCTGGAGTAAAACTCCACCACCAATCGGGCATCTATACCCGTGTCTATTTCGTTCATGTCTGGACTAGATATAATTGTCCCTTCCATATTCCCTGCATTCAGTGCCAACCAATTTGGCAAAGGTCTGCGAGGTATATCCTGAGACATACGGCTATACATATCCAATTTTTTACTTGACTCTTTCCAAGTAACGACGTCATTGATTTTTACCCTGTAAGATGGGATGTCAACTTTTTTACCATTCACTTTTATATGACCGTGCGTAACCAATTGCCTTGCTTGACTCCTAGACTCTGCGAAGTTCAATCTGTACGCGACGTTATCGAGTCTTTCCTCTAATATTTGCATCAGATATGATCCTGTGATGCCTGGGCGTCTAAGGGCTTCGGAGTAGTATTTAAGGAATTGCCTCTCCAACACTCCGTATATTTGCCTGGCTTTTTGTTTTTCTCTAAGTTGAGTTCCCCAATCGGATGTCCTCCTGCGTCTAGCAGGTTGACTCCCAGGGGGTTTTCTGCGTTTTTCTATCCCACATTTTGGGGTGTAACAACGCTCGCCTTTGAGAAAAAGCTTTTCTCCTGCCCTACGGCAGAGTCTGCAAACAGCATCAGTATACCTAGCCATACTATTTCCCTTTTATACCCTTCTACCTTTAGGTGGTCTACATCCATTATGGGGTATTGGTGTGACATCCTTTATAGTTGTGATATGTAGTCCTGCTCCTTGTAGAGATCGGATAGCGACTTCTCTGCCGGATCCAGGGCCCTTAACAAAAACTTCCACTTGCCTCAATCCATGTTCCATGGCTTTTCGAGCCGCAGTTTCGGAAGCTCTTTGAGCGGAGAAGGCTGTTCCTTTTCTAGAACCTTTGAATCCTTGTGAACCAGAACTTCCCCATGACAACACATTTCCCTCTAAGTCCGTTAGAGTTACTATTGTGTTGTTAAAGGTGGATTGTATGTAAACTTTACCATTTGGTACAAATTTTCTTTCTCTTCTTCTAGTTCTAGTTCTTCTTCTAGTGGTCATACAGCTTCTCCTTACCTTCTAGCGGTCCTACCACGGCCTGCTATAGTCTTTTTACTGCCTCTTTTGGTTCGGGCGTTGGTTTTAGTTCTTTGTCCTCTCAGGGGTAAGCCGCGCCTGTGTCGCAGGCCTCGATATGAACCGATATCGATTAATCTCCTTATATTGCCGTTAACTTCTCTTCTAAGATCCCCTTCCACAATATAGTCGCGATCAATAATCTCTCTTATTTTTGTAAGATCATCTTCTGTCAGATCATGTACTCGCGGGTTTCCTTCTATGCCAGATTTAACGGCCACAGCTTTAGATATGACCGGACCTATACCATAGATCCGCTGTAGAGAGTAATCCAATCTTTGTCCATCAGGTATGTCTATACCGGCAACTCTAGCCATTATTAATCCTCATTTCCTCTCTAAGTTAACCCTGTCTCTGCTTGTGTTTCGGGTTTTCACAGATTACCCTGACTACTCTGTTTCTTTTTATTACTTTACATTTATCGCATCTTGGTTTGACCGAGGCTTGTACCTTCATGGTTCCTCCATTACTTGAAACGGTATGTTATTCGACCCCTTGTTAAATCATATGGTGAAAGTTCTACTAGAACCCGATCTCCAGGAAGGACCCGAATAAAATGGACCCGTATCTTTCCTGAGGCGTGAGCAAGTATTCTATGCCCGTTCGCAAGATCAACCCAAAACATAGCGTTGGGCAAGGATTGCGCTACGGTACCTTCTATTTCTAACCCAGTTTTCTTAGCCATATGATTTTACTGTGGTTGCATCAAAAAGTATTACAACTTCGTCAATACTTCCGCTTCACCCTCCGTTATTAATAATGTGTGTTCAAAATGAGCAGATAAACTGCCATCTGATGTAACTACTGTCCAGTTGTCATCGAGTAATGTAGTTTCCCATGACCCTATATTCAGCATTGGTTCTATCGCTATAACCATTCCCTTCTTTAACAAGGTTCCTGAACCAGGAGTGCCATAGTTAGGTACTTGAGGCTCTTCATGTAGTGATTTACCTATGCCATGTCCCACATATTCTCTTACAACTGAGTAGCCCATTTCTTCGGAATATGATTGGACTGCCCATCCTATATCTCCGGTCCGGGCACCGTCAGTAGCTGCAGCTATTCCCCTGCTCAGTGCTTCTTTTGTTGCTTTTATAAGATCTGATTTATCAGATGGGATATTACCAACACCAATAGTTACTGCGTGGTCACCGTGGAATCCATTAACAATAGCGCCTATATCTATGCTGACTATATCTCCATCATTCAAAACTCTATTGCCTGGTATTCCGTGAACAATCTCTTCATTTATAGAAACACATATTGTCCTTGGGAATCCCAGATAACCTTTGAAAGAAGGCTTTGCTCCCAGTCGCAATATTTCCTTATAAGCTATTTCATCTAGCTCAGCAGTTTTCATTCCTGGACGGACAGATTCTGTTAGTAATTGCAGGGTTTTAGCCACCACTTCCCCAGCTTTACGCATGGCATCGATTTCTCGGGGGGATTTTATGGTGATCCCTCTCTCTTTGGTGCCAATGTTACTAAATATTGTTTCTTCATTCATTACCATACGCCCTTATGAAACAGCACCTATTAGAGATTCTCTAACCTGTTCAATACTTCCTTCGCCATCTACACTCACTAGGGTTCCCCTCTTTGAGTAGTACTCTATTAACGGATTCGTTTGTTCGCCAAATACTTTGATACGTTTAACTACTGCCTCAGACGTATCGTCTTCTCGCTGGTACAGTTCACCGTTGCAAGTATCGCATTGCCCTTCGATTTGAGGAGGGGAATTTATCTCGTGGAAAGGTTGTTGGCACTGTCTGCATATCCATCTTCCTCCTAGCCTAGTTATCAATTCTTGGTCAGACACGACAATGTTAGCGACTTTGTCTATCCTCTCACCTTGATTTTCTAATGCCTTTTCTAATGACCGTGCCTGCTGGACTGTCCGGGGAAATCCGTCCAGAATATAGCCAAACTCGACATCTGGCATTTTTATTCTTTCTTCTATCATATCTATAATTAGGTCGTCAGGTACTAGCAATCCCTTTTTCATGTAATCTCTAGCAGTCACTCCCAATTCGGTGCCTCGATTTTGGTGGTCCCTTAAAAGGTCACCAGATGAAATATGCACCAATCCTAAAGATTCAGACATGCTTTTTGCCTGTGTTCCTTTCCCAGCTCCCGGCGGTCCCAGTAAAATTATACGCAATTTTTCTATTCCTACCTTATAAATCCTTCATAATTTCTCATCATTAGTTGTGCTTCCAGTTGCCGCATAGTATCTAAGGCAACACCTACCATTATTAGCAAACTTATCGACGGTAGTTGCAAGGCGCGCACATCGCTAATCAACGTGGCTATATATGGTATTACTGCAACTATACCAAGAAAAACGGCCCCACCCCATGTAACTCTGACTATTATTCTGTTTAGATATTCTTCAGTTGAATTGCCAGGTCGTATACCAGGTATAAACCCGCCGTTGCGTTGCAGCGTTTCGGCCAGGTTTTGTTGACGAAAAATAATTAGAGCGTAGAAGAATGTAAATGCCACTACTAAGACAAAACTAACAAGGTAATAGAAAAACCCCGTTGGGTCAAAAAGATCTTGGATGAATCCAGCAACTTGACTGCCAAAGGAAGTACTAGTTGGATCAATAAAGTAACTTGCAACAACACCAGGAAATATCATGATCGAAAAGGCGAAGATTAATGGTATCATGCCTGCTGAATTGACTTTTATTGGAAGATGTGTTGCCCCGCCAGATCTGTACATCCTTCCACCTCGAAAAACAGCTCTCCCGTACTGAACAGGTATTCGTCTTTCTGCTTCAGCAAATAGTACTATTAAGTAAATCATCAACACTCCTATTACTCCTAGTAATAGTAATCCTGCGATGTTATCTTTTTCTAAGAAACCTTGTCCGATCATTTGAGGCATGGTAGAGACTATACCCGCGAAAATTATTATAGATATGCCGTTTCCTATGCCCTTTTCGGTAATTAATTCTCCGACCCAGACCAAAAACACAGTTCCGGCTATCAGTGTGATTATGATTGCCAAAGTAGGTAATAGTTGGTCGCCAGAAGTTCCGAGCCCCCCTATGGCTCCACTTCTTTGGAGCATCGTAAGTTGCCCAAATCCTTGCAATGCTGCTATTGGCACCATTAAGTAGTGTGTGAGCATGTTTATTCTCTGACGCCCTACTTCACCTTCTTTGCTCAGTTCTCTAAGTTGTGGGAATACGGGTACCATAAGTTGCATTATGATGGAGGCTGTTATATAAGGAAAAACTCCTAATGAGACTACGCTTAAATTGCGTAAAGCCCCTCCGCTGAACATATCTAAGAATCCAAAAAGTTCGTTTTGCCTGAAGAATTCATCTAAAGATTCCCTATCTATACCTGGGACAGGTACTTGTGCAAGGAATCTAAATATGACCAACATGGCGAATATGAAGAATAACCGACCTCTTATGTCAGGTACTTTCATAGCATCTATGAGGGCTTGTAGCAAACGAGGAGTGCCGGCGTCTTGCCTGTCTGCTTGAGTTTGACGCATCATAATTGGATCTCTATAACCTTTCCACCGGCGTCTTCTATTTTTCGCCTGGCTTCTGCCGAGAATGCATTAGCGGTTACATTTAGTGAGTGGACAGCTTCTCCTCTGCCCAGGATTTTGACCGGTAGCTTCAAGTCTCTTATAAGATTAGCGTTTTTCATATCCAATGAAGTGATATTTGCCTTGTCTGGAAAAACAGCGTACAAGCTGTCTAGATTAACTCTGCTGTATTGTTTTTTGAAGATATTAACAAAACCTCTTTGTGTGGGCAGACGTTTTACCATGGGATTCTGCCCCCCCTCAAACGTAGGTCGTACGCCACCACCGGATCTGGCAAGCTGCCCTTTCATACCTTTACCTGAGTACGTTCCCTGGCTACTATTGCCTCTGCCTATACGTTTCCTATTTTTTCTGGCTCCTGAAGGGGCCTTTAATTGATCTAGTCTCATTTATTTTCCTACTTCACTTCTATAAGGTGCCTAACTTTGTGAACCATTCCCCTTATTATGGGCGTATCATGTTTCTCCAGCTCTTGATTGAGCCTTTTGAATCCAAGCGCACGAATAATCCTAGATTGTTTCTTAGGATACCCTATGGTACTTTTCTTCCATTTTATTGTTATTACACTCAACACAGTCCTCTGTTATGTTTTATATAGTTAGCGTTCGACTTCCGATCTGATCGATAATTTATGGAGTTCCTCTTCTTTTTGCTATTTCCTGATCCTTGTCTCTTAATTCTAGTAGTGCGGCTATAGTTGCTTTAACAACGTTGATAGCGTTACCATTACCTATCGATTTAGTGAAAATGTCTCTTATTCCAGCGGATTCCACTACCGCTCTAACAGCCCCACCTGCTATTACACCTGTGCCACTTGGAGCAGGTTTCAATAAAACTGTTGAAGCACAGAACTTGCTAGTTATTTGGTGCGGTATCGTCGTTCCTTTGATCGGCACATGTATCATGTTACTCTTAGCAGTGGTTACGGCTTTTCGTACTGCGTCTGGAACAGCGTAAGCTTTTCCAAGCCCTGCTCCGACATTTCCTTCCCCATCTCCTACAACCACCATAACGCTAAATCCTCTGCGTCTACCGCCTTTAACAACTTTGGTGACCCTGCGGATCTTCACCACACGTTCTGTTAATTGATAATCTGAGACATCATTATTGTTCATTTGTCGTGCTGCTTGTACCATTAAAACTCCAGCCCGGCCTCTCTAGCAGCTTCTGCCAGAGCTTTAACACGGCCATGATATTTGTATCCACCTTTATCAAAGACAACTTTAGCCACACCTTTGGCTTTGGCTCTTTCGGCTATTAGAGATCCTACCGACGAGGATATTTCTTGTTTAGTCGGAGTATCTTCTACCTGTTTAAATTGAGTTTCATTACTCGATGCGAATGCGAGTGTATTGCCCTGGATGTCATCGATAACCTGAGCATATATATGGTTCAGGCTTCTGAACAAAGATAGTCTTGGTCTATCAGATGTGCCATGTATCTTGCCTCTGACACGTATATGTCTAGCTGCGCGCATAACCCTAGATGTTTTGTCTTTACCCATTTATGCAGTCCTTCCAGCTGCTTTGCCAGGTTTTAGGCGTACTACCTCATTTGATAGGCGCACCCCTTTGCCGGTATAAGCGTTTGGTTTCCGAGTTCTTCTAATTCTTGCTGCCATCTCTCCTACGGTTTGCTTGTCTATTCCATCTACATGTATTCTGTTGGCTCCCTCAAGGGATAAAGTTACACCTGGCAGTGGTATAATCTCCACCTGATGGCTATAGCCTAACTGCAAAACCAAATTTTGACCTGATTCCTGTGCTCTATATCCTGCTCCAACTAGATCCAGACTTTTTCTAAATCCTTCGTTAACACCCTTTACCATGTTAGCAAGGAGTGCTCCGGTAAGGCCATGTAAAGATTTATGTCTTTTATCGTCCGAGGGCCTAGTGACGCGAACGGTATCGCCGTCAATATGGATCGACATTTCATTACTGAAGGTGTTTTTTAGGGTGCCTTTATGTCCGGTTACTTCTACCGTGGATCCGTCTATTGCCACTTTGACACCATTTGGTATGTTTATTAATCTATTGCCTACTCTTGACATATTATCACCATAGCAAACACAGGTATTCCCCGCCTATTCCTTTCCGTTTTGCTTCTTCTCCTGTCATTATTCCTTGTGAAGTTGAGATTATAGATACACCTATCCCACCAAGGATAGGTTTTATATCTTTACTACCCACGTATTTTCTTAATCCAGGTTTGCTAACTCGTTTTAGTCCGGATATAACAGATTCATTTCTACCTCTGTACTTGAGTCGCAGTAGGATATCATTCTGAGGTTTCTTGGATACAACCTCGAAATCTTCTATAAAACCTTCCCTTTTCAGGATGTTAGCCAAAGAAACCTTAGGATTGGATGAAGGCATTGTTACTGTTTCATGGCGAACAGCTACCGCATTTCTTATACGGGTCAACATATCAGCTATTGGGTCAGTTGTTAAACTCATATTTACCAGCTTGCCTTCCTAATCCCTGTAATTTCCCCTTTTAAAGCCAAAGTTCTGAAACAAATTCTACAGAGACCGAAATGTCTTATATAACCCCTTGGTCTGCCACAGAGATTACATCTGTTATAGTTTCTAACAGGGTACTTCTTTGGTTTTTTCCATTTCGCTATTAAAGATGTTTTTGCCAATTAATATTCCTAAGTAAAAATTTGATTATTTCGTTTATGACCTAGCCATTTGCCTATTGTTTTCTTTGACGAATGGCATTCCCAATAAATCTAATAGGCGCATTGCTTCTAAGTCAGTCTTAGCAGATGTTACTATAGAGACTTGTAGTCCACGCACTCGGTCTATTTGTCCGTAATCTATTTCAGGAAATATTACATGTTCACTTATACCTAGAGAGTAGTTACCTCGCCCATCAAAAGCTCTGATTGAAACTCCTCTAAAATCTCTAATTCTTGGTAGTGCAGCGTTCAGTAATCTATCCATAAATTCGTACATGCGTCTGCCGCGTAATGTAACGGAGGTGCCTATGGGTTCTCCTTCTCTTAACTTAAATCCAGCTACCGATTTTTTTGCTCTGGTTATTACGGGCTTTTGACCTGTAATTAGGCCTAAGTCTTTAGTGGCGTTGTCCATAGCTCTGGGGTTATTCTTAACTTCACCCATTCCTATGTTAATTACCACCTTCTTTATACCAGGTAATTCCATGATATTTTTGTAACCGAATTCAGATATTAAATTATCTTTTACAGACGAGCGGTACAATTGAAGTATCCTAGGGATACTGCTGTTGTTTTCAGTTTTTTTAGTGGACTTTTTAGCAGTGCTGTCTTTTCCGGATTTAGCTGCAGTGGTCGATTTTGGTCGACCTCTTCTCTTGGGCGTTTCAACAACTTTTTCTTTACCTGCGGGTTCAGTGTCAGTGGTGTCTACTGATGCAGTTTCTAAATCTTGTTCTTCAGTTTTGTCTAATCTATTACTTCTTGGCATGAGGAACAAATCCTTACTTTCCTTTGGTCTTCTAGAAATTTCCTTCCTATTCTTACTGGTTTATCACAATTGCTACAGACTACAACGACGTTTGATATGTTAAGAGGAGCTTCCTTTTCGACTATACCTGCTTGGCGTATGTTTTGTCTTTGTCTAGTGTGTCTCTTTACCATGTTCACACCTTCAACTAATATCAGGCCATCCTTTTTTAGTACTGCCTGTACTTTACCTCTTTTACCCTTGTCTTTTCCGGTCATTACTTGGACCGTGTCTTCTCTCTTTATCAACATCAAAGAACCTCCGGTGCAAGAGAGACTATTCTCATAAACGATTTGTCTCTTAATTCTCGAGCTACAGGTCCAAATATTCTTGTACCTCTGGGAGTAAGGTTGTCAGTCAGAATCACAGCTGCATTCTCGTCAAATTTTATATACGAACCATCCGGTCTTCGGTGTGGATGAGCTGTTCTTACAATCACTGCTTTTATCACTTCACCTTTCTTGACACCGCCTGAAGGTATGGCTTCCTTAACGGATGCAACGATAATATCCCCAAGATAGGCATATCTTCGTCTAGTGCCACCTGGTACGTTTATACACATGATTTCTTTGGCACCTGAGTTGTCTGCTACAGTCAGCCTTGAAAATGTTTGAATCATTGTTCTGAAGGATCCTCCTCAATGTTTTCTGGCGTAGTAGTTTCTTGAGAATCGCTCGCCTCTTCTTCTAAGTTGTCTATTGCGACTGTTTCATTTAATGAATCTAGTATTTCGGTTCCACCGAGATTCGTTGATGAGATTACTTCGGTTACTCTCCATCTTTTTGTTTTCGACAAGGGTCGAGTTTCCATTATGTTCACAAGATCCCCAACTGAGGATAGATTTTTAGAGTCGTCGGCATGAAGCTTGGTAAACTTTTTGACTGATTTACTATAAAGCCTATGGTTTTGTCGCCATTCAATTTCGACTACGACGGAGTTATCCATTTTATCGCTTATTACTCTACCGATTCTGGTTTTCCTTCTATTCCTCTGCATATTACTTTCCATTTAGTCCTCTCTGGCGCATGACTGTCTTTATTCTTGCAATTGTCTTCTTGACGTTGCGTAATTCTTGTGGGTTATTTATTTGTCGCGTGCTTAAACGGAAGCGTATGTTCATCATTTCTCTGAAACTGTTATCCAGTTCCGATTGGATTTGATCGTCCGTCATAGCTCTAATTGCCGTCATGTCCAAATCTAATTACCTCTACTAATCAAAATTGCCTTGCATATCATTTTTGTAAAGAACCGTGGTACTGACCGGAAGTTTTTGTGATGCTAACCTTAAAGCCTCTCTGGCCAAAGGTTGGCTAACTCCAGAGACTTCAAAAAGAATTCTTCCTGGTTTGACTACTGCTACCCAACCATCTACTGCACCTTTTCCTCCACCTTGCCGGGTTTCAGCAGGTTTAGATGTAATAGGCTTGTCTGGGAAGACTCGTATCCAAACTTGTCCTCCTCGTCTAAAATGCCTTGTTATAGCTCTTCTTGCCGCCTCTATTTGATTGGCTTTAACCCACGCGGTAGAAGTGGCTTTCAAGGCATAGTCGCCAAAGGCTATTTGGCTTCCGCTCTGTGAAGAGCCACGCCTGTTGCCTCTGTGCATTTTCCTATATTTAGTTCTCTTCGGCTGTAACATCTTGGTTTTCCTCTGTTATTTCTACCTGAGTCTCTGTTTCTACATCTATGGGTTCATTTTGATCTATCTGAATCTCATTGGTGGGAGTTTGTTCTTCTCCTCCAACGGTGATCTCTATTAGTCCTAGTTCCTCGTCTTCAATTTCGACGTCTGACTCATTTTGTTGAGGTAGTATATCTCCTAAATAGATCCAGACTTTTATACCTATTCTGCCAAATGTAGTTCTGGCTTCTGCAAGACCGTAATCAATATTTGCTCTCAAAGTATGCAGAGGAACTCGACCTTGCATTACTTTCTCTTGCCTCGCTATTTCTATACCTCCGAGCCTACCAGAACAGATAATTTTTACTCCTAATGCTCCGGCCTGCATTGCTCTATTAACCGATTGAAACATAGCCCTTCTAAAAGCGACTCGCCTTTGAAGCTGCTCTGCTATACTCATTGCAACGAGCTGGGCATCAAGTTCTGGTTGCCTTATTTCTTGGACATTTAGTCTAGCAGTCTTATGAGTCATACTTTCTACGGTTTTGCGTAGATCTTCAACTCTTTGCCCGCCTCTTCCTATGACTATACCAGGCCTAGCAGCGTGCACATTGACTACAAGTTCGTGAGCACCGCGCTCTAACTCGATTTTAGATATACCGGCTTCAGGAAGTTGAGAAATTACAGCTGCCCGTATTCTTATATCCTCTTGAAGTAATTCTCTATATTGCGCAGGTTTATTTGCATACCACTTGGAGTCCCAATCCTTTATGATTCCAAGCCTAAATCCAGTTGGGTGTGTTTTTTGCCCCATTAACGAGCCTCCTCTTCGTCTACCACAACTGTAACGTGGCAACTGCGTTTAATTATTCTGCTGGCTCTTCCTCTAGACCTAGGCCTGAATCTCCTGAGAGAGGCACCTTCGTCCGCGTGTATTGAAACTATTTTCAGGTCTCTTTGAGACATCATGCTATTATTTTCAGCGTTGTTTGCAGCTGATTTTACCACCTTAGCCACTTCTTTAGCGGCTGGGCTGATCAAAAAATGTAAGGTATCTAATGCTTGGTCAACTTTTTGACCCCTTACTAGATCCACCACTCTTCTCATTTTTTTGGAAGAGATACCTATATTTTTAGCTACAGCTCTTACTGCCATAATAAAGTTCCTTTTATCTCCTAGCCTGCGTTCTGCGTTCGGTTCTGTCTGCGTGTCCACGGTAAGTGCGGGTAGGGGCAAATTCTCCTAATCTGTGACCCACCATGTTCTCAGTCATGAAAACAGGAACATGTCTTCTGCCATCATGGACTGCGATAGTCATGCCTACCATGTTTGGCATTATCATAGATGCTCTAGACCATGTTCTTATAACTGTGTTAGCACTACTATTTTGCAGTAACTCCACTTTTTTCATGAGTTTAGCATCTACAAATGGCCCCTTCTTAATGGATCTAGACATGTCTATTTACTCCGTTATTCATCATATTAATTTTGATACCTTCTCCTGACTATCATTACACTAGATTTATTCTTTCTTCTAGTTCTGTAACCTAAGGCAGGTTTACCCCAAGGGGTTTTTGGGCCAGGCATGCCTATCCCTGATCTGCCTTCTCCACCACCGTGTGGATGGTCTCTAGGACTCATAGCGCTTCCCCTAACTTGAGGTCTGCGTCCTAGGTGACGGTTTTTGCCGGCTTTACCAAGTTTAATGTTCTTGTGGTCTGGATTACTAACCTCTCCTATAGTGGCCATGCACTCAGGATTCAGTCTACGAACTTCTCCAGAAGGCATTCTGAGTAAAACGTGACTTTCCTCCCGTGCTAAAACCTGAGCTGATGTTCCAGCACCTCTTGCCAGTTGTCCGCCTCTTCCAGGGTGCATTTCTATATTATGTACTGGACTGCCGGACGGTATTGCCTTAAGTGGCAAAGCATTGCCAACACTTATTTGAGCATCGGGACCGGATTCTATATTCGCACCAACGTGTAATCCTTGAGGGGCTAGATTATAACGTTTTTCACCATCAGCGTAGTGTATCAACGCTATACGAGCATTTCGGTTGGGGTCATATTCTATAGATACCACTTTGCCCGGTATACCTAGCTTGTTCCTTTTAAAATCTATCAATCTGAATCTTCTTTTTGCGCCTCCTCCACGATGTCTTACAGTCATCCTTCCTTGCGCGTTTCTACCCCCTGTTTTCTTAATGGGTACGAGCAGTGATTTCTCAGGACTTTTTCTGGTTATGTCATCGAAAGTCCCTAAAACTACTGCTCTTCTACCAGGAGATGTTGGTTTTACTTTTCTAAGTGGCACTTATGCTCCCTCAAATATCTGGATTTTGTCACCAGTTTGTAGTGTAACGATGGCTTTTTTCCATGATGGTCTTCTAGTGAATCTAGTACCATATCTTTTGTTCTTGCCTTTTACCTTTTGTATATTCACATCAGTGACAGTTACCCCAAATGATGTTTCAATAGCTGATTTTACTTGAACTTTATTGGCCCTGATATCAACTTCGAAGCCGTATTTACCTAACCCGTCTTGCATAACGGTGGTTTTCTCTGTTATCAGAGGTCTTTTTAGTATTTCAAATATGTGTAGAGCCATTATCAGTTTACTCTTTCAGGTCCGCATTGGTGTTTACCATGTCAGACCATAGCTTTTCTGCCAATCTTACTGCATCAACTGTGATCAAGAGCTTGTCGTGATTAAGAAGATCTAAGGCATTTAATTGCTTTGCAGGCAATGTTCTCACTCTTCTTATGTTTTTTGATGATTTTATAACTTCAGGTCTTGATTGTTCTGTTACTATCAATGTGGGGGTTTCGATTTTAAGATTAGATAATACTTTGTGCATTTCTTTGGTTTTTGCATTTTCTACTTGTATGTCATCGACTACTACAATTTTGTTGTCCCTTACTTTTTGAGACAATATGCATCTTATTGCGCCTGTGTTCATTTTTTTAGGTATCTTTTGAGAGAAATCTCTAGGGTGTGGACCGAAAACAACTCCACCTCCTCGCCAATGTGGGGCCCTGTTGCTTCCCTGTCTGGCGCGGCCAGTGTGCTTTTGTCTCCATGGTTTTGCACCACCTCCGGAAACCATTCCTCTTGTTTTTGTTGAAGCGGTTCCTTGTCTGGCGTTGGCCATGCGGGATACGGCTACTTGGTGAACTAAAGCTTGGTTCATAGGCGCACCAAACAAATCTTCGTTTAATGCTATGCTCTTTAGCTCTTTGCCAGAGGAATCCCAAGTAGGAATATTTATCATGATCCTTTGTTTCCCTTCTTGGATTCTTTTATTGAAAGAATAGTGTTTTTTGAACCAGGAACCGATCCTTTGACCAAAATAAGATTTCTTTCTATGTCAACCATAATAACTTTAAGGTTACTGGCTGTTATTGTTTGTGATCCCATATGCCCTGCCATGGGAGTCCCCTTGAATACTCGTCCAGGAGTAGTGCCTGCCCCAACTGAGCCGGGTGCCCTTGCTCTGTCGGATTGACCGTGGGTTTTTGGCCCGCCACGGAAATTGTGTCTTTTCATACCACCGGCAAACCCCTTTCCTTTGGAAATACCAGTAATGTCAACAAAATCACCAGGTTGAAACATACCTACATCTATTATCTGGCCTACCTGTGAATCTCCTAGGTCAGTGACTTTGAATTCTCTTAAATGTCTGACCAGTGAAGCTCGATTAAGATGTCCAGCCTCGGGTGCATTTAGTCTATTAGCTGCCAGATAACCTATTTGGATTGCTTGATATCCATGTTTTTGTTCTGTTTTAATTTGCGTGACGACACACGGCCCTACCTCTAAGACACTTACAGGTTCTACTATGCCTTCTTCACTGAAGACACGAGTCATGCCATGTTTTTTACCTAATATATTTTTCACAGTTTTTCTCTCAGCAGGCTACACTTTTATTGTTATGTCTACTCCGGCAGGTACGCTTAACCGAGTAAGTGCATCTATGGTTTTAGATGTCGGATCCAGTACGTCTATAATTCTTTTGTGAGATCGCAATTCGAAGTGCTCTCTAGAGTCTTTATCCACATGAGGTGACCTTATGACACAGAACCGTCTTATAGACGTAGGCATTGGGATTGGTCCAGCAACACCAGCTCCAGTTCTCTCAGCGGCCTCCACTATTTGCGTGGCTGATACGTCCAGCACCTTATAGTCAAATGCTCTCAATACTATTCTAATTTTTTGTTTTGGTTCTGCCATACACTTACCTTAGCCTTTAGGCATTTACAAGTTCACCCGCTATGCCTTGAGGCACCTCTTCGTAATGATGAAATTCCATAGATTGGCTAGCTCGTCCCTGAGTTAAAGACCTGAGTGCGGTGGTGTATCCGAAAGTTTCCGCTAGTGGAACGAACGCCTTGATGGTTTGCATCTCGTCCGTACCTTCCATTCCTTCGACCCTGGATCTTCTACCACCCAAGTCTCCCAGTACTTCTCCCAGATATTCTCCTGGCGTCACAACCTCAATAGCCATTATTGGTTCAAGTAAAACCGGTTTCGCTTTTCTAATAGCTTCTTTTACGCCTATGGAACCGGCCATTTTAAAAGCCATTTCAGATGAGTCCACTGGGTGGTGGCTTCCATCAACCAAGGAAACCTTTACATCTATGACCGGGTACCCAAATGTTACGCCGGTTTCTAGTGCTTCTTTTATACCTGCCTGAACAGGATTGATGAATTCTCTAGGTATTGCTCCTCCCATTATCTTGTTCTGGAATTGGAAGCCAGCGTTTCTTTCTAATGGTTCTATTTCCAATTCGACGTGACCATATTGTCCATGGCCTCCTGTCTGCCTTACGAACCTTCCTTCAGCAGTTGAAGAACTAGTTATGGTTTCTCTAAAGGAGACTCGGGGTTTACCTATGTTTGCGTCCACCTGGAATTCTCTTCTGAGACGTTCCACCAGTACTTCTAAGTGTAACTCTCCCATACCAGACATTATGGTTTGTCCAGTTTCGTCGTCTACTTTTATCTGAAAAGTTGGATCCTCTTCGGCGAGCTTGATCAAGGAGTCAATCAACTTTTCTTGATCTATTCTTGTTTTAGGTTCTATAGCAACAGAGACAACTGGCTCTGGGAAGCTTATAGACTCCAGAACTACAGCGGAGCCTTCTACACATATAGTATCTCCGGTGAACGTATTTTTTAGACCTATGGCGGCAGCAATGCTGCCAGCAGAGACCTCCGCAGTTTCTTCTCTATGGTTTGCATGCATAGTTAGCACTCTGCCGAGCCTTTCCTTTATACCTTTTGTAGAATTGTAAACAGGAGAACCGGCTTTTATGTTCCCTGAGTAGACCCTGAGATAAACCAATCTGCCTACATGTGGATCAGTCATCACTTTGAAAGCCAAGGCAGAGAACGGGGAGTCGTTATTAGCAGGAACGTCTATTTCGCCACCGGATTTAGGGTCTAATCCAGTCATAGCAGGTACATCGAGAGGAGAAGGTAAATAATCGCAAACGGCGTCAAGCATCGCTTGCACTCCTTTTGTTTTCAGGGCTGTACCACAAAGAACCGGGACTATGGTGTTATTAATAGTTGCTTTCCTAAGGGCGACCTTCAATTCTTCCAAGGATATTGGTTCTTCTTCAAGATATTTGTTCATGAGAGAGTCATCCGTTTCGGCCACTTTTTCGATTAGATTTTCTCTGTAGGTCTTTACTTCTTCGACCATATCTGAAGGTATATCGATTTCTGTAGGTGTATAATTACTGTCCTTGTCATCATCTTCAGGGAATACAAAAGCTTTTTCTTCTACTAGATCAATTATTCCTGAAAAAGAACTTTCAGCTCCAATGGGAAGTTGTATCGGTACTGGGTTAGCTTTCAGTCTAGTTGTTATCATGTCGACTGCACGCTTGAAGTTTGCACCGAGTCTATCCATCTTGTTTATGAAACACATTCTTGGGACTCTGTATTTATTTGCCTGTCGCCATACGGTTTCTGATTGTGGTTGTACTCCGGCAACTGACTCGAAAACTACAACTGCCCCGTCTAGTACACGCAAGCTTCTTTCCACCTCTGCAGTAAAGTCTACGTGGCCCGGGGTGTCAATAATATTGATATCGTAGCCGTTCCATTCGCACGTAGTAGCAGCAGAAGTGATAGTTATACCGCGTTCTTTTTCTTGAGACATCCAGTCCATTACTGTTGTGCCTTCGTCGATATTTCCTATTTTATGGGTACGACCTGAAAAATACAGAACACGTTCAGTGACTGTAGTTTTTCCTGCATCTATATGAGCTATGAAACCTATATTGCGTATTTTATCCACGGGATATCCTTACTCGAATGTGATGTACAGAGTGTGAGTTACCACCTGTAGTGAACGAAAGCCCTGTTGGCCTCAGCCATTCTATGGGTTTCCTCTTTTCTCCTAACTGCTGCTCCTTGCCCTCGTGAGGCCTCTTGAAGTTCAGATGCCAGATTTTCTGCCATAGGTCTACCTGTCCTATCTCGACTTGCCCTAAGTATCCATCGCATGGCCAGGGCTAATTGTCTCTCTACAGCAACTTCTACTGGTACCTGATAGGTTGCACCACCAACTCTTCGGGGTTTAACTTCTAGCTGTGGAGTTACGTTTTTAATAGCGAGTTCGAAGGTTTCGACTGGATTAGACGAAGTTTCTTTTTCCAATATATCCAGAGCACCGTATACTATTTTCTGTGCGACTGATTTCTTGCCTCTGGTCATGACTCTATTTATGAAACTTGAGAGTGTCAGATTATTGTATTTAGGGTCAGGGAATACCGGACGCTTTTCGGATTTTCTACGACGACTCATTTTTAAGCTCCGGCACCTGTGGCTTGTTTTGCACCATACTTACTTCTTCCACGTCTGCGGTCATTAACCCCTGTACAGTCCAAAGCTCCTCGGACAATATGATATCTAACGCCTGGCAAGTCTTTGACCCTTCCACCTCTGATCAGTACGACAGAATGCTCCTGTAAGCTATGGCCTTCTCCAGGTATGTAAGCCGTAACTTCCATGCCATTAGCTAGTCTTACTCTTGCCACTTTTCTTAAGGCGGAATTTGGTTTCTTTGGCGTCACAGTTCGAACCTGTATACATACTCCTCTTTTTTGAGGGGATCCGGCTGTCCTGTTAACGCGATTTTTTAGGGCGTTAAATCCGAAGCGCAAGGCAGGAGCCTTGGTCTTTTTAACAACCCTTGTTCTAGGTTTTCTAACTAACTGATTAACTGTAGGCATAGTATAATTTTAATTCCTGTTGTTATAAATGCGAAAAAATACACAAAAATAAGCCTAGCGCTCGGCGCCGAACTACAAACTTATACCTAGAGAGTAAATTTGTCAACCTCAATTAGGCATAATATCTTAATTAATTCTCTATTGGGCATACATAGGAGAATATTTTGGTGTTGTTTCATGCAGTGACGTCTAATCTTGCTCTCGACATTAGTGTTAACTTTACGCATGCTGGTGTAGGATTAGTTGTAGTCGCTTATTAACCTTATTATAGATATAGATTATCGAACGGTAATGACATGATGCAAATTATTCCAAAAAACATGTTCTACGGTTGGATCATAGTGGGTACATGCTGGACAACTAGTATGGTGTCTTCTTTCATGAATCCAGTCGTATTTTCAATATTCATTGACCCTATGAGAAATGATATGAATGTGGGATTAAGTGCCTTGGCTTGGGTTATGAGCATAAGAATGCTAAGTGGTGGTTTTGCTACTCCGGTGATAGGTAGGCTGTTGGATAAATATGGTGCGCGATGGGTCGGAAGTTTTGGCGGTTTTATAGCCGGGCTATCCTTGATAGGATTCTATTTCGCAGAGAATCTGTGGAGTTTATATTTGTTTGCTTTTTTGGGGGGATTGTCAGGCATGGGAGTGGCTGGTGGTGGTGGACAATTACTGACTACGTTGCCTGTAGCCAATTGGTTTGTTGCCAAAAGAGGTAGAGCGGTTGCAATTACTTCTACTGGTATGGGAATCGGAACTACGATATCTGCACCGGTTGGTCTGCTTTTAATCAACTCCATTGGATGGAGATCTACTTGGTTGGTGTTTGGTTTGTTAATATGGTTAATAGTTATACCTGGGTATGGTATTTTCATGCGACGGAGACCTGAAGACGTTGGTTTGTTACCAGATGGTCTTGATAATAATGTGAAAGACAAACATGACAGCGAACCTATTGAGAACATCGATCAGGAATTAAATTGGACAGTGAAACAGGCGCTTAGGACGCCAGTTTTGTGGCTCATATTATTAGCATCGTCTATATACATATTTTGTACGTCGGGTATACTCTTCTTGAGGGTGCCGTTTTGGAATGAGATCGGTATTCCTCAAGGAATAATAGCATTTGGTATAGGGATAGATCCGTTTACTGTTATCTTTGCTGTTTTGTTGTTTGGTTTTTTGGCTGAGAGATTTCCTATTAGATTCATGGCTCTTATTGGAGGTAGTTGGAGAGCCATGTCTATGATACCCCTCATATTATTTGGAACGCATTCCTATTCCGTTTTATTGCACAATTTTATTTGGGGAGTTGGATCCGGTGCTTTTGTTATTGCTCAGAACCTGGTAATACCTACATATTTCGGCAGGCATTCTCAAGGATCGATTGGTGGCGTTATATTACCGCTTATGATAATTGCGGGGGCTTCAGGTGCACCAATAGTGGGATATCTGGTGGACAACGGCATTAATATATCCACTGTTTGGAAGATGGGCACCATCTTAATGCTTCTTAGTGGGTTAGTGTTTTTCTTTCTTAAGCCACCCAAGTTAAATTAAACAATATGTATTAACTTACAGTGTTCAAAAAAGATTTAGTCTTTGTCTACTATGCCTAGCCACCTTAGGAAAGGATTTGACAGCAGTATAAATGGAGTAGAAAGTACGACAAGTATTTTTTGAACAGCATTTGCTATTGGGGGTGGGCAGAACCATATGGCGAAACTTCCAAGAATACCTGCAACTAACCCAATGCTTATTTGAAGTGCTAAATCCATTTCAGGATTCTAACAAATTTCGAAGATTATTTATATGGGCACACAAGGATCACTGCAATCTCTAGTGAATCCGCAATTCATACACCTTATTTTGCAGTGTATGTGTATAACATTATTGGAAGAACAAACAATACACATATTAGATATCGATATCCTTTTCGACTATCATACTTGAAGATGCTGTAGCAGTTTAGATATTTGTAGTATGATACATTATACAATAATATGATGGATTTGATGATGAAATAGTTAAGGAGGTAGTTATGGCAATAAGATTAGGGGATGAGGCTCCAAACTTCACAGCGGTGACGACTGAGGGTGAGATTGATTTTCATGAGTGGCTTGGAGACTCTTGGGGATTGTTGATGTCTCACCCGGGGGATTATACTCCAGTTTGTACTACAGAATTGGGTAAAGTGGCATCGCTGGGAGATCAGTTTAAAGCTAGAAATACTAAACCAATAGCAATTAGTGTAGATCCAGTAGATTCCCATAATGGATGGATAGGAGATATAAACGAAACACAGAATACGGAGGTCAACTTTCCTTTGATAGCTGATGCTGATAGGAAAGTGGCTAGTTTATACGATATGATTCATCCTAATGCTGATAATAACAGTACAGTTAGAACTCTGTTTATCATTGGACCTGACAAAAAAGTCAAACTAAGCCTCACGTACCCTCCATCTACAGGACGTAATTTCCAAGAAGTTATACGCGTATTGGATTCATTGCAGCTCACCGCTAACCATCAAGTCGCGACTCCTGCTGATTGGCAGCAAGGGGATGATTGTGTAGTTTTGCCTGCTATCAAAACTGAAGATATACCTTCAAAATTTCCCAAGGGGCACAAGGTCGTTAAACCATATTTAAGAACTACACCTCAGCCCAATATTTAGTAAGTAACTGATATCTAATATTTTTTGGTTTTGTTGTCCTATGCCCAAAACAGAGAGTTTTTCATAAAAGGAATTTGGTTGACCATATCTATAGCTGGCATAGTCTTGAGATGTTCTGCCCCAATCTATGCTAATTCCTGTGCTTTTTGTGTTTGATCGGGATGGTTTATCCATTCTGTCTTTCCGATTACAAATGCTACTTGTGGAATTTAGGGGAACTGTGAAGTTGTATCTTATATTTTGTGGCTTATTTAATAAAAGGGAAGACCTCCTTCGAGAGAACTTCCCTTTTAAGATTAAAATGACCTTGGTTAAAGTTTATTTTCGATACTACTAACTACCTATCCAAAGGACGGGTCGGAGGTTGATTCTTCCCTTTGTACCATCTGTATACAAAATAAAGAACAACTAGTGAAACTATACCAAGTACTATTAGCCCTACAGGGGGTGGATTCTCTGCCAAGTGTCCGTAGCCCATTATCTTTGCTAACATAACTTATCCTCCAATATACTATTCTCTCTTCATCTAGCTATCAGCCACATAAACAGATTCGCTGGGTGTATATTAAATCTGGATGTGAATATTCTCGATATGATATAAGGATATACCATTCCAGGCTTGTAACACAATACAAGCTATAATGGCAGTCTTATTTAACATTGATTAAATAATCCGTTAGTTCGGCTGATCGGAAGGTTATACTACATAACTTATGATTACAACTCATGATTTTTTGTACGCTATAAATATTCCAGATAATATTATGAGACCTCCTATTAAGTTGGCTAGTGACGGGTGTTCGTTTAGAATTAACCAAGCCAACAGTATAGCCCCGACTGGTTCAGCCATTATCGCAACGGAAACCAAGGTTGCCCTAACACTCCCTAAGGCCCATGTTATGGAAGAATGACCTATCAATTGAGGAATTATTGCTAACGTGACGATGAATATAATTGATTTACTGTCAAAGTTCCACAAAGGTTGGTTGGCTATTACAGATATCACAAAAAGCATTACAGAAGCAGACAAGAACACAAAACTTGTGTAGTCTAAATTATTCAACCGAGTTCTGACTCTTTTCCCTAGTATGAGGTAGAACGCGAAGGACAATGCACCTATAAACGCTAATAAATCTCCCCATAATTCTCGTCCTTCCAGGCGGGCATCGCCTCCTGTCAGTACAACGGCTCCTATCAAACCAAGTGCGATGCCCACATAAACGTTTTTATGCAGGTGTTCTTGGAAAAACAGTTTGGATAAAAACGCTACTATTAATGGACTTGTTGTAACTAATATCACAGAGCTTGCTACTGATGTATATTCGAGTGATGCTATCCAAGCGACGAAATGGATAGAAATTGCCACCGATGCCGCCAGACACATCAAAGTGTCTTGCAAGCCAATCTGGTTTAATCCACTAGTGTTTTTCAAAAAGGATGATAAAGGCAGTATGAATATACTCGCTATTGCTAATCTATAGAAAGCTATAGCCGTTGCAGGAGCCTCTATCAATCGTATGATGACTGCTGCTGTTGATATACAAATTACACCGATCGTTAAAACAGCGTATGTTTTCATAATATTAAATTACCAAATTGCATAAATAGTGCGATTTCATTGATATTGTACATTAGCAGGTAGGTGGTATGGAGTTTTCACAAAAATCAAAAACTTAACATATCCTGTTTGAAATAGTGCACGATTTAGTAATGATATACTTGGGATGTATTTTTGTTGGTTTTGTATTGTATTCAATAGAGAAAGTGTATTAGGAAATGGGTAGCTTTATAGTTAATCTACTGGTTCTGATGTCAAAACTACTGGTTATAACAGTTTTTATAGTTATGACTTTGGCCTGGTGTACGCGTGATATGGTTTGATCAAATTCTATTTAGTATAGGAGTGTATACGGCATGGAGACGCAAAATGGATACAAATTGATTAAAGCAGCCCGTATGTTGGATGGTAAAAGTAATGTTGTGTTGGAAAATCCAGTCGTAATCACCCGAGGATCTGAAATATATTTCGTTGGCACCGAAGAGGAAATGCCGGTGCCTTTAGAATCTATAATTGAGGAATTTAATTATCCTGATGCAACAATTCTTCCAGGATTAGTGGATACACATGTTCATATAAATTGGTTTGGTGATGGCAGGCCTGGAGACGAAATCGAGCAATATCCGACCGATCTTCTGTTACTTCAATCTGCACAAAATATAGAAAAACACCTGAAGTCTGGGGTTACCACAATAAGAGACTGTGGATCAAAACATAAAACGGCGTTTTTTATTAAAGATGCTGTGCGATTGGGTATAATTTCAGGGCCTAGGATGGTTGTATGTGGAAGACCTATAACCATAACTGGCGGGCATACCTGGTATATGGGTGGCGAAGCTAATGGCAAGGTAGGCGTAACGAATGCTGTTAGGCAACTGGTTAAAGAGGGTGCAGATTTTATAAAAATAATAGCTACTGGTGGTAGTACGAGAACGTCTGTCCAGTTTCGCCAATCATTCAACCGGGAAGAGATAAAGGTCATAGTCGAGGAGTCTCATAAACTGGGTAAATTGACAGCGGCACATTGTGTGGGTAACGATGGTATATTGAATGCTTTAGAGGCAGGAATAGATACAATAATCCATTGTAGATTTTTTGATACTAGCGGATCTCCTTCTTTTGACCAGGATATTGCCAAGAGAATTGCTGACACGGGAACATGGGTAGATGCCACAGTTGCTCAATCTTGGGCTAGGCAACTTCAATTGGAGTCTGAAGAAAGCCAGGGACGCACTCTAACCATTGACGAAAAACATGAGATCAATCAGATTGAAGAGGCAAGAGCAATACAGAAAGACCATTTTCAAAAAATGTTAAACCTAGGTGTGAAAATGGTATCAGGATCTGACTCGGCTTGGATGCATTACCCTATGGGAGGTTTCCAATATGAGATAATTGGTCATGCTGAGTGGGGTATGACCAACATAGATGCGATCATATCTGGTACTGGGGCAGCTGCGGAGTGTATAGGTCTTGGCGATACTGTGGGAACTCTTGAAGTTGGTAAAAAAGCCGACATACTTATAGTAAACGGTGATCCTATTAGCAATATATGGGATTTACTCAACGTTAATACAGTTTTTTTGGATGGTGCAAAAATATAGCAGGGATCACCCGAGATATGACAGAGGTTTCATATTCGGTCCAGCTTTATTCATGCTCATTGGAGGTTTCCTGAATAAAGACTTAGTAATATAGTAAGAGGTATTGGTTACAACTATATAAGGAATATGGTATTTCAACAGAACCATACGAAATATTTGCATGGCTGATGACAATAATAATCAAGACCCATACAATCGTACAGGAGGCAGCAAGCATAGTAGTGATTACTCTGGAGTTGTCACCGCGTTAGCCTTAATAGCACTTGTAAGTGTAGTGATGTTTGTTGCCTTTATCCAGTGCACAGGTGAAGTCTATCACGATCTTATTGGCCAACCAGGAGGAAACAGCTCATCTGGACCCTCTGGCAGTAGCAACATAGGTAAAATGAAAGCTGCACCACCACCGAGATCGGAGTTGACTACTGCAAGACACACTAGCGGTTCCAATATAGGTAAATTAGTTACACCAACCCCACATCCCATAGCAAAATTTTCTGTAGGTCAAAGAGTATTTGCATTCCCGCCGCCTGTGCCTTATTGGGATGAACTCACGAATTGTGATGTAAATGCAAAACTACCCAATAGTATTAAATACCCCGATGCATCAGGGGTTTCAGAATATGTCCGCATGAACATGCCTCGGGCGGGAGTGCAATATTATGATGAAGGCTTGGTCACTACCAGAGAAGGTGCGAACTATGCTCGTATATTTCATAATTTGTCATTAGGACAGTCCTTGGAGATAACAGAAGTTTCGGATTGTCTTTATAAAGGCACAATAGATATAAAGTGGTATAAAGTCGATGCTGGGTTTTACAAAACTGTATGGGTTGAAGGATCCAAACTCACAACAAAAGACCCTCTGCAGGACTAGCCATAAAATAGACCCTCTCTTTAAGTTGAGAGGGCTATATTTGTGACTGGATTAAGTGGTCGGGGCGAAAGGATTTGAACCTTCGACCTCCTGTTCCCAAAACAGGCGCGCTCCCCCTGCGCCACGCCCCGAAAACACCATAATAGTGAGACAACCTATGGTGGTCAATAGGTAGAACACTAATTGTTGTTCTTTTGATATAATCAAATCATTCTAGAGTCATCTGGAATGTTTCTACTAATTTATTAGGTTGAAACAAATCTACACTGAAAAGAAATTAATTATTTGAGCGTAGGAGTTGTTATACTAGCAGCTGGCTCTAGCCGGCGAATGCGAATTGCGGCAGACAACACATATCTGCCGCTGGATAAGACATTCATGGAGTTATTGGGCAAACCGGTTATAAGTTATAGTCTAGATATTTTCGAGAGTTGTCCTGTTGTAGACGAAATAGTGTTGGTATTGTCACAAAGGAATTTGGAACAGGGACGTAAATTGGTTGATTCTGGAAATTGGAGCAAAGTAAGTGGAGTGTGTGTTGGTGGTGATACTAGAACTGACTCAGTTTTATCAGGAATTAACAGTTTAAGTCAGTGTGACTTTGTAATGATTCATGATGGTGCCAGACCTTGCGTAACAGTTGACATAATAGAAAACGGTTTATTTGCTGCAGAATCAACGGGGGCTGCTATACCAGTTATCCCGATTAGGGATACCGTGAAGAAGATGGAGCAGGATCGCGTGAGAAATACGGTTCCCAGAGACACGTTGGTTTTGGCACAAACCCCACAAATATTCCGGTTTGAGATAATAAAAAAGGCAATAACGCTAAGATCATCTTCCACTACAGACGACTCAAAACTGGTAGAGGATATTGGATGTGAGGTTGTGTCATTTGCTGGTGATGAGAGCAATATAAAAATAACTACACCGTTCGATATAGATCTGGCTGAGTTGATCATTAGAAATCGACTTGGATTGTAATGTTAACTTGTTCATTTAGGAGGCAATGTGTCTTTGAAGGTTGGTATTGGATATGATGCTCACAGGTTCGAAAGTGGGATACCTTTGTGGCTAGGTGGGGTGAAGATAGACTTTGAATTTGGACTTGCAGGACATAGTGATGGCGATGTATTGATTCATGCCATTGTGGATTCAATATTAGGGGCGGCGGGCTTAGGAGATATAGGGAAGCATTTCCCTCCTGGTGATCCCAAGTACAAGGGAAGTTCTAGCTTAGAGTTTTTATCTTATACGACTGAACTAATAGGACAGTCTGGCTGGCAAGTGAGTAATCTTGATGCTACAATAATTGCCGAGCGGCCAAAAATAGCCACTTTATCTCGTTCTATGAGCGAAGTAATATCTGGTGCATTAAAAATTGATGAATCCTTAATTAACATAAAGGCGACTACTACGGATGGTATGGGTTTTGAAGGAGACGGCAGGGGCATATCCGCTTTCGCTATAACAATGATAGAGAATAAACTATGAAACTTTACGACACACTTTCAACTGAAAAACGCGAATTTACCCCAAACAGCGACATTGTAAAAATGTACGTTTGTGGACCAAATTTATATGGACCATGCCACGTAGGTCATGCTCTATCATATATTTATTTTGATGTTCTTAGACGTTATCTGGAGTATGTTGGATACCAGGTTTATCAAGTTCAGAACTTTACCGATATAGAGGATAGAATCATAGAGGTTTCGAACTCAGAAGGCCTAAGTTTGGGGGAATTATCCAATACATATATACAGAGATTTATGGAAGAAATGAATGCTTTGGGAGTTCAAAGGGCTCATGAATATCCTAGAGCAACCCACTACATCGGAGAAATGATAAAAATAGTTGAGGATTTGATTGCCAAAGGCCATGCTTACGAGATTGAAGGAGATGTATATTTTAGAGTCAGGCATTTTCAAACTTACGGTAGATTGTCAAAGAGACCTATAGAAGAAATGCAGGCCGGAACAAGAATTGAAGTTGACTTAAGGAAAGAAGACCCGATGGACTTTTCATTGTGGAAAAAGTCTAAATTGGATGAACCTTCATGGGATTCACCTTGGGGACTGGGACGTCCTGGATGGCATATAGAATGCACGGCGATGTCCGTGAGCCTTTTAGGTTCACAAATAGATATCCATGGAGGCGGACAGGACGTAATATTTCCCCATCACGAGAATGAAATCGCTCAATCCGAGTCATATACTGGAGATTCTCCATTCGTAAACTTTTGGATACATAATGGTTTATTGAGGCTATCTGAAGATGACACAGAAAAAATGACTCGTCATACGGGTAATTTCGTTAGTTGTAGGGATGCAATAGAATCTCGGAACCCTGAAGCACTAAGAATATATTTCTTGTCGTCCCACTATCGTAGCCCTCTGACTTACAGTGATGACGGGCTAGATTCCGCGGAGCGTTCTCGTCAAAGATTGATTAACTCCTTGCGAGATGAGGCAAGTACTAGCAATGTAGAAGAAGTACTATCTGCCGATGACCATAAAAGCAGATTCATTACAGCCATGGATGATGATTTAAATACACCGCAAGCACTGGCTTCTCTATTTGATTTAGCGAGAGACATCAATCGTTCCAAGGAAAAAGGGATTTCTGTTTCTACAGCCCAGTCAGTTTTAAAGGAATTAGCATCAGTCCTCGGATTGTCTCTGGAAGAAGATTTGACTTCATCTACGGGTGATGCTGCACCATTCATAGATCTACTTGTGCAGATTAGAAGCCAACTTAGAGATGAAAAGCAATGGGCACTAGGGGATTCCATCAGAGATCAACTGCAAACACTTGGTGTTAACCTAGAAGATGCTACCGGAGGGACTAAGTGGAGAATGGTCCCTAGAGGATAATCACTTGATTACCGCTTCTGCTGTCGAAAAATTCCAATCTGTTGTTGGTGTCGATAATTTTCTCTTAGATGAAGAAAGCTTGTTTAGATATTCTTTAGATGCTTATCGGGTGTGGTCGAGTCAAGGTAGATTTTCGACTAATAAAAAAGTTTCAGCTGTTGTAAAACCCTTGGATACCCAAGAAATAGTAAAAGTAGTAAAGATAGCCAACCAAGAAAAGATACCTCTAATCCCTTTTGGTTCTGGAACAGGTGTAATGGGTGCTATAAACCCTGTGCCAGGAAGTGTATGTGTGGATTTGAAGCGTATGAACAGTATATTGGATATTGATCCTGTTTCATTAACGGTAACAGCACAACCTGGCGTTATATTGGCTCAATTGGATGAGAGTCTGTCTAAACGAGATTTGATGTTGGGGCATGACCCATATAGTTTACCAATAGCTACTATTGGAGGAGCAATCTCTACAAATGGAGTAGGCTACAGGGCGGCAAAATACGGCTCAATGGGCGATCAGGTATTGGGACTAGAAGTAGTACTGCCAAATGGCGAAATATTGGAAACCAGAGCTGTCGAAAAGACTTCAGTGGGTCCAGGTTTCCAATATTTATTTATAGGGACTGAAGGAGTGTTCGGCTTTATAACCCAAGCTACTTTAAAGGTTTTCCGCATACCAGAATCGAGGGTGTTCAAAACTTATTCATTTGATAACTTCGGAAACGGATTTAGTGCTATGAACGAAATGTTTTCAATTGGACTAAATCCGTCATTATCAGATCTGACTGAAGAACGTTTAGATACAAATAATGCCAATCAAGAAGAAGGTCAATATAGTACTAATTTGTTTTTAGTATTTGAAGGATATTGTGAAGAAGTAAAGGCTCAGTTAAGTAGAATACCTGATATATGTTCACGATATGGAGGTATAGATGTGGGACCATCCATGTCCGAAAACTATTGGGACAAAAGACATGATTCTGCTTATAGGTTCAAAGATAACTACATCCAGAAATCCACTGATGATTGGCCAAATGGCAACTGGAATCGTGTAGTGGCTTATCCTCACGTTGCTTTACCAGCATCACAAGTTTTGGAATATCGACGATTAGCCGAACAAATTGTTTTAGAATTGCAGGTGGACATAACGGAATATTCTTGTTGGACTAGTCCCGGGCTTTTTTCCCTAATGTTGGTTAAGACTGTAGTAGACCGGGATAAAGACTCAGGCGATCTGGATATTGCAGTAGATAAACTACTTACTTTGGCCCAAGATCTTGGTGGAAGTATGGAATATGTTCACGGTGTTGGATCAAAATTGTCCCATTTGGTTCCTAGAGAACTTGGATATGGGTTAGAGATAATGAGGAAAATTAAATTATCAATAGACCCGGAAAACATTATGAACCCAAATAACTTTGGGATGTAGCTTTACAAGGGCAGTTATGTCTTTTTGTTTACTATTCGCACGGCTGTCCCATACACTAAGATTTCAGCCGCACCATTCATGACCATAGATGTCATGAATCTCATACCGATTATTGCATTTGCACCTTTGCCTTCTGCTCGTTGTTCTAGTCTTTTTAGTGCTTCTTCTCTTGATTGTTCCATTAACCTAGTGTATTCCAAGACTTCACCACCCACCAAATTGCGGATACCAGCCATGATATCGCGCCCTATATGTCTAGCTCTTATGGAACTGGCACTTATTAATCCAAATGTTTCCACAATGTCAGAATTCTGTATTTGCTCAGTAGTTGTAATAATCAATTGTTTTTATCCTCGTCAATGTCTTCCAAGTCTCGGCCCGACATTCTGTCTGAAATAGCTGCATATAGAAGGAACCCGAACCCAACAAATAGTGCTAGTAATGATAATCTTAGAATCATTGGCACAGGGGATACAACAAGGAATCTTATGGAGTGGAATAGCCAGTAGGCTAAAAGACCAGCGGCCCCGAGAGCCAATATAGAAAATCCCAGTTTTATCATCGACTATCCTTTCAAGTAGGGATAGTAGGGTCTATTATGTTTTAAAACATCCAATCCGGTCTCACGGCACTGAATATGGCGAGTACCGTGAAAAGAACGGCCAAGACTATTGTGAATTGGAAAAGCGTTTTTTCTATGCCTCTACGAGTACGAAATGACGCTTGTCCAGAACCGAAGAAACCCGATCCTTGTCCCCTGATTTGGAACAGTATTACTGCGATTAGCAGTAAGGAGACCATTATTTGAGATACGAAAAGAAATGAATCCATTAGTTTTGACTCTTATTTTTTAGATTTTCCAATAACATGGTGTTTATTATAGCAGGATTAGCTCTACCCCGCGTTTCTTTCATTACTTGTCCAAGTAAATATTTTATGGCCGTGTCTTTACCTCCTACAAAATCGTTTACGGCTTGTTCATTGGTATCTATAACCTTGGCTACAGCTTTTTCCAAGAAATCTTTGTCATTAAGTTGGGTTAAGCCTCTACTATTTGCTACTTCATGAGGGTCTGATCCCGATATAAACATCTCCTCGAAAACCTCTTTAGCCGCTGGTCCACCAATCGTACCCGACTCCACAAGATCAGTAAATTGTCTTAACAATGATGGGGTTATTTTCAAATCAGTTATATCCATATTGGATGCATTCATCAGTCCTGACATATCTCCTAACATCCAGTTTGATATGGACTTTGCCTTAGAGGCTATTTTATCTTGTTCTATTTCTTTGGCGTTCATACTTTTTTCGAAATAGTCTCCCATAGTTTTTGAAGATGTTAGTAAGGCAGCGTCATAACTGGGTAATTCATAATAGTCGATAAACCTGTTTCTTTTTGCTTCGGGTAGTTCAGGTAAATGGGTTCTTAATTCGTCTACCCATTTGGATTCTATCGGGATTGGAGGTATGTCAGGTTCAGGGAAATAACGATAATCATGTGCGAACTCTTTGCTTCTCTGAGATATGGTTATTCCTCTCTCTTCGGACCAACCTCTAGTTTCTTGTACGACTTTACCGCCTTCCTCAACAACCTGAACTTGCCTGCTAATCTCATATTCGAGTGCTCTATACACAGATCTAAAGCTGTTCATGTTTTTGATCTCTGTGCGTGTAAAGAGATCGGAACTATTTTTAGGCCGAATACTTATATTGGCGTCACATCTAAAACTTCCGTCTTCCATGTTTCCGGTTGAAACTCCTAAATACTGCAATAGGGATCTCAGGTTCAATAGATATTCCCTGGCTTCTTCTGGCGAACTAATGTCGGGTTCGCTCACGGTTTCCATTAGAGGCACGCCCGAACGATTTACATCCACAAGACTATATTTATTACTTTGATCTTTATTAATATGTTGGAGTTTAGCGACATCTTCTTCTAGATGTACTCTAGTAATACCAATTTTTTTTTCATGACCGTTAACATTAATTGTTAGGTTGCCACCTAAGGATATTGGGTTATCGTATTGGGATATCTGGTAACCTTTCATTAAATCCGGGTACGGATAATTCTTTCTATGAAATTGAGCCATTGAGGCTATTTCCCCATTCAAAGCTAAACCTGTCATGATGACGAACTCAACTGCTTTTTTGTTTACTACTGGAAGAGAACCTGGCAGGGCCAGACATACAGGGCATACTACGGTATTTGGTTCCGAATCTATGTAAATACACGGACACGAGCAAAACATTTTGCTTCTTGTTAAGAGTTGGGCATGAACCTCAAGTCCAATTACTGGTTCGTATTTATCTTCCATGGGCACAGATATTTATCAGCTTTCCATTGATTTAATATTCTTGGAGCAGCGGTTAGTATATCAAACGGATATTAACCTATCAAGGAAATATTTAGTAGGTAATTCTTACAAAATAGGGATATGATGTTTGGCCCTGCTTCACAGTTATTCAGATTAAAGAGGCTTGATTTCGTATCCACATTCACACATTGTGTGACTTTGATGTATAATGCAACGAAAATGCATTTTGCATTGGGTAAAGGATATTGAGAGGCAAAAGTAGTTTTTAATGCAACAAAATAAGAGGCGACATATGAGTCAATCAAAAATTAATGAGATAGGTATACTGCCAGTACTACAAGACGAACTCGATACTTTTGAGGATGTAGTAGGAGATTTTATCAAAGGGGATTGGGATCCTATAGCATTTCAAGCATTTAGATTGAGGCAGGGTGTTTATGGACAGAGACAACCGGACGTTCATATGCTTAGGGTTAAATTACCAGTAGGCGAGATTTTTTCCGAGCAACTAGAGGTTTTGGGGGAAGTTGCAAGAAAATTCACACCTTTGAATAAGGGACACGTTACCACTAGGGAAAATATGCAATTTCACTTTGTCCCAATCGAAAGAGTTGGAGCGGCTTTACAAGTTCTGGGTAAAGTTGGTCTCTCAACTAGAGAAGCATGTGGCAACACAGTCAGGAATGTGGCTGGATGCCCCATAGCAGGTGTTTGTTCTGATGAACCATTCGACACAACTCCTTATGCAGGTGCTTTTGCAAGATATTTTTTGAGGCATCCTGTGACGCAGGGTATGCCTAGAAAGATTAAGAGTGCTTTTTCAGGTTGTGAGAAAGATTGTGCCATAACCAGTATTCACGATATAGGATTTATCCCCAAGACTAGAGAAACGAATGGCATTATGGAAAGAGGATTCAAGGTAGTTGTTGGAGGTGGTCTTGCTATAATGCCCAGAATAGCACCCACTTTGTACGAATTTGTGTCAGTTAATGATTATCTAAGAATCAGCGAGGCAGTACTAAGAGTATTCGACGCATCTGATGAATTGCGTAAGAATCGAATGAAGGCCAGAATAAAATTTCTCATAGATAGAGTGGGCATTGATGAATTTAGGGAAATGGTTGAGGACGAATTAAAGAAGCCATGGGCTGATAAAAACTTTGATCCAACTCCATTCTTATATGTTCAGAATGAAGAAGAAGAGGCACTGGAACGAGGTCCCAGTAATCCATCCACTCATCCAAATAAGGACAGGGCTGATTTTGAGCTATGGCGTGATACCAACGTTATGCCGCAAAGACAAGATGGATATAGTGTAGTTCTTATAAAAGTGCCTCAGGGTGATATAAGTGAAGATCAATTTCCATTACTGGCCAAGATAGCAGATAGATACTCTTTGGGCAAAGTTCGTTTAACACAGCAACAGAACGTAGCACTTAGATGGGTTTCGAATGAAGCGCTCTACGAACTTTGGAAAGATCTTAAAGAAGCGTCACTTGGCGGAAGTGAAGTTAACACTATAACAGATGTTACTTCATGCCCTGGAACAGACAGCTGTAAATTGGGTATTACATCTTCTATGGGTCTTGGGAAAGCTATAATGGAGGGTTTGGAAGAAATTGATTTGTCTGACCCTCTTGTCAAGAGGTTGCACATCAAAATGAGCGGCTGTCCAAATTCATGCGGGCAGCACCACCTCGCTAACATAGGATTTCACGGGGCTTCCCTGAAGGGAGATAAAGGCAATCAGGTACCTGCATATGAAATGTTCGTTGGTGGTAGCTACCAAGATATGAGCAGTCAGACGGATGCACGTATTGGGCTGAGACCTAAAGGTAAGGTTCCAGCGAAAAGAGTACCAGTTGTTATAAAAAAGGTGCTGGAATATTATCAGGCTAATCGAGTGGAGTCCGAAGAATTCAACAATTTTGTTGATAGAGTGGGAGTAGAGCCGTTTGAGGAGATAATGACAAGCCTCAGGGACACCGGTCCACTCAACAGAGATAATATAGATACATATATGGACTGGAACAAAACGGTACTTTACAAGGTCGAAAGAGGCGAGGGAGAGTGCGCAATATAACTGACAATGTGGACTTGGTATATCCAGATTTGTTGGTAACGTAACTCAACTCTTACGGCTTATTCCATGTGTTGAATTTTTTGGTGAATTTGCTTATGAAATTCTCTTTTGGTTCAGATTCAATGATCCTGCCCCGCCATCTTCTTTCGTAAGGGGATGTTCGGTCGGGTAAATTTAATCCGAATTTCATTATTAATATTATCAACACTATCCATAAAACTGAGCTAAAGATACCTGACAGCATCGTGGTGAGGACTATCAATGATACTGTTGACAACAATACTGTCAACAGTCTGTTTCTTGGATGTGATAGTAAGGAACCAGTTAAACTTCCGATTTGGGATAGTCGATTGTTAATTAACTTTGCCAATTGTATGACAGTTGAATGTTTATTATCGGTATTCGAATCTGATTTATTGGTTAATAGTTCTTCTATTTCACGTTCATACTTCTTAGGCATAGGTATCCTCAAGCTTAGTACATATTCATTATACTGGTTTCCCCGTGGAGCTTAAAGGTCGTACGCTCTAGTTCTCTTATCATTCTTGACAGTAGGATTCCTGACATTTATAATCGCTTTCGCTTGTAATATATGACTGATTGCGGCTATATGATATGCGTTTTAACCTGTCTCAATTATTAAAAGAAAATGTTGGAGTAAAACGCGTCTATTCTTTTTCAGAGACGTTTGAACTAATACCTGAAGTCGGAGCTGACATCGTTAGTGGTGATATAATTGCTACTAGAATGGACAAGGGAGTTTGGGTTTCAGGAAAGATTGAAACTAACGTTTCGTTGGAATGTGGTAGATGCGTTGAGCTCTGTGCCAGACAGTTAGCTTTCGAGTTTAGTGAAGAATACCTCCAAACTGTAGATATGGGAAACAATTTAGATCTAAATCAACAAGACAAATTGGATATTGAAGAGGGTAAATTTACACTGGATGGGGATCATACACTTGATCTTACCGAAACTATAAGGCAATATGCTATTATAAACATTCCTATTAATCCACTCTGTCGAGAAAACTGTGCCGGTCTTTGTGGTATTTGTGGTATTAATCTGAATATTAATAAATGTTTCTGTGTGGACAAAGGTGATGTTAGATGGAGTCCACTAAGGAATTTTCTCGGAGTAAAAGAAGATATTTAAATGGAGTCATTAGTATGGGAGCTTTACCGAAGAAAAAGAGAACTAGGGCTAGAAGAGGCAATCGACAATCCTCTTATGTTATGAAAACACCTTCCGTCAGCAGGTGTCATCAATGCCAAAATCCCGTAAGACCGCATCATATGTGTTCCTCCTGTGGGTATTACAATGGCAGAGAAGTAATAACAAAGACTGAGACACCAACTGGTTCGGAAAACAATTAAAGGTTTTCAGATTTTATAGTAGAGGTGCGCTTTGAGTAACAATTCTGTGAATGATGCAAGATGTGCATTTGTATTTCCTGGCCAAGGGGCTCAGCAAGTAGGTATGGGATTGGATTTGGTGGCTTCATCTAAAGCAGCCAAGTTGGTATTTGATGAAGTTGACGAAGCTCTTGGCATAAATCTGTCAAAAATAGTGTTCGAAGGACCAGAAGAGGATTTGAAAAACACTATGAACACTCAACCGGCCATATTAACTATGAGCATAGCTTGTTTAAGGGCAATGGAGGAAATATTAGGAGATCTCATGCCTTCTCCGTCTTTTGTAGCTGGGCATAGTTTAGGACAGTATACGGCGTTGATCGCTAGTAATTCTATGAGTCTTTCTGCCGCTGCATTATTGGTTAGAGAACGAGGCAGATTAATGCAATATGCGGCTGAGTTGAATAGTGGAGGAATGGCAGCGTTGATAGGAATGGAAGATTCCGTTATAGAAGATATTTGTTCAGAGACTGGTACAGAGATATCGAATCTAAATGCCCCAGGTCAAACTGTTATAAGCGGTACGTCTGAAGCCATTGATAAAGCTGTTACCTTGGCTACAGAAAGAGGTGCGAGGCGAGCTATTCCACTGCCGGTAGCAGGAGCTTTTCATTCTCGGCTTATGAAGCCGGCTCAAGAAGGATTGGATATGGCAATAAACAATGTAGTTATAAGTGATCCACGAATACCGATAGTAGCTAATTCTACTGGGTTACCATTGACCAATAGCGAAGAAATAAAATCAGAACTTAGCGACAGTTTGTGTTCGCCGGTAAGGTGGAGAGACTCCGTAAAGTATATGGTGGCAACAGGCGGAGTCCAATCGATTTATGAAATTGGGCCAGGCAAGGCTTTATCTGGAATGGTGACTCGCATATCACCAGATACAGACGTAACGAATATAGAACAATTGGAGAACATCAATTCGTTGGTAGAGTAGAGTGTAATGCTCACTGCAATTATTATATGTTAATTTGTATTCGTAATTGCCATCACTGCATAAGGGAGATACTTTATTGGCAAAACCTATAGAAACATCTAGACTTGGTTCAGCGAGTGATAGTCGGCAGGCTAGGACTATGGCCCTGAAAGTTTTATATGAATTGGATAGCGTTGATCATCCACTGGACCAGATCAAAGATAGATACTTTGAAGACGAAGGCGTGTCTAAAGAAATTGTCTTTATTACGGTTGGCCTAATAGAGGGTGTTTTGGAGAACAAAATCATCATTGACACTACTATATCTGAATTTGCTCCAGCTTGGCCCGTTTCTCAACTAGGGATAATTGAACGAAATGTTTTGCGTATGGCAATATATGAATTAATGCTCTGGCAATTGTCCCCACCTAAAGTGGTTATAAACGAATGGGTTGAACTTGCAAAAATGTATGGAGGAGAAAGTTCATTTAAATTCATAAATGGTGTTTTGGGTTCTGTGTTTGAGTCTGATAAAATTAATACCTAGTATTGTAAATTAAGTTTAGTTATTTTATAGGAGGAACCGGTGGCTACTGTTTTAGAACGTGTACAAACTATTGTGGCGGAAAGATTAGGAGTAGATGAGGCGTCTGTGACCCCTGAGAAGTCTTTTACTGAAGACTTAGAAGCGGACTCTCTGGATCTGGTGGATTTAATTCTAGCTTTTCAAGATGAATTCAGTACAGATGAGAATCCGGTAGAAATATCTGATGAAGATGCTGAGACCTTGTTAAAGGTTCAAGACGCAATAGATTATCTTAAAGGAAAGGGTGTTTCAGACTAATAATTGAAACGATCCTTTAGTTCTATAAATGCATCATAACTATGGGCTTGTGGAGCTACCAGTGTCGATTGCTAACGTAGCTTCAGCTGGCTATTAATTGTTCTACAACTGAAACTAAAGATTCTATGGTCTGTAGGCTTGTATATTTTGATGCTCGGTTTTTGAGTTCTACGGCGCCTTCCTTGAGGTTTCGATTACTTACTACTACTCTGAATGGGAATCCTAATAAGTCTGCGTCTTTGAACTTTACACCTGCTGTTTCTGGTCTGTCGTCATAGAGCACTTCAATTCCTTTCGCGAGCATATCATTATATATCGACGTGGCGACTTTTGTAACGTCTTCATCTTGAGTATTCAACGCGAGCAAATGTACTTGGTAGGGGGCTATTGATTTGGGGAATATTATGCCATCTTCGTCATTGTTACATTCTATAGAAGCTGCCAACAACCGCCCTATTCCTATTCCGTAGCATCCCATGATGATATCTCGCTGAGCGCCGTGTTGATCCAAGAATGATGCATCGAATTGGTCGGCATAGAACGTACCGAGCTTAAAAATATGTCCTATTTCTATCCCCTTACAACTTCTTAGTTGGTTGTTACAGTGTATACAAGCGTGACTATCTTGAGCAGTAGCAATGTCTGCCATTAACGTAGGAGTAAAATCTCTGGGGTAGTTCACATTGGTCAAGTGATAATCTGGTTTATTTGCTCCCACCACGAAATTTGCTCCCAAACTTATTGAATTATCTGCCACAGTAGTAAGGTTTTTTATGCCTAAGATAGATACGTAACCAGGGTGCAGGCCAGCATTAATTGATTCTTCTTCAGTTGCAAGTTGCAACACATGTGAATGCAAAAGATTCTTCAATTTGACCTCATTTACTTCTAGGTCTCCTCTCAATGTTACTAGTACTATTTCTCCATCTGAATTGTAAAGGACTGTTTTCAGTGTGTTATAGTCGGCTATTGCCAAGTGTGAAGTTAATTGGTCTATTGTTTTTATGCTAGGTGTATATATTTCTTCAATGTTTGCCTCAACATCTATCGTGGGCTTGGGTTTTACGCTTTGGGCTTTTTCAATATTTGCTGCATAACCACAATGATCGCATATGAAAACGGTATCTTCTCCAGTTTCGGCGGGTAGTATAAATTCATGTGAATCCTTGCCACCTATTGCTCCGCTATCGGCTTCCGCTTGTATTGCAGGGACTCCACAACGGGAGTATATATTCGAATATGCTTTTGCGATTTTTTGATAATCTTCGTCTAGACTGTCTTCGTCGACATGAAAACTGTAGGCGTCTTTCATGTCAAATTCCCTTACTCTCAGGAGTCCTGCACGAGGTCTAGCCTCATCTCGAAATTTGGTTTGAATTTGATACAAGATAAGTGGTAAATCTCTATAACTTTGAGAGTATTCTTTAACCATCATAGTTATTACTTCTTCATGTGTGGGAGCAATTACTAGATCTCTTTCTCTCCTGTCTGACAATCTAAACAAGGTTTCCCCCATTGCTTCTACTCTTCCCGACTTTTCCCATATATCCATTGGATGCAAGGTGGGCATTCTTAATTCTTGTGCTCCAACAAGATCCATCTCTTCCCTGATAATGGATTCAATTTTTCGAATAGATTTCCAGCAAATCGGCATATAGCTATATATGCCGGAGGCAATTTGCTTGATCATACCGGCACGCAACATCAGTTTATGACTGTTGCTTTCTGCCTCTGTTGGATCTTCGCGCAGGGTTCTTATAAATGATTTTGTCATTCTCATATATAGGTTTATCCCACAATGAATTTTGTGTTTTGCTTAATGGATGTATTCATTAAACGGGTCTTTTAGACAATATTTTGACCATTTCTTGTTCCAAGAACTCAAGGTCTGCTTTAGGAAGTATATGTAAATTGCCTTGGAAAGCTAAGGGCCAATATTCCGGCGGCCATTTTTTAACATGCTCCATTCTAGGGCCTATTTGATTGGCATCTAAGAAATCTTCCTCATTCAACACCGCTTCCGGTTTGATTGCAACTCTCCATGGGAAATCTTCAGGTTTTCCCTCACTTTCCCAGACTTGGGAGTGATCCTCAATACACTTGGATATTACAGTGGCAGTTGCGCCAAATTTTCTTATACCGGTTATATAGAACACTAATCTGTCACCCGGTTCCATTCTTTGAGCTTTTCTTCGTTGCCTTGACATCAAACCTTGAGATCTAAACCCCATATCTTTAGTGATATTGAAATTTTTCAAGGAACTAGCAACCATCCAGTAGGTTTTTCCTCTAGCCATTAAATAGACTCCAATTGGTATTTTAGTACCCAGTTCTCTGGGCAGATATTTTTCAAGGTCATTTGATCTGCTACTCAGTTTTTCTTATAACCGCGATTACTTTGCCTTGGACTTGTATGTTTTCAGGGTCTACATATATCGGGAGCATATTAACGTTCGCTGGTTGCAATCTTACTCGATCAGGTTCACGAAACAGACGCTTAAGCGTAACGGCATTTTCTCTTTGTAACCATGCAACTACCATGTCTCCATCTCGGACTGTGTGAATTGGTTTGATGATTACAATATCCCCATCATCAACCAACGCGTCTATCATTGACGTGCCTTTAACTTTTAAGGCATAAGCTTCACTGTTATCCTTGAGGAATGCTTTTGGTAAATCTAGCATCTCCAGTGGCTCTATCGACCCCCAATGATCTTCTGTGAGAAGAGGAAGAGGCTCTCCAGCTGCTATATAACCTAGTACTGCTATAGTATTATCTGAACTATCCGATTGTACTATTTCTATGCTTCGGGATACGGTTTTGTCTCTTTTTATATAACCGGCCTTCTCTAGTATTTTAAGATTATAATCTACGACAGAAGTAGAACTTAGTTTACATGCGGATTGAATATCCCGTATTGCTGGAGGGTACCTTTTGATATCTCGGAATTGTTTTATAAATTCCAATATCTCATATTGCCTTGGTTTAAGTTTTTTGTTAGACATCTATATACTAATAATGGAACACATGTTCTACAAAAAGATTATCATCTACGCTTAGAGGTGTCAACATTGTTTAATTGTATCGGTTCATGCACCATTCTATACCATGCTTTAGTATGTTCAATGTGGCCTCGGTTACAGTTCCGCATGTTTCTGCTAAAAGCAACTTTTCTTCTTTTTTGAATGCTCCTAAAACATGGAGAATACTATCGTCTTCGGATTCAGGTCTTCCGATGCCCACCCGCAACCTGGGTATATTGGAAGTGCCCAGAGCATTTATAATAGATTCAATACCTTTATGTCCTCCGTGTGTCCCAGAAGTTCTTATTCTAATTTTACCCAAGGGTAGGTCCATATCATCGTATATTATTAATAGATCTACAACCTCAATACCGAACCTGTCGCGTAAATATTTTATCGTGTCTCCACTATTATTCATGTAGGATCTAGATTTGGCTAATATTACAGTTTCGTTATTTATGTAGCCGCGGCCGATCGAGGCTAGATCTTTCTTTTCCGAGAATGTTATTCCTGTAGTTCTTGATATTTCATCTAAACAGATAACACCGGCGTTATGCCTGGAATTCTCATACTTGCTATCTGGATTACCTATTCCAATTATTATTTTCATGTTTCATTTCTCAATGTGCGTGAGCCAGCTACTTTTGATCCGAAGCTGAAATACTTAATAGGTGTCAATCATATAGAGAAACTCCTCTTCGGACAGAATTCGAATCTCTAGATTGAGTGCCTTTTGTAATTTGCTGCCGGGGTCTTTGCCAGACAGGACAAAATCCGTATTACCGGTTACGTTGTTAGTGATCACTCCACCCAGAACAGATATCTTGTGTTCTGCTGCGGATCTTGTGAGATTTTCCAATCTACCAGTCAAAACAAAACGCATACCATGGAATGGCAAAGATTCCGTATTCTCATCTGATTGGCGGAGGCTCAATCCAGAAATCTCAAGTGAGCGTATTATATCCATATTTTTAGTTTGTGAAAAATAGTCAGTTATACTGTCCGCTATTTTAGTCCCTACATTTGGCAAGTGCAAAAGTGATTGTTTATCTGCTTTACTAAGTTTCTCCAAACTGAGATATTGGGACGCTAGGGTTTCGGCAACTTGTGATCCTACATGTAAAATGCCCAATCCAAATATTATCCTAGATAATGGTCTGGTCTTACTTTTTTCTATAGAGTCTATGATTTTGTTTGCACTCAACTCAGCAATTTTATCTAACTTCATGATTTCGTCAGCAGTTATTGTGTATATGTCGGATATGTCACGAATTAGATTGGCGGTTAATAAATTCTCACAGAGTTTTTCTCCCATGCCTGTTATATCCATAGCATCTTTGGAAACAAAATGCTTAATCTTTTCTAAAGCTCGACCAATACAGTTATAATTTGTGCAGTAATACATTGACTCTTCAGGTTTACGGATTACCTTAGAGTTGCATTTTGGGCAATTTGTAGGTAATGAGAATTTCTGTTCTCCTCCGGTGCGTTTTTGCACGACTGGGCTGATTATCTGAGGGATCACTTCTCCGGCTCTTTGGATAATTACCCAGTCTCCGATACGAATATCTTTTTCTTTTATATAATCCTCGTTGTGTAAAGTAGCAGTTTTTATAGTAACGCCACCTACCGAGATCGGTTCCAATATCGCATACGGATTTAATGATCCAGTTCTTCCAACATTTATACCAATATCAGTTAATCTAGTGATAGCCTGTTCGGAAGGAAATTTATATGCTACTGCCCACCTGGGTTCTCTGGAAACATTGCCCAGGTGTGTTTGCTGTTCAAATTCATTTACTTTTACGACAATTCCATCAGTTGCATAATTTAGAGTCTCTCTGTTGGCCAACCAGTAGTCATAATATTCTTTTACTTCTGATAAATGGGTACAGTGTAGATTGTTCGGATTTATCTTGAATCCTAATTCTTGAAGGAATCCCATCGTATCCCAGTGGTTATTTGGTGTGTTTATTCCGTCGGAGTAACCTAATCCATAGATAAAAATGTCCAGGGGCCTTTGGTTAGTGATCGTAGGGTCTAGTTGGCGCAACGAACCTGAGGCCGAATTCCTTGGATTAGAGAAAGGGGTAAGATTTTCCAGTTCCCTTTTCCTGTTCATTTCAGTGAATGACGACAATGGGAAGTACACTTCACCACGTACTTCTAAAGTTCCATTTGTATTATCTGGTATGGACAAAGGAATTGATCCTATGGTCCGCAGATTCTGGGTGACGTTTTCGCCATGAAAACCATCACCTCGTGTTGAGCCGTGTTTTAGTATTCCGTTTTCGTACGTGAGTGCCACGGCAAGGCCGTCCATTTTAAGTTCACATACTATTTCGAACGTGTCTTGGCCGAGTAAATGGCAAGTTCTTGTGTACCAATTTTCTAAATCCGCTGTATTGAAAACATTTCCTAAGCTGAGTAATGGTATTGGGTGGTTTATTTCTGTGAATCTGGTAGACGGAGCAGCGCCTACTCTTTGCGTTGGTGAATCTTCCGTAACAAGATCTGGATATTTGCTCTCTATACTTTTCAATTCCTGCATTAATTGGTCGTATGCTTCGTCGGATATTTCAGACCTATCTAATACGTAGTACAAGTAATTGTATTTGTTTATTTCTACCCTTAGGGTTACTAGTCTAGTTACTATTGAGTTATCTCTTATATCCAATATTGTATCCTTGTCATCGGTTTTCTAACCAAATATTGTTAGTTTGTAATGGATGTGAGGATGTGTTGCAGAGATCATATTAATTGATTTATAACTAAACCAGTTGGTAGTTTTGGGCTAAAATAAGTTGACTTTATTGGCAACCTCTGTCCATCACTAACAACAGATTCAAACAAGTCTAATGACAAAGGCGGTAGTACAAATCCAGATTGCCACTCGCCGGTGAGAACGAGGCTTTTCAATTCGTCGGAGTCATGAGTATAAGTAAGCATCCCTTTTTCAACTGCTTCTTGTTGGCTTCCTACTACAGGCTCTATCACTTGTTTGCCAAGAAATTGGGTCATGCACTTTTCCAGTGGTGAGATGTGATTTTCAGTATCACTGTTTCGGTTGAGTATATAGAGTGTATTAGTCTGATTTGCTACTAATCCCAAACATGATTGATCCTGTCCTTGCATAATTTGTATCTTGTGAATAGGGTCAGATATCTCCGCTAAATTAAATTCTCGGACTTTGAAATTGCTTCTTATCAGGTTCAGCATAGTATCAAACTGAGCATCTGAAAGATGCCTCATGATTCGGTGGTAAGGCAAGACTATTAAGCCTGGATCCTCTATTTCTATAAGGCACATCAATATAAAATTACAAGGGTCATTTTCATTGAGAGGTGACAGTTTGTTTTGATACTTCATATAATCCAAAGAAGTCTCATATCTGTGATGACCATCTGCCAGATATATGGAGGTATTCTTTAGGCAGTTGGTAATTTGTTGGTTGATCTTGGTATCTTCTATTGTCCACAACTCTATTTTACCTTGATTGTAATTGGCTGAGACATTTGGTGTTTGCTGTATTGTCTCACTCAGTAAATCGCTTATGTTTCCTGTATTATCCCTGTAAATACCCATTATAGGGCTAAGATTAGCATTAGTTTCTTTTATTAGACCAAGGCGGTCTCTTTTAGGGCCATAAGAGGTTTCTTCATGTGGAAGAACAATGCCCCTCTCGAATTCTTCCAGACGGACCCTTGCGAATATAGATCTTCTACTTTTTTGAATTCCCTCATGGTTAAAGTTTTCTCTGATAACGTAAATGTTAGGAGCATGATCTCTAATTAAGACGCCTCGGCTGAGCCAGTCTGCCAATAATGTGCCAGCTCGGGTGTGCCGGTTGTCAGAGTCTGAATCTGAGGCATCTGATATGCCTAGTTCGAGTCTTATGGCGTTATTTGGGCTCAATTCGTATAATGCTGACTGTTCATCACTGGATATTACATCATATGGTGGACATAATTCTTTTCCCAAATCCTCGGTTCGATACCTTAACCCTCTAAACGGTTGTACATCAGCCATTAAAACCTCTCAACATGATTGTTGTCGCTATTGTCAGTATAGCAATTGCATTGGTATTAAGTCCATGAATACACACTAATTTTGATGGTTTTCAAGGGGGATACGGACCTAATTTGGCGTGGACTTGTTGTATAATTTAACTATGGAATCCAACATAAAGGTGTCACTGAACAAGGAACAGAAGGAAGCTGTCGAATACGTGTCTGGCCCTGTTCTTATTTTGGCTGGCCCAGGTAGTGGTAAAACTCGAGTAATAACTCATCGTATAGCACATCTGATAAATCAGTGTGGAGTACGTCCTTACAATATTGCTGCCGTTACGTTTACAAATAAGGCTGCATCTGAGATGAGACAAAGGTTGTTTGGATCAGATGAACTCGGAGATTCCTTGGGTTTGTTGGGTCACGTTCCGAACCAGAGAGATTTTACGGTTTCTACATTCCATTCCTTATGTTCTTTGATTCTTCGTTTAGATGGTAGTCTCATGGGATTGGCAAAAGACTTTGTCATATATGACAGGGATGATCAACTTACACTTGTGACCAAAGCCATGGAAATATCGGAAATAGATCCTAAGCGTTTTTCCAATAGAGCTATATTAGACATCATTTCATCTAGTAAGAGTAAATTGATTACTTCAGATAATTATAATGCTCAAACTGGTAATCCGATGGACAGGATAATAGAAGTGGTCTACAAAAGTTATCAAAATTTGTTAGAACAAAGCAAAGGAGTGGATTTTGACGATCTTTTATTGAAGACTAACTTGTTGTTCAACAACAACCCTTCTATATTGAAAAAATATCAAGACAGGTATCAATATCTAATGATAGATGAATTTCAAGATACGAATATGGCTCAATACAATTTAGCAACCAAAATAGCCGGGAAACGCGAAAACATTTGTGTAGTTGGAGACCCAGATCAATCAATATATTCTTGGAGGAACGCTGACATTAGAAATATACTTTCGTTTCAGGAAGATTATCCGAAATGTAAAGTGATAAGTCTGAACGAAAATTATAGATCTACCTCAACAATACTTGACGGAGCTTACGGGGTTATATCACAGAACACTCAGAGGATAGAAAGAAAGTTAACAACTAGTAATCCTAAAGGGGATCCAATATTTGTGGGTGAGGCCTATAACCCAGAAGAAGAAGCTCAATTAGTTATGAAAGAGATCAATCGATTAAGAGTTGAGAGGGGTTACTTATATAATGACTTCGCTGTTATGTATAGAGTCAATTCACAGTCACGTGCACTTGAAGAGGGATGCTTGAGGAATAGCATACCATATAAATTGATTGGTGGTCTCAGGTTTTATCAACGTAAGGAAGTCAGAGATTTAATAGCATATCTAAGGGTGATTGTGAATCCGCATGATAATGTTAGTTTGTTGAGAATAATTAACACCCCGCCGAGAGGTATCGGTCAAAAAACAATTGATGAAATTGCGGAGTTATCAGATAAAAACAAAATATCCATATATGCAGCTATGGAGCTTGCTGCTAATGCAAAATTTGTCGAAGATTCCAAGAGAAGTGGTAGATCACATAGGGTAATATCAAAATTTGTTGACCTCGTAACAAATCTTATTCATGACAGTGATGGATTAGATCCTACTAGTATTATAAATCTAATTCTTGAAATGACCGGATATCGAGTTTACCTGGAAGATCAAGGAGACCAAGGGACCGAAAGAATGGATAATATAGAAGAATTAAAGGTGACTGCTAATAAATTTCAAAATGTTGATCCTGAGGATAGATTTATTGAATTTTTGCAAGGGATAGCGTTGGTATCAGACATAGATTCTCTTGATGATTCCCAAGATTCCATTGCACTCATTACGTTGCATCAGGCGAAAGGCTTAGAATTCCCGGCAGTTTTTATAGTAGGGTTAGAAGAAGGTTTATTGCCTCATATAAGATCTTTTGATTATGCGGATCAAATGGAAGAGGAAAGACGAGTTTTTTATGTGGGTATGACCAGGGCAAAGGAATGTTTATACATCACTCGTTCATTTAGACGAGGATATATGGGTAATGGAGTCAGCAACGTTGCCTCTAGGTTTTTGATGGATATACCAAGTGCGTTAATGTCGCATTTTTCAAGCCGATCCATTCCTATTGGTTCGGTGGTGACGGATGTAATAAAACAATCTGGCGCTTCCGATTTATCGGACCATGCCACAGAGACAAGCCCCATGGAAGTCGGACAAAAAGTTAGGCATGATAGATTTGGAGATGGGATAGTCGTGTCATGTACTGCTATTGGGTATGATTACCAAGTAACGGTTGCATTTAAGGCTGATGGGGGGGTCAGGAATTTGTTGTTAGGTTATGCTAACCTACAGTTACTGGATTGAGAATGGTTTTTTGGAAACTAGGTCAAGTTGGTGACGGATTCTTCTATTACATCCATAATGTCAGTTACAGTTTTGCTACCTAGATCTTCACCTGATCTTGTTCTTAGCGAAGCCTCGTCGGATTCTACTTCTCTGTCACCCACAATTAGCATGTAGGGTATTTTTTGCATTTGAGCATCCCTAATTTTAGCGTTCATTCTGTCAGTTCTTTTGTCAACATTTACTCTTATATCCTTGGAACGCAGTCTAATGGCTACTTTTTCTGCGTATTCTAGGTGCCTATCTGCTATTGGTATAACTATGGCTTGTACGGGAGAAAGCCACGTGGGGAAAGCCCCTGAGTAATGCTCTATTAATACACCAAAGAAGCGTTCTATTGATCCTAAGAGAGCCCTGTGTACCATATACGGTCTATGTTCTTGTCCGTCTTCGCCGATGTAACTTACGTCAAACCGTTCGGGTAGGTTAAAATCAAATTGTATAGTAGTACATTGCCATTCTCTACCCAAGGCATCTACCATCTTCACATCAATTTTCGGCCCATAGAACACGGCACCCCCTTCATCTTCTTCATAAGGTAGATTATGTTCTTTGATCACATCCCTTAGTACATTTGTGGCCATGTCCCAGTCCTCAAGAGACCCAGCGAACTTTCCACCTTTATCTCGTGTGGACAAATATACCCGAAACTCTGTGAACCCAAATGAATTCAGAAAGAATTGCATAAAATCCACACACTTTTCTACTTCTTCTTTGATTTGGGATGGAGTGCAGAATATATGGGCATCGTCCTGTGTGAATCCTCGTACTCTTAATAAACCGTGTAGTACACCTGACCTTTCGTAACGATATACGGTTCCCAGTTCTGCTAATTTTATAGGAAGTTCTCTATAACTTCTGAGAGAGCTCTTATATATCTGTATGTGGAAGGGGCAGTTCATCGGTTTAACATAATAATCTTGTCCATCTATATCCATAGGTGAATACATATTTTCTGTATAGAAATTCAGATGGCCACTTGTTTCCCAAAGAGCAGAGCGTCCTATGTGTGGAGAATAAACTATTTCGTAATTTGCTCTAAAATGTTCTTTGCGCCAGAAATCTTCTATAATGGTTCTGATTCGTCCGCCCTTAGGGTGCCAATATGCTAACCCAGGTCCATATTGCTCGTGGAAAGATAGAAGATCTAATTCTCTTGCGAGTCTTCGATGATCTCTTTTTTGAGCTTCTTCAAGTTTCAGTAGATGATCTTGCAGGGCCTCTTGGGATTCAAACGCTGTGCCATAGATTCTTTGTAGCATTGGCCTTTTTTCATCTCCGTGCCAATAGGCCCCGGCCACACTCAATAATTCAAAGGCTATAATTTGTCCTGTGTGTTCTAAATGAGGGCCCCTGCAAAGGTCGGAGAAGTGTCCGTGACTATATATGCTTATACTTTCATCACTTGGTATATCATTAATGATTTCTAGTTTGAATGGTTGATCTGAAAACATAGATGATGCTTCTTCTCGGGTGATGTTAGTGGGTGCGAATGGTAACTCCATACTTATGACTTCTTTGATATATTTACGTATATCATCCAAGTCATCTGGTGTGAATGGTTTTTCCAATTGAAAATCATAATAGAAACCGTCTTCTGTGGGCGGACCTATGGCAAGTTTGGCATTTGGAAATAGTTTCAACACGGCGTCAGCCATTATATGAGCTGCGGAGTGGCGCATTCGCTCACGAAGAAACTTCAATTCTTTATTGGTGTCAGAATCATTTATGGTCATATTAATTAGTTCGCTAGTCTACAGATATGTTAATAGATAGGCAAGGGGTGTTACTGCCATTACTTTCTCCTGTTTGTATTCACCAAAAATTTGACTGGCGCATTCCTAAGGATGTATCTTAATGGTAAATAATATTTTTGTTTAAGCCCTTAAAGATTTCGTTGAGAAAAGGGAGATTTTGTATGCAAGACTTGAATGCTCGATCACAAGAGTTAGTTGATCGTATTTCTGATATTATGGTGCGACTTTGACGTATCTGGAAAGCGAACTAAAATATCAGACATTGAAATGCAGGCAAGTGATCCAAGCTTTTGGGATGACTCCAAACTAGCCCAATCTATAATGATGGAACTCTCTGAATTGAAGCAAGTGATTCAAGTTTGGACTGGTTTGGCTGATAGATCAAATAATTTAAGAGAACTAGCGCAATTGGCACTGGACGAAGAAGACGATTCACTTATAGATTCTCTAACCTCAGACATTAGTGATATTGATCAAGAATTGTCCGACAGGGAATTTGATTTACTCCTTTCAGGGCCAAATGACGACAGAAATGCTATATTGGCAGTTCATGCCGGTGCTGGAGGCACTGAGTCTCAGGATTGGGCCCAAATGCTTCTCAGAATGTATTTGAGATGGGCTGAGAGGGCAAGATATACTGCTAGTATTATAGATACCTCACCCGGCGACGAAGCTGGTATTAAGAGCGCTTACATAAGCGTTGAAGGCAAATATGCTTACGGCTATCTAAGAGCCGACCGAGGTGTCCACAGGTTAGTGCGCATATCACCTTTCGATTCTGATCATGCACGGCATACATCATTTGCGTTGATAGAGGTCTTACCCGAGGCAGACGATAAAATAGATATCGTCATAAACCCAGATGATATAAGAATAGATGTTTTTAAAGCTAGTGGACATGGGGGTCAATCCGTACAGAAAAATTCTACAGCAGTGAGGATAACTCATAATCCGACTGGTATTGTGGTTAGTTGTCAAAACGAACGTTCCCAATTTCAAAATAAGGAATATGCCATGAAAGTTCTGAGGGCGAGACTCATGGAGCTTGAATCAAAGAAGAGGGATGATGAACAGGCTAAATTGAAAGGTGAACATGTTGCTGCAGGGTGGGGCAATCAGATACGAAGCTATGTTTTGCATCCGTACAAAATGATAAAGGATCATAGAAGTGGGTACGAAACCTCTGATACTTCTGGGGTATTAGATGGAGAGCTAACCCCGTTATTACGGGCTTATCTTAAATCTTCTATATCTGATTAACGGGTTGATTGTTGATAATCAGGGTTTAAGACTGATATTGCTAATTGTCTCAGGGATACTGGATATATCACAGATATTATCTGAAAACCATGACTGGTTAATCCAGGTTGTTCTTGATATGCCAAAATCTATGTAAAGAAGTAGTTGTAGACAAAACAGCAATTATAATTAGTGCGACTACAACTTGATTCAACAAAAGGCCACAGGTCATAACTAGTATCCTTTCAGGCCTGGTCATAAATCCAACCTTACAGTCTACCCCTAAACCTTCACCTCGTGCCCTTAGGTAGCTCACCATAAATGAACTTACAACAGATATGTAGATCAAGAATATTATGTATGTTTCTGTGTGATGATTCGAGTAGTAAATCAATAAACCAAAAAATATGAGAGCTTCGGACAACCTGTCTACGTACGAATCTAGCAATGCTCCCGATTTGGTGACTTTATTTTGCATTCTGGCTAGTGATCCATCAACCATGTCTAATGAACTAGCGATGACAAGTAGAATGCCAGATTGAAAGAAGTTGCCAACGATGATTTGATGAGCTGTAACTATATTAAGTATTAACCCAAGGACGGTTATCTTGTTAGGGGAGAAGCCAAGCCGATTAAAAAGTCGCGCAATTGGCCTTTCTACATAGTTTGAAAGAAAGGACCTGCTAAGTTCTCTATATTCTTGCCAAGACTTCATCATAATTTATTAAAATAACAAAGACTACATTCGTAGTATTCTAAGTAATATTGCCATTCCCGAACTTATTTTTGTAGGATAAATCATAGTAATCCAAGATTTTTTCTGTTATGACTGACCAATCATAATTTGGTGCTTTCAAGAGTCCATTGGTGCCAAGTGTTTCTCTTAGGGATGGATCTTTTGCTAGATTCAACAAGGCTTCTGTGAGCGCGTCTTCATCTTTCGGTGGAACCAAGAGTCCTTCATACCCATTGGACATTACCGAAGAATATCCCTCTATATTAGAGGCTATTATAGGTTTACCAGATGCCATTGCTTCCAATAATACAATGCCGAAACTTTCCCCACTGGTTGCTGGGGAACAAAATATATCTGCTGTTTGATAATATCTAGGCAGATCTTCCGAAGACACTCCACCGACGAAGACGACGTCTTCTATATTGCGTTCAGCAATTAATCTGTAACAGTCAGGTTCAGGATTTCCTGGTCCGACCACTATAAGTCGGCTATTTGGATGTTCCCATTTGAATTTAGCGTACGCTCCTAACAAATATTTTAATCCTTTGCGCTTTTCCATTCTGCCTACAAACAATATATTTAATTTGCCATCTTGGTAATCTTCTATCTTCCTCTTAGGGTTCGCAAATCTATTGAAATCTATGCCATTGGGTATAACTTCGTAGGTTCCAGGGAAATGCTTATTCACAAAATCTAAAGCTGGTTGTGATACGGCGATTCTACCATCTAGTTTATTGTGCCATTTTCTAAGAAAATACTTGCTAAGAAAATAGGTTTTGCTGCTACCGTGGAATGCATGGAAAGTCCCAACATTAACCGATTGAGATAGATGTAGAACAAGTAGAGGTATTATAGGGGCCAGTGGTTCATGCAAATGTATAACATCGAACCCCTCCTGGTTAAGCAACTCTTTGACTTTAGGTTGCAACCATACGGATAAAGATATACGAGCGGTAGATCCACCAGTAGGTACCGGCACTGATTTACCCAGAGGGATCAGGCCTGGATTACTAGAATAATCGGGAGGAGGACCGGATAGAGGTGCAACAATTTTAACTTGGTGGCCAGAGTTTTCTAGGCCATGTTTTAGATGATAGATGTGTGCCATAACGCCCCCAGGATAAGCGTAGTCGTAGGGGGAAACTAGGCCGATTTTCATTTGGGATTACCCCGATTCCAAAAACTAGAGTTTATTAGTTCTGATCCACAAAATTTTCAACCATCTGGCGAGCTTCGTCGTCAGAATATTGTATTGGAGGGGATTTCATGAAATAGGCAGAAGGGCCAGTCAAGTTGCCTCCAACTCCTCTATCCAGTGCTATCTTGCAACATCTTACCGCGTCTACCACTACTCCAGCTGAGTTAGGGCTATCCCAAACTTCCAATTTCAGTTCTAAGTTTATGGGTACATCGCCAAATGTGCGACCCTCCATACGTATGTGGCAAAATTTCCTATCTTCTAGCCACGGGACATAATCACTAGGGCCTACATGGACGTTTTCGGCACCCAGATCGTAATCTAATTGAGAAGTAACCGCATTGGTTTTGGAGATTTTCTTGGATTCTAGTCTTTCTCGTTCTAACATATTGTAAAAGTCGGTGTTACCACCGAAATTTAGCTGATAAGTTCTTTCTAATTTCACTCCTCTTTCCCTCATTAATCTCGTCAAGACTCTATGCGTTATAGTTGCTCCGAACTGTGACTTTATATCGTCACCAATTATAGGGAGATTCTTGTCTTGAAATCGTTTTTGCCAATAGTCTTCTCTGCCAATAAAAACTGGTATGCAATTTACGAAGCCACAGCCGGCAGCCAAGACCTGTTCAACGTACCATTTTGTAGCCTCTTCACTACCAACTGGTAAGTAGTTGATTACCACATCTACTTTTCGTTCCTTCAAAATGTTTACTATATCTGCGGTGGAACTGGAATCCTTGACGATAACTTGAGACAGGTATTTACCCAATCCATCATGTGTCATACCTCTCTCTACTGGAACATTCATGTTTGGCACTTCTGTGAATTTGACGGTATTGTTTGGAGAAGTGAATATTGCCTCTGATAGGTCCTTGCCGACTTTGTTGTTGTCTATATCGAAAGCTGCCACAAAGTTTATGTCGGATATGTGATAGCCTCCCAAGGTCGGGTTCATAAGCCCGGGGATGAATTCATCTTCTGCAGTTTCTTGGTATTTATAAACTCCCTGGACTAGAGAAGAAGCACAGTTGCCTGCTCCTATGATAGCGACATTGATTTTTGACAAATTACCGTACCTCTCACACTATAATATAATTAGTGTTACACCTTTATAACGCTCAGCATATTAGCAGTTTTCCATATCATCTACAAGCCAGTATCAGAAATTTTCAAGGACAAGTGTTGAATCAGATGTGAATTAGTCTCCTTTGTCTATCCTGCGGTGGCCTATTATTTCCATTATTGCCCCCAAAATTATAGGGAAGCAGCCCATTATGATTATAGTTGAAGAATTACCTTCTACTTTTGGAACGAGTATCCATCCCAAACCCATTCCTATAACCACACCATTCCAGAATGCTGACCATCGGTGATTTCTGGTTTTAGGATCTGCATTTTCGGGTAGACGACGTCTGGCAATGACTTCCATTGTAATGCCCAGAAACAGAGGGAATAGGCCTAATGGTATGCCCCATAATAACCAAGCCAAGCCCCATCCGCTAGCACAGCCCATCCAAAGCCCGGACCACCGATGTCGTTTGATCAGTCCGGCTGAATCTTGAACAGGGGGCTTAGCAGGTATATCTTTGGGGTCCATAGTTACTATGGGGATTGAAGTTTGTTGAGTTTGGATACCAAGCGAGATTTTCGTCTTGCGGCATTATTTTTGTGTATAACCCCTTTTGTTGCAGCCTTGTCCAGATGATGGAGAGCATCTCTAGTTGCTTCTACAGAGGTTTCAATATCACCCTGTTCGATTAGGGACTCGGCTTTCTTGATCAGCGTGCGTGTAGATGCCACAATTGGTTTATTTCTTAAACTTTTTCTTTCTGAAACTCTGGCCGATTTGTCACTAGGCAAATCTGCACCTCCTTTTATCCTGTTGATACTTTCTTGTTCTCGGAACTTTCTCCCCTAGAATTACTACGGGTTACTGAGTATACAGCTTCTACTGCTTCGAGTCTAGAAAACAATCTGCTTAACTGGCTTACCCCTTCGGTATGTATGGTCAGATATATGGAGCAGCTACTATATTCGTGTTCCGTTGTGGTGACAGAAGCTATATTAATCTTCTCTTGAGATACTATATTGGTTATATCCCGTAACAACCCTACTCGATCCCAAGCTTCTATTCTTAATCTTACTGGGTATCGTTTGACATTATTAGCCCACCCTACTTCAATGATTCTTTCCTTTTCTGTTTCATTCGTTATGTTTGAACAATTAGATTTGTGGACAGAAACCCCTCTTCCTCTCGTTATATAACCAGATATTTTGTCACCTGGTATAGGACTACAACACTGAGACACACGTGTCAAGAGGTCCCCAACTCCAAGTACTTCTATACCAGATGATGGCCAGGTTATTATGGGGTTTTCAGTTACTTCTTCAACCGTTTTTATGTCATTAGAAGTTAGGCGCGTTGCCAATTGGTATGAACTTAAACTACCGTTGCCGAGGGACAAAAGCAGATCGAGAGAAGAGTCAAATCTTAAGAGTTTAGTTATTTCCTCTTCGTCCATTTTAATGCTTAATCTTCTAATTTCCTTGGAAAGGATATCCTTTCCTCTTTGAATGTTAGCATCCCTCTCTTGCCTCCTAAACCAATAGCGTATCTTGGATCTGGCGTTTGCGGTATTGGCATACCCTAAGTTTGTGTTTAACCAATCTAAACTAGGACCTCTACTGGTCTTGTTTCTTATTATTTCTACGGTGTCACCGTTGTTGAGAATGGTGTACAGAGGAACCAGTTTTCCATTAACTTTAGCTCCAATACATCTATGGCCAAGGTCTGTGTGTACGTGATACGCAAAATCTATTGGAGTACTTGTGGCAGGCAATGCGAGTACATCACCTCTGGGGCTATATACGAAAACTTGATCTTGGAATATGTCTGTCTTCACTGACTCCATAAATTCATCTGATCCAGAAACTTCTCTTTGCCACTCCAATAACTGGCGCATCCAGGACATTTTCTCTTCAAATACCATATCTTTGGTTTGGTTGCCTTTGTACTTCCAATGAGCCGCTACTCCATATTCGGAAACCTGATGCATGTCATGGCTTCTAATTTGTATTTCCAGAGGTGTTTTCCCATCCATCATAGTTGTGGTGTGCAGTGACATGTAATAATTTTGTTTTGGATTGGCTATATAGTCATCAAACTCTCCGGGAATAGGGTGCCATATGCTGTGTACCACACCCAGTGCACTGTAACATTCTTGCAAATCCTTTACTAATATTCTTATAGCCAACAGGTCGTAAATTTGGCTAAATTCCTTACCTTGGCTGATATATTTTTCTATCTTCTTATGGATACTATAAAGGTGTTTAGGTCGACCCGAAACTTCTGCGTTTATACCAGCCTCGTTTAACTTTCTTGAGATGATGTTACATTTATCAGTGATAAATCTTTCCCTTTCTTCGCGTTTTGATGCAACAAGGTCAGCCATGTTCTTGTAGTCATTAGGAGCAACGTGTTCAAAGGATAGATCCTCTAACTGCCACTTTATATCCCACATTCCCAATCTATGGGCTAATGGGGCATAGATTTCCAGAGTTTCTTGAGCTATTATTTTCCTTTTTGCTTCTTCGTGTGCATGTAAGGTTTGCATATTGTGAAGTCTGTCCGCAAGTTTTATAAGTACAACCCTAATGTCTTTTGCCATGGCCACCAGCATTTTTCTGATATTTTCAGATTGCCCATTATCGTAGTTGTTAGAACGGACATGTTCATTGTTCAGAGTCTCTATCTTGCTTAGTTTCGTAACCCCGTCTACAAGTGCACTAACGTCTGAGCCAAATCTGTTTTTGATCTCAGATATATCCACATCGCAGTCTTCTATAACATCATGTAAAATGGCCGCTGTAAGTGTGGGGGCATCCAGATTTAGATCTGCTAGGAACATTGCAGTTTTGATGGGGTGTTCAATAAAAGGCTCTCCAGACAATCGTTTTTGTCCATGATGAGCGTTTGAGGCAAAATTTAGTGCCTCTTCAATTATTGGTATATTGTCGATGGGAATATATTTTTTGGCTTTATCTATCAAGTCATACATGATTACCACCGATTATATCCAAGAGTTTACAGTACTGCAATTATAGATTTGCTAAGCTATTGATGTGTGTCATAATTCTTTGGTACTTGAACAGACAAAACCATTGCAATATAATCCATCATGTTTTATCAGCAATAGTCGGCTACACCCGAAAGGTAGATTATGGAAGATCCTAACAGTACACCTATGATAGAAGTGACAGGTCTCACCAAATATTATGGTGACTTTCCTGCTATAGAAGACATCAACTTTACCGTTGGTAAAGGTGAAGTTTTAGGATTTTTGGGACCAAATGGGGCAGGAAAGACTACAGCAATGAGGATTTTGACAGGGTTCATGCCTCCAACCCATGGATCTGTGAAGATAGCTGGACTGGATGTTGTTGACGATTCTTTGGAAGTCAGAAAGCATATCGGATATCTTCCAGAAACTGTCCCTCTGTACACCGAAATGAGTGTAGAAGATTATTTGGCTTTTATGGGTGGTATTCGTGGTATGGATTCAAAATGGTTAAAACGCAGGATAGACGATGTGATTGCCATTTGCAGACTAGAGGAGTATCAAAATACTTTGATAGGCAAATTGTCCAAAGGTTACAGGCAAAGGACTGGTATTGCCCAAGCTATACTTCACGAACCTGATGTTCTTATAATGGATGAACCAACGGTAGGCATAGACCCAATTCAAGTAGTAGAAACCAGAAATTTGATCAAAGGATTTGGTGGTGATCAAACAGTTATACTTAGTACGCATATATTGCCAGAGGTAAGCATGGTTTGTAGTAGGGTCATAATCATACATGAAGGCCAGGTTGTAGCTATAGATAGACCAGATAATTTGTCTGAAAGGTTAAGGGCTACAGAAAAACTGGAGGTAGATATCCGAGGGCCGGCATCTGCAGTAATGCCTGCGATTAGGAATATGGAGGGAGTTCTAGAAGTTAATAGAGTCGATCGAGATGGAGTTGGCATCTATTTGATTGAAACTCCGCACGGGGCGGATTTAAGAGAAAGAATATCAAATTTAGTTCATGAACGTGGATGGGGATTACTGCGGCTTCAGCCAATCCAGATGAGCTTAGAGGAAATTTTCTTAAGATTAACTGACATGGAGCCTGGAACTAAATGAAAAACACTACGACTATTGCTTGGAAGGAAATAAAGATATATTTCGTTTCACCCATGGCATATATAATAATGGCTGTGTACTCGGCATTGGCAGCGTATTATTTTGTTACGAGTGTAAGCGGGGTATTGCCTGAGGCCACCATAAGGGGATTTATATTTCCGAGCACACTCATATTTACTTTGCTTTCTCCCATATTAACTATGAGACTCCTTTCTGAGGAGCAAAAACTAGGCACATTAGAACTCCTAATGACATCGCCGGTAAGGGATTATGAAATAATTCTCGGGAAATTTATAGCATCCATGGCAAGTCTACTCTCTATATTGATACCGACTCTTTACTTAGTGTTAATTTTGACTTGGTTTGGATCACCAGATATGGGCCCTATACTTAGTGGATATATAGGGTTGATTTTGTATGGAATGGCTACATTGTCGGTCGGTATTTTTGCGTCTTCTTTGTCAGGCAACCAAATTGTTGCAGCAGTGCTTGCCATGGGAGTACTTCTTATATTATCAATAATTGATTTGGCATCTACTTATTTGACAGGTACGGTTGCCGACATGGTTATGCATATATCTCTTACTAATCATTTAGAAAGTTTTGCCAGAGGTGTAATAGATACTCATGATATTGTGTATTACTTTGTGTTCACTTCCTTCATGTTGTTTTTGACTATACGTTCATTGGAATCTAGGAGGTGGAGGTAAATGAGCGTAGACAGAAGAAGAAATAACAGTGAGACAGACTCTGACAGCAACAATAAGGTGATTGATTGGATAGTTTCTTCTGGTGCCGTTTTGTCTTTGTCTGGTTTGGTTATATTGGCTGTTGGAGTACTGCTACTTTTGGCAGTACCTGATTTAGAGACCGCTGGTAAAGCTCTCATTATTCTCTCTTTATTGATGCTCACAGTATCTACGTTAACCCATCTTTCACAAGTGAAAAACGCGGTGGTTGCAAGAACGGGGCGATATACTATAAACACTCTGGTAATGGTATTCGCTTTTGGGGCTATTTTGATGTTATTAGGATATATTTCTTTGCAAAACTCAGTAAGAGTAGACCTTACGGCCACTAAACAATTTACATTAGCTCCTCAGACTCTGAAAGTGTTGAAGGAATTAAAGAAACCAGTGCAAGCGACTGTTTACTCAGATCCAGAGCAGGTCATTCAGGAGCAAATAAGGATACAGGCAGATAATTTCTTCTTTGAATTCAATAAAAGGAATAAAGACTTCACTTTCCAATTTGTGGATCCTGATTTAAAACCCTCTTTAGCCAGGAGAGATGGAGTTAAAGAATATCCGTCAATAGTTTTCAAGGTTCCTGATTCCGAATCGAACCCCCACATCTTATCACCTACAAGTTTTGGGGAAAATCTAGTGTTGTCGGAACAGGATTTAGTTAGTGCCGTCTTGATAGCCACAGGGCAAAAACAGAAAATCGTTTACATGCTTACTGGCCATGGGGAAAAAAATATCAATGACGGTGATATAGAGAGCGAAGGTTTTGGTTTAGCTAGGGCCGGATTAGTTGGTGACAACTACATAGTCAAGTCTCTCAATTTGAAGCAATCAGAGTCTGTTCCTGATGACGCTGCAGTTCTTGTAGTAGCTGGACCAAGCAGTAGTATCCTCACGGATGAGAGGGCAAAGATAGAGGCGTATTTGGCCAATAGTGGAAGGGCAATGTTTTTGATAGACGATGCCGCTGATTCTCAGATGAACCAATTGCTTAATAAGTGGGGCATACATTTGCCAAATGGAACCATAATTGATGAGTTAAGTTCAGCGAACAGTGACCCCAGAAGCCCCATAGTTAGAAGAGCTAATTATCTTGGAGGTCATCAAATTACAGAACCTCTGGACGATACATTCTTTGTTGAAGCAACGGGTATTGTAGATGTGATAGAACGTGCACCTGAAGGACTACCACCTAACCCAGATGAAATTAATATAACACATACCCCCTTGGCGGCAACTTCTTTGGTTAGCTGTATATCTATGAAACAAGATGATATGGATTGTTCTGACCCTGCTGTCATAAACGGACCTTTCCCTCTTGCTATGGCTATAGAATCTATTGCTATGGTTGGACAAGAGGCTCCAAAAGTGGATATTGGTGAGGAAATACCTACAACTCACATAATAGTTTTCGGTGATTCGGATTTTGCTTCTAATAAATATTACAGGGCATTAAATAATGGAGATTTCTTTTTGAACTCCATTGACTGGTTAACCCAGAACTACGATCTAATATCAATCAGAGCAAAACCCCAGGCCTTCCGCCAATTAGTGATAGACCCCAAGGAATTTGACTTTATACGGTATTCTAGTTGGTTTTTGGTTCCAAGCGGGATAATCATGCTGGCTGTTATAGCTTGGTGGCGGAGAAGATAAAACTCACTTATGAACATTCGCACTTCCATCATTCTAGTCGTGCTGCTTTTAATGGTTGCAGGTTATGTGTTTTTTGTTCAGGCCAAAGTCCAACCAGAAACTAAGGTTGATGCTCCATGGTTCTACAGTGTTGATATGGCAGATATAAGCACCATAGAAATTGATAGAACAGGAGAGAAGGCAAAATTCTCGTTAGGTGATGATAAACATTGGCACATAGGTGAATCTGATGGATATCCTGTGGGTCTGGATCGTTGGATAGGAGTGGATCTTCTACTCAGTGGTCCGAAGAGTCGGAGATTAATTGACCCTAATCCAAGTGACTTATCTCAATATGGTTTGGCTGATCCCAACTTAAATATAGCTATAGGGTTGAAAAATGGTAATGATATAAGAATACTTATCGGATCTTATACACCAGATGGCGAAAACACTTATGTTCAGATCGATAACACTAATGAAGTGTTCACTATCTTTTCTGGATGGGAAGAAGTGATGACCAGATTGTTGGAGGAACCACCTTATCCTGAATGGTTATACGATATCGAAATAGAAACAATTACGCAAATCAAGATAACTAGAGGGAATCCAGATGAAGGTTACAAAGGTATTGCGTTTTTCAAGGATAAAGAAGCCAATTCATGGCAATTCTTGGGTAAAGACAATCAGCCTATTGAAATTGAAGAAACATCCATGTTAAAAGTCTTGAGTGCCTTTGAGACGCCCACTCAGGTCCTAGAAGCATATGAACCAATAGGAGTTGCTCAATATGGATTAGAGAATCCTTCCATGGTAGTGTTCGTTCAAACTGAAAGACTAGATACTGATGAAGACGAACTTGAAGAGGCAGTCGAAGTTTCACAATACAGATTTAGAATAGGTGATAAGACTGAAGGCGGAGATAATTATTTCGTTCAAACTGAAAGAGGTGAATACATAATTGCAGATGTATTTACAGTAAACGTTGAATGGGTTGAAGGGATAGAATCCGCTTCTGCCGAATACTTCGAATAATTGTTGCTATGTGAGGGGGCTTAAATATTTTTAGAGCAGACATCATAGCTATTGGGTCCGAACTTCTTATGGGGGAACTGGTAGATACCAATTCTAACTATATTGCAAAAGAATTACCAAGGATTGGCATTACATTGGTTCGCATTTCTCAGGTTGGGGATAACCAGGAAGAGCTTGTATCTGTCCTGAAAGAAGCCGTTAACCGTTCAGATATAATAATAACAACGGGAGGGCTTGGGCCTACCGATGACGATATCACCAGAGAATCAATATCTCAATTGTTAAATGAATCCATGTACATAGATCAAGAATCTCTTGAAGACATGAGAAAAATATTCATCAGACGAGGAATAAATATGTCTGATACAAATATAAAACAGGCTAATTTGATTCCTTCTGCCTGTGGCATAAAGAATGAAGTGGGTACAGCCCCGGGTTGGTGGGTAAATATAGATAACAAGAACTTGATTGTTATGCCTGGTCCTCCAAGAGAGATGCACAGAATGTGGCAACATGAAGTACTTCCTTCTTTACTTGAGAGGTACAACAACTCATTAATATACACTAGGAATATAAGGACCTATGGTTTGGGTGAATCCCTTTTGAATGAGAAGATATCGGGAATTATTGATTCTTTTGGCTTTGAGTGGGGGATGTATGCCCAACCCCTTGGTGTAGACGTGAGGATTAGAGTTCCCGCAGAGAGCGAACAGCAGGCTAAGTCATCGCTCGATAAACTGGAAGTAGCATTAGATGGATCTATTGGAGATTTTATATGGGGGTTTGATCAAGATACTGTTGAGAGTGTTCTAGCGAGCAATCTATTAAACAACAATCTTACGGTCGCTGTTATGGAATCCTGTACGGGAGGTTTATTATCCAATGCGTTAACACAACCCCCCGGCAGTTCAGGTTATTTCAAAGGTGGTATGGTGGCTTATTCTGGAGTCTTAAAACAAACGTTTGGTGTCGACAGTAATTTGATACATAAATTCGGGACTGTTAGCCCAGAAGTTGCAGCGGATATGGCAAGATCAGTTAGAGACCTTGTAGGCTCTGATATTGGTATATCAACTACCGGTGTGGCAGGCCCGTCAACTATTGAAGATAAACCTGTGGGCAAAGTGTATATAGGTATATCATCTACCGATGGTACTCACGTTAAGGAACTGAATTTACCTCAGGAAAGGCTTTTGGTGAAACAAAGAGCCACCAATGAGGCACTCATGACACTTCTAAAATTGGTAGCTAATTAATTTGATGAAGAACACTTTTTTGATTAAACTGTCAGATGTCTGTATAGAGTAGGTAATCTTCTAGGTAGGTTGTTAATATCAGCCAAGACTTCGTATCCCATATCTTGGCACATAGCCCTTAGATAGTCATGTCCTTCTTTGTCTACAGTTAGGCAAAACGGTGTGACGCCGTCTCTCCGGGCTTCTGTTAACGCTATTCTGGTGTCATGTATGGCATATTCTTTTTCAACACCTTCTCTGCTATATCCCCTATCTTGGGGTCTTCCATCACTGATTAGTACCAAAAATTTCGTTCTAGCATCTATACCAGCCAGCTTGCTAGTTGCATGGCGTATTGCGGGTCCCATCCTAGTGGCTTGTAGGGGAGATATTTTGTCTATTCTTCGTTTTACTCTTTCGCTAAGGGCTTCTTGGACATCTTTTATAACGAAAAAATCCACGTTTTCTCTACCATAACCTGAGAAACCATAAATACCATACGTATCACCTATAGTTTCTAGTGCGTGAATTAGTAGTACTATGCTTTCCTTTTCTAGGTCTACGATTCTCTTGTAGCTTCTTCGCATTCCTTCACCCCGTCTGCTTCTGAGCCAGAACATATACTCTAAAGGGTCGTCGGGGGCATCCCATTCATCAGCTAATCTTCTTGTTTCGTCTATTGCCTCGGCAGTCGACGCACTCATGTCCAAGAGAAACACTACAGCCACATCTCTTTGGACTTTGTTACGGCGCAGATAGACTTTTTCCGAAGGGGTACTACCTGATTTTTTATCAACCATAGCTTCTATCACCGCTTCCAATTCCAATTCATCCCCATCTTGTTGTCTTTTCATCTTCTGTAGTCCTTGTGGGGACATCAATTCAAATTGGCGTCTAATTTGGCCCGCGAGGCTTGAATATCCGTCTAATGTAGTAGTGAAATATGCTGAATCCCCTTCTGCCATTTCCTTTTCTCTCAAGAGGCACCAACGATTTCTGTAGTCCGATATGCGATAGTCCCATTCGTCGTACAGAAATGAATCCGGATCATTAGCTTCTAGCGGACCTCTTCGGTCTTCATCATCGTAGGTCGAATCATAAGCATATGAACTTTGTTGCAACACGGCTTGTGGGTTACCTTTAGAATCCAAGTCTTGTGCCATTTCACTTACGAACGTACCCTTGGCATCTGGATCAATCTTTTCTGCTTCAGATGGAGGAGAATCGGCTTCTGATAAGATTTGCTCTATCTTCTCTTTAGATATGCCATCTTCGGTAGATTCGTGTTCTTTTTGGTAGTCTTTTATCATGGATATCGCTTGCATCAACTCAGGTTTGAATTCTCCTCTATAGTCGACTTGTTGTGGTGATTGATATTGTTGTATGTTATCGGATCCTTCCTCAGTTTCAGAATCTAAAGAGTTGGAGGTGGATTCATCTTCGGAATCTTCATTGTCACCTTCTCCATCCGATGGGTCCATTTCAAAGTCTTGTTCTTCATCTTCTTCGTTAGGTTTTTGGTTGCTCATATTTGAAATAATTTCGTAGAGCCGTATGGTAGCTTCTGCACTGTCTTCTACGATGGATCCTTTAGTCGACAAGGGTCTAATTATTTTCCACATAGCAGATGTTAACTGGATGTATTTCTGTGGGATTTGCAGTGTTCCAGTTTGTTGAAGACTGAATCTTATTAATATTTCGACTAATGCTTCTTGAGAAGGTAATTCAGACAAGGGGAGTCGGTTGGATATTGATTGTAACTGCACCCTTTTATAGGATGAAGCTATGCCAGGATAGTCAACCATTACTCTATGATCTAGTCTGTAATCTTCTGCTGCTGTGAATATGTCTCGAGCTAGTGGTCTATCTTTGAATATAGCAAAGAACCTCTGTATTTCCGTCATGCCGAAATCTTGTTGAGTTCCCTGCTGTTCGTTTTCCAAAGCGAAGTCGGCCATTTCAACTTCCGATATTAAATCGCTCATGCTTGGGGCAAGTTCATCCCTGATGTCTTGGTATTGCGTTGATGGAGTATCAAAAGAGAATTGAAAGCTTTTAAATTCCAGATGGGCTATTTGATGGGTAGCCATGACTTTGAACCAATCAAAATTTTCATCTTTCGTATCGAACTGCTCAGATACAAATGGCAAATATATGTTTGCTCCTTCAGCCAGCATCTGATCCATTGGCACCCAGCTCTTTCCATGAGCATCGTCACCTTGTTCTTCAGGTGAAATGTCAATGTCTATAGCGGACAATGCTCTACAGTATAGTCGCATTATGTCTTTCACTTTAGACAGTTCTACTCCCACTGATAGTTTCTCCAGCATGTCTTCTGAACGGGAAGACTCTCCACTAAAAAATGCTATTCCGGCTGTTTCATTGTCTTTAAGTATAGACATACCCAAGTCATACCATAATTCCAACTGGTTTATGCTTATTCTCCTAAGCGCTTTAGGCACACCTTTTAAGTAGTTTAATACTATGTTGGGGTTAGTTCTGGACAATCTATCAGCCATGTTTAAGATATTGACGTGTACGTAATTGTCTACTGAACCAAGAGCCAATGAGCTTTCATGTAAGAAACTTACGACGTCAGTATTTTGTTCTTCAGAAATGCGTGCTGATAAAGACAAAAACCGAGATCTTTCTACGGTGTCTATTCTGGCAAGCACACTACTCATCATGGACAGACATTTCGTAGACTGTTGCCAATGGTTTCTCACAAGATTCGATATCAATGACAAACAAGGTCGTGTATCTTCTTTAAGAACGGGTAAAACTTCTGATGCACAGTCGATGAATTTAGCAGCCTCGTCAGTGTTGTGTTCAGATATTGTTTCTACCAGTAATATTATTTGCTTGAACTCGCTGAATGTTAAAACCTTGAGGATCTCTGCGCTGTTTTCGAAATATGAGACACTTAATTTTCCAGACCGCGAATCTTTTCCAAGGAGCTTTTTACCTAATTGAGCCCAATCTGCAACGTCCCAAGGTTTTATCTGATCACTAACATGTCTGCTGGCTTTGAAGTAGGCTATCGATGCAAAATGAGATTCTTCTGCTATTAAACTTCCCCAGTATGCCCACTGTTTAAGATGCACAAATGGTAGTTTGTTTAGAATGTCTGGAGTGGCTCTAAAATATTCCACCGCTGATTCCCATGCCCGCGCTCCTCTGTTAGCAATGTTTAACCCTGATTCTTCCCATGCCAAGAATTCTTCTTCAGTGAGGACCCTAGAAGCTACGCTTTGTACTGTATTGTATGAGTCCGATAGCTCTTTCGGGAATTTTTTGAAATCTTCAGAATATTTCAAGTTTTGATATCCTCTTGTAGTTTAGTTTTAGAGACAGCGAATAAAAGCTCCGAAAGTATGTTAGCGGTTGCACCCCATATAATATGATTTTCGTAACTGTAATGGAAGCTGTTTTCTGGGATTCGGGTATTTTTTGAACTTATTTGCTGTTCAAGCTGTTTTATCAAATTCGTCAATGGAATTTCTAGTATTTGGTCTATTTCTTCTTTGTTTATATTGAAAGGGTAGCCCTCAGGTATTATTCCAACGAATGGCGTTATTAAAAAATTAGTTCGAGTGGTTATACTGCTAAGTTGAGATATGATATCAACGTGAGCAGGCTGAATTCCCATTTCCTCCTCTGCTTCTCTAAGAGCAGTATCTAATATGGACTTATCTGTACAGTCCATGACACCACCAGGAAATGAGATCTCACCTTTATGATGTTCCACTAACAGGGACCTTTTATTTAGTAAAATGCAGAGATCCTCTTTTTTGTAATAGATGAAAGCTATAACAGCTGCATTTATGGCTGGTATTTTTGGGTTTTCGCTTGAGTGTATTACAGGACGGTATGATTCTAGGTTCTTTTTAACGTGATATAAATCAATCATATTTGCGTATGTTTTATCCATATGATTCAATAGCAGCTAATTCGCTATTCATAAAATGCCGTTTCAAACACACTAATCATAAAAGGTGTAACCTGTTTAAATTACATGCTTTTGTTATTCAAATATGGAGTGGGTAACTTCATCAATACTGCGTTGCACTTGAAAGTCATCGGTAAGAGCCCAAGACACGGCTACTTGACATGCTCTCCTAGGGGCTATCCCATTTTTTATCAATTTCCCCGCATATACCAAAAGTCGTGTGCCAACTCCTTCGTTGAGGCCATGGTCTTTAAGATTTCGCGTCTTTTCACCTAATCTAGCTAAGGATAGAGATATTTCAGGCGACACACCGCTCTCATGTTCGATAATCTTAGCCTCAATGTCGGGAGGAGGTGAATTAAGCTCTAAAGCCATAAATCTTTGGCGTGTACTGTGCTTCAGGTCCTTTAGGGCGCTTTGATAGCCAGGATTGTATGAGATAACCATTAAGAAATCCTTATGAGCTTCGATAACTTCTCCTCTTTTATCTATGGGGAGATATCTTCTATGGTCAGTCAGAGGGTGGATCAGTACAGTAGTATCTTTTCTGGCCTCAACTACTTCGTCCAAATAGCATATAGCGCCGACTTTTACGGCTCTCGCAAGTGGTCCATCCATCCATTTGGTTTCGTCACCTTGTAGGAGATATCTACCAACAAGGTCGCTTGCAGTCAGATCTTCATGGCAGGCTATGGTCATTAATGGTATAGATGTAGTAGATGTTGGTTGGGATTTCTTAGTTATCTTGGTAAGGGGTTTACCTAGACGGTAGCACATGTATTCAACGAATCGTGTTTTACCTGTTCCTGTCGGGCCCTTAAGAAGAATAGGCATTTGTTGTGAGTAAGCTACTTCGAAAAGTTCGACTTCGTCAGCGACAGGCAAATAAAAAGGTTCTTCTTTGATGTAGTATTCTTCTGTCTGGTAAGAGGTATAAGTGTCTTTGTTAGCCATTTTGTCTCCCCGCTAAACCCTTGTTTGATAGTGTTTTTTCCCAAATCTGCTGGACTGAAGACATCAGTTCGTCCAAGCTGGCGTCGTTTTCTATTACAATATCCGCATATTCCATACGTTCCTCTGTAGTCATTTGTGAGTTAATCCTGGACATTGCTTGTTCTTCAGTAATACCATTTCTGGACTCTAACCTACTTATTATCTGATCTATTGGCGCTGTCACTACCCAAGTTTCGTCAACCACACTAGTCCAACCTGCTTCTATAAGTACGGCAGCATCTAGAACTAATACTTCTGTTCCTAACTGCGAGTTCTCCTCTATAAGTTCGGTGACTTTATTCTTGATCCGGGGCCAGACGATGGAATTTAATTTAGCCATTGCTTCCGGGCTACCGAATACTTTGCTTCCCAGAATGCGCCTGTCTACTTCTCCATCGGAGGATAGTATATCTTTTCCGAATTCCGATACTACTTCTCTTAATCCTTCTGTGCCTGGAAGATATACTTCGTGTCCTAGTTTGTCTGCGTCAATTATAACGGCACCAAGGTTCTTTAGCATACTAGACACTGAACTTTTACCTGAGCCGATGCCTCCCGCAAGCCCTATTACCAACATTACCAATTCCCCCCTGTCTGACCTCTTCGGGATTTTATACTAGAAGGTATGCATGGTCAAGATAAAATAGCTTCAAAGAGGATTTCAAATAGGTGCAAAATCTGGGAAAATATAGTCTATGATGAAATCCAAATTTTTGTTCGTTGTGGGGGTTTATGGCTAATAAACTTATTAATGAATCAAGTCCATATTTGTTGCAACACGCGGATAATCCAGTTAACTGGTATCCGTGGGGAAAAGAAGCACTAGATGCAGCGCTTAAACAGGATAAGCCAATATTCCTCAGTATAGGATACTCGGCATGTCACTGGTGTCATGTAATGGAGAAGGAATCATTTGAAAACAGTGATATTAGCTCGGTTATGAACGACAATTTTGTGAATATTAAGGTTGATAGAGAGGAGAGGCCAGAAATCGACCACATCTATATGATGGCAGTGCAATCTATGATTGGTCACGGCGGATGGCCTCTCTCTGTTTTCTTGACACCTCATTGCGAACCTTTTTATGGGGGCACTTATTTCCCACCATATGCGAGGCATGGCATGTCTGGTTTTAAAGAAATACTGGGAGCAGTAAGTGATGCTTACAAGAACAGGCGGCCTGAGATCATAAACTCGGTCGACCAAATAACGAATATTTTGCAAGCTAATAATCAGAGTCGGCGAGACGGCACCCAGGTGGATGCAGACAAATTAAAAGAAACAGTTGATATTCTAAAATCGGATTTTGATGACAAGTACGGAGGCTTTGGAGTAGCTCCAAAATTTCCCCAGCCAATGACTTTGGATGTGTTGTTAAGAGATTATTTTAGGACTTCTGATGAAACCTCTTTGGAGATGTTGGAATTAACACTTATGAAAATGGCAAATGGCGGGATATTCGATCAGTTAGGTGGTGGGTTTCATCGATATTCAACTGATCCGTTTTGGTTAGTACCACACTTTGAAAAGATGCTATATGATAATGCATTGTTGGCTGATCTATATTCCGAAGTCTATAGAATAACAAAGAATCCTTTCTACTCTGATATAGTTCAGCAAACTTTAGACTATGTATTGAGGGAAATGACATCACCAACAGGAGGATTCTATTCTGCTCAAGATGCTGACAGCGAGGGAGAAGAAGGAAAATTTTTTGTTTGGACATCGGTAGAACTGGACAGAATCTTAGGTGCAGACTGTTCTAATCTCATAAAAACATATTACGGTGTTACACACGAAGGAAATTTTGATGATAGAAACATATTGTATAAACCACGATCTGACAAAGAGGCATCTGATCATCTAGGTATTAGTTTGACAGAAATGCAGGAAAAGCTGCAGGAAAGCAAATATAAGCTTAAGGCAGTGAGGGACAATAGGATTCCACCGAATACTGACACCAAAGTTCTAACTGCTTGGAATGGTTTGATGATCAAGAGTTTATCTAAGGCATCTGTTTTGTTGGATAGACCTGACTATTTAAATGCTGCCATAAAAAATGCCCATTTTATCTTGGATAACATGAATCAAGGGAATAGATTGCTCAGAACCTATAAAGATGGCAACGCTAAACTACTAGGATGCTTGGAGGATTACGGTTGTTTCATTAATGGAATAATGTCTTTATATGAAGCTACATTAGATATTTACTGGCTTAATATGTCTCAGCAATTGAGTGACAAAATGATAGATCTGTTTTGGGATGACGCAGAAAATATGTTTTACGATATTGGGCATGATCATGAGGATTTGTTAGTTAGACCTCGAGATGTTGGTGATGGGGCTATGCCTTGCGGGGGATCTATGGCTTCCTATGTATTGTTGAGGCTGGGTGTTTTCACGGGTGACGATAAATATTGGAATAAATCCGTGGTGAATATAGAATCCGTTGGCAATTACATGTTCAGGGCACCTCATGGAGCTGGCAATTGGTTGGCTTCCGTGGATTTCATTTTAGGAGATAGAGTAGAAGTTGCCTTAATCGGACAATTAGATTCTGAAGAGACACATAGATTGTTAAAAGTTGTCAATTCTTTTTATCTTCCAAATATGATTTTGGTTGCTCAGAATCCGGAATCCATTATTACTTCAATGGATATACCAGCTTTGAACCATAAATTTACAGTGGATGGACAAAGTACTGTTTTTTTATGTAGGGGATACGTTTGTCAGAAACCAGTTACTGATGTTAGAGATTTGATATCTCAATTGGAAAGCAGAAGCTGGGTGATGTGAATGCTGCGGAACTAAACTAGACTGACGAGCTTATTTATTTGTTGCAACTTGTTCTATCTCTTCCATTAAGGCGGATAGCATTTCCGATTCCTCTACTATGCGTGACTTTTGACCCTTGCGAAATATTATGGCTCGTCCTACTCCAGCTGCTATGCCAATGTCGGCATCTTTTGCTTCTCCGGGACCATTTACTTCGCAGCCCATTACCGCAACCTTGACGTTGTAGTCTTTTTCTTGGAGTAGACTATCTACAGTATTAGCCAGTTTTATAACGTCCACATCTGCTCTTCCACAGGATGGACAGGCAACTAAAGTGGTGCCTTTCTGCCTCAAATTTAGAGATTTTAATATTTCATAACCGGCAATAATTTCCTCTTTTGGATCTGCGCTCAAGGATACCCTTATTGTGTCCCCTATACCTTCGTATAAGAGGTATCCCAATCCAACAGAACTTCTTATTGAACCAGCCCGTGCGGTTCCAGATTCTGTTATTCCAAGATGTAACGGATATGGGACCATAGAGGCTAACTTCCTATACGCTTCTATGGTTGTGGGAACATCGAAAGCTTTCATGGATATTTTGATCTGATCAAAATCTAAATTCTCAAGTATACTAATCTCCCAAAGAGCTGTTGCTACCATGTGGTCTACTACTGAAATCTTGCCTGTTTGATCCTCGCCTTCTTTGGCCAGTTTGTTTACTCCATCTGTATGTCTCTGTAAACCACCGAATTTGCCTATCATTCCGACAGGAGGTAAGCTGCCAAAGTTCACGCCTATTCTAATCGGTATTTGCCTCTCTTTCGCTGCACGTACAACTTGTTCTACTTTCTCCTTGTCCCTGATGTTACCCGGATTCAGTCTTAGCCCATCTACACCAGACTTTATTGATTCTAAAGCTAGTTGATAGTGAAAATGTATGTCTGCTATAACGGGTATATTAACTTGCTTGACGATATCTTTGAGGGCTTTAGCCGCTTCCATATCAGGTACCGCTGGCCTTATAATGTCGCATCCAGCCTCTTCTAATTCGTGTATTTGTCTGACAGTTGCTTTGACATCTCTAGTGTCAGTTTTTGTCATTGATTGGACCGTTATAGGGGAAGATCCGCCAACTTTTACATCTCCCACCTGTATTGTTTTGGATATTCTTCTAGGCAGCATTTCGTTTTTCTTTCAGGTCTATTATTGGGGTAAGTCTATTCCAAAGCAGATAAAGGGTCAATGATCAAAGTCAGGTTAAATCTATAGGATTTACTATGTCATAGTATATTCCGACTATATTTATCAACACTACTAAGGAAAAAAACAAAAAACCTATTGGCATTAATTTTCGTATGTCCAATTTCTTACTGGTTATTTTCTCATATAAAGCCACAGCAAAATGGCCGCCATCGAAAGGGTATAGAGGTATGGCATTAACAATACCTATGAAGATACTTATATATGCTATAAGGTTGAAAGTAAAGAATATACCCGATTGTTGGCTAGCAACAGCAAATTGTGTTATTCCAATTACACTGACTGGTCTGATTTCGTTCAGTTCGGGGTTATTGTTTATTGCAGCGTCTACGAAGCGATTGAAATTAGTGGCAAATTCCCATATGCCTAAAGCACTTAACTTAGTGAGGGTTACTGTATGTTTTAGGGAACTGATTATAGCTGAAACCGGATTTTCTCTTGTTTTACCAAATTTTGGCGTTATACCTAAAACCCCTACATCTTTTCCCGATACGTCATCTTTTTTCGCTCCCAACACAGTATCTAAGTTAACTATTTCATCATTCCTGGAAAGCGTGATTGATACGGATTTGCGAGGATTTTGCAATAATGTGTTTGCTAATTCTGACCATTGGGATATAGAAGAGCCGTTCACGGCCAGTATGATGTCACCAGGCAGCATATTAGCAGACTTAGCGGCACTCGGATATCCTTCATTGTCTAGAGGTATTATTCTTGCAATTTCTAATGATGGTTTATTTGTGTCCGGTGCTCCTATTATCACACTGGCTGACCAAAGTATAATGAATGCAAGTACAAAATGAGTACCGATACCAGACATTACTACAAGCGATTTTTGCCAGAACGGTCTTGACCTGTATGTAGTATATTCATCGTTTATGTCAACATTCTCTAAATCATTCATTCCTATGATACGAACGTATCCTCCGGCTGGTATTGCTTTTATACCATATTCAGTATCATTTTTTGTGAATGACCATATAGTAGGACCGAAACCTAGGAAATATTGAGTTGCTTTGATACCCAAGAGTTTCGCTGATATCAAGTGACCTCCTTCGTGGACCATTAGTATCACTATGAAACCCAGTATGACCAGAACGCCTCCCAGCACCTAACTTTTCCATTCACGAGCAAGATTACGAGCCCATGCATCAGCCATCATTATTTCTTCAATATTTGGATCAGACGTGGGATTGTGTTTAGATATTACGGACTCCACTAGTAATGGAATGTCAGTAAACCTTATTTGGTTTTTCAGGAAAAGATCTACTGCTATTTCGTCTGCAGCGTTTAATACTGATGGATATGTGTGTCCTTTCGTACCACACTCTATGGCGATGTCAAAACATGGATATCTTCCGTGGTCCAACTCTTCAAAAGTTAGTGATTTCGTTACACTAGGATTGAATTTTTCTATGACAGAATTTTCAACTCGTTTTGGATAGAATAGGGCATAATGGATTGGAAGACGCATATCTGGAGGGCTAATTTGAGCCTTAACCGATCCATCTATGAATTCGACCATAGAATGTATTATGCTTTGGTGATGAACTACGACTTCTATTTTGTCCCAAGGTACATTAAACAACCACTTTGACTCTATTACTTCAAACCCTTTATTCATTAAAGTCGCGGAATCTACAGTTATTTTCTTCCCCATAGTCCATGTGGGATGTTTTAATGCCTCTTCAGGAGTAACGGTATGGAGATCGTCCAAAGATTTATGTCGAAGAGCTCCTCCAGAGGCGGTTATTATTATGCGAGATATTTCTTTATCCTCTCCACGAAGACATTGCCATATTGCACTTGGTTCACTGTCTACAGGCAGTATGGAAACATTATGCTTTTCTGCTAGTGAAGTTACTAAAGCACCAGCCATGACTATAGATTCTTTATTGGATAAAATTATGTCCTTTCCGGACTCTATTGCTTTGATTATCGGATGTAACGCTGCTGTACCGACCGTTGCGGCTACTACACAGTCAACTTCATCTAGTTGCACCATTTCTTTTGGAGATAGAATCTGGCAATTATCAATCAGTGCTTCCTTAGGAAGCACCGAGGGGTTTTTGCATCCAATGAATTTGGGTTGGAATTCTTGCATTTGTTCTAAAAGCAATTCTGTATTGTCACCGGCTGTTAATCCAACTACTTGCAATTCGTCAGGAAACAACCTTATTACGGACAATGTTTGCTGCCCGACTGATCCAGTAGATCCAAGTATTACTATTTTTTTCATTCTACTCCCCATTTAATTAGAGGATATAAAACTACGATAGTCAATATGATGCTGTCCATTCTGTCCAGCACTCCGCCATGACCGGGTATTAGATTTCCAGTGTCTTTAACTTTAGCTATTCTCTTAAGTTTAGATTCAAGTAAGTCGCCAATTTGGGCCGATATCGCCAAAGCAAACCCAAGAAGCAGAATAAGCTGAAAATTGTTAAACACAGCCAAAGTATGTGTTAAATAGATAGTAAAACTGGAGCCAAACAAGAATCCTCCTACTGCCCCTTCCCAAGTTTTGCCTGGACTAATGGTCGGGGCCAATTTGCGGGTTCCAATAAGTTTACCCGTAAGAAATGAAAATGTATCTGTAACAAATACTCCAAATATTATTATTGCCAATAACTCAAACCCGTTGGCTTCATTGCGAATGCTTAACGATAAAGAAACAGGTATACCAATATATATGATTCCTATTAGAGTATGGAGAGAATATAAGGATGGTTGTTTTAGTTCAAAAGGTTGATTGAATTTGTTTTTACAGAAAACTATGATTTGTAAAAGAAAGTTTACGGTAGGTATCCCAACCAATCCCAACATAAGAATATCAATTTGTGCAAGATGTAAAATATAACCATTGGATAGAAGCATGTTGAGCCAACAAACACCAATGATTTTTACTATAATTGGGCAATTATTGGGATTTAAGTTATAAAACTCTAAGATTGCAATAGTCGATACGATACTGAATGCTATCCAGATCCATGGGTATCCAGCCCAAAGTATTAAAAAGACAACCGGTATGCCAAGAGTCGCAGTTATTATTCGGAGTTGCATCAGGTTCCCACAACCGGATTAACCAGTACTTATTTCTCCAAAACGTCTAGTTCTTTGTTTATAGGTGTCTAATGCTTTACGTAGATCCCTTTTCTTAAAATCCGGCCAGAACTTGGTTGTACTATAATATTCGCTGTAAGCTGACTGCCAGATTAAGAAATTACTCAGTCTCATCTCTCCTCCTGTTCTAATTATTAGGTCCGGATCAGGTATTCCTGATGTGTCTAAGTAACTGGAAAAAGTTTTTTCGTCAAGATCACGAACAGATATATCGTCTGTTAATATCTTTTTTGCGGCTTCTAATATTTCCGCTCTTCCTCCGTAATTAAATGCTATGTTTAGGCAGATAGCTTTATTGTTGCGAGTTAGATTTGTAGCGTACGATATGGCTTCCTTTAATTCTTTTGACAGGCCTTCTAGAGAACCAATATGCGATATTTTTACACCTTTTTGATGCAGGGGAGATGTTTCACTGTTAATGACATTTTTGAGAAGATTCATTATCCCTTCAACTTCACTTGATGGGCGTCGCCAATTTTCAGTTGAGAATGCGAACAGAGTTAGGTGTTGGATACCATGTTTTGCAGATTCTTCGATTATGCTGCGTATGTTTTCTGTTCCGGCTCGATGGCCGGCTAGCCTTGGCAGGCTCTTGCTCTCCGCCCAGCGACCATTGCCGTCCATAATTATAGCCAAATGAGTAAGGACTCCATTGTGGCTAACATTCTTGTTGAGTGAATCTTTGTTCGTGCGTCTCATTTCTAACGGTCTAGACCCCAAGTCCAATTTATTCCTGTAATGGGTTAAACTTCCATTACTTCCTTCTCTTTTTCTATCCCCAAAAGGTCTATTTCATTTATGTATGAGTCAGTTATCTTCTGTATCTGATCTTGTGCTCTTCTGCTTTCGTCTTGAGATATATCCTTATTTTTTTCCAAGGATCTTATTTGTTCTATGGAATCCCTTCTGTTGTTCCTAACAGATATTCTGCTTTCTTCTATCTTTTGCCTAACTTGTTTTACCATATCTTTCCGTCTGTCTTCAGTCAAAGCAGGGATTGGAAGTCTTAGTATATTACCGTCAATAGCGGGATTAATGCCAGTTCCTATTTGTTGGATTGCTTTTTCTATTGACGGTATACTCTGAGGGTCCCACGGCTGTACAACTAGAAGCCTAGCCTCTGGGGCAGATATTGACGCTATTTGGTTTAACGGTGTAGATGATCCGTAGTAGTCTACCATTACTCCGTCCAGTATTGCAGGATTAGCTCTCCCGGTCCTGACGCTACTCAGTTCTCTTTTCAGGGCCTCTGTCGAGTTAGTGTTTTTTTTCTCGCTTTGATCTATGGCTTCCTGGATAGTACCCATACTTAACTCCAATATTAGTATTATGCAGTTGTAGGTTCGTGACGCTCACAGCGTATACTGAAGAGATACGAGAGTCTGGCACAACATTGTGTGTGAATGTCCATTAGTTTAATCTGAGCACATGATTCTTTTGGCTGTGTTTCGCTATTCTCCAAGGGAGAATCTTTGAAACCTTCTAACTCTAATGTTTTCACCAACTCTACCGACTGTTTCGTTTACTAGATCTCTGATGGTGGTTGATGGGTCTCTTATAAAAGACTGTTCCATCAGACAAGATTCTTCAGGGTTTATATTTTCAGATTCTGGCACGGATTCACTGTCGAGATAAGTTGGAGCCATCGCAGCAACTTGCATCGCTAAATTATGTGCCAAATCCTTGAATTCCGTGGTTCTGGCAACGAAATCTGTCTCACAATTTAATTCTACCACTGCAGCCACTCTACCACCAGTGTGAATGTAGCAGTCAATAATACCTTCTGAGGTTTCCCGAGAGGATTTTTTACTAGCGGTCAAGAGTCCTTTTTCCCTGAGTATTTCGGCGGCCTTTGTCAGGTCTCCATTGGACTCTGCTAAAGCGTTTTTACAGTCCATTATCCCTGCACTAGTTTCTTCTCTCAAGGCTTTTATTGTTTCTACAGAGATATCGGCCATATCTTAATTGCTTTCTGTGTTGTTACTGTCAACATTTTCTGCTGACGGAGGCTCATTCCCCTCTATTGTTTCTGTTGTATCTTCGCTGTCATTCGTTGTTGGTTCGGCATCCAATGTTCCTATAGGTTCATCATTGCCCATATTGCTGGTTTCAGCGTCAGCTGTATCTGTTGTTCCTTGTTGAGATTCTAATTGTTGTTCCCTTCTCGCCATGCCTTCGATAACAGCATCGGCCATACAATTCACCGTGAGTCCGATAGATCTAATTGCATCATCATTCGCTGCTATAGGGTAGTCTACAAGGTCTGGGTCACAATCCGTGTCTACCATTGCAACTATTGGTATGTTCATTTTTCTTGCTTCTTCTACTGCTATGTTTTCCAGTCCTATATCTACAACAAACAGAGCCCCAGGCAAGTTTCTCATACTCTTAACACCGCCGAAATTTCTGTTCAATCGATCTAATTCCTCTTGCTTCTTGAGTCCTTCTTTTTTAGTTAGGACGTTGAACAACCCTTTGTCCTTTTCGGTTTCAAGATTAATCAGGTAATCTATTCTCTTTTGTATGGTACTGAAATTCGTAAGCATTCCGCCTAACCATCTGTTTTTGATGTAGAACATTTCACAGCGAGTGGCGGCCTGTTCAATAGAATCTTGGGCTTGTCTTTTTGTGCCTACAAACAGTATTGTTTGCCCGCTAGCAACGAGGTCAGAGACAAAAGCGGATGCCCTCTCCAGTAGAGACATTGATTGCTGGAGGTCTATTATGTGAATGCCATTACGCTGAGCGAATATATATTGCTTCATTCGGGGATGCCATCTTTGTGTTTGATGCCCGAAATGGAGCCCTGCTTCGAGCAAGGATTTCATTGTCAACGTGTCTTGAGTTGTTTCTTTTTCTGCTGGTGATACCATAAACTTTACTTCCAATCTGTCTAGAAAAAAAGAGACCCTATTCGGATCCACGTCGCAGAGTATCTCACAAATACAAAAGCGATGCAAGATGACGCATCTTTTACGGGTAAATTAATTCGGTATAAGGAACTCTGATATTATGCCGACCTGAAATCTAGGCTAATGTCTAGGGATTTGGCGGAATGCGTTATTGACCCTACGGATATCAAGTCGACTCCCGACTCAGCAACTAGGCGTACGGTGTTGATATTTATGCCACCGGATGCTTCTAATAGGCATTGCCCATCAACTAATTGTACAACTCTTTTCATTTCTTCTGGTGTCATATTATCTAGTAGTATGATATCTGCCTTGCCTTCAAATGCTTCTTTAGCGTCATCATAATTTTCTACTTCTATTTCTATAGTTAGTGTATGTGGAGTATTCTGTCTAGCTTTTGATATTATATCTCGAAGTGTTAAATCCGAACGCAAGCTTGATATATGGTTGTCTTTAATTAATACACCGTCGGATAAGTTAAATCTGTGGCTATGGCCCCCTCCAACCGTGACAGCATATTTTTCTATTTCTCTGAGCCCGGGGGTTGTTTTCCTAGTATCAATTATGCGAGCGCTTGTGCCTTGTATCTTTTTTACATACTCTCCAGTTTCTGTGGCGATACCACTGGCTCTCTGTAAAAAATTCAGTGCCAACCTTTCAGCTTTAAGCAGCGATTTTGTTTTGCCTTTTAACTCTGCTACTATATCTCCGTTTTTGACCCGATCTCCGTCGTTTACAAAGATGTTGCAGGTAATTTCAGGATCTATCTGAAAGAAAACTTCTACGGCCATATGTATTCCGGCCAATATTCCTGAGTCTTTGACGATGATCACGGCAAGCCCATTACTGTCGGGCGGTATCAATGAATCGGTTGTTATATCGCCATGGCTGATATCTTCCTGTATGGATCTGCTTATGAGCTGCTTGATTGAGATGCTTAATTCGGACATATGATCAACTTCGATGTGCCTGACTTATAATATAATTTATTCCTTATTTGTGTAGAGGGGAAACACCTTTACATAATTGGCATTTGATTCTGGTGAGAATCAAATTTCATGTAGCATGCGGTCAAGTGCCAGTTTAGCATACTTCGCTGTCTCTTCATCAACGGTGATTTGGTTGATTACCTCACCCTCTAACAGTTTTTCTAACGACCAAAGGAGGTATGCAGGATGAGTACGGTACATTGTTGAGCAAGGGCACACTATAGAGTCCAAACAGAATATCAGTTTGTCAGGGTTTTCTTGTGACAAACGATTAACTAAGCTTATCTCGGTTCCAACCGCCCACTTACTTCCAGGTGGTGCATTATTTATTTTGTCTATTATGAATTCGGTTGATCCGTCAAGATCAGACGCTTCTACTACATCCATGGTGCATTCTGGGTGGACTATAATATTTATATCCGGATGTTCGCTGCGAGCCTTTTCGATTTGCCTTACATTAAATCTGGTATGTACAGAGCAATGACCTTGCCAGAGAATGACTCTCGCGTCTCTGATCTTTTCATCGTCGTGGCCACCCATTGGTTTGAAAGGGTTCCATACTAACATCTGGTCTATTGGTATGTTGAGCTTCAAGCCTGTGTTACGCCCCAAGTGTTGGTCAGGGAAAAATATAACTTTGTTGCCTCTTTCGAATGCCCATTCGAATACAGCCTTTGCATTAGACGAAGTGCATACTATGCCATTATTCTTACCACAAAGACTTTTTATTGCTGCTGTTGAATTCATGTAGGTTATCGGGATAATTTTTTCATCGCCCAGAATTTGTTGTATATCATCCCAGCAATCCAAGACATCATCTGTACGAGCCATATCCGCCATCGAGCAACCCGCGGTGATGTTTGGTAATATAACTTGTTGATGCGATGCACTCAATATATCTGCAGTTTCGGCCATAAAATGGACGCCGCAAAACACAATGAATTCTGCTTTTTCTTGCCCTGCTGCTTGTTGAGACAGTTTTAGTGAATCGCCTCGGAAGTCAGCGAATTGAACTATCTCATCTCTTTGGTAGTGATGTCCCAGTATCACTAATTTCTCTCCTAATTCCTGTCTAGCTAGGGAGATACGGGTTGATAGTTCCTCTCCAGGCATGTGGTGGTATTTTTCCGGTATGTCTTGCCAACTTACAACAGCAGAGAATTCTTCGGCCAGCGGTTTAACTAGCAGATTCTCGTCTGTTCTACAAAAAGCAGATTGCTGTGACTCTGTTAGCGGTATAAACGGCAATTTTTGTTTAGTAGCCATGCTGTTCACCTCTGATTGCGTCGGGTTCAGAATCTTGCACGTGTCCATTTAGAGACCAAGGACTGGATTCATATATATGTGCTTTCACAACGTTACCAGCCATATCATCTTCACTATCAAAATAGACAAGTTTATTAGTTCTTGTTCTGCCAAACCACCTGTTTCTATGTTTTCCTTCTACCAGTATATCAAAACATTGACCTATTAGAGAAGCATTTATCTCTTTAGATATTTTTTCTTGTAATTGTTCTACTAATTTTAGTCTCTTTCTCTTTTCTGTCAGATCCACATCGTCATCCATTGTACGGTGTGCTATTGTTCCAGGTCTAGGAGAATAAGCCGCCATATGTACTTTATCGAACTTTATTTGCTCAAGGATATCCATGGTGGATTCGAAATCTGCTTGTGTTTCACCTGGAAATCCGACTATTACATCGGTGCTCATAGAAACATTAGGCACCTGTGACCTGATTTTGTTGACCAAATTTATATATTCTTGTTTGGTATACCCTCTTCTCATGTTTTTTAGAACTGAGTCGGCTCCGGCTTGAAACGGTAAAAGTATATGTTCGCAAACCTTACTAAGGTTTGCTATAGAATCGATTATCTTGTTGCTCATATATATAGGGTGAGATGTAAGGAATCTGATTCTTTCTAATTTGTCTATTCGATTCACTGACTGTAGAAGCTCTGACAGATCCGTGCTTGATGCTAAGTCATGTCCATAAGCGTCTACTGTTTGTCCTAATAAAGTCACTTCTTTTACTCCTCTTTTTGTCAGGAGCGTTATCTCGTCGACGATGTCATTGATTTCTCTACTAACCTGTCTACCTCTTCTGTACGGAATTATACAAAAAGAACAAAACTCGTCGCATCCGTGGATTATGGGGACGTGGGTGGATATATGAGGCTTTACAGGCTGTAAGTTACTTAGGCAGCCAGTTGTATCTATGCCCATTTGTGATTCAATAAGATTAATCAACGGTTCATATTCTTGGGGTTTCATAAACACGTCAACATAGGGGAACTTTGTTTCTAAGGCTTTGGTTTTAGGTCCGACCATGCAGCCCATGAGTGCCACTATTGTATCTTCGGATCTTTGTTTCAGGGATTTCAAAGAGGTTAGCATGCCAGTAACTTTGTCTTCGGCGCTTTGCCGAACCACACAGCTATTGAGGACTACAATGTTGGCATCATCGGCGTTTTTAGATTCACTGAATCCAAGACCGCTCAGGATGCTTGACAATCTTTCGGAGTCAGCAGTGTTCATCTGACAACCTATCGTCCAAATATAATAATTATTTTCATTGGAGTTAGTCATTAAATTGCTTCACTGAGGTGGTAATTGTGGGTACTCTATTTGGTTATATGAATCGCATTTGAGTTTTGGCGGAGGGAATGGGATTCGAACCCATGAGAGAGCTTTCGCCCCCTAACCGCTTAGCAGGCGGCCGCACTAGGCCTCTATGCGATCCCTCCTGCGTGCGAGATACTATATCAGAAAAGCATTGATCTAGACAAGCATTTGTGATGGTTTACGACTGACGTGAGACATGTCTCCCAGGGGAAATGTCATAGACCTCTTTTTCTACTATCAATTAGTATTGTCACTGGTCCATCGTTGTGAATCTCTAAAGACATGTTTTGTCCAAAGTAGCCGGTAACGATGTTTAGCTTTGTCTCTGCAAACTTCTCTACAATATTAGTAAAAATTGGATCAGCTAATGTTGAAGTAGCGGCCCTACTGAAAGAAGGTCTCCTACCTTTCCTGGTTTCTGCCATCAATGTAAAATTGCTTACAATTAAAATATCCAAGGCCAATTGTTTCGCAGAATAATGGAATTTTTGTTCTGTATCTTCGAATACCCTTAAATTTGTCACTTTGTCGGCTATGTAAATCGCATCATCGTCTGTATCTCCAACTTCTATGCCTACCAGTACAACAAGGCCTCTTCCTATGGATTTCTGCTCCCCACGGGACCTGGCCGCACCGGGCTTAAGGGAGTTCGAAGTAGCGTGGTAAGAAGCCGTAACGGAAGCTTTAGACACTCTTTGAACTATAGCTCTCAAATGACAAAACCTTTGAATTATTCTTTGGTATTTGTTTCAGTTTTACTTTCACTTTTCTCGCTAGAGGTTTCTGTTTTGGGAGTAGTAGTGTTGGTGGTGTTGGTAGGAGGCGTATTCTTTCGTGCATAGTCTGTCGTATAGAACCCACTACCTTTGTAGATCACGGTAGGCACGTTGAAATTTCTTTGCGACGACGTTTTACAGTTAGGGCAAGGCTGCACAGTGTCTGCCTCGAAACTTTGTTTTAGTTCAAAGTTGCTGTTACAGCTGGAACAATAATATTCGTAGATTGGCACTTGTCCTCCGATATCGCAAAACCACATTTGTATATAGGTTAGCTATTGTTTTAAAAATGGATAAAGGTAATTTAAAGTTTTGGATAATACATGTCAACATGTCTTGTTGAACAAATAATGTTTTATATCAAAACTGATGGACTGTTCGAGCGAACTTTGCAGGCCTACAGGGATTGACTGGCATCGTTTGACAGCATAAAATTTACCCATAATACCTTTGAAGGAGGCTCTTTATCAAAGTAGCCTTTTCTCCGTTTCCATCCATGGAAGACGACGATGATATACCTCAAGAGAGTTGTGGGGTTGTCGGCGTATATGCACCTAATGAAGATGTTGCAAGGCTGACTTTCTTTGCTCTGTTTGCGTTGCAGCATAGGGGTCAAGAAAGTGCAGGAATAAGTGTGTCAGATGGCAATGCTATTCATTCTGTCACTTCGATGGGTCTGGTAACCCAAGCTTTTAAAGAAGAAGATCTTGCAAGGTTATCAGGACACATCGCTATTGGTCACACTAGATATTCAACATCAGGGTCGAGTTTGTTATGTAACGCACAGCCAATTGTAATAAATGGTCCCAATGTCGATTTGGCTTTGGCACATAATGGTAATGTTGTTAATGCTCTTGATTTGAAGAAGGAATTGGAGACACTGGGCTGTAACTTCTCATCTACCACAGACACAGAAATCATAGCTCAATTACTGACTAATGCGCCCGTATCTGACTGGAAGCAGAGGATACAATATCTTATGAGAAGAGTGCAGGGTGCCTATTCTTTAACCATATTAACAGAGGATTCTTTGATAGCTGTCAGGGATCCTCTTGGAGTTAGACCATTGTGTATCGGCACTATAAATGGGGGCTGGATAGTGGCATCTGAGAGTTGTGCGTTAGATAATCTCGGTGCTGATTTGGTTAGAGATATAGAACCCGGAGAGGCGATTATAATAGATAACGATGGACTGAGAACCTTACATAAGAGTAAACAGAGCAAAGTATCATCTTGTATCTTTGAACAAATATACTTTGCGAGGCCGGACAGTCTGATAGATGGCAAACTCACGTATTCAGTAAGGAAATCGATGGGCGCCCAATTGGCTAGAGAACACCCTATAGACGCAGATGTGGTAATAGGAATACCAGATTCAGCTACTGCTGCCGCTGTAGGATATGCCCAGGAGTCTGGCATTTCTTACAGTGAAGGTCTACTCAAGAATAGATATGTAGGCAGAACCTTTATAGAACCAGATCAAAGAGTCAGAGGTTTGGGGGTTAGGTTAAAGTTCAACACACTTCCGGAAGTGGTTGAAGGTAAGAAGCTTGTGGTTGTAGATGACAGTATTGTTAGAGGAACTACCACGCCGCATGTGGTAAGTCTGCTTCGGAAGGCTGGAGCGACAGAAATTCATCTGAGGGTTTGTGCCCCCCCTATCAAACACCCATGTCAATTAGGAGTGGATATGGCTTCTTATAATGAATTGATAGCCGCGAACAAGACTATACAGGAGATAAAGAATTTTGTTGGGGCAGATTCCCTGGGATACCTTAGTGTTGAGGGTCTTATAGAATCTGTAGGAGGCAATGGTACTAACCATTGTTTGGGGTGCTTTACTGGCAACCACCCTGTTCCCGTTCAATTATCCATGCATAAATTGGCATTGGAAACTACAACATAGTTATAATTGGGATGCTTTATGAATCGTGACACTTATCTTTCGGCAGGGGTAGATAGAGATGCTGCCCAAGCTGCAAAAGAATCCATAATTGACATAGCCTCAAAAACACTTCAGAAAGAGGTTGTGGGAGGTGTTGGTTTCTTTGGCGGCATGTATGAACTTCAAGGATATAATAGACCTGTATTGGTATCCAGTACAGATTCACCTGGAACTAAATTAAGAATTGCCAACTTGACTGGCAGATTCGACACAGTTGGTGTTGACTTAGTTAATCATTGTGTCAATGACGTTTTTGTCTCAGGCGCAAAACCAATATTTTTTCTTGACTATATAGGTGTGGGCAGTCTCGACACAAAAAAAGTTGAGGATCTTGTAGCTGGTGCAGCAAAAGCTTGTCAGGAAGTAGGATGTTCTTTGATTGGGGGTGAAACAGCGGAATTGCCGGGTATTTATACAGGTAATGAGTTCGATATGGCCGGTTTCGCAGTTGGTGTGGTTGAAAAAGACAAAATAATCAATGGATCTGATATTTTACCAGGTGATGTATTGTTGGGATTAGTGTCTTCAGGTCTGCACACAAATGGATATTCCTTGGCAAGAAAAGTGTTCAATTTGGAAGCGGATCCATCTGTTTTGAATGGCAAGATTGGGAATCTCGATAGGAGTTTGGGTGAGAGTTTAATGGAGCCCCATAGATGTTATTATCCTTTGTTGGAACCAGTTTTGCCCCTCATAAAAGGTATGTCCCATATTACGGGAGGTGGCATACCTGAAAATATGCCCAGAATACTACCTTCCGGTCTCGGAGCAAGATTTGATAAATCTACTTGGACTGTTCCTTCTATATTCAACTTGATTCAAGAAACAGGCAATGTTGAAGAAGCCGAGATGTTTAGAGTTTTCAACATGGGTATCGGTATGGTGTTGGTCTGTGATCCCAGTAAAGTACAAGATATTTGTAGTCTTGTACCTGAGTGTATGATTATTGGGGAAGTTATTGCAGAACAAGAAATCATTATATAGAGGTTTTTAATGAAAGCTTTGCTCAGTGTTTATGATAAGACTAATGTAACTGAACTTGCCAGTAAGTTGTGTGAAGCTGGGTTTGAGTTAATTAGTACTGGTGGTACTTATGAATCCATAAAGGCTGCAGGATATCCGGTAAAACAGGTCGCTGACGTCACAGGATCTCCTGAAATTCTTGGGGGCAGGGTGAAAACGTTGCATCCGGTGATTTATGGAGGTATTCTCGCTAGAAGAAATAAAACAGAACACTTACAAGAACTGAAATCTCACGATATGGATACTATAGATGTAGTGGTAGTAAATTTATATCCTTTTGTCGAGACTATCTCCAAACCCGATGTTACACTGGATGATGCTTTAGAAAATATAGACATTGGTGGCCCGACGATGATTCGCGCAGCTGCGAAAAACTTTCCATCTGTTGTTGTAATAGTTGATCCGTCTGACTATGGCTGGGTGTCGGAAAAAATATTGTCTCAGACTGTTTCAAATGAAGACAGGAAGCATTTAGCCTTTAAAGCATTCCAGCATGTAGCTGTATATGATACTGCTATATCTGGTTACTTAATGGATGGAGATTTTCCTGAAGAAACAACATTTGCCTATCAGAAACTTTATGATTTAAGATACGGGGAAAACCCGCATCAAAAGGCTGCATTCTATTCAGACTCTTCAAGCTCCGGTATTGCTTCAGCTAGTCAATTACATGGTAAGGAATTGTCATATAATAATATATTGGATGCAGATGCGGCTTGGCGTGCAGTTACAGATCTGAAAAAAAATGCGGTAGCAATTATAAAACACACGAATACTTGTGGATTGGCATCTCATGATGGTCAATTAGACGCTTACAATAGAGCTTTTGAAGGAGATCCAGTTTCAGCATTTGGCGGCATTGTAGCATTTAATCGTCAGGTAACTCTTGAAGTTGCGAGAGCAATGGGCAAGGTGTTCTATGAAATAGTGATAGCTCCGGATTTTCAAGTGGAAGCCCTGGCGTTGTTAAAGAAAAAACGTGATTTAAGAATTCTGGCTGTTTCAGAAGATAGTAATAATGGTGGTCACAATAATGCATTAGAAACCAGACAAGTTTCTGGTGGCATGCTTATACAGACTCAAGATATATTGGAGGAAAATCCGACTTCTTGGCGGGTGGTAACAAAGAGAAAACCTAATAATAAGGAGTTGGAAGACATGGCTTTCGCTTGGAAGGCAGTCAAGCATGTTAAATCAAATGCGATAGTATTAGTCAAAGATGAAATGTTGTTAGGTATGGGTGCAGGTCAGCCAAATCGTATTAATAGCGTACATCTTGCTATTAAGGCTGCAGGGGATGCCTCCAAAGACTCTATATTAGCTTCTGATGCATTCTTTCCGTTTGCGGATGGTGTGGAAGCAGGTGCAGAAGGAGGTATTGCAGGAGTTGTTCAGCCAGGAGGATCTATTAGGGATGATGAGGTAATAGCGGCCGCCGATAGGCTTGGATTATTTATGGTATTTACAGGAGTTCGTCATTTTCGCCACTGACCTTTTACAGATTAAGTCAACAGATTAAAATATTATGCCGTTAGTGGATATCGTTATACCAGTACTTAATGAAGAGAAAGCTCTTCCAGTATGCCTAGATACGCTGAAGAAGTTCTTGTCTGTAGACTGTCCATATTCTTGTCGTATTATGATAGCGGATAATGGTTCAACTGATAGAACGCCAGAAATCGCATCATACCTATCTAAGGAGAACCAGGAAGTTTCTTGGATGAGAATAGAGGCCAGAGGTAGAGGTAGAGCCTTGAAGCAGGCATGGCTTTCAAGTACAGCTGACATCGTTGCGTATATGGATGTGGATCTTTCAACCGACCTTAGTTCATTTCCAGCTTTAGTAAGGTCTCTAGATGAGGAAAACTTTGATTTGGCAATTGGATCACGTTTGATGAAGGGCTCTTTAGTCAGAAAACGTACAGTCAAGAGAGAAATTACCTCCAGATGCTACAACATGATAATTAAATCTATGTTTTTAAACAAATTCTCAGATGCCCAGTGCGGGTTTAAAGCTATGACAACTAAATCTGCTAGAATACTGTTACCCAAGATACACGACAATGGTTGGTTTTTTGACTCGGAACTCTTGATTGTGGCTGAAAAATGCGGGTTTAGAATAAAAGACATTCCTGTTACATGGGTAGACGATCCGGACAGTAGAGTTAATGTAATTAAGACTGCTAAAGATGACCTACGGGGCTTGTTCAGGTTAAGGTTTGGAGGTTTGGCTAGGGCTGTGAGAGAAATAAATGGCTAGATTCGATTTTGGGTAACTGGTATCTTAAGTTGCATTCAACACCAAATTTACTAATCGACCAGGGACATAAATTATATGTTTGATGGTTTTGCCTTCGATGTGATTCACTATTTTCGGGCTGGAAATTGCCAGTTGTTTAGCATCAGACTCTTCTATGGTGCTAGGAACTTCTATACGGTCTCTCAACTTCCCATCTACTTGAATAATTAAGGTTATATCTTGATCATTCGCAATATCGTCGTCCCAGTCAGGAAAAAGTTCATTGTGGATACTATACGAATGTTGGGTAACAGCCCAGAGTTCCTCAGCGAGATGTGGGGCTATAGGTGCTAACATTAAGAGCAATTTTTCTATTGTCTGGTTCCAAACTTGTCCGCTGATATCGTTATGGTCGCGTACTCTGCCCATGAAATTTGTTAATTCCATCATTGCGGCTATCGCTGTGTTGAACTTGAATCTGTCTAGGTCACCGTGAACCCTCCGAATGGTTTTATGGGTATTCTGTAGTAGGGCATGATCGTTTTCAGATAATTCATCTTCATTACCGTTGTTTTCGATTGAATGTGTAGCTAATTCCCATACCCTATTTAACCATCTAGCCATTCCGTTAATACCTGTATCGGACCACTCACCACCCTGATCCCATGGTCCTAGGAACATCAAATAAGTCCTAACTACATCTGCTCCGAATTCTTTCACATATGGGTCTGGAGCTATTACATTACCTCTTGATTTACTCATTTTGGCTTTTTGGGCTATTATTGTGCCCTGATTGAATAATCGAAGATATGGTTCGTTATAGTTGACTAAACCGATATCTCGCATTGCTTTATTAAAGAATCTTGCATATAGCAGGTGCATTACGGCATGTTCAGCCCCTCCGGTATATTGATCTACAGGTAGCCATTTTTTTTCTAACTCTTTATCAATTGGACCTTGACTGTAATTAGGATCAATATATCTAAGATGGTACCAAGAGGAATCCACAAATGTATCCATAGTATCGGTTTCTCTTTGGGCGTCGTGTTTACATTTAGGGCATTTCGTCAGTAAGAATCCTGTATGGTACTTCAATGGGGATTCTCCAGTGGGTCTGAATTGGGCATCTTCCGGTAGTAGGACTGGTAGATCGTCTTCAGGAACTGGGACTATACCACAATCGTCACAATATACTACTGGGATTGGTGTACCCCAATATCTTTGCCTGGAAATCAGCCAGTCACGGATTCTGTAGGAGTGTGTTTTCTTGCCGAAGCCTTGAGATTCTACGTAGTTAGATATATTAACCTTCGCTTCTTTAGACGAAGTTCCATTAAACTGGTCGGAATTTACCAAAATGCCTTCATCGGTATAAGCTTTTTGTGGTTCTTGTTCTGGATTTCCTTCTGGGCTAACAACTAATTTGATAGGAAGGTTATACTTTTTTGCAAAATCGAAGTCTCGTTGATCATGCGCGGGTACTCCCATTACTATACCTGTGCCATAACTAAGCAAAGCATAGTCTGCTATGAAGATAGGTACATTTTGATTGTTTAGTTTGTTTGTGGCATATGCTCCTATAAATACACCTGTTTTCTCATGTTCCGTTGATAGCCTTTCTACTTCTGTTTGTCTTCTGGCCTGATCTATGTAATCCTCAACCTCTCTTCGATGTTTTTCAGTAACCAGGTTTGCTACCAAAGGGTGTTCGGGAGCCATCACTATAAATGTTACTCCGAATATGGTATCTATTCGGGTTGTAAATGTCTTAATTGTACTTTCTTCTAACTGTGCCCCAGATATATCAAATTCTATTTCCACTCCTTCACTACGTCCTATCCAATTAGTTTGCATAGTCTTAATTTTTTCCGGCCAATCAATTAGACCAGAAAAATCCATCAATTCATCCGCATATTTGGTTATTTGGAAGAACCACTGTTCCAAATCCTTTCTTATTACAGCAGCATCACATCGTTCGCATCGGCCTTCTTTTACCTGTTCATTAGCCAAGACAGTTTGGCATGATGGACACCAGTTTGCTGGTGCGCTACCTCGATATGCTAGTCCTGCATGATAGAGTTTTAGGAATAACCACTGGCTCCATTTATAATATTCAGGCAATGCACATATAATTTCTCTTTCCCAATCATATATGGTGCCCATTGATTTTAGTTGACCCCGCATATTTTCTATGTTATTCATAGTCCATTTGTAAGGGTGTATTCCTCTTTTTATAGCAGCATTTTCAGCCGGGAGACCAAAGGCATCAAATCCCATTGGGTGAAGCACGTTGTATCCTTGCATTCGTCTGAATCGGGCGTGGGCATCTGCCGGAGCCATAGCATACCAGTGTCCAATGTGTAGATCTCCAGAAGGATAAGGATACATAGTGAGTTCGTACCACTTTGGTTTAGTGTTTTGTTCGCTTACAAGATAGATTTTATCTTCAGACCAGCGATTCTGCCATTTGATATCTATGTCCTGAGAATAATATCTGTTTATATTTTGATTTACCATTGATGTATTCCTTGAAACTGGAGTTTATTATAGTTTCAATTGCAGGTTTACTACAAGGTAAATGCGTAAAAACTTTTCGTGCGTGGGATTTGAATATTAATTTAAAAACATAATTGTATATGATATAATTTAGGTCAATTTTTTGTTGGACAGCCAGTGAATTTATTATGCCTCGTATATATATAGCCTCGGACAAACCTAGATCTGGTAAGACATCGGTTGCTATAAGTGTTGCAACTAGATTATCGCAATCAGAACAAAAAGCCGTGCTTATCAAGCCAATCTCAATAAGAGATGGCTCTGTTAAGGATGATAAGGATAGGGATATTCTGCGGGATGCGAATAGTAATGATTCTATTAATGCTGGTGATTGGCCTATTATGATTTCATCCAACATTGATGATCATGTAGACCAACTGGATTCTGGAATCAAGCTTGTGAATGAAATCGATTCATCAGTGTTTTCCATAGTAGAGGGTCTGAGTGGACTTACGGCTGATGTTGGTAAAGCTTCGAAGCGTATTGCTGAAAATCTGAATGCTAGAGTTGTGGTTGTTCTAGGATACGAAGAATCAGAAATAATTGGAGCGGCTATTGATGCAAAGTCCCTGTTTGGAGATAGGTTGTGTGGTGTGATTATTAACGGGGTTACTAGATATAAAATAAGAGAAGCCAAAAGAGTTATGCTTCCAAAGATAGAATCAGAAGGTATATCGGTGTTAGCGTTGATACCGGAAGATCGGAAATTATTAGGTACTACTGTTAGTGAATTAGCCGAACACCTGAATGGAGAAATAATTAGCTGGAAGGAAAAAGGGGATAATTTTGTAGACAATTATCTTATAGGTGGTATGGTCTTGGATTGGGGGGTTCTATATTTCGAACGACATCTAAACAAAGCTGTTATTGTAAGGGGTGATAGGCCAGACATACAAATGGCGGCATTACAAACGGACACGAGTTGTCTAGTTCTAACTGGCGGACACGATCCTATACAGTATGTAGAATATGAAGCCCAAGAAGAAGAGGTACCTATAATTAAAGTGGAAGGCGACACCATTAATACCACGATGGTTCTTGAATCCCTACAGAAAAAATCCGTGTTTGGGCATCCGATCAAGAGGAAACAGTTTGATGAACTTATAGATCAAAATGGGTATGGTAACTTGGTTGAAAGTTTGATGTCGATCTAATCTGATAGAGTCTTCAAGAATTCTTTTCTCTTATCCTCATCTCCCAGCCACTCTTCCCCACCCTCGAACACCTCTTTTTTCCATATCGGTACTATTTGCTTTATTCTGTCTATGGCATACTCTGAGGCTTCTAAAGCTTCTTTTCTATGTGGTGAACCAATTGCTACAACAAGACTGATATCCCCAACGTCTAAGTGTCCTATACGATGTGCTATAGCCATATCTTCTATATCCCACTGGGCATTAACCTCTGACTTTATTTGTAATAACATATTTTGCGCCATTGGTTGATACGCTTCATATTCCAGGTATAAAACATTTCGTCCTTCGGAAAAACCCCTAGTGGTTCCTAGAAAAGTTAGCACTGCACCGTTACTGTTCTTTTTCACTATATTGGTAATATGTTCAGGATTTAAGGGTTCACTGGTTATGTGTATCATGTTGTCCTCCACTGACCGGTGGTATTATTGCCACCTCATCTCCATCTTTAATAATAGCGTTTTCACCAACGTATTCCGAATTTAATGCAACAATGGCGTAGTCGGTTGGTGCATTTTTATTTTTCTGCTTAAGGATAGCTAGCAAAGAGCGGGTATTCGACCCGTCGGGTATATCTAACTCTAGCACAGATGTGCCCATTATTTCACGATATGTAGCGAATAATTTAACTGTGATTCTCAATGTAGCTGCCTGGATATTTTTATACAGTATATACGTTTAAGTTTGTGCTAATCAAATTCAATAGAATTCACGGAATGCGCATTCAATATTTTGTCCATAGCTCCAGATTTATCCTTGAACAGTTTCATAAGATTAGAGTGCAGTTGTATACTGACTTCGGTGGTAGTTGTGCCCTTAATGGCTGCTATTTTGGCTACTATGTCTACCAGATGTCTTGGTTCAGTCCACGCTTTTCTGTTTTTCTTGAATGGTTGTGGAAAAGAATCTGTTTCTATTAATATATTCTCAAGAGGGATTTTACTAACAACTTCTTGCAATTGTGGGATGCGCAACACTGGTTTTGCTATAGAAATAAGAAAGCCTAATTCAATGCAGCGAAACGCTGTTGATATGTCTCCCTGAAAGTAATGAGCAGCTCCACCAACTTTGTAAGCTTCTTCGTCTTCTAGTACATCCAATATATATGGGTAGGATTCACGGGAGTGATAGATTATAGGCAAGTTTGTGGTTTTGGCTAGTTGTATGTGTGCTCTAAAAATGTCCTCCTGCTTTCTAAAGTCAGGAGCTCCAAGCATTTTATCCAGTCCTATTTCACTTATAGCCACTACTTGGGGAGTCAAAGCGAGTTCTTTGATGGCTTGAATATGGTTTTCTATGTCCGTTAAGGGGATCTCCATGGGATGTATGCCAACACTTGCAAATAAACGGTCATCTGCATTAGCCAATGCCACACATTTATTACTGGATTTAACTGTGGTTCCGGCCAGTATAGCCCCGGCGACTCCAACTCGATTGGCTCTATCGAGTATTTGTTTGATTTCGGTTTCTGGGTATTCGTATATATGGGTATGTAAATCTAGTAGTTTCAATTACATTATCTCTAAGATATGTGGTGGGCGGTAGTGGACTCGAACCACTGACCTCTGCCATGTCAAGGCAACACTCTAACCAACTGAGCTAACCGCCCCAGATATTAGCTACCTGCAGCCGTGTTTCTATGAAAGTTCCTCTATTTTGTCGTCTGTGTTGTCATTAATAACATGGTGTATAGCTTCAGACTCTAGGGTGAGTTGTGTTCCGTCGTCATCAAACGGTTGATCGGATATCCCCAACCTTGCTCTTCCTTCTTCGGATGTATGTAGGTTGGCTGGTATAAGACGACCTATTATGACATTTTCCTTTAATCCGTTAAGCTGGTCTACAGACCCACTTAAACTATTTTCAGTGAGAACTCTTGCTGTTTCTTGGAAGCTTGCAGCGGCTAGGAAACTGTCTGTATTAAGTGAAGCTCGTGTCACGCCCAGCAGTGCTGGAGAAGCAGTGGCTGGATGCCCGTTCTGCGATATTATGTCTTGATTTTTATCCTCGTAAACCGTTCTGTCTACTAGTTCTCCTGGGAGTAGTTCTGTGTTTCCAGTCTCTTCAATCCTCACTTTTTTTAGCATTTGTCTTACTATGACTTCTATGTGTTTGTCGTTGATTTCTACACCTTGTGATCTGTATACATTTTGGACTTCATCTATTAAATATTGTTGTACAGCTTCTCTACCTCTGATTCGCAGTATGTCTTGTGGATTTAGTGGCCCAGCTGTAAGAGGATCACCTGCCGACACTTCGGAACCATCATGAACGAGCATATATGCTGCTGGCGGTATAATATAGAGCCTCTCTTCATTTTCCTCACCAGTCAGGGTTATTGTTTTACTTGTAGCGTTGATCAGCCCTGCATTGTTAGCAGTGATGGTTAGTTCACTCAAGTCAACACTGTCTTTACTGGAACCATCTTTGGGTTCAACTAAAGGTGTTCCCAGTGCTACCCAGTCACCAGTTTTAACTGTAGCTCTGTAACCCTTCGGAATTCGGTGAGTCTCTTTGTATTCTTGGGAGTTTGTTATTCTAACTCTTCTCTCTTCTAACCCTTCTATTACTTCTACAAATCCGTCTATTTCTGTTAAGAAAGCTTGTCCCTTTGGTGACCTAGCTTCGAAAAGTTCCTCTACTCTTGGAAGACCACTTGTAATATCTGCACCTGCTATGCCCCCTGTGTGAAATGTTCTCATTGTTAACTGAGTACCGGGCTCTCCAATGCTCTGTGCCGCCATAACGCCGACCGCTTCGCCCAAGATGGCTTGTTGGCCAGTTGCGGGATTTCTTCCATAGCATAAGCTACATATGCCGTTACGTGCTTGGCATGTTAGGGCAGATCTGACGAATATATCAGTTATTTCTAAGGATTCTATTTGTTGGGCTTCATGCTCTCCTATGATTTTGTTGGTTTGCACAATGGTTTCGTTAGTCTCAGGGTTGAGTATTGGCGCAGCTGTGGTTCTACCCAATACTCTTGTAGCCATAGAGGCAACCATAGGTTTATCAGGGGAAGATTCTATTTTTATGCCCAATGTGCTTCCACAATCCATTTCCAATACTATGACTTCTTGTGATATATCTATTAGTCTTCGTGTCAGGTATCCACTATCTGCAGTCCTTAAGGCTGTGTCAGCCAAACCTTTTCTGGCTCCATGTGTGGAGATGAAATATTCTAAGACACTCAGTCCTTCTCGGAAACTGGATTTGATAGGTAGTTCGATAATTTTACCTCTTGGGTTACTCATGAGTCCCCGCATGCCAGCCATTTGCTTTATTTGAGCTATATTACCTTTGGCACCTGATACAGCCATAAGGTAGACTCCGCCGTAATTTGGCAACTGTTCTTCGATGTATTGAGTCATCCTATCACTAGTATCTGTCCATATTCTGACTGCAGTATTGTATCGCTCATCTTCGGTTATAAGCCCTTTTTGATATTGTTCCTCTAGTGCATCTATCTTGGTATCTGCGCTGTTTATCAAGTCGCTTTTTTCCGACGGAACCTTTATATCGTTAATTGCTATTGTGGTACCGGATTTCTCAGCATAATGGAAGCCTAGGTTCTTAATCCGATCTAAAACTTGCGCAGTAGTATCGTTTCCTTTGGTTCGATAACATTCTGCTGCTAGGTCTTTTAGCATATTTTTGTCCATTACAGTATTTTGAAATTCGAATCCTTCTGGCAAGACCTCGTTGAATATTATTCTGCCCATTGTGGTAACTATCCATTTGTCTGAAGTTTCGGCTTCGTTACCTAGTTTTACTGATATTGGTGCCCTAAGGTCTATAGCTCTGGATTCGAAAGCTAATCTGGCTTCTTCTATACTGCTGAATTTCAAGTTTGCACCTAAGGAGTCGGGTATTTCGGTGGTTAGGTAATAACAACCAAATACCATGTCTAGTGTAGGGGCTACGATTGGTTCTCCAGAACTTGGCGACAGCATATTTTGGGTGCTTAGCATCAACTTCTTGGCTTCTTGGACTGCTTCTTTTGAAAGTGGGACGTGTACTGCCATTTGATCACCGTCAAAGTCAGCATTAAATGCAGTACATACAAGAGGATGAAGTCTTATGGCGTTACCTTCTACAAGTACTGGATCAAATGCTTGAATGCCCAACCTGTGTAAAGTTGGAGCTCGATTCAAGAGAACTGGTCTTTTAGTTATAACTTCTTCCAATATGTCCCACACTTCTGGGCTTACTCTTTCTACCATTCTCTTGGCGCTCTTTATGTTGTGAACATGTCCATCTAGGATGAGTCTATTCATTACAAAGGGCTTAAAAAGTTCCAAGGCCATTCGTTTAGGGAGGCCACATTGGTTTAGATTCAATTCAGGACCAACTATAATGACGGATCTTCCACTGTAGTCGACTCGTTTGCCGAGGAGATTTTGCCGGAATCTCCCTTGTTTTCCTCGAAGCAGATCCGCAAGGGACTTGAGTTTGTGATTGTGAGTTCCGGAAATTGCCTTTCCTACTCTGCCATTATCGATTAGGGCATCAACTGCCTCTTGCAGCATTCGTTTTTCATTTCTGATTATTATCTCAGGGGCACCAAGTTCCAATAGACGCTTAAGCCTATTGTTGCGGTTTATAACTCTTCGATATAGGTCATTTAAATCACTTGTTGCGAACCGACCTCCATCTAGTTGCACCATAGGTCTTAAGTCAGGTGGGAGGACTGGTAGTATGGACAGGATCATGCCTTCAGGCTTGTTGCCACTTTTTATCAAGGATTCAATTATCCTCAATCTTTTAATGGCTTTTTTCCTTCTTTGCCCTGACGTGGATATTATTTCTTCCTGGAGAGTTGCACGGACGGCATCCAAGTCAAAATCTTTCAGTATTGCCATTATTCCTTCGGCTCCCATGGATGCATCGAACAAATTATGATACTTGTCTCTGAGATCCCTGTATTGGGCTTCCGTTAGGAGTTGCAATGTTTGTATAGATTCGATCTCATCGATTTTTTGTTGTACAGAATCCTTTTTGTTTTCTATAGAGGGACTACTCTCCGGCTCGTGATTTTCTTGGTTCTCTTGGCTCTCAGATTCTAAGTCCTCAGATTGTTGAAGAGAGGAATTAAGCGAATCTATAATCTGTGATTTGTTTTCTTCGTTAATTCTCGTTATGACATATTTTGCAAAGTAGAGAACTCTCTCTAGGTTTCGAGGTGACATGTCTAGGAGAAGGCCGAGCCTACTAGGTATACCTTTGGAGAACCAAACATGAGCTACTGGCGCGGCAAGTTGGATATGACCCATTCTCTCACGCCTAACCTTCGAACGTGTGACCTCTACTCCACATCTGTCACATATAACTCCCTTATATCTGATCTTTTTATATTTGCCACAGAAGCATTCCCAGTCTTTTGTAGGTCCGAATATTCGTTCGCAAAAAAGACCGTCCTTTTCGGGTCTAAGTGTGCGATAGTTTATAGTTTCTGGCTTGGTTACTTCTCCGAATGACCAACCCTTTATTTGTTCGGGGGAAGCTATCGAAAGACGTATAGCGTCGAATTCTGCTCTACTCTTGACCATTTTCAGGTTCCTCCGTATCTTCTATTTCCTCTATTTGACTCATGATTGAGGACAATATGTCGTCATCTGGATCTTGCATTTCTTCTTCTATCTTTGCAACCGTAGATGCTTCTATGTCTTCTACAACCATGCCTTCAAATTCCTCTATTACATCACTGTCTATGTTATTTGTATCGCTGCTTTCCTCTAGCATCGGTTGAGCTTCGTCTTCTTGTAGTAGTTCAACTGACAGTCCCAGACTTTGAAGTTCTTTTACTAGGACGTGGAAAGACTCAGGAACTCCAGGTTGAACAACTTCCTCGCCCTTAACTATGGCCTCATATGTTTTTACTCTTCCAACCACATCATCGGATTTTATCGTTAACATTTCCTGTAAATTGTACGCCGCACTGTATGATTCAAGAGCCCAGACTTCCATTTCTCCGAACCGTTGGCCACCAAACTGGGCCTTACCCCCAAGTGGTTGTTGGGTTATAAGTGAGTAAGGGCCAGTGGATCTAGCGTGAATTTTGTCTTCAACTAAGTGTATTAGTTTCATCATGTATATGTACCCTACGGTTACTGACTGATCAAATTTATCACCGGTTCGCCCATCGTACAAAACACTCTTTCCTAATATTGGAGCAGACAACGCCGAGTTCTTACTTATGTTTATGGCTGTCTCATAAATTTGTTCATCCGATAAGTTACTTGTTGATATATCAGATTCTTCATCCAACCATATCTTAAGGCAGGCATTTCGAGCCATTCCTCTATTGTCTTCATCCAGAATCTGTTTGCCGTCGAAACCCTTCGTGTCTAACCATTCCTTAACTATGTTCATGTCAGGAGTAGGAAGTTTATCTTCATTATCTTGAGATATTGCACCAGATTTTTTAATCATCCAATCCTTGGCCAAAGCATCTTCTATAGATGTGTCATCTGCTCCGTCAAAAACTGGTGTAACTACCTTCAATCCCATCCCATGTGCAGCCAGTCCCAGATGAGTTTCCAGTAATTGTCCCAAATTCATTCTGGAAGGTACGCCAATCGGGTTAAGTATAATGTCTACAGGAGTTCCATCTTCGAGATACGGCATGTCGGCTGCAGGCAGTACTCTGGCTACTACACCTTTGTTGCCATGCCGACCCGCCATTTTGTCTCCTTCAGTAATTTTCCGTGCTTGAGCTATCCAGACTCGTACAAGGGTGTTCACTCCAGGAGGTAGTTCATCTTTTTCTTCTCGGGAAAGAACTTTTACCTCTATTATCTTACCTCTTTCCCCATGAGGTACCCTCAAAGAGGTATCTTTAACATCTCTGGCTTTCTCTCCGAAAATAGCTCTCAACAATTTTTCTTCGGCGGTCAACTCAGTTTCACCCTTTGGGGTAATTTTGCCCACTAGAATATCCCCAGGTCCTACTTCTGCCCCGGGATATATAACACCGAATTCATCTAAATTCCTAAGACCATCTTCTCCCACATTAGATATATCTCTAGTTATCTCTTCGGCCCCAAGTTTCGTGTCCCTTGCCTCCACCTCATATTTCTCTATATGTATGGATGTGAATTTATCTTTTCTGAGGAGGTTTTCATTCAATATTATGGCGTCTTCGAAGTTGTATCCACCCCAACTCATGAAGGCAACCAGTACGTTTTGACCCAGAGCCAATTCGCCATTTTCAGTAGAAGAGCTGTCTGCAAGTGGTTGTCCTTTCTGGACTGGATCACCCTTTGCTACAATGGATCTTTGGCTTATACATGTACCCTGGTTACTCCTGAGGAACTTAATCAAAGGGTATTTATGGGATTTTCCATTATGGTCTTTAACAATTATTTGTTCTCCAGAAACACTACTGACAACACCATCCTGTCGTGATATCACAACTTGACCACTGTCCATCGCTACCCTCTTCTCCATTCCGGTACCCACTAACGGTGATTCGGTTCTTAAGAGCGGCACTGCTTGCCTTTGCATGTTGGACCCCATCAATGCCCTGTTGGCATCGTCATGTTCAAGGAAAGGTATCAAACCAGCCGAGACACTAACAATTTGTATTGGGGATATATCCATGTAGGATACATTAGTTGGAGTGTCAAGTGAAAAGATTTCGCCTCTCCTTATTTCGACTCTGTCTGTTGTGAATTGGTTTTTTTCGTCTAAAGGTGAGTGTGCTTGAGCGATCGGGAATTTTTCTTCTTCATCAGCTGAGAGATATACTATATCTTCGTCTAGTGAAGATGCGAAAGGAAGTATACTTATGGAACGAGGTTTTAAGGCCGCTATCTTCTTAGTTGCCGCGGCAGTAATTTTTTTACCTCTTCTAACGATCGACTTCCCGTTGTCATCCGAAACGGACTCAACGACCGTACGACCTTCTAAATCATGGTAATCATTTGGAACATCTTTTATTATGC
>VFHP01000011.1 GCA_009391535.1 SAR202 cluster bacterium | reverse complement strand
ACTTATAGAACAGATGAAAATAGATGTTGAATATACTTTGGATATTCTAAAGTTGTATACTCAGAAGAATTAGATTTGATGTGAACAGATAATGCCTTCAATAAATCCCATACAACTCGACAATATACTCCATAGAGGAGTTACGGATATAATTGTGGAAAGCGAATTCGTCCGTCTCCTTGAAGAAGGTAAACCGCTACGCCTGAAAATGGGATTTGACCCAAGCAGACCTGATATACACCTAGGCCACGCTGTGGGACTTAGAAAATTGAGAGAACTTCAAGAGATCGGCCATCAAGTGGTGTTAATAGTGGGTGACTGGACTGCCCAAATAGGAGACCCTAGCGGACAGTCTGCTACGAGACAAATGCTTTCTGCCGAAGAAGTCAGGGAAAACGCCCAAACTTACCTAAAACAATTCTTTAAGGTAGTAGATAAGAGCAAAACTGAAACTGTATGGCAAAGCGAGTGGTTCGGTAAGTTTACCCTAGATAATGTTTTCGATTTAACACGAAGATTTACCGTAGCACAGTTTCTAGCCAGAGATGATTTCGCTAACAGATACAACGCACAACAGCCTATAGCAATAACCGAATTACTTTATCCCCTATTACAGGCCTATGATTCGGTGGCTATCAACTCCGATGTGGAATTTGGCGGATCCGATCAGAGATTTAACCTCTTAGTGGGTAGGGATCTACAAGGCATGCTCGGACAACGACAACAGCAATGTTTCATAATGCCGCTATTGGTTGGAACAGATGGTTCGCAGAAAATGAGTAAAAGCCTGAACAACTACATAGGAGTGGATGAACCAGCAAGTGATATGTACGGCAAAATCATGTCTATACCGGATCACCTAATAATGAGCTACCTTGAATTGACTACAAGCACCAGTAAGCAGGACTTAACCCAAATAAACAAAGAAATACAAGCAGAATCCGTTAATCCAATGGATATTAAAAAGATGCTGGCGAGAGACATAGTTTCTCAATTCCATGATGAATCTTCTGCAAGAGAGTCAGAATTAACATTTGTTCGAACGGTTCAACAAGGAAATGAACCCGAAGACATAAAGACATTATTTATGCAATTCTCAACTAATGCTGAAGACTCCAATAAATCTTTAACCATAAACTTTGTTGATCTAATAACCTCAGAAAACTTGGCGAATAGCAAATCTGAGGCCAAACGACTAATATCGCAAAACGCTGTATCTATCAACGGAGTATCGAGTAATTCCGAGACAAATATGGTTCATCCGAATGATATAATTAGGGTTGGAAGACGCCGTTTTCTTAAAATAGTTGAGGGTTAATAAAAGGTATCTAATCTACAAGTAATATATTTAACCAAAATTTAACCTATAAACCCATTGTACATTCAAAATAAGGTGCTAAACTTCACAATGTTTTCAATTTTATAATTTATATTTCATGCCGGCGGGAGGATTGAAATGAGTTTCAAAATACCAAAGAATTTAAGAATACCCGGACCAACACCTTGTCCTGATTATGTCCTAGAGGCTATGGGGCAGGATATGATTAATCATAGAGGTCCAGAATTTCAGGACATGATCAAGCGAACAACTGAAGGCCTGAAAAGTATTTTTCAAACATCGAATGATGTATTCATACTGACAGCGTCTGGTACTGGAGCTATGGAAGCTGCAGTTGTGAACACCTTATCGCCAGGAGATACAGTTCTTTCAGTATCTATAGGGGTATTTGGTGACCGCCTTGGACAAATAGCAGAAACCTATGGGGCAAATGTAATAAAATTCACTACCACATGGGGCACCGCGGCCGACCCAAATGACGTAAAAAAGGTTCTAGATGACAACCCAAACATAAAAGCCGTAATTGTTACTCATAATGAGACCTCAACTGGTGTCACCAACGATATGGCGGCAATCAGCAAAGTCGTTAAAGACGCTGACAAATTGTTATTGGTGGACGCTATAAGTAGCCTGTCCTCGCTACCATTTTACACTGACGAATGGGGATGCGATGTCGTGATGAGCGGATCTCAAAAAGGATATATGATACCGCCGGGGTTGGCATTTGTAAGTGTCAGTGAAAGAGCCTGGGAAGCTTCCAAAGAAGCCACAATGCCTCGTTTTTACTGGGATTTTGGAAGGGCCAAAAGCTACTTGGAAAGAGGACAGACCCCTTGGACTCCTGCTGTGTCTATCTTCTACGCTTTAGACGTGGCACTTCAAGGGATGTTTAAAGAAGGAATGGAAAACGTTTTTCAAAGACACATCGATTTAGCCAATAAGACAAGAGCAGGTATAAAAAATTTGGGGCTGGAACTTTTTGCAGATGAGACACATGCATCAAATACCGTTACAGCCATTAAAGTACCAGAAGGTGTGAACGGTGGAGATTTGGCAAAACGAATGCAAAGTGATCACGATGTCGTATTAGGTGGAGGACAAGGTAGTTTGACAGGGAAAATATTCAGGATAGGTCATTTAGGCCATGTATATGAAGAGGATATATCCATTGTCCTATCTGCCTTGGAAGACGTGTTGCCAAAAATTGGGTTTAATGGTTAAACAAAAATTAACACGGAGAAACGATGCCTAAGATACTCGTATCAGACAAGCTAGGAGAAGAGGGAGTTAGCCTTTTACGCAATCACGGAGAAGTAGATGTCAAAACAGGACTTCCTCCAGAAGAACTCTTATCTATTATCGGAAACTATGACGCCTTGGTAGTGAGGAGTGAAACAAAAGTTTCCTCAGATGTAATAGAGGCTGGTGTTAAACTTCAGGTCATTGGCAGGGCTGGTGTGGGAGTCGACAATATAGATCTGCAGGCAGCAACACACAAAGGAATTGCGGTTGTAAATGCCCCTACTGGTAATACAATAGCTGCTGCTGAACACACCGTGGCAATGATGATGGCTTTGGCAAGAAATATACCACAAGCAAACGAATCCTTACATAAAGGTGAATGGACCAGAAGTGCTTTCACTGGTATTGAGTTAAGAAACCGGGTTCTAGGTGTAATAGGACTAGGCAAAGTAGGTATTGAGGTGGCAAGGAGAGCCATTGGACTTGATATGCAAGTGACTGGATACGACCCTTTTGTCCCCGAAGAATACGCATCCTCAATTGGTATCCAACTAAAGTCACTAGATGATATTTATAAAGACTCAGATTTCATATGCCTCCATACACCACTCACCGAATCAACTCGTGGACTGATAGGTGAAAAGCAAATTGCTATGATGAAACCAACGGTTCGAATCTTGAATGTAGCTAGAGGGGAACTTATTGATGAACAAGCCCTTGCTGAAGCAGTAGACAAAGGTCAAGTAGCTGGAGCTGCCCTAGATGTATTCACAAAAGAACCCCCAGTAGATAGTCCGCTGCTCAACAATCCGAAAATTATAACTACTCCCCACCTTGGTGCCTCAACTGAAGAAGCACAAGCACAAGTAGCTATAGAAGTAGCAGAACAAGTCATAACTGTCTTGAGTGGAAAATCTGCAAGATATACTCTGAATGCTCCTCTGGTTTTACCAGAAGGACAAGCGACCTTGAGTCCATACATCTCCCCAGCAATATACGCAGGCAAAATCGCCACACAGTTGACCAAAGGTCAACTCAAGAAAATAAACATCAGGTACGAAGGGGAAATAGCGAATCACGATACTAACATACTCAAAGCGGCGTGTCTCGTAGGATTTCTAGACCAAATAAGCCAAGAAAGAGTAAACTTGGTCAATGCTAACCTGTTAGCATCGCAAAGAGGCCTCAATATAACAGAACAGAAAGCAACACAGATCGAACAATACAGTAGCTTGATAACCGTAGAAGTGGAGTCATCCGAGGGGAAAACAATAGTTTCAACTTCTCATATAAGAGACGAAACCCATATAGTTAGGGTAAATGACTACTGGATAGATTTAGTAGCAACTAGTGGATACATGCTCTTTACTGACCATCATGACCGACCAGGAATGATAGGATCTCTCGGAACCATAACTGGCAAACACGATATAAATATAGCATTTATGGAAGTGGGGAGGCTCGAACCAAGAGGGCGAGCAACTATGATCGTCGGGCTAGACGATCCTATGCCTCAAGAAGCACTTACGGAGATAAACGATCTTCCAGACGTGATCAGCACATCTGTGGTCCAAATATAGCTAGATTAAATTAGCCAAATCTATTATCTTTGCTTCACGTTTTCCTTCAGATATCTCTAGAGTTACGACCGTACCTATTTTCCTAAGTTGATCACGTAAAGTAGGACTGCCTGGATTAATGAGCAAAGTGTCTCCATATTCCTCTACTAAAACAGTACACGTATGGCCAAAAACTATTACATCTACCTTCTTACCAAACATTTGATCCGGTACTAGAGGCCCCCTATTTTTATGGTCATATACATTAGAAAGAGAACCTGGATAAATCCAACCTCCAAATCCAGGCACCATCAAATCATGAATTACACCTATGACACTACCTTCTACTTCGACAATTTGCTTTTCTTCGACTCTAGGATCTCCATGACACATCTTATCTCTATCTAAGGCCCCTGCAACTTTTACAGGAGCTATAGATTCTAGCCAATCTAAAACAGAAATAGTGTAAACATTTCCCGCATGAAGTATTAAATCAACGTCATGAAATACATCTTTAACAATCTCTGGTACTTCCGTAGCTCCTCCTGGTATATGGGTGTCGGATATTAGACCAATCTTCATATATATGTACCTCTATTTTATGACAATAACGTCCCTATGTAGGATTAACGCTGCCCGACCTGGATTCGAACCAGGGATTTCAGCTCCAAAGGCTGACGTGCTACCGCTACACTATCGGGCATCTTCATAGTCTTTACGCACTTACATTGTAATGCCCAGAGCCACACTGGTCAAAGAGAAAATTTGTATTGAACTTTAAATTGACACCTTAACCAAATAAGAATTATAATCCTAGCTGGAATAATATTAATCATGTCTAAAAGAACTTATCAACCTAAAGTAAGAAGAAGGAAAAGAGTTCACGGGTTTTTCTCGAGAATGATGACTCGTGGCGGCCGCAGAGTACTAAGAAGTAGGCGATTTAAAGGTAGGGAGAAACTAACGGTTTAGTAGGGTTAATCCCCACACTTCTCCGAGATTCTTTGGTTATGGCTCAATGAAAAAAGAGCTGCGTATCAGAAAGCCCCTAGATTTCTCTCATGTTTACACTAATGGTCGGTCTTGGGTAAACGGTCTACTCGTACTGAAAGCACTGCACGTGGATAACAGTCACGAAAGCAGGTTCGGTTTCACTGTGGCCAGACGTACCGGCAATACTGTTGTTCGCAATACTGTAAAGAGACGACTTAGAGAGTCAGTCAGACACACTTTAGTTAAGGACGGATGGGATATGATTTTCGTGGCCCGCCAAAAAGCAGCTGTCGTAAGTTATCAAGAACTCCGCGATGCAGTACAATCTATTCTAAGTAAAGCAAACCTGCTGACCATAGATCGTCAGGAGAAAACATAGTATTTTGAAAAAATTATCTCTGATCTTAATCAAACTGTATAAAAAATCTATTTCCCCATTCCTACCTACTTCATGCAGATATTACCCAACATGCGCTGACTATTCTTACGAAGCCATACAAAAACATGGTGTCTTAAAAGGTTTGTCTTTGACATTGAACAGATTAATCAGATGTAACCCAATAGGTAAAAACGGGTATGACCCAGTTCCCTAGGTAACATACATATTAGACATACATACAAAGTAATTAATACAAAATTGAAAACAATAAAATTAAACAGCCCAATCAAATTCCTTCTTCTAGTAACAATGTTGATTGTTATGCTATCCGGGTGCGAGGCTAACAACTTCTCGGCGAAATCCGGGTGGTCTGGAGCGGTAACTGTAGACGACACGGTATACATAGGCACCCAAGAAGCAAGGCTTGCTGCATTTGACAAAAATACCGGTCAAGTTCTATGGCAATACCCTAATACAGAAGAAGAGGATTTTAAGGGTCTATATGGATCTCCAGTTGTTAAAGATAATTTAATTTATATTGGAAGCTATGGTGAAAGTTCTGGGAGTCTATATGCCATAAATATAGAAACCAGACAAAAAATTTGGAGTTTCAAATCAGACGGACACATAGTAGGATCTCCGGTATTAACTGATAACAGTGTGATATTTGGCACGTCAAATGGAACATTATATTCATTGGCTATTGAAGACGGTGTTCAGGAATGGGATTTCCAAACTGGTAATAAGATTTGGTCCACCCCTGTTGTAGAACAAGACATAATCTATGTTTCATCTTTGGATAGAAACCTATATGCATTAACTCTAGACGGCAAGGAACTCTGGAAATTCCCAACGAAAGGTGCCATAGCCGCAACTCCATTAGTGGTAGATGGAACTATATATATAGGATCATTCGATAAGCATTTCTATGCTATAGACGCCACTAAAGGGACTGAACAATGGTCTTCGCCATTTAGAGGAGATAACTGGTTCTGGGCTAAAGCAACTTCAGACGAATCAAATATTTACGCAGCTTCTCTGGATGGAAACATATACGCTATCAACAAATACAATGGATCATCCAGTTGGACTAACCCTTTTGACACAAAAGCTCCAATAGTTTCCGATCCGGTCTTAATTCCCTCTGGCCTTGTTGTAGCAAACCATAATGGAGATGTTTTTTTACTAGATAAAGATACAGGAAGTGAACTGCGATCATTCTCAATAAAAGACCCAGTAAGAGCACCTATTAAGTCTACAGGCGCTGATTCAGTAATCTACATCAGTGCCATGAACCATACTGTTAGAGCTGTCAATTTAGAAGGCACCCTTTGGAGAGACCTTTGGTGTTACGACTCCAAGGAAAATAGGACTTGTGAAAGTGGTTAATAACGTCGACATGATTTTGGAGTGTAATGCTTGATTTTCTAGGTTTAATGTGGGAACAACTTATACAAGGCCCCATGGTCAACAGCCTAGTATTTCTTTACGCGATTTTCTTTGACAATTTTGGCCTGAGCATACTTTTATTTACAGTTGTAATCAGAGTAATTACATTACCTCTTACTCTCAAACAAATAAGACTTACCAGAAATATGTCCATCTTGCAGCCTAAAGTTAAAGCTCTGCAAGAGCGATACAAGAATGACCGTTCTAAACTATCCCAAGAAACCATGAAGCTTTACCGAGAACATGGGATGAATCCATTCGGATGTTTAGGCCCCATGTTGGTTCAGATGCCTATATGGATAGGTTTATATCAAGCTATTATTCAAACTTTACCTAGCCAACCAGAGAGACTAATAGGACTTTCAGAGAAACTTTATTCATGGCTACCACTCGTCAACGAAGCTGTTCCACTAAATAGTGGCTTTCTTTGGCTAAACCTAGCGCAAGGGCCTGCCGAGCAAAAGGATTTTCTACTACCAGCATTAGTAGGCCTATCTATGTGGGCTGTTCAGAAAATGTCGATGGTTCCTTCGGCAGATCCAAGGCAAGCACAAACCAACACAATGATGTTGTGGATGATGCCTCTCATGCTAACTTTTTTCTCATTCCAGTTGCCAAGTGGATTAGCACTTTACTGGGTGGCATCCAACTTCATTCAAATGGGTATACAATATTTTATAACCGGTTGGGGTAATCTATTACCTGCACCAAAACAAGAGCCAGTAGTACAGGAAGCATCATCCGAACAATCGGTTGAAGAAATGGAGCAAAATGGAAACGATGGAAGTGACGGGGAAGTCCGTAGACGAAGCGATAGAAATCGCCCTAGAGCAACTCGGCGCAAACCGAGACCAGGTAGAAATAGACGTAATAAGTGAAGGCAAAGGCGGTATCTTGGGATTCGGAGCCGAACCCGCACGAATTAGGGTACTTATGCTGAATATGCCTACGGAACTATTACCTGTGTCTAAACTAGTATTGGACAATGTTATGAGGAACATGAAGGTCAGTGCATCGTCTGCTGTATCTAAGAATAATGATCCTCAGTCTGATACTGTTGAATTCGATATAGAAGGTGAAGACTCTGGCTTGTTGATTGGGAGAAGAGGGGAAAGCCTAAAAGCTTTGCAATTTATAGTAAATTTGATCGTAAACAGAAAAACTGAAGGAAGAGTAATATTGGATATTGAGGGATATAAAGAACGGCGTTATTCCTCTCTGAGAACCTTGGCTAAGAGAGTAGCAGAAAGGGTTGTGGATGTCGGACAATCTATCACTTTAGAACCCATGACACCCAACGAGCGCCGTGTCATCCACATGGAACTATCCGAAAACAACAAAGTTGAAACCGAAAGCACTGGCATGGGAGACCAAAGAAAAATAACCATATATCCAGCATCAGATAAAGCTGACTGACACCAAAACGAGGTTGACACAGTCACTATATATCACTAGGATAATCAAGACGCCACTACACCCGTTTTGGCCTCATACAAGGAATCTCGGATTCAGATCACAAACACTGAAAGGGGGACTCTATGACTAGTCAGGGCTCTGAGCCACCAGTTGGACCATTAGACACTCATTCTGACGCAACCGCAGGACCGTTGGGAACTCACTCAAACGTATTGGGTGGTGCTGCCGCACCCTTGGTTCGTAGTTTAGATAACTTAACCCACGAAACTATGGGCCCATATAATATCGTTCCCGTAGCATCACCATTAACTCAACCGTATTGGGATGGAGCAAAAGAGGGAAAACTGGTGTTGCAGCGTTGTCAAGGATGCGGATACTACAATCATCCACCTAACTACATCTGCATAAATTGCAAGAACAGAGACCACGAATTGGCGTGGGAAGAGGTTAGCGGAAGAGCAACTCTTTATACACACTATATTTGCTATGACACATCTGTATCCGGCTTTGAGGAAAAAGTTCCTTATGCGGTGTGTATAGTAGAACTTGAAGAACAAACTGGGTTATTACTTATGTCTAACATCCTAAATTTTGAATACGGAGAACTTGGAGAAGGTCTTACTATGGGTCTTCCTCTTGAAGTCGTGTTTGAACAAGTTAACGACGATGTCTGGATACCTCAGTTTCAACCAAGAAGCAGCTAGCCCACTTGTGAAATAAACCGATATAAATATAAATAGGAGGACGTTATGCCGATTGAATGGCCAAAAGGGAAACGCCCAGTATTCATAGGAGCAGGTAGTACCATGTGCAGGCGCTACTACGGCGGAAGTAAATCTGCGAGGGCAAACGAAGCAGCTCTCAATGCTATAGCAGATGCCGGATTGAAACCGTCTGACATTGACGGAGTAGCCTCATGGGCAGACCCCAACTGGGGGCCAAGTGTTAAGGGAGATCCTGCAGTCTGGCTGGATGCCAATCATATAATGTCAGCTATACCTTTCGATAATGTCAAATGGTGGATACAAACCGATCTGCCTGCCGCCGGATCAGTGAGTATGATACATATAGCTGCAGCAGCTTTGGCATCAGGAGTCTGTAACTACGCAATTTGTATAAGAACCGGTCATCACCCTGCTGGAGTCAGATACAGACAAGTAAGCGGCAGAACAGCCGGAGGGTCCTCCGCTTTCTCGACTGTATATGGGCATGGTGTTGGAGGATCGGGACAAGCTATCACTTACCAAAGATATTTGGAAAAATATGGAGCCAAACGTGAAGAGTTGGCTGCATATGTTATTAATGCCCATAAAAATGCCCAAATGAATGAATACGCAGTTTGGAAGGGTCGCCAAATAACGTATGATGACTATATCAACTCGCGACTCATAGCCTATCCAATGTGCGTTTTCGATAATGACATGCCAGTAGATGGAATACAGGCGGTAATAATGACTACCGAAGATCGGGCTAAAGACACTCCTCATCCAGGAGGTTACATAGCTGGTATGGGAGCCAGTGTATGGAACAAAAAGAAAACTGGAGTCGTAGCATCTCTGGAGAACCAATA
>VFHP01000010.1 GCA_009391535.1 SAR202 cluster bacterium | reverse complement strand
AAGGCCATAAACCGGTCCGAGCCTGTCCTCGGCGCTAAACCTCATCAGTATGATCCCTGGTATGAAGATGTTCAGCCCGAAGCTCAGTAACGGGTTCTCTGCGCTTTCACCGGCTTCTTTCTTTGCATACTTCATGTCCTGTGCTTTCATTCGGAATTCCCCATATCAATAAAGTTGGAATAAGAATTTCCTTCCAAGTACTTTTATTCTTAATCGTTTAATCATTAGCACCCTAATTTTACCATGCCTTACCGAGTAATTACTCGGCTTTACTGAATAAAGGTATCAAGTACATCAGTTTTGCATACAGGTACATCAGTTAGTACATCGACACCGAGATAGATGGAGAAACAAGTAGGGTCTATTTCATGCCTAATATGGTACGCCGAGGTATTGGTAGAGCGTAGACGCACTGGTAAGGAAAGAACTATAGTGCTTCGACGTTAAGGTGTTATTCCTTCTCGGGTACATTTGAACTAGGCAGGGCTGATTCAGCATCGTTACGGCTTGGATATAACCACTTTTCATATGCGTAAACTGTTGTTCCAGAAGCGAACAACTTGACCTTGTAGAGATACCGATACATTATGTGTCTGTCGCAAAATGCAATGTCCGTAATTTCCACTCCATCAACTCTAGCTGTGATCGCATCACTCGGCAGGAATTTCCCTGTAATACAATCAGCAAGATTCCCTTCAGAAACCAAAAGTGTGGGATATACTATATCTCCTACTTCAAACTTGGGTTTCGGTTGGTTGGTGTAGAGTGTTGTCGACACTGAAAGTAATACAACTACAATCAACAAGAATGCTACTAAGTAAGACCGTTTCATCATACCTGAATTACTGTATTTTCAACGAAACCCACACCCTCTAGATCAATTCTAACAACATCCCCCACTTCCATGGGGGGGCTTTTAACACAGCCTCCTGTATATAAAATACTTAGCTCAGCTGGGACATCATGATCCACAACAGCTGAAACTAATTTTTCTGGAGGTCTTCTATGCTCGGTTATATTGCTAGTAGATCCAATAACCTCACCATTTCTTGTAAGTGTAAGATTCATTTTCAAGCTTGTAGGATCTGGTAGGCTTTCAGGGGTCACAATGCATGGAGCTAAAGAAGCACAACCTTTAAAAACTTTGCTCGCGCTTAGATACCACAAGGTCATACCTGCTAAACCACCTGCAACTTCATTTCCAGTTGAATACCCAACAATTTCACCTTTATAAATTACTACTACCAACTCACCTTCAGAAATTGTTTTTGGGACATCTGATCTAATACCTATTTCACCAAAAGGTTCAGCAAGTCTACTGGAATTACCTTTATAAACTACTACCCCTCTATCGCCTTCATAAGCTACTTTACTCGGCTCAGGCAAAGCAGGAACAGCGTCATCAGCGACAGGCAAGTTCCCCATTCCTCCGGCCCACATTTCATCCGGATCAACAGCTGTAGCCAAATGAGGGTTTTGCCCATTTTGAGAATTTTTAATCAACTCCTGAAGATCAAATCTCTCAGGGGTTCCTCCTGAAAATATATTCCTAGCAATATCATCAATTGAAACACCTGTGATATAACTAGCATTGCACAATTTTCTAAAATCATTAACCTCATCATTCAAACTATCTAAACTACTTAAAACACCATCAGACAACTCCACCGACAGCCCATAGCATCCATTGCCATATGCAATTCTATAATATTTCAATTGCCAACCCTCCCTCCTAAAACGTAAGCACAGCCCGATGATAATAATACCTATTAGACCTACTATCGTGCCTAATATGGTACAGTAAGGTATATGTAGAAACAAGATAATAACCCCTTTGCAAGCCATAGGTCAGAAGTTTAGATGCCTTATACATACGACAAAAAATTAAGAATAGGATTGGTAGGTTTGGGCAATTGGGCAAAAAGCGTTTACCTACCAATTTTACTTAAAAGAGAGGACGTGGATATCGTTGCCGTTTCGGCCAGAACCACCGAAACCTTGGACTCGGCCAAGAATCTGATTAGTAATGAGGTTAAGTTATACGCAGATTATAAAGATTTGCTTGGTAAAACTGACATAGACGCCGTATTAATTGGTCTACCAAAAGACGTCACTGGCACCGCAACTATTGATGCAGTCCGGGCCGGTAAACACGTTTTCGTTGAACCGCCATTATTTCTTGGTGAACGATTTTTCTTGCTAGAGAATCTAATATCTTCGTTAGGCAAGTCGTTTCATGTTGACGTAGAACTCAACTATTTACCAATAATCGAGCGTTGCAAGGAGATTCTGCAAAACAACAACCTCGGGGAATTAATTACATCTAAAATAGCATTAGGAGTTAACTGGGGATCAACATCTCAAACCAGCAAATATGCCATCATGGAAAATGTAATAGGCCTCTCTACTTGGTATATCTCATTATTTGATATGTTCAATTCCTCCGTGGTTAAGTCCGCGATATACACTTCTTTGGACAAAGAAACTCCCAACATAGGGTCTATTAAAGTTGGATACCAGAATGGTTGCCTAGGTGAATGGCAATTCAATTTACGAGATTATCCAAGCCCGAATTTAAATTGTGAATTAATCTTGACTAATGGAACTATAAAATGTGATTTGTTAAAGGGTTTACTTGAATTTCAGGTTCAGGATGGAAATATAATAAAAGAAACCCATCCAGAGCAAAATCTGGACCCTGAGATAGCTGAATCCATGGGTTTTGCAGGTATGAAAGAAAGCGTAAATGAATTCATAGATTCGATCTACTCCACAAGAAGAGATAGATTATTCGATTTGCAAAAGTACACGAATATTAAGAATATCCATTCCATGCTGTACTCCTATTTGTCTCTTGAAGAGCCAAGCTAGAAACATTTGGCAAATTTGCTACAAAAGGGCAACCATCTCAATCATTTGTTTTCAGCATACGCAAAGCTAAAAAAATAACTGCACTGGCAGCCCCTAATGCAGTTAAACCAATGACAATGTCGTCATCAGTCCCTTTATACACACCCCAAAACACAGCCGTAAGTATTACCCAGGCAAAGCGACGAAGATTTTTTCTCATGGATAGATATTACTACAAAAGAGTTAAGTCAGTAACTTTTCCAATGCCTCTTTATAGAGTGAGCTAATTAAGAATAAACCCCAAACCGTTAAAGCAATAATGGTCGCTAACACACCGCCAATGAGAAACTTCATATATGTATATTATCATCTACTATCTGGGGAAAATTTTAATTTGCAACAAACAAACCACTTAATTATTCAGGCTGTTTATGAATGATGATACTATCCATATAGCCAATAATGCCAAGAATACAAAAAATACCCACTTCAAGAATCCTCCTATCCAGTGGCTATTTATAGAATCCTGTGGGTCATTGTCTCTCATAGTTAATAAAACTCTTTTCTTGTCTAAGATTAGGGACGGTCTATGCCCAGCATGAGTAATGTTTCGATAAAGACTACGCTGAAAACAGCTGTAATACCAATACTAGAAATAACATTGCCGGTAGTTGAATATAAAATTCAAGACACGACATTCATTTATGCCCCGAAAAACACACCGTCTTTTAAATTTTTCACGTGTACATCCTACCATCTAATCGCTTACTTACAATGATATAATTATTGTAATGAAGTAAGGAGCAATATTATGCGTTTAAAAGACAAGGTTGCACTTATAACTGGTGGAGGAAACGGCATAGGAAGATCTACAGCAGAATTGTTCAGTAAGGAAGGGGCCAAGGTAATTGTCTCTGACTTACATGAATCCGGAATTATGGAAACCATAGAATCCATACGTTCACTCAATCTCGAGGCAGATTCCATTGTAGGCGACGTAACTGTTTTTAAAGAAGCAGAACTAATGATCAGAACAGTGATTGAACTTCACGGAAGACTCGATATTCTGGTAAATAGTGCTGGTATAGGAGGTGTTCCTCCTATGGATGGCTCAACTCACGAAGATCGTTGGGATAAAGTGATAGACGTTAATTTGAAAGGCACATATCTACCTTCCTGGTTTGCAGTACCAGAGATGGAACGATCTGGGGGTGGCTCTATAATAAACCTTGCATCTATCATAGCACTGGTGGGCTACGACCAAGGTAGCACGAGTTACGAACCTGGATTTAATCCGTATGCAGCATCTAAAGGTGCTGTCCTGCAATTTACAAGAAACCTAGCTGTTCAATGTGCAAAAAAGAATATTAGAGTTAATTGTATTTGCCCTGGATATATTTACACCAATATGACCAAGTCTTTAACTGAAAATCCTGTCCGGCTTAGTCAATTAGAAGGATTACATCCAATGGGGCGACTTGGAAGACCCGAAGAGATAGCTTCAGCTGCACTGTTCTTGGCTTCTGATGAATCTTCATTCGTTACAGGGACACCTTTAGTGGTAGACGGCGGATATACCGCACAATAAAACCTTATAGTGGAAATTTGGTCGGAATGTTACATTTTACTTATTAGCCTATGGACTCTCATAGGAACACAACTACTGCCCATACAATACCACCAATGAGTACAACAATCGGAAACATGGAAAGTGCAATTGCTACCCATGCGGCTACTTTAGCGAGTCTTTTAACGCGATTGGGAATTGGCTTATTGAATTTCAATATATACTTGCTTAGCCACTAAGAACGCAATTCATCAACGATGATGATGGCCTATTTTTCGTTTTAACCCGTTACGTTTACCGCTTTGCTTATTAATGCGTTTGACCCATTCCTCTGTTGTTTCTTCTTTCTTCTCCGGTTTATTGTTTGGCATATATCTCCCTTTGTACTGTGACCGAAACCTGATATGTCTTGCATTGTATTTTATCACAAAACGATTCACCACTTCTGAAATGAAGGATAATTCAGTTGAAACATATATGCAAATGATTCAATTCGCCTGAAAGAAATACTTGAATATTCTGTCCCAACCCAACATCAAGATTAGTACAATTACTAAGACACCTATCCCTGTTTTCAGGGCTACCAGAAGGTCAAAATCGTCCCAGTCACTCTCCGGCATAGTAGCGCCACAGTAATCACATAATCTGGCGGTATCTTTTAGTTCTTCGTTACAATCTGGACAGAACATATATAATTAACCCATGAATGGAATTATAAAGAATCATCACAAAATATGCTGATTAATGTCAATCCGTCACTTTTCTAAAGCGAGGCCAACATAAAATAGAAACCAGAATAGATAATGAGCCTATGATTCCAGATATTAGATAAACATCCTGAAACGCCATCACAAATGCCGTGTCCTCACCTATTCCAGACAAGGAATGGAAATTTTCACGAGCAGATAAGACAGCACTCATTATAGCAACACTTGTTGCCACACCGATACTTCTCGACATTGTTAGTAAAGCACCACCGGTTGCTAATCTCGATGAAGGCACATTACTCATAACAAGATTTGTGTGTGAAGCTTGAAAGATACCAGTACCAACACCCATGCAAGCCATTCTTACAGCAATCATTTTGGATGTTGATTCAGTATCAAGTAATGTAAAAGAAAAACTAACGGTTACCATTACAATTAAACCCAAAGTAATTAAATATGCTGCAGGCATCCTGTCAGACATCCAACCACCTAGCGGGGCGGATAGGCCTCCAACTAGAGGAGTGAGCATCAATAACATACCCCAAGTCTTGGCATCTCTACCTAGTATGTCACTAACGAAAAATGGAAGTATAAAAAAATTAATGAACGTAGCAAAAGATATCAGGTATGCAGAGGTGAATGCAGGCGTGAGTGTCCTGTCTTTGAGCAGTGATGCCTGAACAATCGGATGCTCGGATCCCTTTTGCATTTTTATAAATATAGTCAAAGACAGACATGACAAAGTTCCCAGTGTTAATACTGGTAATGATTTCCACCCATTTATCCCACCCAATGCAAGACACAATATAAAACTAGCCACGCATATAAAAAGGACTATACTCCCAATGAAATCGAATCGTTTACTCCCCTCTATATTGCTTTCTTTTAATGAAAATAGAGCGATAAATACAGAGATTAAACCAATCGGCACTCTAGCTGCAAAGATGGCTCTCCATCCAAAGGCATCTACTAAAACCCCTCCACCAAGCGACCCTATTAGCATGCCTGACAAACCTATACCTGACATTAAACCTAGGGCTTTTCCTCTTTCGTTTGATGGAAAAGCCCTAGTTACCAACGCAGGAGCAGATGCAACTAACAATCCATTACCCACAGCTTGCAACACACGAAGACCCATCACTAACGATAAATGTGGCGCCACACTAATTAACAGAACCGCTATTGTGTAAACTATAAGGCCAATAATGAAAAATCTTTTTATGCCGTACGTGTCAGCTGCACTTCCAAGACTTATCTGTAGCCCTGTTGTACTGCCTACATAGAAAATAATAATCCATTGGACAGTTTGAACATCTGTGCCAAAACTGTTGGTAATATTAGGCAAAGCTACGTTGACCGTAATATCAAGAGTAGCTAAGAATATACCTGTGGAGGCTGCTAATAAACTAAGCCATTTAGAGTACAGAGTAATCCCCTTATACTGCGAGATGTTATGTCATACCAGATTGTATATTCATACTAGGTTTATATTATAATTATAATATGTTTCATCGAATTAGTTATACGAAATGAAAACACTAGTTAAGATTACAAACATACCACTACTCATTAACATTTTGTATTAACATTATTGGAGACCTAAAATACAAGTAGAGAGGATGTCTAATGGAAGACGTAATTTTAATCAAACCTAATCAACGTATTACTAATACGGCCCAAACTCCAGGAATGGTAAGGCAGGCTGCAATAACACCTGAGCTTTGTGGAAATCAAGGTCTATGGGTTGGATTAGTATCAGCACCTCCTGGTTCTAGTGGGGCACACCATCACGGAGACGCGGAATCCGCTATCTACATAATAAGCGGCAAAGTAAGAATGTATTTCGGAGAAAACCTGGAGACAATAGTAGATGCCGAAGCCGGAGATTTCATATACGTTGCACCAAATACAATTCATGTGGAAGAAAACCTGAGTGAAACAGAACCCGTTGAATTCATAGTCTCTAGAAATGCCACTTCATCCCTTGTAGTAAATGTAGACGGTTAAGACAGGCAACGAAATAATCTACCAACAAGAATGGTAGTATTCTAATTAACGAGTTTATATATGAAGCGTATTCTTATGGCCCTTAAACATTCAGTTCACGGCATTAAATTCGCGTTATCAAAGCACACCGCGTTCAAACAAGAATTACTAGTTGCGATAATATTGACCCCACTGGGATTATTGCTAGGAGAAACTGGAGTAGAGAAAGCACTTCTGATAGGTTCTATATTCTTGGTACTCATAGTAGAACTCATAAACTCATCCATAGAAACAACAATAGATAGAATCGGTCTTGAAAAAAATGACCTATCAAGGCACTCTAAGGATATGGCTTCTGGAGCAGTGTTCATTTCGCTATTGAATTTACTTATGATATGGTATCTGGTGATAGTCTATTAATCCTATGGAGAACCAATGTTTAAGTTTATCAAACAAAAACTGGCCAATATCGCCCAGGAACGAGAATTAACGTCAGAAACTACTGACTTAAATCCAACCATCTCAAAGAGGGAATACAAGGGATCATTTGTACTGGGTTCTCTGTCTTTTGGCCATGTTCTTATCCATTGGTTCCAACAGTTGTGGCCCGTTCTTATACCATCAATCAAATCCGGATTAGGTCTTAGCAATGTAGAAATCGGAACGCTTACATCTGTTAGGCAGTTCGCCGCTGGTCCGCTTCTGGCAATACCTTCCGGGTTGCTGGCTGATTTGTACAGAAGACGTACGGCAATAATTCTAGCATCAGCTTTCGTAGCTTTTGGCTTATCACATTTTTTGTTAGCCAAAGTGCCAAACTTTTTCTGGATGGTTCCATGTGTAGCTTTTCTAGGTGTAGGAACAGCTTTATGGCATCCGGCATCCATGGGCACATTATCTCGAAGATTCCCGGATAGGAGAGGTACGGCACTGGCCATACATGGAGTGGGTGCGAGTATCGGAGATACAATAGCTCCAATTGCCATAGGATTCCTACTTCTATCGGTATCGTGGAGAGGTTTACTCGAGTTTCATTTGCTACCAGCATTATTAATAGCATTAGTTCTTTGGGTTGGCCTTACTCCTGTATATAGGAATCAAGCAGGGGAGGAAACCAAACCAACATTCAGGTCCTATTGGAATGACGTCAAAGATTTAATGAGCAGCCACGTTGTATTGGCTATTATTGCAGTGAACGTACTAACCGGGATGGCTAGATTAACTACCATGACATTCTTACCTATCTACATACAGGACGATCTCGCATACTCGGCGTTTGGCCTGGGATTTTTCTGGGCATTATTACACATTATGGGAGCTATATCACAACCGGTTATGGGGTATTTATCTGATAAGTTCGGAAGGAAAGCCGTATTATTGCCTGCCTTAATATTATATGGCTTACTTTACTTAGCCCTTGCTATAGCAGAACCCGGGGCGCAATTAATCACAGTGATAGTGGCACTAGGTATATTTTTCTACGCTCTAGTGAACGTGACGCAGGCCACTATAATGGATGTGGCGACCGACCAAATACAATCCTCTACTATGGGCATAACGGGAGTCTTTACTCAATTCCTTAGTTTGCCAGCCCCGATATTAGCTGGATATCTAGTTAACAACTATGGCACCGAATCATCCTTTATATTTGCCGGAGTAGTAACGCTGATAGCCGCTTTAGTGTTATTTATGATACACGTTCCTAGATCCAATCGACCAACACCGAAAATATTAGGATAACTAAAAACATCTTTTTGTTGATAAATAAGATGTTTTTAGTTATATTGTGACATGATATTTTGTGTAGCAAGAATTAAAGATAAAATAGATCTTATGAGATTCAGTGCGAAAATAAATTATAGAGCATTATTGTTAGCATTATGCACAGTTATCGTTACCTCATCTTGTACTACCTCTGCACCAGAGATAGTAGAATTAGACATATCAATTACAAACAAATCCATGACTCCCAATGAAATATCCGTTAAACAAAACGACACATTAGTTATGAATATATCTAGTGACGAAGATGGATCTATACACATACATGGATATGACATTGAAAAGAAAGTCTCAAAGAACATGCAACAGCAGTTGAAGTTGGATGCATATGCTACTGGTATGTACAATATAGCATTTCACATAGGTACCGGCACTCACTCACATGAAGGACATGATCATAGTGAGGAATGTATGGCCAAACTGCCAGAAGGGTCGAAGACTCCAGAAATCAACGTTATAATCAAATCCTCAGAAAAAGATGAGGGTCATATTGATATACAAATAGAAACCGATGATATTCAATTCTCTCCTACAGGAAATCACTGGCACCTAATATTAGATGGAGTATTATTCGGAATGTACTCAGACAACTCAATCACTATAGATAGTAAAACTATTGGCACGTTGGAAGAAATAAAAGAGAAACAAGCAATAAAAATTACCATCAACGATTCTCAACATTGTGCTTACATGGATATTCATCCTTCAATAAAATATACTTCCTCAATGAATGATATGCACGAACATCACGATGCATCCGAGACAATTCACACGGATGAACACCATAAAGACGAAATCGAAGAAGTGATAATAGGGTCACTAAGAGTAAATCCCGGATAAGAATCAATAAATTGATCCGTGTTTGGAATATATGGATATAAGAATATACCGTTCTTCATTAATTATAATCCTGGCTTCCATCTTCCTAATCGGTGAACCCGTTTATGCTCATGGCTTCGGAGAGAGATACGATCTTCCTGTGCCCTTAGGCCTTTATCTCGGAGGCGCTGCTGCAGTTGTAATTTACTCATTTATTGTGATTGGTTTGTTTCTCAAAACCAATATCAATCTCAATCAATACCCCTCTGTAAACATATTCAAAATACCCTTCCTTGCAATATTTGGTAAGAAGACGTTCATTAACCTGATCAAGTTGTCTAGCAGCATGATTTTCCTGTTAGTTATTATCTCAGGGTTGTTAGGCGATCAGGAACCCAACAATAACTTAGCGCCTACCATGATATGGGTTATTGGCTGGGTTGGAATAGCTTATACCTCTGCACTGGTTGGAAATATATGGCTATTGATCAATCCATGGAATAACACATTTTGGATTTTCCAAGCTCTGGACAACACCCTTAACAAAGGGAAAATAAGCTTGATCGGAAGACTAAAATATACTGAGTCTTACGGAATGTGGCCTGCAGTATTATTACTTGTGATATTTGCATGGGTAGAGTTGGTATACGTCAATTCATCATCTCCATTCCACTTAGCAATATTACTATTAATCTACTCAATAATTACTTGGACAGGCATGATATTATTTGGCAAAGAACGATGGTTAGAAAACGGTGAAATATTTTCCATCATATTCGGCATCCTAGCAAAATTTGCACCATCAGAAGCCTACAGAAGAGGCAAGGACCTGGTACTGAACCTACGTCCTCCTGCAGTTGAACTTACGTTAACTGAATCAAAATCTTTGTCAGAGATGACACTGATAATAACGTTGTTAGCAACAATAACATTTGATGGCTTTATGGCCACGCCAATATGGGCAAATATAACAGACACCATCTATGAAGCTTTGCCCAATATGACACTGATATCTACAGTTGGATTATTATCTTCAATAGCATTATTCATCATCACATACATTGCCGTCTGTAAATCGATCGCAATAGCCAGTAACAATCTGTTAACAACAAGAAATGCTTGCATCAGCTTCATTCACTCCCTGGTACCAATATCGTTGGCCTATCATTTGGCCCATTTCCTAAGTTACCTGCTTATACAAGGACAATTAGTGATACCACTGAGCTCTGATCCACTCGGATTTGGATGGGACTTATTTGGTAGTGCAGACTACAAACTCAACATAGCAATTATTGGTGCAAGGTTCGCATGGATCACCGCTGTAATATCAATAGTGGTAGGGCATATAATCGCGGTATACATTGGTCACGTTGTTGCTATAAACAAACTAGGTAATCGCAAAACAGCCATACAAAGCCAGATACCAATGTTAGGCCTTATGATTATCTACACCATCACTAGTCTTTGGATACTAGCTCAACCAATAACAGAAATACACTAAACTAGCCATCATCTGCCAACAAAGCATCCAATTCATCCAACTCTGATTCAGTAAGGTCCCAGTCAGATGCCTTAACATTAGCCGTAACCTGCTCTTCTTTAGTAGCTCCTG
>VFHP01000009.1 GCA_009391535.1 SAR202 cluster bacterium | reverse complement strand
CAAATGGCGTTTCTCACGGTAGAGGACGACACATGCTCACTTGATAGTGTAATAACATTTCCAGACACCAGAGATAAACATAAGTATATATTATATGAAGGCAACAATCTAGTGCTATGCGGGTCCGTAGCAAGAAACGACAATTCTTTTATTGTTGATAAAATATATGAAATTTAATGTGTTTTATACACCTGTCGTGGCTAAAATATTAAGATAGCTTTTTCACACAAATTCTGACCGTCTACATTAGAGAGGCTTAAATTTTATGAATCTATGTTCTTTTACAGGGTATCTCGTCGAAGATCCCAAGCTATCCAAGGCTGACAGTGGTGTCAGTCGTGCAGAATTTACTCTCGTTACATATACATACAGAACCACCAAAAGCACCGGCGAAAAAAGCAGGATACCAACATACATAAGATGTGAAGCTTGGCACACCGGAGCTGAAACCATAGGCAGTCTATTCAGCAAAGGTTCAAAGATACATGTTCATGCGACAGCGAAGAATTCCGCAAAGGGTAGTAGGGATGTAATATTCAGAGTTAACGAATTTGACACTACAGAACCCTTTGATCAGGAATAAATAATGCGAAAAAAACGGATACTCTTCTGTAGCGAAGCTACGTTCCTGAATACGGGATACGCTACATATGCCAGAGAAACTCTTAAATACCTGCATTCTACAGGTAAATATGAACTAGCAGAGCTGGCTAGTTACGGTGAACGGAGCGACCCCAGAGGACTCTCTCTACCTTGGAAGTATTACGGTGTGCAACCAAATACGGAAAACGAACCAAAGGGTACACAAGAGGAGCACGACCAGTATAACTCAAGCCCCACTATGCAGTTTGGCGAACACATCTTTGAGCATGTGTGCTTAGATTTCAAGCCAGATGTTGTTTGCGACATTCGAGACTTTTGGATGCTCGACTTTGTTGAGAGATCCCCCTATAGAAGTTTCTTTAGGTGGGCTATTATGCCAACGGTTGACGCTAGACCCCAAGCTCGTCAGTGGATAGCCACATACAGCTCAGCAGACGCCTGCTTTACTTACTCTGATTGGGCCGGTGGCGTATTAGAGGATCAGTCTGGTGGTAGAATCAACTACCTTGGATCTTCCCCACCCTCTGCCCATCCAGCATACGCTCCGGTAGAAGATAAAGACGCGCACAAGGCCGCTGTTGGCATCGACCCAGATACTAAAATTATTGGCACTGTGATGCGCAACCAGAGGCGTAAGCTTTACCCAGACCTATTCGAGGCGTTCAAGAAATTCTTAGACAATTCGGAAGACAAGAACTATAAACTGTATTGCCACACAAGCTACCCAGATTTGGGTTGGGATATTCCAGAGTTACTACAAGAGTATGAGCTTTCCTCACACGTATTGTTTACATATGTATGTAGACAGACAGGAAAACCATTCCCGTCCCTGTTCAAAGGGGCAGTAGCTCAGTCACCCTTTACGGGTCAGTTTGGCTCTACACTCACTAGCGTAAAGAATGGTGTTGAATATGAAGACTTAGCTGCCATAATGAATCTTTTTGATGTGTATGTACAATACGCAAACTGCGAAGGGTTTGGGCTTCCACAGGTTGAAGCAGCAGCTTGCGGTGTGCCTGTCATGGGTACAGACTACTCAGCCATGGAAAGTGTTCTTAGGAAACTGGGAGGGGTTCCGATCAAACCAAAGGCTTTATATAAGGAACTGGAGACGGGATGCTTGAGAGCAGTTCCAGACAACGACTTGGCGGCACAAAAGTTCGCAGAGTTCTTTGAGCAACCCAAGAGTGTTCGCAGGAAAATGGGCTTCAACTGTAGGCAGGCTTTTGAGAAGTACTACCAGTGGGATATCAGCGGAAAGAAGTGGGAAAACTATTTTGATAGCGTTGAGATTATCCCCGAAGAGATGACTTGGAAATCTCCTCCAAGGATTAAAAACCCAGCGCCCATGCCAGACCCTGTTCCAGACAATGCCACTCCAGCACAGTTGAGCAGATGGTTAATAACAGATGTTCTCTGTGAGCCTGAGCGGTTAAATACATACTTTGAATCTAGGCTGATTAGAGACCTTACGTATCACAGTACTACGCAAACAACTGGAGGTATGTACTTTAACGAAAGTTCGGCAGCTTTTGAGGGTAAGAATGTTAGAAACCCATACAACCTTGAGATTGCCCACAACCACATGTCAAACCTCTGTAACAGGAGAAATATGTGGGAGCAAAGAAGGTATGATCTCAACAATCGAGGAGTTGGTTAATGAAAGCTTTATACATAGGCCACTACAGGGAATTTGGCGGTTGGTCTGATGCAGCCATCGGACACATGCTTGCTATGGACACAGTTGGTATTGATGTGGTCGCAAGAAATATACCTTTGACTCAATCCCCCAGAGGGGATATCCCCAAGAAAATAGAACGGTTTGAAGGAAAGAGCCTTGAGAACTGTGATGTCTGTATTCAGCACGTTCTCCCTCATCACTTAGTTGGAACTTCCGGCTTCAAGAAAAATATAGCCCTTCTTGAAAGCGAAAGTCTAAGTATCAAAGATAACGCTTGGTTCAACTACTTGCAGCAAATGGATGAAGTATGGGTTCCGAACAGCGATCTTCAAAATTCACTCATAAGGGACGGATTGTTTAAAGACAGTAAACGTATCAAGACCGTTCCCCACACCTGTGATCTAAGAAAATACAAGACCCCCGCTAAACCGGTCTCCATAGAGGGTCTGGATGACAAGTTCAAATTCTATTATATAGGAGACATGAACGACAGGAAGAACCTACGCTCACTCGTTAAGTGTTTTCACAGCGAATTTGATAGATCCGAACCAGTAGGACTAGTGCTCAAGCTTTGGAAGTTCGGCCACTCCCCACAACAGGTGCGTGATCTGGCTGTCAATATGTGCAACCAAGTCAAGCAAGAGTTAAGGATGTATCAGTCGATTGAGTCTTACCATACAGAATCTATTATATCAGAGCAAATTCCAGAGGAAGGGATTAGGGCGTTGCATCAGTATTGCGATTGCTTTGCCTGCCCTTCTCATGGCGAAGCTTGGTCTATACCGTCTTTTGATGCGATGTGCTATGGCAAAACCCCGATATGTAGTGACTTTGGAGGCCCCAGAGATTTCATAGGCACAGACCTTAACCTGAACAGAGGGACGCTTGTTAAAGGCTCCTTCGATATTTGCGACTGCTCTGATTCACCATTCCCCACATTGTTTACTGGTAGGGAGCAATGGTTTGATCCTAGTGAGGGAGGAATTAAAAGCGCTATGCGTTACTATTACGAACAAAGAGACAATATAAATAGACAGGTAGGTATTGAAAGTGCAGAAAGGTTTTCCTATGAATCCGTAGGAAACTTAATGAAAGGTTATCTTGGAGGTTAATATGTATTTTACAAACTACGTTGGGAAAAATTTAATTGACGGAACTTGGTGGAACTCGGGTGGCGATGTGAAGAACACTAACCCCTGCGATGGTTCTGAAATAGGAACCTTCCCGCAGACACCATCACAGCAAATTAACGAAGCATGTGAGGCAGCTAGAAGTGCTTCTGATGACTGGAGAGACCTTAGCAGGGTCAACAGAGCGGAGTACCTGTTCAGAGTTGCTAAGATCTTAGAAAGAGATTTAGATCAGTTTGCTACAGCTATCTCTCTAGAAACAGGTAAGAGTTATAACGAGTCAATCGCAGAGGTTAACGAAGCCCTACACATGGCTCAGTATGCGTTTGGTACTGGCAGGATGCCTCATGGAGAAGCGTTGTCCTCTGAGATACCAGAGAAGGATGCTTACATGCTAAGGAAGCCGAAGGGTGTTGTGGCTATTATAAGCCCTTGGAATTTTCCTTTGGCTATTGGTGCATTCTGGTGTGCTGCCCCAGCTCTAGTAGAGGGAAATACGGTTGTAATCAAACCAAGTGAAGATGCCCCACTTAGTACAGAACTGGCTGTTAAGGCTTACGTAGAGGCTGGCATACCACCGGGAGTTCTAAACCTCATTCATGGTGACGGTGAAGTAGGTGATGAGTTAGCGAAGCATCCAGAGGTAGACCATATTTGTTTTACTGGCAGTGCCGAAGTTGGACAGCATATACGCAGAGTCTGTGCGGATAGCTGGAATAAGACATGCTCTTGCGAGCTTGGTAGCAAATCGGCTGTAATAGTTTTCGATGATGCTAATTTCGACCTAGCAGTATCAGCCAGTATAGCAAGTGCATTTAAGCTTTCAGGGCAACGATGCGTGTCTGCTGGGAGACTTATAGTACAGAGAGGAATTTATGATAAATTTTGTGAAAGCTTTACTAAGTATGCAAGTCAGGTAGTTGCGGGTCAACCGTTTGATGAGCAAGCTACTGAAGCAAAAGATAGCTCTAACTTCTTTGCCTTTGGTGAGGGTAAATCTTCATTTGTAAGTCCTGTAGCAAACAGCTTAGCTTACATGGGGCCTCTAATTAATAAGCAGCAGCTTGAGAGAGTTAAGAGGTTTAATCAACTTGTAATTGAGGATGATATGGCAGAGGTTCTCGTTGCTCCTACCTATAAAGGTCCGGGAAACTATGTATCACCAATGGTATATAAGACGGAATGGAGAGATGCTCCCTACCTAAAGCAGGAGGTGTTCGGACCACATGTTTCTATTATTCCCTTTGATAATGTTGATGATGCTATTCGCATTTATAACGATACTGATTATGGACTGGCCGTTGGAGTAATTACAGAAGACTTTAAGAAAGCGAGGATCTGCCGTGATAACTGTGACTATGGTATGTGTTATTGGAACGGTGGCAGTATTGCTGCTGAGTCGCATCTTGGATTTGGTGGAGTCAAGAAATCAGGAAATGGTTTCCCATCAGCGGCGAGAACCGTAAGGGCAGTTACACACGAGGTAGCTTGGACTGTTAACCACGACGAAAAACTTAGCTTTCCGCAGGGGATGGAGTAATGGGTGTCTGGGCTTTAGTATTAGCCTTTTTATTATACCTAGTGGTATCAATAGATTTATGGTATAAAAAGAACTACGCCTTAGCTGTAGTGTTCCTGTGCTACGCTGTAGCAAATTTAGCATACATATGGGTAGGCGATTATCTCAAAGGAGGAAGCTCATGAAGGCTGTAGTGATGGGAGCTGGACGTATGGGGCAAGCCATAGCTTGGTCTATGGATAAATTTGGGTATGAAATATTTTTGGTTGATAACAATTCCAAAAACTTGTTTGATACTGAGTATGAGTTTTCTAAGGTTTCTTTGATACACGCATCCTCTGAGGACTACTTCAACGACAATGCCCACATTGTGATTTCCGCAATGCCCTATCATCAGAATTTCAGCATAGCTGAAAAGTGTATTGAGTCAAACGTTCCCTACTGCGATCTTGGTGGTAGCGTACCTGCAAGCCGTAAGATCAACGAACTTGCTCGGAAAAAGGGGGCAACCGTAATAACAGACCTAGGTTTGGCTCCGGGCTGGGTTAATATCATTGCTGAAGATGGGGCTAAGCAATCATGCCCAGAATCAATTAAGATGATGGTTGGAGGTCTTCCCAAAAACCCCAACAACTACCTGAAATATAATTGCACTTGGTCATACGACGGGCTGATTAACGAATATAAAGACTCCTGCGAGGTTCTTGTAAATGGATTCCAGACAATCGTGCAGGGAATGGAGGGTCTGGAACTTGTTGAAACTTCTCTAGGTGTACTGGAAGCCTTCTATACCAGCGGAGGTGCCGCTCATAGTGTTTCATCAATGCAGGATAGGGGGGTTAAGAACTGCTACTATAAAACTCTAAGGTATCAAGGTCATAGAGACGCCATGAGATTTCTTATGTATGAATGCGGTCTTGATGGCGAAGACTTGAAGCAAGCTATAATTAAAGCATGCCCTCCGGCTGAAGATATTGTTGTTGTCCGTGTAGACGTAGACGGTACAGTTAGTGAAAAAATAGTCGAGAGTTGTGATAAGTTTAGTGCAATGCAAAAGGCTACGGCGTTTCCGATATCATCTGTCGCAGATCTGATTGGACATAGAATAATTGAAGGGCCATCGTCGTATAAGGATGTACCATACCAAACATTTGAATCGAACCTTAACCAACTTTTTAACGAGGTAAAAGATGCCGAATAGCACAATCAACATTATAAAAGAAGCTGTTTCCGGCAAGAGAAAGAAGTATAATATACTAACCTTTCCTACGCATGAACGATATGAAACCCAGCTAGCGAAAACTGGGCACGATTTCTATGCATTCAGCGCGGAAGGTCAGAAGAAGTGGAACGAAGACTTCGCTCCTAGGCCTAGCAACTATTATGTTCTTCCAGAAAATGCTATCTATCAAGCAATTGAATACGATTTTATACTCTCGCAGAGCAAGTTTGGTCAATTCCATCTAGCTCAAAGACTAAACGAAATGCTTGATCTTCCGGTGGTGTCCCTAGAACACACCCTGCCAATCCCCCAATGGCCAGAAGGACAGGCTCAACAAATGGCCTCAATGGTTGGAGACTATAATGTATTCATATCGGAGTTTTCAAGAGATGCTTGGGGTATGAGTGCCGATAATATTGATGTTATACACCACAGCGTTGACACAGAGACATTCAAACCTCACGAAGTAGAGAAAAGTGGCAATGTACTGAGCGTTGCAAACGATTTCATAAACAGAGACTACTGCTTAAACTACAGTGGCTGGAAGAGAATAACGGAGGGATTAGATGTTAGGGTTGTCGGGGATACTGAGGGTCTTTCAAAGCCAGCATCCTCTACAAAGGAACTGGCTACTGAGTACAATACAGCAAGTGTTTTTCTTAACACCTCTACCCTGAGTCCAATACCAACCTCTCTCTTAGAGGCCATGTCTTGCGGGTGTGCCGTTGTATCTACGGCGACTTGTATGATACCGGAGGTTATAGAGAATGGCAAGAACGGATTCATTTCTAATGACGAGTCTGAGTTAAGAGGCTTCATAGATGAGCTTCTAAAAAACCCAGACCTTGCTAACAAGGTTGGAAATGAGGCACGAAAGACAGTCGTTGAAAGATTCTCGGAAAAGGTTTTTATAGATAACTGGAACAATAAATTTGACGAGGTGATGAAGTGAAAATACATGTAGTAAGCGGAAGCGAGGGTCACATAGAGGGATACGAGAGAGTGGAAGTCTCCGAGAATGGAGACGCAAATCTTTCTGGGTACTCTGATAATGAATGCTCCTTTATATTGGCCACAGACGCTTTAGATTCTATGGGATATGACCAAGCCAAGATATTTATCATGACTGCTAGGCAGAAACTTAGGCTTGGCGGCACCGTAATAGTAGGCGGGACAGATATGAGGCTGTTTGCAAGGTCTATTGTTGCAGATCAAATCAACGTAGAAGAAGCAAACCAAGTATTGTTTACAAAGAAGTCTATATTAGACACAAACACAGTATCGTCCATAGTTAAAGATATGGGTCTTAAAGTAATAACAACAAGGATAGCGGGTATTCACTATGAAGTCGAAGCAAAAAGAGAAACGCCTTCAAACTAGCTGTAAGGGGTGTGCTTTCGCAATCTACGAAGGCGATACACAGATAGGATGTAAGTTTGGTAGGACTGAAAAGTTCCTTGAGAGGGGGGAACTCTTCGAGGCATACGACGAGGAGAAGGAGTTCTTTGTCGTAAAGAGGTTGTGTAATCTCGCTAGGCCTACAGAACATAGCACTGAAGACCCTGAAATGGCAAAGGCTAGGGACTCAATCAAGCCCTCGATTTTTATTTCTGTGGAACTTGATGATGCAACAGAGGAGGACTTTAATAATTTCTTCAACACGATGAAGAATATAAACTATCCTGCTGATAAACTTTCCATAGTTTTGTCTCAGCCGTTTGAGGCTAACAAGGAGCAGAGAAAGCTGGGAACTAGACTTCTTTGCGATATTAAGAATTTGGGAATCAAGGCTCAAGTGGTATTTAATATAGCAAGCAGCATGAGAGAGTATGATGTCTTTAAGAAATGCGAAAAGAGTTTTAGCTACTATAGCTTTCTTTCGATTAAAACCGCTTTACACGACGGTATGTTGCCGTACATTGACAAGGTTATAAATGAAGACATGGACAAAGTGGTATTCTTCAGACTTAATGAGATAGGCTTTATATCATCATATGCCTTCCTCATGAATTACGGTAATCATATTGGAGAGTACAAAGAATTCGAGAAAGAGATGGAAGAAGAAGCTGAAAAGCTCGACCTTTATAAGGAGAAAAGTTTTGGTTAAAAAAGTGCTGATGACCGGTGGTTCTGGCTTTATAGGACACCACCTTTGTGAACATATACTAAAAGAGACTGATTGGGAAATTGTATGCATGGATAGACTGGACTGCTCCGGTACTCTTCACAGATTACACGAAGTCTTAGAGTCTCATAACCACTGGAAATCCCGAGTAAGTTTTGTCTTTCACGACCTCAAGGCTGAAATAAATTCATTTACAGCTTCTCAGATAGGGCGTGTTGACTACATCCTGCACCTAGCTGCTGGCTCACACGTAGATAGAAGTATCGAAGACCCAATGTCTTTTGTTATGGACAATGTAGTAGGAACCACTAACCTGCTAAATTATGCAAGATCACTGGACTCGCTGGAGCTGTTCGTAAACTTTTCCACTGATGAGGTGTTTGGCCCCGCTCCTGAAGGTGTTAAGTACAAAGAGTGGGATCGGTATGATTCGACTAATCCATATTCAGGCTCAAAGGCTGGGGCGGAGGAGATGTGTTTGGCGTTTGCCAATACCTACAAACTTCCTCTAGTCATAACCCACTGCATGAACGTCTTTGGGGAACGTCAACATCCTGAAAAGTTCATCCCCATGTGTGTCAATAGGGCGCTAACCGGAGAGAAGGTTTATATCCATGCCAGCCCAGAGGGTCAACCCGGCAGGAGGCATTATATACATGCTAGAAATACCTCGGCGGCAGTATTATTCTTAATGCAAGGAAAATGGGAGCAGAGAGAGAAGTATAATATAGTAGGAGAAAAGGAAGTTGACAACTTGCAGATGGCTCAATTTATAGCGGGTGTTGTTGGTAAGCCGCTGAACTATGAACTGTTAGACTTTCACAGCAGCCGACCCGGACATGACCTCAGATACGCTTTGGATGGTGGAAAAATGGAGTCCTTGGGATGGTCACTTCCTATTAACTTTGAGGATAGTTTAGAGAAGACTATACGGTGGACACTAGAAAACAATAGGTGGCTAGGCTAGATTTCTATGCGAAGAAAAAGCACTTTCATAACCTCTCCGAGTACTCCTCAGAGAAGAATGGACGAGCTTGTTAGTGTGGTACTCCTTTCTGAAAAGTCTGGGTACCGCATGAAGTCATACGGGCCGACCCCTCTACTGAAGATGGGCGGGCAGTGTTTGATAGACATGCAGATATCTGCAATCAAATCAGTATTCTCCAACTTCGAGGTGGTGGTTTGTTGCGGGTTTGACTCCGAGAAGGTTATAAAGCATATAAGAAAGAATTACCCTGACACCAGAATTAGGGTGGTTGAAAATCAGATATACCAACACTCAAACTGTTGCGAAAGTCTGAGGCTTTGCCTTAATAACATCAACAACAGTAAGGTTCTAGTTTCCAACGGCTCGCTCATGTTAGATCCTGAGATCTTGTCATCAATAGACCCATCCCGCACACATATAGTGTCGGCTTTGGAAGGGTCTAGAAACCTAGACGTTGGGTTTACCGCTGACAATAAAGGGTTGATACAAAATTTTTCATACGGGATAAACAATGTTTGGTCAGAGATGCTTTATCTAAACTCAATAAAAGCCATAGAGACATTGAGAGAGATTATATCTTTAATTGACTTCAAGAACAGGTTCCTTTTCGAGGGATTAAATAGATTTATACGTAGTGTTGAAATATCAGTTGTCCCATACACTGCAAAACAACTTATAAATGTCAATAACATAAAAACATACCACATGATACGGAGATACTATGAAGGCACTAGTACAAAACTACACGACTAGCACCAGCACAGAAGCAGCATACCTGCACGAATCACTTAACTGCCTCAATGGTGTAGAGTCTGCTTTCTGGAGCGACACTAATGTCAGCGTCTTTGATATGTTTGATATCGTAAAGCCTGACATCTTTATTACGCATATAACTCTCCTAAACGACGACACGCTTAAATACTTGCGTAGAAATCAGAGGATAAAACTAATCGTTAACGTGACAGGTTCTTCCCAAGAAACAGTTGACCTGATAAACCACGTTGTTAAAGAAACCAAAATAAACTGCCCGCTACTGTTTACCAATCAGCCCAAGAGACTCAACAGGTTATCCTCTAAAGGGATCAAGCTTATCAGTGTCATGCACGGCGCTGACTTGTTTTCTGGTAGAAGGGGTAGAAGGTTTCCCGAATACCAAATAGAGCTAGGCCTGCTAACGGACTACAAAAGTGACGGCAGATTGGATGAGCTGCTGTCTTCTGCGGAAACATACCACTACCTGACACAAAACCCACAACCCCTAGAGGGTTCGGATATACACATGTCTGCCTTTGATATGTACGAGCTTTATGGTAAATATAACAAATTTGTAGTATCAGTTGAAGATCCTTATATACCGCAAGCCTTTTTTGATGCCACGATATACGGAAACAAGACATACTATCATTGTAAGTATGATGCTCAGACAGACAAGATGAAGGACGTTTTAGATGGTGTCTTAAAGGTGGGCAGATTTGTCTGCGGAACCCAAAAGGAAATAGCTGAAGACGATAATAATTTTGACAGGGTTAAGGACACTGTACTAGAAAGACACACATGTCTCAACAGACTGGCTAGAATATTTTCTAAGATCAACATGCCTGATCTCGAATCGCAAACCAAACAACTCATTGGAAACATCTCAAAATGATTACAGCAATTCTAAATGGATATAAAAGACCTCACACCCTATCTGAGCAGTATGAGGCAATCAAATCACAGACAATAGACGATGTTGACATCATGTTCTGGGGTAACTACCACGAAGATTCCATGGAATCATTCCCTAGCGACGTGATAGAGAAATGCACGTCAGCATTTTGCAACAAGAACCTAGGTGTTTGGGCCAGATTTGCCTACGCCTTGAACGCTGGCACTGAATATGTGTGTGTTTTTGACGACGACACCATCCCCGGAAAAAGATGGCTAGAGAATTGTCTGGAAACTATGAAAACTCATAGAGGTTTACTTGGTTGTAGGGGTGTCAGAATGACCGGAGATGACTATAATATGTATCCGGGTTGTGCATATGAAAGTATCAGCTCTGGATATGGAAACGAGCAACCTGAGCCTGTAGACATAATGGGGCATTGTTGGTTTTTTGAAAGAGATTGGCTACGTGCTTATTGGGCGGAAATGCCTAAGACTCCTCTGACGAGAGGTGGTGAGGACATGCATTTCTCATACGTACTTCAGAAACATTTTGGTTTATACACCTACGTTCCCCCTCAACCGAAAGAAGAACCTGAAATGTGGGGTTCCTTAGACCCCTCTAAGTATGGGGAAGATATGGCTGCTACATCCAGAACTTCTGAAGGTCACATGCAGGCCAACTCATACTGGAATTATATAGTATCGCAGGGTTATAAATTAGTAAAGGATAGACAGTAGTAATGATACTCATAGCATTTGGAACAAGACCTGAGTGGATTAAGATAAGACCAATAGTAGATGCTATACACGGGGAAATACCGTATAAGCTCCTCTTTACAGGGCAGCACACATCATTAATTGATGACAGTATAGAAAATTACCAGTATGAATCTATGACTATAAGTAGCGATGGTTGCGACAACAGGTTAGATTCTATAGTTTGTTCCTCGTTGAAAAACTTTCCAGACGGTAAGTACTCGGCGGTAATGGTTCAGGGTGACACAACCTCGGCATTTGCGGTGGCGTTGGCGGCATTTCACAGAAGCATTCCCGTCATACACCTAGAAGCAGGCCTAAGAACATTCAACAATAAGCACCCGTACCCAGAGGAGTTCAACAGAGCGTCAATCACCTCATTGGCAGACATCCACCTTTGTCCAACAGAGACTGCGGAACGAAACGTAAAGAACGAAAACCCTAACGCTAAGACATACGTAGTTGGGAATACGGTTCTAGACCACTTGGTTGGCCTTAAGCCTAGTCTTGGGGACTTTGTTCTAGTGACAATGCATAGAAGAGAGAACCATCATAATATGGGCGAATGGTTCAAAGTTATAAACGATTTAGCAAAGTCTGAAAAGTTTGACTACGATGGTCTCAGCTTTGTGCTTCCTATACACCCAAATCCCAACGTAATACAACACCAAGACCTCCTAACAGATGTTACTGTGGTTCCCGCAGTATCTCACGACAAGTGTATCGACCTAATAAATAGATGCAACTTTGTTATAACAGATAGTGGAGGAATACAAGAAGAATCCTGCTTCCTAAGAAAGAAGTGCATAGTCTGCCGGGAGTTTACGGAGAGAGTTGAAGGACTAGAAGATTTTGCAATGCTGTGTAAGCGTCCTGAAGACCTCAAGTCGTTATTTTACAGAATAAAGAGGGAGAAGAACTCCCTTATTGATCACGCCTGCCCCTACGGTGACGGTCAAGCTACACCAAAGATAGTGGAGATATTAAATGCTTTTTTCGCTAACAACACCCCCAAATAAATCTTTCGACGAAGACATAAAATTCTTTAAGAGCAAGATTGAGTACGGCGTAAACTTCAGCTTCTCTAAGTATGCTGATGGCGAGTGGGCTGTTATGAAAAACTCAACAATAAACAACTCTGAGTTTTGGTTTGATAAAGAAGATGAGTCTGACCAGCTAAAGAGAGAGATGTTGTGGAACTCTTTTAGATTTCAACACCCTCAATACTACGTGGGAATATCTTGTCCTTGCTGCCAAGGTCTAGATACTTTCAATGAGATGCTTTCTGAATCTGGACAACCTCAGAATATGGTTACTTGGGCTAACCTATGGGTTAACAACAACTACAAATACTATCAAGCCAGCATAGTACCTTTATATAGCAAAAGAAAGACCGTACTGTACTGCCACAAAGACGGCGATTTAAATAGCCTGCCATTCACACCAGAGAAAGTGTTTCCCATCAGCAAGAATGCTTGGGCAAATGAATGGCATTTGATAGAAGAAAGCAAGCGATACATAGATGACAATAACATAAAGGATCATATTTTCCTTTTTTGTTGCGGGCCGTTTGGGAATATACTATGCCACGAACTAACTAACTTCAATAGTTCTAACACATACTTAGATATAGGATCAACTTTGAACCCTTACCTGAAATCCGAGGGGTTCAAGCGTGACTATTATGTGGGAAATACCTTTTTTGCAAATCAAACGTGTGTATGGGGAGCCTAGGATGAACGAAGGTAGTCCTATCACGGAACTATCGGTTAAAATACTGATACCTGCAAGACGAAATTCCAAAGGCGTGCCATTCAAAAATAGGAAGCTGTTTAAGTATACCGCTAACATAATACCTCGGCAGTATAGAAAATCAGTCTATGTTTTTACAGATGATGAGGTGATTAAGGGGCAGGTCGAATCGTATGGGTTCACCAATATAATTAGAAATCCAGATTCCGCTTCTGATGAGTCAACAACCAAGGATATGATGGAGGATTTCTGCTCTAATTTCCCGTCAGATAATGAGCCAATAGTAATGTTGTATCTCACATACCCAAGACGTACATGGGAAGATGTAGAAATAGCCATAGATAAGTTTAAAAGCCTCAAGCTGGGGAGTCTATTATGTAGAAAACCTGCAAAGCAAACCCCCTACCTAATGATGTTTGACGTTGGTGACGGGCTTGGAGAACAGGTTGTCAAGCATAACCTATCCAGAAGACAGGATTACAGGGAGTGTTTCGAGCTTTGCCATTACATATCAATCATTCTGCCATCAGAGTTGGACGAATTAAACAGCAATCTATACAATAAGCACACCTATTTTATGAAGATCAATGAAACGGTGGATGTTGACACCCCGGAGGATATGGAATGCATACTAAAATCATAGCAGAGGGCGGCATAAATCACAACGGAGACATGTCTGTTGCCAGAGGTTTGATTGATGCGGCGGTAGTTGCGGGCTGCGACTACATCAAGTGGCAAAAAAGAAACCCAGACCTGTGTGTCCCAGAGCACCAGAAAGATAAGCGTAAATCGACCCCTTGGGGAGAGATGACTTACTTAGACTACAAGAAGAGAATTGAGTTTGGAAGACAAGAGTACGATGAGATATTTAACTATTGTAAGGGGCGAATACATTGCTTTGCCTCTGTGTGGGACAAAGATTCAGTGGATTTTATGTCGCCCTACACTGGAATAGCCAAGATACCATCAGCCTTAATTACGGACTTGGAGTTGTGCAGCTATGCTAGAGAAAATTTCCAGACACTAATTATATCCACTGGTATGAGTACAGAAGAAGAAATAGTAAAGTGTGTTGAAGCGTGTAGCCCAGACGTAATCATGCACACAAACTCCACCTATCCATCGCCAGTTAACGAACTCAACTTAAACTACATTCACCATCTTAAATCTAGATGGCCCTCAGCAGAGATAGGTTATAGTGGGCATGAATATGGTTTAGTTTCTACTTTTGCAGCCGTTGCTATGGGTGCTTCTTGGGTTGAAAGACACCTCACGATTGACAGAACAATGTGGGGAAGTGATCATCTTGCTTCTGTAGAACCGCAGGGGTTTATAAAGCTAGTAAAGGGGATCAGGGATATCGAATCTTCACTAGGACTTGGAGGCCCACGGAAAGTCATGGGCGGAGAAAAACTCAAACAGGAGAGCTTGAGAAAATGAAAGGGATACATTTCTACGCAGGGCCTCAACGTAATAGCGGAGACTTCTTCCTCGGCCCAGCCACCAAATGGGAAGCTGAAAACAAGCTTGGATCAAAGGTGGAGTGGACTTACTATGATGTAAGGGCTAAGCTAGACACTTCTAAAGTGCAGTGGATAAACGCAACCTTCGACGTAATGGTTTTAGGGGGAGGAGGGCTTCTGTTGCCCGACACGAACCCTAACGATGAGTCCTGCTGGCAATGGCCAGTCTCCTCACAACTGATATCCGAGATAAAGATACCTATATATGTCATAGGATTAGGGTATAATTTATTTTATGACCAAAAGGTTACGATGCCAGAAAGAAACAACAATGAATACCCAAACAGAGAGTCTATTTTTAAACAAAACTTACAGACTCTAGTTAGCCAGAGCCGCCACTTTTCCATGAGGCACAGGGGGGACATTGAACGCCTTCTTGAAATTATCGGAGAAGAATACAGGACACAGATTACATTTGAGTTCTGTCCAGTAGTGGGCTATATGAAGAATTTCTACAGGGATACAATGAATAGCGATGGTAGGTATCACGCTTTTGAGTTAAAAGACGACAGGGCAAATAGAAGATACGTAGGAACATCTCAGAACGAAGTTTATAGCAGCCTGAAAAACTACATCCAATACCTGCTTGATAGAGGTGAGCCAGTAGCTGTGATGTCACATGATGGAAGTTCATCTTTCTACAACTTTCTCATCCAACACAATATATCTGTGCCACTGCTAGATAATACAAGTATGAACCAAGAAGAGATTATCGACAACTATCGTAAGGTTAAAAGGTTATATTGCACAGCTGGTCACAGCCAGATGATCGCACACGCATTAGACATAGAGTACTTTAGCCTTATAAGCCACGACAAGTTGGAGTATTTTTTAAGAGATGTGGGCAGGTTTGAAGTAAACAACTATTGCTATGTAAGAGATAACCAACTATTAGATAAACTAAAGGAACAGTATAATGGATAAACGTCCAACCAGCAACCCCGCAACAGATAATATATCACGATGGGGCGAAAGTCTTGCTAAATACTATGTAGATGGCGAGCTGGATTATGACAAGTTTTACAATGAGATTAACTATGTGTCACCCGGTATTCATTTCAAGTCTTACTATGGGGACTGCCTACGCTTAGTAGACGAAGGTGACTCGTGGCTAGACGCTGGATGCGGCACCGGTAGCTACATCAGGGACGCAATTACCGACAAGGGTATTAATCTTTTTGGGATGGATGTCGTCGATAGGAGTGTTGAGGCTGCGATTGAGAATGGAATCTCCTGCATAAAACACTCCGTTTCAGACCCGTTCCCATACGAAGATGATACCTTTGATTTGGTTACGTCCACAGATGTATTGGAGCACCTATGTACACACCACGTACACGATGCTCTATCGGAGATATACAGAGTTATTAAACCCAGCAAGCACGCAATGCTAGCCCCCCATACAACGCCAGATAGATCGGGGCTTATACACCTCACTGTCAAGCCTGTTGAATGGTGGATAGAACAGTGTGAAAAAGTTGGCTTCTCTTTTATCCGAAAGTGTGGAACAGGACAGTGGTTCGGAAAAGGTCTAGTTCTAAAAAAGGAGGCTAGATAGATGTATAGCATACCAAGTCAGTTACAAAACAAGAGAGGCGATTAAATGAATATCGCCGCACTTAAAAACACCCATCACGGTGAGGATATTTATGTACTAGGGTCTGGCCCCAGCATGAACTATTTCAACAACGCCTTTTTCAATAATAAGATTGTTGTAGGTATAAATAGGGTGTGCGGATATATAAAATGCGATTATACAATCTTGAAAGACATTGAAGGACTCAAAGAAGTCCGTGATTCCAGTCATTCTGGCAAAATAGTTGCTTCGGAATATGCGCATGGGAACAGCCTCGGTGAATTAAACACTAAACATAGCGTTGATTTTTTCTTTTGTCATGAGCATAACAAGCCTCCATACCACTCTCCAGATTTAAGTGTCATTAGTAAAGATTCCGATAAAATTGTTGTTAGTTACTCAACAATCACATCAGCTATGCATTTAGCTGCATACATGGGTGCTAAAAATATTTTTCTCTGTGGTCATGACTGCTGTGAAATACAAGGCAAGGCTTGGATAGACGGTTATTATGATAACATTAAACCAGTGCAACAAGATCAACAAGGCTATGTCGAGTGGCTCAAACAGATTAAGCTCCACTCCATAAATGTCAAGCATGCTATAGAGAGTAACTTTGACTGCCGTGTGTTTGAATTAACACCCGTCTTGTTTAGAGAGTCAATTACTTATAAGGAGTCATGAGTTTATGATCTTGGACAAATTTTCAACACACATACATCTCAGCTACAGGGAACCCGCACTAGAACTCCTAACACTTTTAAGCAAGGTTTGGCGTGGTAGATTAATACACCTATCCTTAAATAATGGTGGTGAACATAACGAGGAAATACTAAAGTCTGCCGAAAAACTATTCGAGGTTAAAACCACGTTTGTTGAGGATATGGGAAATGACCAGTGGGGGTTTATTAACAGCTTCAGAGATAGCGAAGAAGAAACTGATAATATTTTATACCTACACGACAAAAAAAGCATAACTTGGATGGTGGCAGCTTGTGGACCTCTACTCGAAAAGGGTTGTGAGGCTTTTGGCTTAATGGGGGAACGGGAAATAGGCTTGGTCGGCGCTCATTCTGTCAGACAAAAAATTCTCTCGTATGAAGAGGCGTTGGAGCATCACCAACCCCACAGAGTCGCTGACAAGAATAGGGGAGTTTGGGATCTATATGAGTCAACAGCTAAACAAACTATTCAAAGTCTGAAAACCCTTTGCTGGTATCAGATTCTAGTGCGGGAACTTGCTTCTGCATTCCAGATAGGCGCTCATAGAAATATTTTTGACAGCTTTTTCCCGGCAGGAACAATATTCATGGCTAAGAGACAATTGGTACAGGTAGCCCACACATGCGTATTGGATGATTTTTTTGAATCTGGTTACGTGGCTGATGGTCAAGTGGAACACGCTTTGGAGAGGTTTTATGGTTACGTATGCAACTCGCTTAATTTAAGGGATGTTTATATATAGGTGTTTATATGTGTGGAATATTCGGATCAATTAACAATAACGCTATCAGAGACACATACGAAGGTCTATCTCGATTAGAATATCGTGGTTACGACAGCTTTGGGTATGCTGCATATCGTGATGACGCAGCGTTTCGTGATGAGAATTGCAGGGTTTTCAGGGGCATAGGAACACTACGGCCTTGGCATACGGATACGCAAACTAGCGCTGTCATAGGTCACGTCAGGTGGGCAACCAACGGTAAGGTGACTACCAATAACGCTCACCCACAATCACACGGAGGGATACATGTTGTTCACAACGGCGTTATTGAAAATGCGCCACCCGACATGCTGGACACTAAGTGGTTAGCTGAATTAATTTCACAAAGAGGCTTGACAGAAACATTGTCAGCTATAGATGGCGATAATTCATTTGTTTTCATTGACTCTAGTGATGGCAAGATATGGTGTGCAGCTAAGGGTAGCAAGAGGTTATTTGTAACACCTAACGGTTATGTTAGTAGTGATATAAATGCTCTCAGCGGATTTTCTACGGAAGCTTGGGTTATTTCCAATAACATATGCGACCTGTCGTGTGGGCTTTCTGCTGGCGTTGAAAGAGTGCCGGTTCCGCCACTAACTCAAAGCGAATCATCTCACGACGGACACAAGATGCTCAAGGAGATAGGTGAGCAGAGCCAGCTCGAAAGCACAATCTGGCCCACGGTTGAGCGTGATCTGGATATTATAGCAACGGGCAGTAGTCTACACGCGGCCATGTTTGGTGCGTATGCTCTAGAGGGTCAAGGTTTAGGCGGGATTAGATGCCTTCACGCAAGCCAAGCAAAGTATAGATCACTTAGAGATAATATACTAGCAATAAGTCAAAGTGGAGAAACTAAGGATGTTATTAATGCATTGGGGGGTAAAGACTTTTCTTGCATCACCAACAACCCGCACTCAACATTGGCAGACATGTCTTCAGGCTGTGTGGAGATGGGTACAGGTCCAGAGATCGCAGTGGCAGCAACTAAGACCTTCACGTCTTCATGTATGAAGCTATGCCAATCCGCTGGCATTAAGCTTCCAGATGGTTGGCAGTCCCATGCTTTATCAATACTATTAAGAAGTGACGAGATTAAGGAAATAGCTAGGAGCATCATGGGCTATGAGCACTTTCTGTTTTTAGGTGATAGGCATAATTACCCAATAGCTCTAGAGGGCGCTCTTAAATTCAAGGAAGTGGCCTATGTCCATGCTGAAGGAATGCCCGCTTCAGAGATGAAGCACGGACCCATAGCCTTGGTAGACCATAGGGTTCCTAGTTTGTTCATAGTTTCTGAAGGATTTTCTAAAGAGACAATGACAAATATACAGGAAATAAAGTCGAGGAGGGGGTTTGTTGTTGTGATAACTCACAATTCGATAGAGGAGGAATTCATAGGGGAGGGGGTAGATATAGTATTCTCTTGTGGAGATACTGGTGAAAAGTATTCCCAATCCTTAGTGTTAAATTTTGTACTCCAATTGCTTTCATACTACGTGGCTGTGAACCGGGGTATAAATCCAGATAGACCACGCAACCTAGCAAAATGTGTGACAGTATGATAAGAGAAATAACAAAAGAAGATTTGGATGACAACTATTTCGAGATTCTAACACAGCTTAGTGGGGAAGCAAAACCCTATAATGTGTATAATATGTGGGAGGCTTACCTAGATGGTTCTAGTAAGACTTTTGTTTACACGCAGGATAGAGTCATGGGAACGGCAAGTATATTTATTGAAAGTAAATTCCTGCACTGTGGAAGCAAGGTTGGACATATAGAAGACGTTGTTGTAGATAAGAACTGTCGAACAAGAGGCGTAGGTAAATCGCTTATTATGGAGTGTCTAGATTACGCAAAGGAGCAACAGTGTTACAAGGTTATACTGGACTGCTCTCTAACCAATGTGCCTTTTTATGTAAAGTGCGGATTCATGCCTGATGGATACTGCATGAGGAACAACTTATACAGGGGATAGAAATGAACTTAGGGATATATGTGGACACGATACAAAAGAGTCCAGAAACATTTTGCATTATAGACCAGCTAAACAAAGGTATGGAGTCCGGTAAGCTAGATGACGCTAGTTTGTTCTTTGACGCTGTTGGCTTCAACGACCTGCCAATGAAATTTGGTATGTTTAATGCAACTGCAATGTGGGCGTTTACGGGAACGCTACTAACCACATCCATTGATACAACATCTAAAGCTTTAGAGATAGTAAATAAACTTAAGGTTTACTATTATCATGGATGGGAAGAAAATCCCAACATATTTGGTTTAATATCGTTAGCTAAAAACCCTAACATTAAGACTATTTGCAGGAACGGGGAAGATGCTATAGAGTTCAGGAGGGTTACTGGTGAGTCACCTGTAGCCCTTGTGGATAACTTTAGTTTGGAGGAGATACTGCAACAGGTGTAATCATGAATGAACAGAAAATAATAGCTCTTTATGAAGAAGATGGTAAAAGCACATACGAGATAGCTGAGGAAATTGGTACGTATCCAAATAAGATACGGAGAATTCTACAGAAGAACGGTGTGCAGTTGAAGTCTAGGAGTCAGGCTCAGAAGAACGCCTTAGATGGCGGTAGAGCCAAGCACCCCACAGACGGAAAAACCAGATCCAAGGAAGAGAGAATCAAAATAAGCAACTCCGTACACAAGTACTGGAAGAGTATGACTAAGAAAGAATACCAAGCTAGGGTTGACGGAGCCAAAGAGAGATGGTATAATATGTCTGAGCAAGAGCGTAAGAACATCTCAAGTATGGCTATACAGGCCATACAAAGAGCTGGAAAAGAAGGCTCAAAGCTGGAGAAGTTTGTACTTTCGGAGCTAACTGGTGCTGGATACTCCGTAGAGTTTCACAGAAAAAACCTGATTCCCAACGAAAATTTAGAAATTGATTTGTACATTCCGGCACTCAAGACTATAATAGAAATAGATGGGCCTTCCCACTTCCTCCCTATATGGGGAGAGGAGAAACTGCAAAAGCAGATCAAGTCCGACGCTCAAAAGACAGGCTTGATTCTAAGTAAGGGCTATCTCATAATAAGGGTAAAGAGTGTTACCGACTTTGTTTCCCTCAGTAGTAAAGACAAGTTAGTAAAGAATCTACTGGAGAGGCTAGAGTCGATTAGTAATAAATTTCCTTCAAAACCAAACCGATATGTTGAGATTGAATTATGAATGAAGAGAGAGAGGATGATATGTTTGAAACTATGGAATTGCAGATGCCTGAAGATGTAGAGGTAAACTCCACTCAGCCTAGGGATGTAATTGTGGAAGAAGCTCCTTCCATGCTTTCCTCCGAGTGGCACGATTATGTCATAGGGCTATTTGATGATAGTGAATTGATAGAAGGAAGACCTTTAGTGTCCGGTCTGAGAAGGGTTGCCGAGCTTGTTCTTGGGAGCATTGTTCAAAGTGGCCCAACGCAGGTTTTCCCAGTCCAAGAGGCTGACCATCACGGCAGGGCTACTGTTGTTTTCAGTGTAACCTTTTCTAATGGGGTTACATACTCTGAAGTAGCTGACTGCTGGGAAGGTAACACAGACGATATGTTCTGTGCTTATGCTGTAGCAACAGCTAGTACTAGGGCAGAAGCGAGAGCTTTGCGAAAAGCCCTGAAGATTAGAGGTGTTGCAGCAGAGGAAATCACACAAAAGAATACTGCTGAAATCGTTAGAGCTGCTTCTCATAAGTCCACATCCAAATCAAGTGACGGAGACTTCAACGAAGAAGCCAGAATGAGCGATGCGCAATACAACTTCATTGATGTGAAATGCAGACAGCTTAACATTGACGGAGAGCTGCTGTTTAAGGAAGTATTTAATGTAGATAACAATCGTAAGGTATCTAAAAAGGTTGCTAGTGATATCATTGATAGACTAAATGAATATCAGAGAGATAAATCTGGCATACCTGAATCAGTATTAGGTTATAAAGAGGAGTGGCGTAGCTAATGAAGTTATCATACACGACGAAGAATGGTAGAATCCGGTTTGAGCTTGAGGGTGACTCGCAGAGAGATCTGTTTGCTGAGATCGGTAAGATTCAAGAAGTTTTTGAAGAAACTGTATGCGGAAAATGTCGCGGAGAGAATATAAAGTTCGTTGTCAGAAATGTTGACGATAATCTATATTACGAACTTCGCTGTACAGACTGCGGTGCTAGGTTGTCTTTTGGTGCCCACAAGAAAGGTGGAGGTTTGTTTCCAAAGCGTAAAGACGCTGATGGAAACTGGCTACCTGATGGTGGTTGGGTCAAATGGAACCCGAAGACTAGTCAAAACGAATAGTCACATAAGTACTGTGGAAAAAAGAAAGCCCCCTGAGAAGGGGGCTTTTGCTTTATAGACTTCAAAAGGTTTTACAGAGTGCAGGCTGGGCAACCGCAGTTGTTATCATCGCAGTCGCAGACTTCACCGGCATGATCACATGTGTCAACGCATTCTACACAAACACAAGAAGAAGCATCGCCTTCTCCTGTAATTCTGTGTAGCCAGCTACATTTTGCAGCCATGACGATGAGACATACTCCAATGCCAATCACTGATAGTTTTACTAGCTTTTTCATATTATAGGTACTCCAATGAGAAATATAAACCGTAGTTAGTCTTACTTCCAATCTCTGTTGGTTGGGCACTAATAGCGGCATACCAATCGTGCTGCTTGCTTGAATGAAGCGTGCCGGTAAATGTCGGCGCTGGAGAAGTTACCCCCGCATTGGGGAACTTGCTGGTAAGTGCTTGATCCGCAGTTGTTGAGTTCAAACCGCTTACTCCGGGTGACGACGTAAATATAGTGTCTTTGGAGGTCGGGTCTAAGAGAGGATCATACTTAGTCCAAAAGTGGCCTGCTGTCCCCCTGTGAGTTAACCCTGCTACTGATGTTTCTACAGCGGGGTGTCTTGCCTCAAATACATAGGTTACTACACCGCTTGCGGCTTTGTTGATATTATTTCTATCAAAGATCCTAAGTTTGCAGTTTTGAACCTTAACAGCATCTGTATGTGTAAATCTTATATTCAGGGGACACTGGTAGTTTGGTAGATTTTTAAGGTTAGTCTTGCTTGTACCACCATCTACCTGAACCTGTCCCTCGTTTCCATCAGTAGATGTGCCAATGTCAGTGCTGGGATCTCCCACTCTGGTATTATGTACTTCGTACTGATTTGTATTGTCTGTGCCGTTAGCGTTTGTTACCCATGTGCTACTCTGTGTTTGGCCTACAGGTACGGAAACTCCGTAACCATCTCCGTAGAATCCTAGTCCAGATCCTGCACTATGTGTAATAACTGCCGCTCCAGCAACGCCTACTTGGGAGCGAAAAGTAATATCAGCCATTGTAAATCTCCTTTATTGAAGTCTATATAATAATACACGTAAATCGCATCTTTACGTAATATATTATAGGGTTTCTGATCTTAAATAGTTGTTATGTCTAAAGTGATGTAATTTTGTTGGTTGTTGTAAATTGAGATACTAGAATCGTGGCTAAGATACGTGGGATCACTGTGAAAATAGAAGAAAACGTCGAATGATCCTACGGGGGTAGCCTCGCCTCTCATGTTCATTTGGTCAAATACCGCTATTTGGTCAGTTTCATTTGCTATGCTATATCCAGTGGATCTCGTACCTTTAACTCTACCGTTTGGCTCCCCTCTCATTGTAGACTGGTTTCCTTCCCCGTTTGAGCTTCCTAGGGACAGTTGACTCATACCCCCCCTTTCTGAGGGGCCACGATCTTCACCGGTAGTATAGACGACTTCGCCAGCAGAAAGTCTAGGCTCAAATCCTGAATAAAACTTGCCTCCCGCTTGTACATTAGTAGGCCTTAAGCTCACCTTATATGTTGGATTATTGCTTATGGCGTTACCGTTTGCGTCTGTTTCAGGGAAGTCTTCGTCTGTGTAACCAGAACCTCTCTTCTGTATTCCGGCAGAGGATACATATTCAAGCCCAATGAGGCGACCTGCTGAGTCAGTTTTTATGGCTCCAAATTCCCCCGTTCTCTTATTGGTTTCAACAGCGGTAACTTTTAACTCTGCACCTTCACCTGTTCCTCCAGCAAAGGATAGGAAGTCCCCTACTTGGAAGCCTACCCCAGCATCCATACCAGTGCTCGCACCCGTCGTTCCGGGTGCTACCTGTCCACTAGCGACTAGTACATGAGATAGATCTGCCGCGCCTATTGTTCTGTATCTATATTTGAATGGGCCGTCTGTCAGCAGTTTTCCTCTCCGTATAGTATTTACAGCCCACTTTTTTCTAGGTCTCAGTTTCCTAATCCCGTTTGTAGTATGGCCCAACCCTGTTATAATGGTTCCGACTAGAACTTTAGTTCCGTCTTGACCTATACTAAACCCTCCGTTTGGACCTGTCTGTGTTGGACCCCAAGTAGGCTCTCTCATATCTATTCCATAGGTAAGTGCATCGACATAGTGTGGATAGGGTTGACCAACCTTCCACTTACCTACTAGTTCAGACCTATGTCCACCTATACGGGTACCGTCTGCATATGCTCCAGCATCACTGGAGGTGAGTATGGTTGGCGATCCCTCACCCGGTGCGGTTGCCACCCGAGAACCCACCAAGATACTGGTATCGCTAGGCTTATAGGTAGGATTGTCAGCCGTCCAGTCGTCGGCTTTCTGTGAAAAAGCTAGAGCGTCGTAGAACGTTGGTTCTAGCCTAATAGGTTCACCTAATTCTCCGGGATTAAAGTGTAGTACAGAAAAGTATCTTGGATCAAACACTGTCTGATCATTTGGCCACTGGTCAAATACTCTAGCATGTAAAGCTGTCGTACCAAAGTCGAAAACATTGTCAGTTCCATACCCCCATTGCGGGACACTGCTGCTTCCCCCGCCACCAGACGACGTTCCAAACATAAACATCGTCAGTACCAGACCTAAAGTAACCTGCTCAGCACCACCAACAGTAGCCCTCTTCGCCGTCCCTAAAAATTGTTCCGTCTTAAATAGCAGTTCGCTGGCTCTAGCTCTCAGCTTACATTTTGCTGTAACAATATTGACTACATCAGACCCCGGATTATCCAGACCAAAAAGCCTAGCGCCTCCTATCCCATTTCTGTTTGGCGCTTTGCTCGGAACGTGATAATCAAATGGTAAGCCAGTCTTAAAATCGCTAATAGCCGGTGCGTAGCCATACCTGCCCTGACTATCAAATGGAAACATGTATGCGTCAATGGTGGGCCAAGCTTTAGTGCCCCATCTAAATGTGTCATACGCATCTGGAGAATCTGGACTGTTATTAGGTGTAAGATCACCCCAAGCACTACCTATCTTGCGCGGAAATCTTCTTATTCTCTCGAAGAATTTGTTGGAAACAATGTCCCCAGCAGAATGGTTGCTGAAAGCACCAATAGTTGCTTCGTAATCTCCAAGGTTCCAAAATCTTCCCTCATAATACCTAGCCCTGTTACCTTGGCTTTCGTGTATACCTACCTTATCGAACCATCCTGCCGGAACTTCAGCTATTCCTCTAAACCCATAGTTATTATGCCAGTTGGAAGATCCGTGCCACTGCATCGTAGCAGGATAAAAGCTTACTTTGTGGGGCATGGCAGGCTCTAAGTCAAATGCGCTACTCATATTCCACCCTTCATGAGGTGTGACACTTCCGCTTGCCGAAGCTAACCACTGCCACCTTTTCTGAACACCGCTAGTCCACACTCGCTCATCTATAAAAGTACCCTGACCAGCAGATCTCTCAAAGAATTTTGAACAACCATAATACATATTCCCGGCACCATTGGAGTACCTAGAGTCTGGACTAAGATAGGATATTATTCTAGCCAAGTCGTCTTGCGGAAGACCGTTTGTGCCACTTGGTGAAGCGAGTGTTCCGATGTCTGCTGGCAGGTTGGGCAAGCTAAGGTCTGGCGTAATTTTTCTTCCAATCGGCCACCCGTCATTGTCGTATTCCCGACTGCTTAGCGGGCCACCCCTATAATTAGCATCGTTGTCAACTGAAAATACACCATCTGTATTCATTACATCCCCATCCATAAAAAAGAACTCGCTACTTGCTCCTTGCCTTGTTAGGCCGGGGTCTGATTTTTGTAATGTGGTTGGTTTATTTGCGTCGAAACCTCCGGGAAATATCGCTCCCCAAAAAGGGTACAGGTGTCGAAGAGGTATCGTGCCATCGTCGTCGATGTCGGACATGCTCCCATCTGCATTAAAATCGTGCCGACATTGCCCGAGTAGGGTTTTTTTATTGTTTCCACCTAGGTTTTTGGCCACCATATCAAATGAAGAAGTTTGCCAGTAACCACCCTTTACAGCAATAAAGTCGGCCCTCTTAAAGGCGTTTGCCGGAATCTTATACTTATTACCAGTGGCTGGGTCTATCTTGTCTGTCAAGTCACCGCTAGCCTTTGCGTCCAGATAAGCGCTTGCATTTTGATAACCCAAACCGTTTGCAGCAGACCACCACCTATCTGAGCTAGTGTATCCTACAGAACCATTAGCTTCTGCGGCGAGCTGGGTATTCATCATTCCAAAATAGAACTCTTCTCGTGCATAGGCTTCGTAGGCGGCAGGCCTCACTATCATCTTATTGGCTACATCTACAACCCTGCCTTGGTCATGAGCCGTATCCTCATTAAAAAATATGAACTTGCTGGCTAACTCATGTGCGTGGTCATGCTTCTTAAAATAGTGGGTGGACGTTGATACAACGTTCATAAACTGCCACTGCTGGACTCCGAACATTCCGGCTTTTATTATTTCAGGTTCACCAAATGGAAGTATAATCCATTCCCCGTCAATCTTATTAAGCATAACCATCTCACCAGCGGCGAAAGGTCTCTGAGATCTATTGACGGCTATCAGTATCTCCTTCTCTTCCTTCTTGCATTTCTGCCCCTTCCAAGTGGGGCCAAAGTGATAAGGGTTCCCGTGGTTTACACTCAGTGGAACTGCCCTACCTGTAGCGAAGAAACCCATGTAGGTATCTGAAGCGGGGTCAAATACATCTTCAGTTAGGTTGGTGGGATCATTATCTGGTATCGGGTTAATTGGGGCAGGGTCGATATCATCAAGCAATCGGGCTATCAACTGTATAGTGCCAGCCTCGAATTTTCCAGTATTTTTATTGTAGACAACATCAAGTTGACCACCCACCATGTTATCTACATTTTCTTCTCCACCCTCTTTCATGTCTGCGTATTGACCCGGAGGTAGGCCGTCTTGATCTGTCCCCCTCCAGTTATACGGTTTACCAAAAGAAGTCTTGGGAGTGGCTATAAACTTAGGAGCGCCCACTGGAACAACTGGACGCTCAGTCTTCTTAACAAAATCTGAATCGAATAATCTTATCTGGAACTTAGGTACTATAGGCTTTACGCACTTATTATGACCGTATGGTGGAACTCCACTTACGCCACTTGGTTTTGGTTCCACGTTTGATGTGAAGTCTACGAAAAGACCGTTTCCACTGTCATCTACAGGTGTATACCCTCCAGACCACTGTACAAAACCACCCCTACAAGTCTTAACCCATTGTAGCAACTCGTACTTTTCTTTATTGCTGTCCTTGTTAAAGACGCCGCTACAATATTCATTGTTTACATTAATTAGATCTCTTATGAATTGGTCGTCAGTAGGCGGGTTGCTTACGAAATACTGGTGTTGCGATAATTTGATCCTAAGAGCTTTTTTGGTAGAAGGGTCTGTGTGCATATGGTTTGCATCTACAGAACTCATTATCTGATTGTATACAGATAGCCTCACTGCTCCGCTAGGCTCGCCAGACGCTGACGTAGTAAGCATTTTGTTATCTTTTAAAGCGTCCCACAGTTGACCGCTTGTAAAATTAACTAAACCCATCTCAGCAAATACTGGATGCTGTGTTGTTATCGTATGTAAGGCCTTGTCTTTCTGGCCAAGAACACCTTTAAATTCCATGTTTATCTCCTATTATTCCTTAACCACCACCAAATCCATCGCCACCACCGGAGTCAAACCCTCCGCCAGCGCCATCGCCAGCACCAGTGTCAGCCCCTCCGCCTCCACCTAAATCTGGAGTGAATGCATCACCACCGCCAGTTGATCCTCCGGCTGTTCCTCCGGTTCCTGCCCCGGCTGTTCCTCCACCCGTCGTTCCCCCTCCGGTTCCAGCTTCAGGCATTAGATTTTGAGTAAGTTCTCCATCTTGAAAATAGTATCTCTCTTGGTTAGCAGCGTAGTTTATAGACTGGAAATATGGGGCGTCTGGATGATAAACATCTTGAGATACACCACCCATCATGTTGCTCCAACTGCCACCAAATGTATTCATGTCTAGCTTTCTAGCTGTTTCCTTGTCGGGTGCCATTGATATCGACTGGTTTAATATTTTTCTTGGTTGAGAGCTTACCTCATATCCAACCCTCTTGGTGCTGTTGCTTTCACCGTTGTCGTTATGACCCACATGGCTGTCAGAAACAACGCTGGCAACTATCATATCACTGTGGGTGTGTTTCCTGTCTAGATCTGTCATTAGATTTTCAGTGGCTTTTGCTGCTAACAATACATGATCGAATTGTCTATTTATAGCTCCCAGATTGGTAGACGACTGGGCTTTCCCTATACCTTTTCTAATCAATTCATTCCTCTGATCTCTCAATCGCTGTCGCTCCCTAGCCACTTTACCTATTAGGATTTCTTTCTGCTTGACCAGCTTTCCAAAGTTTGCTGTGTATAGATCCATCTTGTATGTAGTTTTTACTCCACCCTCACTAACATCAACTGAGATACTGGTAACAAGCGGCCCTCCGTCTATTAAGGATTGGGCTAGTGTGTTTCCTCTAGGGGCGTCTGGGTAAACAAATCCACCTCTTTCAGAAAAGAGCAGTAAGCTGTTAGAAAATATAGCTTGGAGCTTGCCCGCTTCGTTCATAAGTTGATAACCGGCGTAACTCCAAGGAGCAAGATTTTCATCCTTGATGAACTCTATTTTACCCCCTATACCCCTATGTCGGAATGCCTGAATATCTAATGATGATGATATCCAAGGGCCGTAACATCTATCCTTAGACATTAATGGGAGTGCCACTAAGTCTGGATAAACAGGAGAGGGAACCGCAACACTAAGCATGGCTTCGGGAGTAGCTAGTGTTAGCTTCTCCAAGGCCTTCTTTTGGGCGTTCTTAGCATTTATTATATTTTCAACCGTAAAGTTATCACACTCTGCTACGAGATGGTTTGTGGGCGCTCCTCTAAATGTAGGCTTCTCAAATCCGTAAGCACCCTTAACTGTGTCCATTGTTAGTAGGTGTTTAATAAGGGCTGGCTGATACTTAAAGTAGGGGCCATCCTTCATTCTTGAGTCTTTGGTTGGAACAACTTTTCCCGGAAGCGTAATTAGGGCGTATACATGGTCTGAATCCAGACCCGCTATATCAGTTCTTATTATATCTCCATCCAGTACTGCGTTATATTCCCTGTAAAAATCTTCCTGCCTCACCTTGGTGCCATCATATCCCCCATTTTCAGGGTTTGGAACAAAGTTCGCTTCATAGTACTGATAGCTATTTTCCCAATAACACCCAGACTCATTCCATATTTGCCTAGGTTCTGATAGCTGTCCAATATCTACGACATCTCTTCCAAACACCTTATCTTTATAAATCTGACTTTTGGTCAATGCAAAGGTGGCGTTGGGATCAACACCAACAGATTTTGGAGGCATATAAAGTTTTGAATCTACTTCACATTTAACAAAAGCAAGAGATCTTGGCAGCTTCGCAAGATCATCTTTTGTGTTAAAGCTGTGAAATTTATCTGGCTTCATATTATCCATTGCTTCAACTAGGTCTGGAACTAATTCTCCGTTTCTAGTGATTACTTCTTGGGTGATTGAGTCCTTGCTTATTCCGTGGAAACTTAGATATTGACTATCGTCATACCTGACATAGCAAGAGATTCTACCATTTTCACTAATAAAGTTTGTTAGATCTTTAGGGCATAATAGTTGTCTTGTTCCTAGAGGTATCTTACTCTGGTTTGGTATTTGAGCCATATCTGAAGGAGTGAGAGTGTTCTCAAACAAATCAAACGGAAAAAAACCACCTTGGCTATCTGGCGTGTAATTAAACTCATATCCATCAGACATTGGGTTGTAGTTACACTTTAACGCTCCCGTTGTATAGGCGTAAGGAGGAAGAATGTCCGACATTGGAAGCTTGTTAGTAGACAAGTGGCTAGCCTGTATGTCTGTTATGCCATTACTGATTCTAGCGGGTTGCTCTAAATTTCTAAGGGCCATAATTTCTTGCTGAAAAGCAGAACCATATCTATTCCCAAAAAATGTAGCGATGTCGGAATTGACAGATCTAGGCATGAACCCGAATGGGCCGTATGAATATTCAGTAACTAAATGACCCTGAGCCTGAGCTTGGTTTACGCCTTCTTGAACCATATCGGGATCTGGTACAACCTCTAGACCCTGTGGGTTAACAGCATTTCCAGCGGCGTTGAAATTATTTGGATGGTTCCATACGCCTTGGGTTATTGACTTAACTTTTATGTCTTTAGAGTAAGACAGGTTGCATCTCTTTGGGATTTTTACTAGGAAAGTTTTACCAAGATGTTTATCTGCTACACCTTTTACAAAGTTATATACTTTTAGTGCATTTTCCATACCTTCCTCTTGAAGCCTTTGAACTTGCTTCAACATCCCCTCGTTTTTATCTAGGAAGGTTTTAATTGCCCCTACTGTTAGGGCGTAATCTTTCTGTGCTCTAGCTTTTACAGCCGCCTCAAACGCGGTGGCAGCTAAGTCTTTCGCAACACTAACGACCTCGTTGAGTTTATCGTTTTTCGTAACAAAGCTAGCCATAGCTTTAGGGAATATTGCCTCTGGCACGAGTGTACTAACTCTGTCAAAAATTCCGGCAGCTACAGATTTTGCAGCATTCAGATTTACCATGATCTGGTCTTTAGCTTCTTCCATATCCTTCATGCGGATTTCTTGGAATTTCTCAGAGTTCTTGGGTAGTTTTAGCTTAGCGTAGTTCGTAGCTATCTGGGTTTTTGCGGCAGTTATTTTTGCTAGACCAGCCTCTGGTATACCTATCTTTTCCGCCCTCTTAAAATAGAGAGGATAGCCGTAGGGAGGGCTGCACGGACTTGCGGGTAGGCCATCTGGCCCAACATAATTTCTATCAGATCTCCAGACACATCGTGGGGATGAAACCCCGTAGTTGTTTGAAATGTTAGGATTAAAAATCTGACCGTCAGGAACAAACGGTGTTTGTACTAGAAGAGCCTTTTCAAAGCCGTCATTTTCTTCCATTGACTCCATGTATACATCGTTGTAGGTAAGTAGGAAGTTTTTCCACTGCTCAAACGAAACGGATGCAGCTCTCAGTTCCATCTCCGTAGCAACATAATAGTTCCCAACACCGTTAGCGTTTAACGATGTTGAGTCTAGAAGTATCTGCTGGTAGGAACCATATCCTCTGGGGATAGTAACAGCATCCTTGCCTAAAAATCCATAGAAAGGAATAATTTGCTGATTGAAAGACGTGCTTAAGTACCACTGTTCCTTAAGGTGTTTGTCTGCTCCACGGCCACCAAAGGCTTGATACCTTCTTGTTTCGAGAAAATCTCTATCCTTATTCCCAGAGAAATAATACATCTCCGTCTCTTGAGCACCCACAATGAACTTATCGGTCACTACGTTTGATAGCTCAAAGCCTATATCTCTATTCTCCACTTCAATACCCAACGAAGCCAAACTGTTTAAGAATTTTTGGATGCTACCATAGACCGGTTTATCGGATCTATTTATAGCATCAACACGTATTATGCCCGCCACTAAGTCTGTTTGGTTTCCGTTGTTTATGCAGTTTTTGTTCCAGTTGTAAAGCCATTCGCAAGCGGGGTGATCAATAACTGGTAGGAGGCTAACGAATAAATCGTGACTTATTACATCACAAAGCTCCTGAGCCAGAGACAGCATGTCAATCTGATCAAAGTCTAGGTAATAGAACTTAGGTATTCTATCAAGGGGAATGCCGCTAAAGTCTACAACATAGTTGAAGCCTCTGAAATTAATCGTGCCACCAAAGCCTCTCGAAACATATTCCGCTGGCAATGCTCCATCGTAATTAAATAACGCTGACAGCGCTTGATAAACTCTGTAATAAGGTATCCCTTTATCACTTCTTCGGGAATAGCCGACTCCTGTGATTGGAAATGTTGGTGGCAGCATGCCGGGAAGAAAAGAGAAGGGTAACGGCGGAACGTTCCTATACATGTCGTCGCCATAGTATAATATGCCACCGTCTGGCTGAACATACTTTCTCAGCATCGGGACTTGCCCGTCTATAGGGTTGACTCCTGTAAAGTCAGGATTGTCATTAACTTTGTAGTGACTTCTTAAAGCTTGCCTTAAGGTGTCGCTTGGCTCGTATTCAAGAAATCCGTATACATTAAATAGGTTTTTATTGTTAAACGTAGTGCCGGAATAGTTGTTGAGAATAAGAACAGCGTTTGATAATATTTCCCTAGGGTCAACCACTTGAACGTCATAAAGTGGGTTCCCGCCACCACCACGGTTTTCTGTGTAACTTTGCAGTATACCCCCAAAAGCAAAGTGGTATCTACCCCTACCTTTGTTTGTGGGGTCAAATCTAGATGACTGGTCTTCCCACCGGTTACTGTCGTCGCTTATATTTAGGGAGCCTGTTCCAGCTTTTAAATCTACTGGGTTTGAGGAACCCTTGAAGTAGTGCCCATGTCCGGGAATCTCAGAGATTACCCCACTAACTGTTGTCACAATGGGATAATCTCTTTCCTCGGGCATTGTTTGCCTTGAGCTTCCTGTGTACTTTTGGGGCTTGTTCCAATTAGGATTCGGGAAGTCAGGTGCCCAAGTGTAAGTGTCATCAAATACTTTTCTCCAAGCGTCTTCTACGGTGGCTGGATTTTTGCCGAACTTAAAAAACACAGGCGAACCAACGGGTGGCGGTATGAAGTTATCTCTTACCCCGTTGTGATAAACATCGTCACCCTTACCTAAACCACTCTTGTCGGAAACGTTGTATTCATCATTCACTAGAGCAACGCTAAGTGTTGACGTAGAGTCTCCAAAACCGCCATTGACACTAAATGATCTTATGGAAGCCCCCAGAAATGTCTGCTGGACGAAGCCTTCATTTCCAACAGTCCACCCACCAGCAGAGAGAGATTCGGGAATGGCTCCCTTGTCTGGCCACGAAAGCCCAGTTGCTCCTGAACCCGGAGTTATACTGTATTCATTGAAGCCGTTAACTTCATCTTCTCTTGGCCAACCCATTATGAATCCCTCGTCTCTACAATGTGGAACATCTGGCTGTTCAAGTCACTATAAACTGTATATTTATCAAATTTATATCCGTACCAAACATGAAGATAATAATTATAAAACTTCCAGCGCCATCTCGGTTTGAGCGTATCTTCATCTACATCAAGAAGCCATTCACCAGCGGGCCACTTGACATCTTCCGGCATCTTCCCCCCAAGAAGATCTCTCTTTTCATATATTTTTGTTTTGGGGTGCTTATGACTTTTATTTGGTCCAATGTTTCCTACCCGTAAAGCAAAGTTCCCGTATGGTAGATTCCAAGCACTATTACCACCCGGCGACAATAAGTTTGCTGCCTCAGAATTACGCATCCTTCGCTTAGCTTTATCAGTAGCATTACCCCATCGCATGTTAGGTTTTTCCAAAGCAGCCGCACTAAAAAACGGTACCTCTGCACTAATGGCCCAATATAGATTAAAATCGTCTAGATATTTAAAGGACTGAATTGACTCAAATAGCACAGGTGTGCCAAGCTTCACATCTTCCCAATCTACAAAATCAGTGCCATAATTTATCCAGCTAAAGTCAAATGGTGAATCGTTTGTTATTTTGATTGTTTCGCTAAAATCAACTTTACTGAGGTCCGGTGTGTCAAAAATATTTTCGGGGGTATTTCTACCAGCACCGGCGTGTCTCCGCTGCTTCGATTCTCTGGTCGATGTATGCTCACTGTAAACATTAAATTTGCCGACGCTTACAAATTTCGGGGGCGGTATGATATATTGGCTTGGATGTGAAATTGTAGGTGCAACGCTGTAATCGTGGATATGCCACGTTTTTCTGCCGTTATCCCTGATCCCAGAAAGGCTATGCACACCGGGACGATGAGGGTGCCTTGTTGCGTAGCACATGTCAGTCATCTTCCACCCGTTGGTAAGTTCGGATTCAACTCTCCAAGGACCGCTACCCATCCCGTCAAGGCTCCCAGCGGTAGGCCTTTTTGGTATATAAGAGAAACTTCCGCCGCCATTCCACTTTAACCCTCCAGTCCAAGTGTGGTTGTGGTATAATATCTTTTCTGGAGGATCGGCATCCGGGTTATTAACTTCGTCCTCGCCATACAGATAAGACAGAGTTTTTAGGAATGGATCGCCTTCGCGTGGGTATAACGTATCGACAACGCTACCCCAAGCAGGACTTAATGTAACGGTGGTGGTAATATCGGGTGAATACGCTTTAGGAACCTTCACTTCCACAACCACCATTCCAGAGGGTATCACTTTGCCCGCTCTGTTGTTCTGTGGATGCCAAGGGTTTTCTGGATGTAACCCTGAAATTGGATAAACTCCAGAGTCTCCATTAATCCCTTGGAAGCTAAGATCAAAAGTGTCGTATTCATAAACACCTACCTCGCCAACAGTCCAGATCAGTGGTTTGGGTTGAGGCTCCTCACCAAAAACGAGGGGTGGACCCATTACTTGTTGTGCTTTAGGTCCAGACAGCGTTAACCCTAAAGCTTTAAAGTCACTTGGTATACATGCATCTGAGATGGACGGAACTCTGAACGGGGCAGTTTCCCTGTCGGTCTTGCATGAAGTGCAGGAGTTGCCGAGATAACCAAAAGAACCCTCAGCATCCCAGCCGCCGCTGCCCGGAACCGGAGTCTCGTGAGTTTGTGGGTTCTCCTTATTTATTAAATAAAATCCTTCAGGACAGACCCAAGGCTTTGTAGGTGTCCCGCTGCACCAATACCGAATTCCCACTATGCCTATTTGGTGTTGAAGCTCTTCAAAGGTAAGGCCAAGCTCCTGACCTATTTGCTGTTTTTTGGTTAGCTTTCTATTTAAAACGGAATCGTTGAGGGGTGTTAGGTACTGACCGCTCAGGTTCTCTAAGGTGTCAGCGCTTGAGTGTGGGTATACGTAACCTGAAACCAAGATAGAGCCTTCAGCGCAATAAATTTGACAGGCATCGCTAGTGCTGGTTCTATCGTACTTATCTACGTTTCTACCTACAGGGAAACTCGTTGGGTACTCTTTGTAGAAGGCTCCCTCTTCAGGCCTTTGTTTAGTTATATCTGGGCCGTCTTCTGGGGCGTCGGTTTTGTTGAAGTCGTATTTATAGTGTATATACTGATTAAATTTTGAGAAATCAGTTATACCTTTATCCTGTTTTCCAGCCATTCCTATCTCCTACGCCTGTCCCATGCTATTTGAGAATTTTGTACTTAGCCCATCCGGTGCAAGAATTGAAGACGTTATTCCTCTCTCTAGCTTCGCTTCTTCCGATATTGTTGATAGACTTGTGTGGTAAGTTACGTACACTCCAGAGTTATTAAAATATTCCTCTAAGTTTACTCCAGACATATATGCTGAAGGAAACGTTTGAGCTAAGGCAATGTTTCTGCCGTACTGTCCTGTGGGCGCTCCCGGTGGAACCGAGGTGGGATCTGGTGAAGTATGATCAAAAAAGTTAGATTCTCCAGATGGAAGTATACCGCTAGCGTAAGCGCCGGTCATAATCTGACTGCTGCTGGGTAGTTGAACACCTTGTATTCTAATTGTACTCATTATTTGTCCAGCTCGTAAGTCCAAGATATGTTGACGCTATACCTGCCCTCTTTTGGTGTCCAGCTTTCACTGGGCGGTGCTATAAACCATTTTCTAACACCCGGCTCATGTTGTGGGCTTAGTTGTTCTATTAAATCTTTCAGTTGGGTTTTAAGAGGGTCAGTGAGACTTGGCTTTTGTAGTAACAATTTGCGGTCTCTCTCATAGGAAACGTCGGTATAATCTAAAACCAATTCTAAACTAAGGTCTCTTTTGTACTCAGTTCTGCCCCCTATATACTGAAGAACTGGACCCTGCTTTCTACCAATGACTGGTATGATAGCAAAAACATCTCCCGGATAAGTATCGTTTACGCTAATGCTTTCTGACATAACACCCGACAATATATTAGTTGGTCTATTGTCAAAGCTTAAGTTATATGTTATCGTTCCATCGTATTCGTTCTGTGCTAGTGATATGGAGTTTGGTTGTGAATTGAGTTCTACAGCAACAGCGTTATTTGCTCTCTTGTATATTTGAGAGCCTATTCCAAATTTTCCGTCATTAGAAACAGATCTGTATTTTTCAAGAGCGTTACCGTAAGCACTCTTCATTGTTGGGCTTTGTGGTAGTCTTCCCCCGACAGCTACTCCGCTAGGCCCTGATTCGGATAGACCTTTAATAGAACCATCAATAGAAACAGATATGAATGGACTGCCAACCTCGCTACTAATATTCATATTGAAGTTTTCGTAGGCGGTACCACTGGCTAGTAGCCAAGTTTCAGTAACATTGTAACTACCGTTAGAGATACTGACTTCTTCTGTTCTAGAGTGGTCATACCCTCGGTACTGCTCTATTAAACTCATCGTGCCACTGCCAACATGATTTCTCACGTTGGGGTATAGCAAGTGAACATTCTTTTCCCCGTGTCCGGTTGACTGTAATTTCTTATTAACAAACAGTTGGGCGTTTTTCCAAGCCGGGACTTTTATAACGTCGTCAACATCGTTTTTGTTTGGAAAGTAGTGGGGCTTGCCTGTAGCACTCATGGTGTGTGTTAGTCTATAGCTCTTTGCTATGACTTGCCCGCCGTTTGCATCATTGGTGATAGTTTCCCCCAAGCTTTCATCAGCCTCAATAGACCAAGATTCATCAAAGGATTCTATAAAGAAGCCTCCGCCTTCGAGGATGTCCTGCGTGTTTTTAGGTTTAGAGGATAACAGTGAAGGGCTTCCTGAACCCATTGGGTTATATTCAGCATGATGCGGATCATGTTTTAGATACAAAGGGTTTCCGTCATGATCAACGTCGTGATTGTAATCTAAAATCGTGTCAGCCTCAAGTGTGATGGTGTAATCACTTTGATTTACATAGATGCCTTCACTGAAGTTTATGGATACCACTCTTGGGTAGCATACAAATTCAGGCTCATTACCATGTACCGCTGTCACTTCTAACCGCTGACCATCTATAGCAAACAGTGCCCTCAAAGCCTTTTGCTTAGATAATATAGCGTCCAGCTTGTAGTAATTAGGCACAGCTTGTGTGGCTGGCCTGTTGTCGTCGTAGTGACTAACTGTAGTATCGAATGTCTCGTAAGGCCCCTTTAATGTTCCACCCCAAGCTACATTTCCGGCAGCAGTAACCTTCTCAAATAAAGTGCCGTCAGACCTTCTAGCTAAAGGAAATCCTCTATCTTCTAGAATCTTCCCAGTTAGCGTGATTTGGTAAGTTCCGCCGAAAGAATCCCCGCCTCCAGTTTTGTTTACACTGTGAGAAATAGATACTAACGGGGCGGGTCTAATGACACACTCCTGATTAGGGTCGTTTAAATATCTTACTTGAATTGGCATTACTTACCTCTTATCCTCAATGGAATTATGCTTGTTGGGAATCCAGTTCCACTACTATAAAGGAACATTCCTGACGGTCCTCCAGAGGCAGCTATAGGCTCTGGAGAATGGCTGTACAAGAACAATCCTGACGGTACGCCTGAAGCATATCCCAGAACGGCTGAACTATATAGTCCCATATTATTATACACCTGCCTGCGGTCTGGACCCGTGATATATAGCGGCAAATCACCACTATCTACAGGCCCTTGACCTGAAGCGAGCAGGTTTAAGGATGCTTTTACAGGGGTTCCATGTAGGTAATATCCCTCAACAAGCTCTATGAAACACCTGTGTTCAATGAAGCTTCTAGTTTTAGGGTCTTGCCCTGACGCTTCTAAGAATAGTTCTCCTTCTTCATTAGTCCAAACCGTTCCACTAGCAAGGTACGATACTGGATCTCCAGACTGATTTTGTTGAATATTTAAGTGTATTTTATTGTTTTCTTTGCTAATATATGATGTTTCCCCAAACAGGTCAGCCATGATCCAGTTACCTGAGCTAACGGTGGATGGGTCGAGAGGTCTAACCATAGCATCGTATGAGTAAGCGGCCCCAGCTTCAGGCAATGGTTGGTCTGTGGTGTGATTACCGCTGCTTGCAAACATGTGATGAGGCGATCCAACAGCCATAGTGTAATCACTGTCAGTTCTGAATGCTCTAGACAGAGCCACTGATTCACCGAAGTGATCATTCTCAGCTCCAGAAGAAGGCGTCAAACCGGCTCCAATATAACTCTTTTGCTTTCTTGAGTTGTATCCTTGACCAACAACCTTTTCTGCAAGTACCCACTTCTTAGTTCTGTTGGGCCAGTCTATAATTTCATGGTTAAACGTGAAGACAGCACCATTGTTAAGAACGGCTGTACCGCTTCCGTCCATGTCATTTCTAAGGCCAGACTCTCCGAGATTATAAACATTATGCAGAGGTATATCGAAGTCGGAGCAGAATTCTTTTCTTAAGAAAGACCCGCTATCATAGATGTGTTCATGGTAATTTTCAAAGTCATGTCCCGGCGTTCCAACAGCGATGAAGTCAGACTTAATGCTAACGTCATAGCCAAATCTGTCTGTCATTCTGGTATTGTGAGATAGATCGTCTACTGAGTATGAGTTGCTTCCTAACGCCCAAGCGTTATCAACCATCGTTATGTCTGAGGTATCCATGCCAACATTTATACTGCTAGGTTTGATCTTCTGCATAAACTCCCAAGGTTCATATTCACCGTAAACACCGCTACCCTTGCCAGTTCTCTCAAAGTAATATGCTGCTCCAGCCCCACCGTTTTGGCTAAGCTTGAGACCAGACTCTGGATTGGAAGCCTGTATCTCCGACCATCTAGGTACAAAATCTCCAGAAATACTAACAAATGCGTTGAATGGAGTTCCCACGACTAGCTTGCCGCTATATATGCTGACAGAATAACCAAATAGATCTCCGGGATATCCAGAAGGCAGTCTGTGGAAATCTAGGAAGTCATACCCAAGATCTTGAACGATATTTGGAGTTCCACCACCCGGCCCCGGATCTTGATATGGCACGCCCTCAACCACGCCACTAAACTTAGGCCAAGCGCCTTTAGGTGGTATTACATCGTCTCTAAATCTCTCGATTTCTTTCTTTATCTGCTCGCCGGTCTTAGGGTTAGGCGGTCTCGATACGTCATTCGGGTTTATATGTTCCTCATCTGTAAACTCAGACAGTGCGGCTCTGGTTCCGTGAGGTGAATCAGCCAAGAAGTTATCTATGCTTCCCTGCAATCCGCTAGCGGCCCAGTATTTGTGCGGGCTTCCTCTATCTGGAGCGGTAAGTTTTTTAACGTGTCTAAAGTCTCTACCAGACTGTGCGTTATTATTATCTGTAGGGGCAACTCTAACAGCCTTGGCCGCGCTAGAGCCACCCTGCTTAAATATTGTTGGGTACAGACTGTATATGAAGTTTCTGTTGGGTTGTTGGTTGAATGCATCACTGGGAGTTTCTCTGTACCAACCACAATCACCCTGAACCAGACTGCTGTCCGAAATTAGAACAATGTTTGATCTGTTATGACCGGCTGGGAATACGCTGAAGTGTTCAGGTTCTTCCGCCGCAACAACGGGGCCGTCAGCAATTAGTTTTCCTGATTTGTCAGCACAGCTTCCTTCAGTATTGCCACCTTTTGCTTCTGAGGGACTACTTGACATCGCTTCCATAAACCTTTCGTAGGCAGTGCTTTGTCTCTCCTCTTCAACAGTATCCTTCTGCACACAATACTTGGTATTGTCTGTCATGATAGGTCTCATGTAAGCAGGAATAACCTCACGTTTTTCTGGGTGAATCTTACACTTCTTAACCTCTCCACACTCATACGCTACCCATCTGCCTCTCGGAGTGATCTTTTTCTCTATAGGTATAAATACCCCAGACACGCCAATGAGCCTTACAGTCTTTGGTTTAGTTTTGATTTTACTTGTTTTCCCTGCCCTTAGATTGCTGGCGTCAAAATAGAACTTGATAGAATCGGAACCGTCTGACCTCAAGTCTATATGCGCAGTCCTCAAATCTCCAAGACCTGTCTGGAGTAGATCGTATGACTTTTGACCTGTACCAGCAACAATCTTTTTATCATCGTTGTCGTAGTTATAAAGAACTACACCTTCAGGAGGTGAGGCTTTTGGGTTGGGAGAAGTTTTAATTCCGTATGCCCAAGCTCTGATAGCCTTATCTTCATCTGGGAACTCTGAAACCCAACTATAATAAATTCTATAGCCAGAGTCTTTAATCACCGGAACTTCTAGTGTAGCTAAATTAGGTTTGATCTGCCAGTAAGGTGATGCTGGTATCCACCGCAAATCTCTAATTTTTGAAGCATACCAAACAACCTTGTCTGATTTGCAGTCCACCCAAGTGTCGCCGCTCTTAGTGCAGGCTCTATTGATCGGAATAAAGTTGGGGCCTATGTCATCATCTTTGTCATTACCGCCGAAGTTTAATCTTCCAACCAAGTGGGAGTCTTTGCAGCCTTTTATGGAAGAGTCGCTATTGTCTCTATGTTGCTTGCCACCACCAGACGAGGCATCCAACTGGTACACCGCATATCTACCTTCACCCGGAAGATAAGCTGGCCTCATATCTATTCCAAGCTTATCACAAATTCTTTCTGCTACCCTAGCGTATTTTTGGCTAGGCGGAACATAATCCAAATCTACGGCTGTTTCTGGGTCTGGGCAAGCTTCATCAGACACACCACAAGGTATAGAATTTGCATAAGTAATGACCAGTGTTTTATTACCTTTATCCATCCACTCCTTGATATCTTTAATATCTTCTGCGGTTGGAATATCTTTTGCATTAGCTATCCAACATACATTGTGAACATCATCAATGCCCTTTCCTTCTCTTTCTGTCTCCTCAACCACAAAGTTTTCAATGAGCACATTTCCGTATTGTCTGAATATACCATTACTTTCTTTCCCGTCACTGGTTGTGTATGATCCCAAGCAGGAGGCCTTGTAAGCGTCCCTGAAGCTAGACCTCTTAGTCCAACCTCCTAGTTGAACAATACTTCCCTTTTTAAGATGTACTGAATTGCAGCCTTTCCCTACCAAATTTAGATAGAAGGATATGTTGTAGTCGTAGGAACCCTGTATTAAGTTTCCTTCTGACTCAGATGTTACTCCTGCAATCATTACAACTTTAGATGTATTGTTTCCAGCCCAGTCTTCTTTTGCCACTATAGTTGAATCTGGATATACATCTTCTTGCGACCTAATAGGCGGATCGTCGTCTTTAGATGAGGCTTCTGCCATTATGAGTCCGTCTCTATCTTCGTACTCAGGCGGATCTATGTACTTAGCTCTGTCAGATGATGTATAGTTAGTATCTTTCTCGCTCCAAGCAAATTGGATATCGCCTACCGGGTCTCCAAATTTCCAAGTGACTAGGGGTGCGTCGTTAACCCACTTTCTACAGTATATGGTTTCCGTCCAGCATTCTTCCCAAGCTGGATATATAGTAACCTTCTCTGGAATCTCTTCCGCAGCAACGAGGAGAGGTTTAGGCTCTTCGTTTGGACCTATCATTGCTCTTGGGTCAGGGGTGCATCGAGTATCGCAAGGCCAAGGAACTGTACCAAAATGCAGAGGCCAGTTTGTTTTATACTTGACGCCCCTGTTACATTTTGGGCCGTTGGTTGTGCATTCGCTTTGCCATTCAGCTCTGAGGTCTCCATACCTGTCAAGAGGAAGCTCGCACTTGTCATTGAGATCATCACAGGGGGAATTTAATTTTGACCATGTTGGGATGTGCATGCGTATATCACCCACGCCCTTACCAAACATTTTAGGAGTCTGAACACTTGTCAGTCTACCTCCGGTAGGTCTGAACGAAGGAAGTATATTAGGCTTGCCTGAAGGAGCGCATCCGGGCAACGACTCGAATTCATTTCTTGCCGGATGTATTCTCATTCTAGAAGATAGCTTGGACAGGATTTTGTTAACTATTTCATTAGACTGTTTGTAAGCCCCATTGCCTTCCCATTCCGGGTCATTACCTACCAGAACAAGCGTCCTGTCCCCCAGAGCGAGCCAATCTTTAATGTTCTCTATGACTTCATCGCTAGCAGCATCTATCTCCGGCGTTATAATAAATGCCAACCCAGCACTCTTTGGTATCTCTACTTCTGAGAAGCCGGTTCTCCTGAACGGAATACCTTGGGTCTCAAAGGTGTGCTTGATGTCGCTGTAATCTTCACCTCTATCTGCAATAGCTCTTCGGCTCTCATCAAGATTTCCAAACTTGTAAAACTCTACGACACCGGAGTGTGGATGGTATTTTCTAGACTCAAACACTCTCACCGCTCCAGCGTTCACATAGGAAGCCCAAGTGTTGTTTGGTTTATAGTAAACGTTTGTGTCGTCAAACTCATTAAAGCTGTCTGTAGGAGCGCCAAATATTACAGTGTCTCCATCTTCGCTTACGGCGGTACTCCAACCCAGTCTTGATGTTGGGGCGTAGATACTAGGAATAAACTGCCAAGTACCTCGGTGCCCTATGTTTGAGTAATTATACTGATATACCTTTTTATACTCTCTAATTGGGTCACTTTTGATACTATCCCAGTACAGAGGGTCGCTTCTAAGTGTGAATTTGTCACTTGGTGTTAATTCGAGATAGATTTTCTTTGATGCTTCTGTATCACCAAGGCTTCTTTGGTATACTTCCCACCTACTATATATGGTCTCATAGTGGGTATCAGTGGATTTTTTAAATCTCAACCATAGAGGCAAGTGCCTGTAAAGTCTATCTTTCTCACTTGGGTCGTGTTCAAATACAACACAAGCCTCATTGCTATATGGCGAACCTATTGATATGACTTCAGTATTCTCACTGATAGCAACCGCATGTCCAAAGGAATCATATTCGTAGTGCGCTGCATCATCGTAGAAAGGATCTCCTTCGCCAGTGGTACCACCGCCGATATCAAACTCTTTAACCAGTTGCTTCCTAGATATCTCTTGGATAAGATTCCATACGCCGCTTTCTTTTTCAAAGATATACGCTCTACCACCACTGGCGGGAGGTCTGTTGAATTCTGTGAGGTTTGGATTTTGGAACTCTGGTCCTACGCCACTTGTAATAAACCTTAACCCGTTGTCTTCGATCAGTCTTCCGGTATCAAGAAGGTTGTCCACCAATGTGTTTGACATCCACAGCCAATCTTCAGCAGCTCCTCTGCTTGGTTTATATTCGTATATATGACCAGAATCTACCGTTCCGTAAACATCTTGCACACCACTAGCATGGCTATACCATTTATAGTAATTAACGAAGTTGTCTATTGCGGGTTCCACTTCCTCCCGGCCTAAAGATCTGCTATCATCAACATAGAAGCCAACAATAGGTGGCAGACCATTAAGTGGTAGTGATGCATCATATGGGAAAGCTCTGTGGAACAGCTCTGTAATTCCGCTTTGTACGGAAAGTGTGTTGTTCACCACCCCGTGAGAATACGTGTTTCTTGGAATTTGGTCGTGGTGTATCCAAGGTGCAGTTTTGGTGGTTATATCTGAATTTGGAGACGCAACCCCTGTCGGCTCGTATATAAGAACATTTATTTCTAGGCTTCTTGGATCGGCGGAGTAGTACTTAAAGATTTCGTTAAGCTTGTTCTGCTTTGCTAGGATAGTAGCGGCTTTCTTCTCGTTGTATACAAACTCGTCTGAGAAAACCATTACCGCAATCTTAATTGGCGTAGTAACAACGTTGTCAAACTTTCTGTCCCAATGACCTCTAGGAGCACCTGCTACAACAATCTCCCTTTTATCTTCCCCTAGGGATGGGTTGTTGGATGTTGATCCAACTCCAATAGAGTGACCCAACCTTCTGCCTTCTTGCCCTATGTGCCACTGCCTTACAGGTAGAGCGGGCATCCCACCAACCGAGAAAACATCCGGGTGTGTATGGAACCAATCGCCTCTGTATGCTGACGGAAGCACGATCTTGGATTCCAGTGTCCATGGAGCTTTGTGTCCGCTTGGGTGCATGTTGGGAGATTGTGGCTGTTCACCTCTTCTGTACAGGAACATTGCTCCAGCTTCGTACAGACCGCTTGCGCCTATCCATTCTAGCCTGTTGTTGCCAGAGTCGAAGTAGGTGGTTCCGCCCATCTCGTCAAATTCGTGTAGCGGTGCTCCAACTACCATTATGTCTGATGTTAGTGCAACTGACTTGCCGTACCAATCGCCAGAAGTTCTGCCTGACGGGGCGGTTAAGGATTTTTGCCCACTCATGTATGGGTAGTCTGCGATAAACTTATTGCCTGAGAATTGAACATCATCTACCGATCCATATTCCCACTCTTCAAAATCTCTTCCTACAGGGATAGTCTTTGTGCTTCCCGTAGTACCCTTCATGGTAAGGTAATATGGAGAGTTTGGAGCTAGGTTTGTGTATTTTCTGATTCCGTAGAAGTGGCCGCTATATCCAACGTCTGTATTAAACCCTTGTGTGCTCAGGTTTGTGTAAGTTGCTCTTGGTCTAAAGATACCTCCGTCTACACAGTTACTATCCCTCCAGACAACGTTGTGTGTGAAGATCTCTTTCTCGTTACACTTGTTTGGTGTTCCGCTTGCGTCACAGGCTGCTGAACAAATTAAGTCAACGCCTCTAATTTCATCATCAGCATCCAGTGTGGCAAAGCTATTGTCATCTATGGTTATTTCATGACCATAGTTGTACTGACTCCATCTCATTAGCTCGGCTGTATTGCCAGCCCCATGAGTTGTGGTATGTAGGTTAAAGTTACCACTACTTACATTTGGAATCAGATTGACTTGGTTGTATAGGGTTAGATTAAGCGCTGTTCCAGATACTGTCTGGGGGGCTGCTGTTATTAGGCCTATAAAACCTTGAGAGAATCCTTGTGATGTGATACCAATAGCGGAGGTGAACAAGTTAAGATTAGTTCCGCTGGAAGTCTCTTTGATGTCTTCGTGCTGTTTGAGGTATAGAGGAACGTAACCAAAAGATCCTCTTCGTGATTCTTGAGACGCATGTGTGTTTAGGTTTAGGGTTGGGTAGGGGTAAGTTATTGTTGTCTGGTCATTCAGGAGAGATAGCGGTAGCTGCTCATTAGTTTTTAACATTCCGCTAACGTAAAGATTAAGGCCTACAAAATCATCATCAATGCCGCCATCCGATCCGGCTCCGCCTACTGACCCTAAAGATTTTCCAGAAGCCAATAGAGCCAAGGATGAGTTTCCGCTACTCCAAATATTTCCAGAGGTATACATAACCATACCACTAGATGTGGTTAGATTATCTACATAAAACGGCCCTTCTGTGTACAGACACAAACCGCTTGGTATTGATCCTCTAAGTATATCTTCACAAACGCTAACTCCTGACTCCCTGTTGCTTATCTGGCATATGGAGATAGAGTGCATCGGAAGAACTTCTCTAGGCCTTAGTTCTCCACTTACAGTTAACGGAACCTCTCCTGACATTTGAGTCGGACTAACAAAAGCATCTTCCAGTCTTACGTGAGCGCTGTGGATGTTAATCCTAGAATCAAACGCGCTTCCTGAAGGATACACCAAGTCGTACTGCAAGAACATATCATTGACATCTTGCGAGTAGTACTTCTTATTGAACTCTGTTAACCTTCTTTCATATGGGAATAGCGCCCAAGCCTCAGATTCATCAAAGAAGTTATCGTAAGTAAACGTGCTATCAATCCTCCTCCAGCAACCAGAAGGTTTGAGATAATGTATATCCCTATTGATAAGACCCCAGTTTTCTGTCGGGTAGGAAACTGGCTCTTGGTTCTTTGTGTACAGGCTAACTATCAGCTTCGGACCTAAGTTACCATCCGGCCAAGAAATTAAGTCTTGAGTCTCGTGTTCCAGAATTGTCTCGACAACGAATGCTCTGTCCGCAAACTTATAGCCACGAGGTAAGTCTTTGGTAATTCTTGGGTGATTGGCGGTATAGAAGTTGTCGGATGCGTCTGAAAGATTAAATCTTAAGAAGTCATTTTCTATCTGAGTGTGGTATGCCAGACCTGAATGATTGACAGAAGCAGGAACAGTGAGGTTAACCCTCTGTGTATACCCCGATCCGTCGTGAATGAGCCTTGTTGAGATAAGGTCTCTTCCGACCCTCTTAGTAAAGAAGTCAAAGTCTGGACTGAACTCACAGACCTTAAACGCTCCAAGATCCCAGTCTAGGGTATCTTCATTTACGTAGTCCCACAGACCGTATCTATCATTGGAGGCTGGTTCTCCTGAAGCCCAGAATTTAACCCTGTTGCCTCTGAGGAAATTATCCGCTGTGACTTCTTTGACAGTGAGGTCTGGGGAGGATTCGACTATATGACAACCAGAACCGGCTTCAGAATCATGCCACGTTCCGATTCCAAATTCTGTCACAAACATATTCATGCCGACACCGGAACCAAACGAGTTACCTAGAATCAGCTTGCTGTCGCCTGATTTTTTATAGAATGCGCTAGATTCAGCTCTTTTGGTATTAAATACTCCTGAGTGTATTTCGTTGTCAGTATATAATTTAAGACCGCTTGACTGGTGGTCATTGTATGTTAGAATGACTGACAGCGGGTACTGGTAAGCACTATATTTTATAGTATCCTTAACCTTAATTATATTGTCATCTATATCCTTAGCGTATCCACATAGATATCCGCCTTCATAACCAAGAGCGAAGTCTAAGTCTTTAGACGCATCCCACTTGGAGAATATAACTCCAGACTCAAAGAGGTTGTACCCTACTCCGCTAACGTTTGCGTCTGGTGTGAATCTTGTGTATATTGAAAAACCGCTAGTTGTATCTATGTGACCAAAGTCTACATACGAGTTGCTTCCTGAGACTCTGATGGCTCTATCAAAGGCGTCTGCAATATTCCCGTAAAGAGGATCTGCCGTAAAGTCAAACGAACCATTACTTAGAGATGTCCAGTCTGTGGTTCTGTAGGAGCTACTAAGTCCGGGTAACTGCTGAGAGAATATTCCGCTATCATTGAATCTCCAGCCTATATTTTGGAATAAATATTCGTCATAGGTTGTATTCATAATACCGCTGGTGTTGCCGAAACCAGAACCTAGCGGTACAGAGTTTATAGCTATGCCTAGATCATAGCTATTGTTTGAGAAGTTGTAGAATCCCGATAAGAACGGGTAGTCAAGAAGCGGGTTATTAAATCCAAAGTTGAATTCATCTGGGTCAAACGGACCCTGAACTATTCCCTCAATACCCCTCCATCTCCTAGAGTAGTTAGACTTTATGTCGTCAGGAGTTTTGTAGGCATGGGGTATGTTAGATATGGCTGACAGGCTGGATAAGCCGGAGCCAGCGTTTAATATATCATCCGTAGAAGATCTGACAGATGGGCGTATTTTAGATTCGGCCCTTATATTATTTATTCTATGCATCTTCTCATACCCGAGGGTATGCAGATTGATACTGTTCTGAGGCTTATACTTAACGCAAAGCTTGGCGGCGGCAATAGTAGCACCGCTAGGAAATGGAAATATGTCTAGAAACAATTTTTCAAAAAATGAGCTTTGGTTGTAGGCTGGGGACTTTCCAACCTCTACCGTGTCTTCGTATATTTTTAACGGTATTTCGTACCATTGGAAGGCGGTACTTGTCACGAGAGGCGTGTTTGTTAAGATGTAGTGGTCTCCGCCGTCATTGTTGGTTCCACTAGTCTTGTAGTATTGATGCTTGTCGGACAAGGCTTCGCCACCAAGGGCTAACTCATCCGTGACATTAAAGCCTGAAGAGGTGGGATCAAAGTTGTTACCACCAGACCTGTTCTGCAAGAATCCTCCAGCGCTAGATGTAACGTTTAAGAGCTTGTCGTCACTCCATCCGACAACATCCAAAGCATAATCTCGACTGCCAACTTTCTTTTTAGCTAGGATGTCTAGTCGTATTTCATCGACCTCAAACGTGTGGTCTTCCGGCGTAAAGGTGGTCTGTCTTGCCACATTAAAGTCATTGGTTAGATAACCTATATCAAAGTCTCCACCCCTCCAGTCAGTAGTTTGTTTGGGAGGCGTAGATCTAAATTCAAGGAACAACTTCCCTGAATCTGCTACTGGGCTAGTAGAGTCCATTGTTATAGCGTGAATTCTACTTTCATTCGCTACGAGAGATGTGAGGTAGCCCGCGCCTACACCGCTTTGATTTGTTAGAGTTCCGTTAGCATCTCTCCATACGCTACTGGCTGCTGGATAGATACTATCTACTCCGTATCCATATGTTGGCATTAGCTTTGGAAGTATACATTGTTCAATTCTTCTTCCGCTAGCTTGAACGCCAAAGTGTATTGGTAGGTAATTTTCCCTGAGAGTCTCAAACCCTCCACTATTACAGATTTCTATGGCTGAGATTCTTATAGTGTTCGTGGGGTTTAGATACGATAGCCGCTGAGTTTGGGTTGCTAGAGGAGAACCATCAAGGGCTAGATAATCATTATCGGAATGAGGAACTTCAGCGTCAAGAAGTTCACAGCTCTCCTGAAAACCTATACCAAAACCGGGGTCAAATGGATCGTCCAGACACTCAACATCTATCTCAAAACTGACGGTATAACCAGAACCCTCTTCCATATAAGGATAGCCAGACTGCCAAGTGTGGAGGAGGAGGTTATTCTTCTGAGGTTTTGATCCGTATGTAGCAAAGTTCACATACTTATAGCTACTATAGTCCGAGTCACCCCTAAGAATGATATCCTCATATTTGATTATTAGGTTTCCTGACGGGTCTTCAAACTTGATGTCCTGTATCTTATACTTAGGCGGAGTATCTGAAGAGTAGTTGTGTCTTGGGGCTGAGGCTCTTAGGTACAGCCTGCTATCCTTGGCTGTGTGTGAAGGGTTGGTAACTTCAAACTTATATCTAAAGGTGCCATCAGTGTATACCGCTGAAGGTTGGATGAATGTGTTGCGGTCATCTGATAGCCTTAAGCTTTGCCCGAAGTTTGTATGGTAGCTACCGGTAAATAAACCTTCATTGACGCTTTGATAGAGGTTTCCACTATCGTTGGTTTCATCAACAATATAGCCACCAGTCCAGCTATTATCTATATCTTTTATGGGATACAGCTTATGGGCACAGCCAAAGTCGCTGAAGTCTCCAGCAAACTTATCTGTGTAGGGGGAACGTAGAGTTGTTCCAGCGCTAATATTTCTTCTAAGCCCATATATAACGCTAAGGCCCGGAGTTAAGACTCCCTCTCCGACATGGTTAAGCTTTTTACCTAGGTGTACAAAATCTCCACCGTCGAAAGTTTGCTTAAACTGAGGAGGTGTCCACTGGTCTGAGTTGATATCTGGAGGAGTCCACCTTCCACCAAGCCAAGCCTGTAGTCCAATTCTAGGCTTCTCTGTTCTTGGTATCTTGTAGGATTCTACACCCTGACCACCAGTAATTGTGGATTCGGCTGTAATCTTAGCAGAGCCATTTCTTTCTCTGCGATTGCCAGCCTTGATAGAGGCGGAACCTTTCATCTTGCCGGTGACACATGCAGGGGCACAGGATATCTTAGCCTTAATAACCCCACCGTGTGAGCTTATAGAAGCCTTACCGCGCTTTACGCAAAGACACTCTATCGACATTATCCTACCCCTATCCTAGTACACTGCTGCTGGTTTGAGGTTCTCCAGCGTTGTTGAACTTGAGATCTTTTATCCTGTTTCCAACTTCTGCCAGCAATTCCTGCTTTAAGCTGTCTTTGAGTTGGGCGAGGAAGCTTGTTCCGTTTAGGTTTACGTTCAGGTTTGTAGTATCAAGTTTGATCTGGAACTTCATGTTTTGCAGGGAAGCTATATTGGACGAAAGTTCAGAATTGAATCTATCCAGACTTGCCGCTAATTGACTGACAAGTGCTGGGTCTATTCCGACACCTGCTCCTGCGGCAGCAGCAACGCCGCCTTCCTGAAGATACTGTACCCTACCTCCGCGTGCCAGCCTTTGAACGCCTTGAACAGCCCCGCTGAACCCTGCTGTATAAGAACCTTGATTAATGGCTTTCAGCATTTGCAGGTTATTACCCCTGTTGACGCTTTCCTTTCTTACAACGAATTCTCCCGGTGTAAGCATTGCCGGAACAGTATCTGTTCCCCTAGGAATAAACATTCCTCTGTTGGCATATATTGGACCTCCCCATCTTCTGAACTGGGCATCTCCGTGCTCTAAGGTTTTCTGGAAGGTGAGGTTTGCTTGAGCGATGTTCATGTTTGCAGTCTGAACCTGCATCTCGGCAAGCTCTGTTGCGGCTTGGGCTGTATCGGACATACCCATAGCCAGCTCTCCGATTTCACCCTTCAACCTTTCCTGCTCAGGCATCTGACCAGCAAGAAGGTCTGTCATTCTAGGATCATCGCCAAGGCCTCTCATTGCCAGACCTGTTGCCGCCAAGGTAGCCTTGACTTGATCTATATTCATGCCCTCTACGTCTTGCACGCCTTCCTGCTGCATTCTCTGGACATTGCTAAACGCTTCGCCAACAGCGTCTGCGCCGAACATTCTCATTAGCCTTTGGTCGCCAGTTGCTGCTGCTGCGGTAGCTCCGGCAGCGGCCTGCTTCTTAAGGAATGTTTCCATGTCACCCTTGAGGGCGGCTTCTAGAGATTCTTTTTCGAGGGCATTCTTTTTCTCAAGAATCTTGAGTTCTTCCATCTTGTTCTTGATGAGATCTCTGTGGAGAGCAATCTGATCTTGCATTGCTTTTTGTAGTTCGGCACGCTTGTCTGCGTCAAGCCCCTCTGCTCCCGAAAATTCTCCCGGAGTTCTGCCTTTAATTTCTTGCTTGCCAAACTCCTGCATAATCTCATTAGTTCTTTGGCGAAGCTCTTCGGCGCTTCCGGTTTTAAGGTCTGATAAACCTAAGCCCCTTCCAGCTATGTTTGCTTTTTCAAGGGTTGCCTGTGTTCGCATTTCTGGAGTAACGGCTTCTCCACCAACCTGAGCAAGTATGTCGGCTGCTTCCATGAAGACATCTACAGCCTGCATCTGTGCGCTGATAAGATTTTTCTCGGCTGCTATTCTCTTCTGCGTAAGACCTATCATTGCCTGCTCATGAGCTTGCATGGCTTTAGCTGCTGCCAATGCTCCTGCACCAAGCTTGCTAATGTCTTTACCCATGCCTTGCAGCAATTCAGAGATATCCATCTCGCCGCTTGCAACGGCTTGTAGCTGCTTGTCGGTAAGCTTAGCTAGCTGGCCTTCAACGATATCTTTCATTGGGCCAGACATGTCGGCTGTGATAAGCTCTGATCTCAGCTTATCTCTTACTGTAGCGGCATCGTCTCCCTGAGTAAAGTTCATTGAGTCTAGTTTGCGAGGCATATTAGCCATGAACTCTGCGGCTTTTTCTTGCTGGTCAAACGATCTGGCAACAGACTTGCCAAGCTCTGATGTTTCATCAAGACCTGCTCTTTTAAGACCTTCCATTGTTGCGCTTCTAGCTTTATCGACAGCCTGAACACCACCCTTACCAAGAGCGATATTCTTCTGGGATTCTTCTAGGTCTGTAACTATGCTATCAAATCTATTAGTTCCAGTTTCCAAACCTTTGACAAAATTACTCACAGCGTTGGTTGCGGCATTGAATGCAGAGGTAATCTTAAGTAGGTCAGCGTTTGCCTTTGCTAGCGCCCTGTTTGCTTGAGCTACAGCAAATGCAGATCGTGCCGCATCCATCTCAGCCTTGGCGTTACCTGTGGTGTTATTAAGGAGTCCTTCCATAGCGTCTTCGAGTTCTTTCTCAGAAGTTGCTCTGGAACCTATAGCACTTGCTAGCTGTAACTCTTGGGCGGCAATTTCTTCACCCATCTTCTTACGTTCTTCATCTGAGTGCAACATCTTTCCGTCCAGCTTCGACTTCTTGTTCATTGCAGCGCCCTGAGCATCAATGGCGGCTGTAGCATCCTTCACAGAACTAGACGATAGCCCCTTCTCAGATATATCTGTCATCGCTTTACCGGTAGCCTCTTTCGCCTTCTTCATCTCTACGGCGGCTACCTTCTTTTCTCTCTCTTTAAATTTAGCCTCGAAGCCTAATAAAGCCATAGCAAGACCTCCTAAGAGACCTACTAGTCCACCAATAGCTGCTCCGAGTGGGCCGAACATAGCTCCCATGGCTGCGCCAGCCATAGCACCGCTCATGGCTCCCCCAACCGCATCCATCTTACCCATATCGCCAATCATGCCCTCAGCGGTAGCTGTGTCGCCTTGTTCCAGCGCTTTGTCAAACTGTTTTTGCTGTAAGTCTTGTACAAACGCAACAGCCTGCTGACCCATAGCCATTACAGCGCCAACCGACTTACCCATACCGGCCAACTTAGAGTTTACTTTAGCAAAACCACTAGCGACTTTGTTTGCACCCCCTCTAATCTTACTTCCTGCTGTAGCCATCATAGAGCCAAGCTTGCTAGTCTTCTTGGCACTACCGCTTGCGCTCACACCAGCCTGCTTCATAGCTCTGTTGTAAGCTTTGCTAGCTGGGACTCCTCTCGAAAGCTCAGTTGAATAGGCTTTGAGGAATTTCTCTTGAGAACCGAATTGATCCGTAAGACCATCAGAAGCTTGCACGATGCGCTCCATACCAGCGGCCACCTTGCCAGCCGCTTCATCACCTGCCTCACCACCCCCTGCCGCTTGACTGGCGGCGTTGGCAACCATTGTTGCCCGATGCTGTATCGCCTGACCTTCAGGCCCTCCTTCCATTTGGTCTTGGACAGCTTTTCTCTGTTTTTCAATCTCTAGAATTTCTTTGTTGATTTCTTTAACTTCGTTTGCAGCAAAGGCTTCATTGTTTTTGTGCTTTTCGATTTGTTTGTATAGTTTCGTATTTTTGTTAATTAATGCTTCTTCTTCTGATATCCCGGCATTTATCTCATCTTGAATATCTCGAATTTGCTCGTTATTTATTTTTTCGGCATCAAGTGCTGCTGCCAATTCGCTTCTAGCATCCTTAATGGCAATACCTTGTTTCAAAGATTCTGCTAGAGCGTCTTTATTAGCCTCGGAAACTTCTAAACCTTCTAGGCTCAACTGTCGTATCTCTTCTTGAGTCTGAGCTTGCTGTTCTATAATACTATTAAGTTGTTGGCGGCTTTTTGCTAGAGCGTCAACGGCAGCTTGTTCGTCAGCAACTTTGCCAGATACAGCCGCTTCTTCTTCCGGGGTAGAGGGTAGTAGTGGACCGCCTGACGCAATATTCTGCTTGAGCGTCTTAACCTTTTCATGCTGCACACCCAGCGCTTCTATTTCTCCCTTGTTTAGATCCCTCGTTTTAGTTGTGCTGACAGCACCGGCTTCGTGTCTTCTTGGGCCGCTAAGGGATGCGACCTCAGCTTCAGCAGCGGCAATCGCCTTTTCGTCTTTCACTACAGGAACATTGACATCACCCTCTGTCATCGTAACAGACTGGGCCTGTATGATTACCTGCTGAGCCTGAACCTGCATCTGAGCAACAGTGCCACCGCCACCGACAGCGCCTCCATCTGCCGGTAGACCTTGTTGTAGTCTTTCCAGCCTTCCCTTTGCATCATCTAGCTCTGACTGCTCTTCTGGAGTTCTGGATCGGAATTGTCCTCCAACGTTAGCCATCGGCGGGGCTGACATTTTTATGTGTTTACTTTGTTCTCTGTCTAGTTGGAACTCTTCCCTAGCAGTCTGTGTAGCTTCAACAGCCCGAGCCGCACCCTGTCTGTTTCTATCTACTTCTTTTTCTTTTTTGACTCTTGATTTTTCTAAGCCCTTTGTTTTCTTGTCGCGATCTTCCAGCTCAGTAGCAATCTCCTGACCTCTCTGGAATGTTTCCGCCACGGTTTGATCAGCCTTTTCCTTGGCTTGAGTCCTGCCTTTGATTTCGTTCTGCCTACCTCTAATTTCCTTGTCTAGTTGTGTTGCCGTAGCTTCTCTTTCTTGTAGCTGTGGTTTCAGTTCTCTACGCCGGTCTGCGATTTTATCTATTCGCCCTGTATTTTCATTCGACTTTGTTCTCTTCTCATGAATCGCAATCTGAAGTCTTTCAATCTGTTCCTCTCGTTCTTGTACCTGTGCTTTTTTTTTGTCTTCTTGTTTACCAAGCTTTTCGTCCTGTCTGCCGAGCTTGTCAAATTTCTTTTGCCCTCTCTTGGCTATTTGCTCATCAGCCTTTTTTCCACCTAAATGGGCTAATTGCGCTCTGGCGTCCCGTTCCCTGTCAGTCGCCCCGCCCCGCTTAGCCATCGAACCTATTTCCGTTATGCTCTTTCCTGCCTTTTGTGCAGCCTTTGCCCACTCCTGCCCGGATTCTATAGCAGCATCTCCGGCATCATCCAGCTTGTTTTTCCAACCGTCCATCGCAATGCTCAAAGCACTAAACATGGAGATTCCCGCTGTTATGCGACTGCCAAACTCCCTTATGAGTGCAGCATCTTCTTCGGTAGCTGCGCCGTGTTTTGCGAAGGCTTCTGCCACAAGAGTCGATGCCGTCGCTGCCGCCCCCATCGACATCATGAACTTCTGCAATTGCTCACTTCTAAGGACTGCATTTTCCCTAGCAACACTACCACCATTAGCAAATGTTCTTGGGCCTCCAACTATTCCACCGGAAGCAAACCCTTGAACTCCCTTAGTGTTCATTCTATGGAGATTACCGTAGCCAATCCTCCGAGCAGAACTTCTGTTAACAACAAACTCTCCGGGTGTGAGGAGAGCGGGAACTGTATCTGAAACAGCTCCACCGGTAGCCATTCTTTTTACACCAGCCAGAAGCACATTGGCTGTTGTAAACCGGTTATCGGCATTGCTTGTAATTGAGTCCGCTAGTTTCTTTGCGTTTGCTCTAAATTCGTCAAGCGCAGCCGTTGGTTTTGCGTCACCACTCTCCATGTTTGAGAAGTCGCCGCCGTAGAGAGACGATAATTGGGATTGCTGAGCTGACACATTCGGGAAGTCAAAAGATGTCCCCCCGCCACCAAGCGTTGCCCCGGTTACGCCAGCTATCAATCCCTCCTGCACGAAACCGGCTATACCCTTAACAGCCTGTGAGTAAGCACCTTGTTCGTTTTTTACGAGCTTGCTTATATGGCCATCAAAAGCCCCTTGGTTAAATGCCACAGTTGGCTCTATGCCAGCTTTTAATTTCGCAATAGGACCAGAATTTGAATCGACTAACTCTGTAACTGCTTCCTTTAGCTTTTCTGAAGATTTTGCATATACCTGCTGTCTAACAGCTTCAACCAAGCCGGAACTGTCACTTGGGTCATTGGGAGCCTGCCCAATCAGCATTTGCTTCTGCGTTCCTGATATTCTTAATGTGGCTGTGGCAGGTATATCAGAACCGGGAACTTGTATACCCTGAAGGATGTTTGACAGTTGGGTTTCAGAAACCGTCCCTGCCGCCAAAGCGTTTTTCAGGGGTTTGCCTGTAACCTTGCTACCAGTAACCCGCGTGTTTGGTTTGTGGGGAAGTTCCAGACTTTCGAGAAATGCCGCCCCGTCTTCACCAGCATCCCTTAATAGCTGCTGTTGTTGGTCCCCGTTAAGATTTTTAAAAGCAGAAAGTTTATCGCCAGTGTTTGACAGGCCAAGGCTAAAGTTGGAGTTAAGCGCTGTTATGCCGCCCTTCTTATTGGTAATAGGGTACGAACCCCAAGGTGTTTCGGTAACGGAAAGATCTCCTTCCGTATCTTTTCTGTTTCTTGTAAGGGCAAATATACCCATAGATTCATCTGCTAACTTAGCGTCAAGAACCACTCCACCATCATTCATTCTCTGTAGATTGCCTGCGCCGATTTTCTTTACGCTAGACTTTCTGATAACAAATTCACCGGGGGTTAACATGGCGGGAACGGTATCTCTATTACCACTACCCGGAACCACGCCGCCAGTTGCAAACTTTTGTGGAGTAGCAGCGCCTCTGCCCATTATACCACCGGCAAAACTCTTTAGCCCACTAAATATCTTTATGCCCGCCATGAGCGTAAGCATAGGAAGTAGAGGCTTGAGTGCGTCGGCAATCTTAATCAGGGCAGACGCTAGAGATAGGGCTGTATTGGCCATTAGCTGGAAGGTTGCACTCTCACTCACCGCCCTTACTAATGCTAAGAATTCCTCCTTAACTTTAGTTATCCTGACTGCCAACGCTTGCTGGGCGTCTATGGCATCCTGAGCTAGGGAGTCCTGCCCATCCATGGCAACCTTCAACGCTTCCTGAGCTACAGCAAACTGCTGTATCATAGGAATCACTTTACCGATTTGACGGAAACCACCAAGCTGTTCAGCTATCTGCACAAACCTGATATCTCCGGGCTGAATATCGCTAAGAGCCTCGCTTAATCTTTTAACCGCTTCAAACGGGCCAACGAATTTACCTTCTGCGTTTAAAAGTTCAACACCAAGCTCTCTTAGGAACTTAATGGTAGAAGGCCTCTGTATTCTGGTGAAGATAGTACGGAGACCGGTAGCAATACTTTCAGCAGCCTCTCGCGTGGTGGCTCTTACAGATGTGAATAGAGCAATCAGCTCATTGAGATTACCACCTGCGGCTTTAAAGACACCACCGGTACGCCTGATGGTAGATATTAAGTCACCGGCTTCAACAGCGAATCTTCCGGCAACAGCATTGATAGCGCCGAGCTGCTTCTCTAAAGCTTCAGCTCCCTGTCCGAACTGATTGAAGATAGCGACAGCGCCCTCTGCTGTCTCTGTGATATCTTCAAACGTTGGGGCGAGGGATGTCTTAGCTAGGGCTTCTAGGGCGACCTTGGTTTGTTGAGCATCAAGACCGGCTTGAGATAGTGTCCTAGAAACTTCAATCAAAGACCTAGAACTCACACCTAGAGAAGTGGAGAGTCTTGTGATCTCCCTAGTAAGATCCTTTAACTGGGATAGAGATTTTCCAGTAACTTGAGATACTTTAACTAATTGTCTTTCAAAATTTATAGCTTCTTCTACAGCACCACCTATAACGTTAGTAAATAAACTAACTGTTCTAGTGGCAATTGAAAATGCTGCAAACCTCTTAACGGAAACGGCGAAAGCCTTACCCATTCTGCTGGCAGAATCGGTGACTTTCTTAACATCTTTGTTGATCTTATTTAGATCTGATGATGTGCGTGAAGCTCCATCCAAGCTCACCTTAACTTTAATATCGCTAAGCTGAGATTGCATTTGCCTCACAACAGAACCGACGTTCCGTGGGGCTTGAAGTTGTAGTTGTGCTGTAAGTACAAACCTTGACATAGGTAGCCTTTTCTAATAAGATGTGACTACACTATCCAATTAGCTTTCCGTATCTTCTGTTTCTTCTACTTTTTCCGCTTTTTCTGCGGCCTCTTCTTCAACGCCTAAATCGTCGTCGAATTGAATCGCAAACTCATAGTTACCGTCTTCGTCGAGAGGGTTTCCGTTTAAATCAATTCTATTACCTTCGGCGTCTAGATAGTGGCCTAGATCGTTAATTATATTGCCTTTGGTATCAACCGTTTGGCCTTCCTTATTTACCAAGCTAAGATCTTCATTAACAAGTTTAAATCTTGATAAGAACTTGTTTTCAGGAAGCTTGGCTTCAAAATCCTTATTTACTGAATACATCATTTCCGCTAGTGTTGCGGCGGCATTGAACGCGATTGGGTCTTCAGCTCTTTTTTCGTAGTCCTCTATACTGGCATAGATTTTTCTAGTCCCATCTTCCGTGAATGTGCAGTTTGCTACAATGTAATCAAACTTAGCATTCTCTGACAGGCTTTCGGCTGTATTGGTTTCCAGCGTGATTTTTTCAGCGAGCAGGTCTCTAAGTTCAGCTCTCTTGGTTCTCATCTCTAAGGCAATAGTTTTAGCTTCAGAAAGTTTCATTCTCTTCTTTCTTCCGCCCCTCTTGACGTTTCCATCTTTATCACCAAGGTAGAGCCTCTTTTCAAGGGCGCTAAGCTCCTGAGCAATCTGCTCTTTTCTCTTCTCTTTATCGTCCCCCCAGATACCTTTTTCTTTCATAAAGGCATCTAGCTCCTGCTTGGTCATAACGCCGTCCTTGATACATTTTGTCCAAACTAATGCACCAATTCTAGCAGCTTCTGACTGAACCCTATTGCTAGGTTTTTTAACAAGAACCTTTGTCTTCTGATCTGGGTTGCTGTCATCCAGTACAATCTCTATAACTTTTTGAGTTTCTTTTTTAGCCATCTTGTCCCTCCTCGCGTTCTTTTGCGATAACTGGTAATTCCATAGAATACTTTAACCACTCAACTTCATACTGAGCTAACTCAGCATCAGTATTCCTTGCTTGGTTATTTCCCTTATCTAAAATTTCAGACCTAACCTTTTGGTATAAGTCCTTCATTATAGTTTGTTCTTCTGTTAAAGGAGAACCGTCCTCGTTTGTCCATAAGAATCCGAAGTTTTCTTCTATAGTAGATAGAGCACCAATCATGGTAGTCTCTATCTTCTTCTTCATTATCTTGGAAAGCCTGTCTTTAGAGTCGGCTTTAAACTTATCAGTTCTCTTTTGTTTGTAATCGGACCTGCTTCTTATCAGGTCTGCATAGTTCTTGTCCATCTCTTATCCTCCAAATTTCCCTTTATATTGTCTGTTTGCGGCCCTTTGAAGCTTAAGCTTTTCATCTAAGAACTCGTTTTGGGTAGTGACACCGCTTTCATTCTGACGCATTGCAGCCTCTCTCTGCTTAATGGTCATCCTTCCGCCAATATCATTCATGTTCTCGACACGGGATTTATCTTCCTTTGTAGTCATGACAAAGATCTCGGGAGAGTTCTTTATCTTTTCGTTTTTGGTGCCACTCTCGAATTCTGCTTCAGCCTTCTCTTTTTCTCTCTTCTTACGTTGAATAATAAACCATCCATCAAGCATGTCGTTATCGTCAATCACGTCGTCGTTAGGACACTCTAAAGATTCTTGAATATTATCATACATCTTAGACCATATGATTAGGTTCTTCTGGTCTAAAGTGAGTTCTCTGTCGTTGTTGTAAAATAGAGAACTCCTAGCCTTATCTGAGACAACCCACAAGCTCTTCCAAGGTTCACTCCTAGCCAGTTCTCGTATTTCACCTTCGCTAAGTATTGATGATCTAAAGCAGGAAAGCACATAGTCAAGAGAGGCGTCTTGAAAATTGTAAAGCTCCCCGTTGAGAGTTGTACAGTTCTTGATTATGTATTCCCACTTAGCTTGTTCCGCCATACCTTCACAGGTGTTGGCACGATACTGATTCTTCTTCAGCATCATCTCTAACTCTTGCTCTTCCCCTGCACGAATATACTTTCTTATATGTTCTCTTTGGGCACTATTGTTTCTGGCTCTGTAGATTTCAATCTTACATTTTTCAATGTCTTTTTCTAAACCTTCTACACGGCTTTCGTCTTCTTCAGTCCATAAACCTTTGTACTCCATCCACTCGAACATTTCTCCTTCGTCCATGACTTCATCTAAATAGGCTTCATCATAGGCGTCGTTGTATACTCGGCAGGCCTCTATATCCTGTTCTATTGTAGGACTATGTACTTTTAAGGTCAGACCCCTGTACCTCAAAAAGAATATCCCAGACCTAACACAAGATATAAAGTACTCCCGTTCATGTTGTTTCATCGGAAAACCTCATGACGGGAGCACAATGTATCATTACAATAAATCCTTCCTAGCTATGTAGTACACTCGCTGTATACTATCCTTAATAGTTGCTATCGCAAACTACATAGCTTATCCTTGGCGAGAAGTTGTCGCCTAAATATCTTAAGCCCACGTTTTGGTGTCAGCTTTTTGCTGGGCGGTATACTTGGTATCACGAACAGGATCGTATGTGTGACCAACGAATAGCTCGTTAAAGTTAGTATAGCTGTAAGAAATACTTACATTACCACCAGTTGCGTCACCACCACCGTAACTTACGGATGACAGTCTGTTTCCAGAACCTAGGTTAAAGCAGGTACCATCCTGAAGGATAATCTTGATTCCTTCTTCACCGGTGTTGTCGCCAGAAGCTTTGTTTCCAGCGGCAAAGAATGCGGGATCACCACCTTCGTAAGCTCCGATAAAGTCACCAGAAATCGCAATTGCTTCGATATCACAAGTAACTTCAATTGGGAAACCGGGAGCACGGTAGTAAGGAGTCTTACGACCAAGTTCCAAGATGTCTTCACGAGAGAAGTCAGTTGAAATCGAAATATTCTGAATGTGAACTCTTGGTGTCTGAGTTGTGGAGTTCCAAGCGTTACCGGGTAGCGCTCCGTTCATGCCGTAAATCTTACTTGGGAAGATACATCTGGAAAGCAGAACGTTTTCACGTCTTTGAATACCACCGCTAGCCTGTGTAAGTGCTCTTGGTTCGGAAGCGTCTGTAGTTGCCGAGAAGCCCTCCTGCGTACCAAATTTTTCTCCACTTGATGTGATATGCATCTTACTTTGGTCAACGATCCATTCTTTGTTGTTACCAACAAGTGTGATGGATTCAGTGGCGTTTCCATCAACTGGAATCGTGTAACTGATAGATCCAAGATACATACCAGAGCAGAAGACCTCTACTGGGGGTTTTCCGTACTGATCACTCGCAAAAGTTCCAGTGGATTGCCCACTATCTGTAACAGAGTCATAAGCATCGCTAAAGATACCAAGACTAAGGTCACATCTTTCTTTTGACCGACCTACCAAACCTACTGATTCTGGAGCTGGTGAAGCTAGGTGGTATAAAAGTTCATATCCATCAAGAACCTTTTCCATGGTTACTTCCACATCTGGAAGACCTTCGATGTTCTCGTAGATCTGAATCTGACCAAGCTCGAAAGCCTGCTCTAGATTAAAGTTTGTTGTTATGCCTACACTCTGGACACCGTGAGCGACTCGCATCTTTTCAGTTCCAGCAGCGCCAGCTACATTTACGACGCTGGAGTCAAGAACGCCCATTTCGGCCATCCCAACCATTTGGCAGGCATAGAAAATTCTATTATTAGCAGCCATTATTATCTCTCCTGTAGAAAGTTAGAAAATCTCTATTTTATTATACACAAAACCTAAATATCCGTATGAATGACTTGTGTTGTCAATTTCACGATACCGGCGTATAAGTTACTATTTATCATATCCATCCCTTGTACGGATGAATTTGTAAGTCTTATGGCACCTCCGTAGTGGGAATTCACTAAATCTGGATACCTCATGGCTCCAGATACTGGTGTCCCCCTGTAATTTAGTGGCATATGACCACTAGCAGCCATGTTGTCACTCTCAAACATATATATAGTTTTATCGTTTTGGAGTGAGACTATATCTACTAGTTTATTCCTAGTTCTATCATCCTCAGCTATGCAGTGGAATAAAATGTCTGTGTTGACCCATTGTCCACCACCAAGTTGGTACCCCCTCATTGTTCTTCTTGGCACAACCTCAACAGCTATCGCTGGGAGTTGTAACCGTGAGTCTGGAGGTTGATCTTGCTCTCCTTTTCCTGAATTGAAGAATTCTCCATTCATGTCGTAAGTTCTATATTGAAGATCTCTTATCCAAGGTACCTCGTTGGCATACACAACATTTATCCACTTATAACTATACTCAGCCTGTACTTTACTTCCCGTTGGTATAGGGGAATCAAATACAATTTTGCCGTCGTAATAGTCTACGTAGTGAGAATAAGCACCAGTACCGGTGGATGGATGAAATGTGTCATTTACATACACCCCAGATATTCCGGGTAAAGTGTTATTGTCGCCAACAATTGGGGATGGGCTAAAACTGACCCCGCTTTGCCATACCCAGTTTCCTCTAAATCCTTCCCAAGCCGTTCCCGCTGTACGACGGTCATCGGATGAAAGCCGTAACTTGCTGTAATCATAACCTCTGGGAGAAGTTTCGCCCAAAGATACATTGAAGTAGTTTCCCTTTTGTAATAACGCCCAGTCGAACCACTCGACCAGATTGTCTTGTAATTCATTGCTAAGCTGGGTTGCAAATAGGTTGTCAAACCCTTTTAGGTTGAAGTTGTCAGCCATGTTATAACCTAGCCAGTAAGAATATTGTTCATTAGTTTTTCTATATCTTTTTCCCTGCCGGAGAAAGCTCTTGTAACAAAGTTGTCTTCTAGCGTCCCGGCATACTGTGGGGGAACTCTCCAAGCTCCACCAGAACCCATGACTCCACCACGGGATCTACCCTTGGTTCCCGGCACAAAGTGATAGTTCACTACAATAGTTCTATTTCCACTTTCAAGCAGCCATCTCAACCAGTGGAGGTCTCCACTTTCAGGTAGCTTTACATGCCCCTGAGCCAACGAAAATAGATTTGCAAAATTGCTTGGTTGAAACTTCAGTGTAACACCCCCCTTCAGTCGCTTATCAAACTTTTTAATCTCGAAGTCAACTGAATTTCGTATCGCTAATACTATGGAGTCTACGGCGCTGTCGGCAGAACCAAATGGTAGTCCTAATTGCGCAGCTAACTCATTGTTTTTGAGCGCTATAATTTCAGGTTGTTCCAATATCCAAATCTCAGCAAGCTTTCTAATAGCTTTCCTTATGGAGCTTTTCTTCTTCTGAACGCTGCCGTTCATATGGCTAGCTATAGCCACATTAGCCCGTTCTTCTATAACCCTTATTGGGTCTGATAGTCTTACTGATAGGGACATTACACCCTCTTCCAAAAACAACCAAAGTACCTGTCTTGCTTGAGTCCCATAGGAAAGTGTTCCCCTTCCCGCTCAAACCTCATTGTCTTATAATCTTTAATCCCCTTATGAACTATGAGATACTTAGCTCTTAGTATCTGGGGTAAATCTTTCATCATCCCAATTGTTTGTATTGAATTATCAGGAATCGCTATATTTCCTACTTTAATAAACGACTTGTTATCCCAATAAACTTTTAGTTTAATATCTACAGTTGTCTCCACCTCTATATAGGTTTTGTTCTCCCTGTCAAATTGATCATCATGCCTGCGGTGTATATTCACAGAGTTGTGGTCTGGAATATTATTATCAGGATCTTGATTAATCTCCTTTAGGTCTATGTAAACAAGCTGGCATGTAACTCCAAAAATATCGAATGTCGAATCTATCACTTCATAGTATTTATTAAAAACGCTTTGCGGGACATTAATGGCCATTGTGTTGCCTTATACTGTTATTTCTAGTTTTGGTGTGTTTGTGTCTGAATCGTCATAAAACTCAAATCTTGGCATAGCCCAAGAATACGTCGGAGCAGTTTTCTGGAAAAACGTTAACACTATGCTATTCCCTGTAGACCATCCGGGCCTATCTACAATCTCCTGAATTACAGTTTTGATATCAGGGGATTTTACAAATGAGTCATTACTTGCTGTTCTAATAGCTCCGTCGTCATTCCAAACAACTTCTGCTGTAGTATAGTTACTGTGATTAAGGTGACTTGCAACTGTTGGGGCAGCTTGGTTGTCAGCATCTAAGGCGGCAACATAAAAAGAGTGGTTTCCTGTATATCCTATATAGCCTGTTTTGTATAGCGATAAGTACGCACTTTTAATTGTTGCTCCCTGTGCAGCAGCAATGTTAGTGAATCTAAAATATCCCGCATAGTACTTGTATTCAATCTCTTCGTCGTCATAGTTTACCCCAAGATAGGAGGTTGTATCACTATTGGTAAAACCAGTAGTATAACTAGTATTAGTGGTGGAGGTTCTATAAGAGGTCTGTGCCTTTCCGTCATCTGCACCAGTAGCTATCGTGTAAGTAGTAGTTGTTTCTGGGGGAGTAGGAGGAGTAAGCCCATTCTCATCACCGCTATAAAATCTGTATAGCTTCATGCGACCATCAATAACACCCGACATTGAAATATCGTCATAGCTCAAGGAGGAATCAATAGAGTTTGAATTTCCACTCTTGTCTGTGTGGGATATTAAGGTGCCGTGCTTAAAGATATTTGCAGGTATGATTTTTTGAGTAGACATTGTATATATTACCTCGTGGCTAGCTGGCGCTGTCACCGGTGTAGTATCTAACGTCGTCAAAGCGGTTAGTGTACTTACTGTGCAGAGTTCCTGACGGTAAGTAAGCATTTATTTGCGGCGCTAGGGCTTTATAGTTACCAGTCTTTTGAACTGATACTATAACATACCCGTTGTGCTGCACCGCAGAAGTGCCTGAAGCACTATAGGCTACGTCGATAGGCATTGTTTCTATCTCCAAAAAAAGTTAAATTACTACTATTCTTAAATACTATCCAGATTGATTATTAAATGTTGTCGAAGTATGTGCGTGTTGGGAATCCATACATATTTCTGGCACTTAGGGTCACTCCATGAGCACCCCGACCTTCGATAATATGGTCGTCCCACATAGGTATAAATCTCCATTTTTTCTCGGGGCTGGTGCCGCTGTCTATACCTAGGATTAATAGGTAAGGCCATATAGTGTTATCTGGTCCATGTGAGAACTGAGCAAATATCATCGTTCCTATTTCATAGTCATAAGGGTTGTATTTTTTCTCAAACCAAAGCATGGCTTCTTGTCTCCGCTCTGCGTAACCATAGCTCGCACTATGAGTCTCGATCCAAGGGTCATGAAGTGTTTTCTTGAAGGATGGGATTATTGGGAATCCGTTGCGACCAATTACGGCCATTGTTCCATCAGAAGAGGTGTTGTAGAATTTTCCGCCCCATTGGTCGTCTGTTGTAGGGCCATGACCCCCACCCGTGTATTCATTCGAGGTCGAATCAAAAACAGTGTCGTCTGTGTTTGTCTGTGTAACCATTCTGGCTGATCCGCCAGTATCTGCCGTCGATATAGCGTTTGTGTGGGCAGCGGCAGAAGATGTGGTAGCCCCACAGGTCGGAGGCTCTGTGGCATTGAAGTAATCAACCCTCAACGCATGCATATCAACCGCTCCCGGTATCACTCTAAGCGTTGCGTTTAGGTCATGAAGAGCAAATGTGACATCACTCAAGCTTTCAGAAGTTGAAATCTTTCCTATGATTAAACGTTTAGTTGTACCAGCGGACCCTTGGGAATGGTCTCCATATATCATATTGCCAATGTTTAGCTTCCATTCTGTTTTAAGTGGCCCATTGGAAGCAAAATTATTGGGGCCGGTGGTTACATGGACAGAGTTAACTAAATCCCCATAGGTCATGTTTGCTATAAGCGAAAGGTTGGCGTTTCCGGCATTGAATCTTCCCGCCAGTGGACCAATAAATACTTGGCCAATACCACCCGCATATGTTTGACCCTTTTGCTGGTGAGGACTTTCGAGGGTGTCGATAAAGCTTCCTGCGTATTTACCAATATAAACACCAGTTTCTACAATAGCTCTCTCAGCTCCAGCATACGCGCCAATGGCAACCACATCTGTCGAGTAGCGTGTATAACCAAGCGCTAAGGTTCCTATTCCTACACCAGCTAAAGTGTTTTCACTCGCCTCCCCAGTTCTGCGTCCAATAAACACTGAATTTCTGTGTAGGCTTGATGAGGCGGTTGTTGGTGCTGCGGTATGTGTGGAAAGCGCGCTAACACTATCACTAGTAAGCTCATTGGAATATTTAAGGATATTTCCTGCTAGGTTTCGAGTTCCAGAAGCGAGGTGTCCAGCGTGATAGCCTATGGAAACAGTTGACAAAACGCCGCTGCTGTCTCTACCGGCCTCAGTTCCTATGCCAAGACTATCTCTTAGCGTATTAGATTGGTAAAGGCTTCCAGAGCCTAGTCCAACAGCCTGATAAAGATATGTACTATCCTTGCCAGCACTAGTGCCGATCAGGGCAGTATCTGCTCCGACATTTGTATGATTCCAGCTATTAGCGTTTTGCGTGCCAATAGCAAGGAATGTGCCATTACCAGAAGTTAATAGATTAGGATTAAGTCTAAACTCATCGTCAACCCGAATAACACCAGAGTCAGCGGACAGGTTGGAAATCCTGTTATTCAAAGCTCCAGAGCCGGAGACAAACTGGTTGTTCAAGGCTCCAGAAGCGCTGGTGATTCTATTGTTCAAAGCGCCAGAACCAGAGATGAACTGATTGTTCAAGGCTCCAGAGGCGCTAGTGATTCTATTATTTAAAGCTCCAGAGGCATGTACGTATTCACCAGAAACTTTGTCAATATAATTATCGAGAACTCCAGATATTGCGTTTCCAGATGCGTGGATAAGTGCGGTGTTGTTGGTAATAGCAGTAGCATTGGTAGCTATACTGGCAGTATTGGTAGCAACAATACTCCCAGCCCAGCCAGATATTGCATGTCCAGATGCGTGGAAAGTCGTAGCATTTGCAGCAATGTTGGAGATGTTAGTATTGATCAAGCCCGTATTCGACGTGATAGCGTTGGTATTTGCCCCAGAGCCAGAGACAAATTCGCCTGAAACAAAGTCTATATAGTTATCAAGCGCTCCAGACATTGAAACACCTGAAGCGTTTTCGATATTTATTAGGCCAACCAATGCTCCAGAAGCTAAAGCAATGTTTGGAGCCGCCCAAGTCACAGAATCAGCAGTATCAGATGACGTGATTGTTACACCTTCTCCAGCTATGAAATCCACCGTGTCTGTGGTTGTGTCTGCTTCAACTTGGGGGGCAGTACCAGTGTCTGCATTATCGTTAATCTTGATATAAGAGAAGGCGTTTTGGTTTATATCTCCACCGACACCTCCGGCATTTCCGTCAAGCACGCCGTCGTCGTCTGTGTCTATATTATCGCCAGCAATCAAGTTGGCAAAGTCAACCCAACTCTCTTTCTTAACTGTCCCTGTTCCTCCACCGTCTAAGAAGAGAACATAGTCAGTGCCCGGATTTACAACCGACTCAGAGACATAAGCCGAGTCAAGCATCTCAGCATTCATCTCAGTAAGGGACATGTGCTTCCAGCGTGAGTCACTATCGTCCCATACGAGAATCTGATCCGAGCCTACTGCTGTGGATGAGGTGATGGCGTCATAGTCTGCATCCGGGTCTTGGAGTACTAGGTCAGTTCCATCTAAGCGTAAGCCACTACCCGCAGTCTTGAATAATGATCCAGCCCAACCAGAAATGGATGCTCCTGATGCGTTTATTAGATCTGTGTTGGCGGTTATGGCAGAGGCGTTTGTGTTTATTGAGTTCTGCAATGAACCTGATGCTGACAGAACTTGGCCAGAAGCAAAAGCTGCCACGCCCCAGTTAACACCAGACATGGAAACACCTGAAGCGTGCTCAGTGTTTATTAGATGGACCAAGGCTCCAGAAGCGGTGTCGATATCTGTGGCATTTACATCAATAGCGTTTTTCAAGCTTCCAGATGGAGAGGTGTCGTTTATCCATTTGGATGTGCCAGAGTCATATCTAAGAATTTGCTTGTCTGCAATGGATGTTATATTTGTGTCTGTTAGACCAGTTAGGTCTCCGGCAGCTCCGGCAGATAGGTTTATCTCCGCTATCTTTCCAGAATCTTTTTTGGTTACAGCCCCGTTAGTAAAGTAAAGTCCAGAGACTGCCCCTAGCCATGGGTCACCATCAGGAGCTACGCTACCATCAAATTCACTAACCTTGATTTGGAAGGATGCTGAGATGGCATTGCTGAGGGAGCCAGATGCGGAATTAAGTTCTCCAGAAACAAAGTCTATGTAATTATCTAAGGCTCCAGACATGGAAACGCCTGAAGCGTTCTCAGTATTTATAAGTCCTGCCAATGCTCCAGACGCTGTTGTAATGTCAGTAGCGTTTGTGTTTATACTGTTTTGTAGTGAACCAGATACTGATAATACTTGGCCCGAAGCGAATGCGGCAACTCCCCAGTTAACCCCAGACATACTCACACCTGATGCGTGCTCAGTATTCACAAAGTTAACCAAGGCCCCAGAAACAGTCTCTATATCATTGTTTAGAGCGCCGGAAGGCGAGAGGACATTCACGAATTTGGATGAAGTGGAGCTGTATTGCAGGATGTGTTTATCTGCAACGCTTGTTATAGTAACATCACTTAGGTCGTCTAAGGCTCCAGCGGCATCTGCGGCTATGGTAATTCTTGCCATCCTGTTTGAGTCTACGAAATCGACTTTGCCATTAGTGAACCAAAGCCCCGACACTCCTGCGTGGTGTGTGGTTGTACTGAGTTCACCTACAGACACAGTTCCTATGCTGGCATCAATTTTATTATTAAGCGCTCCAGAAGCTGATGCGTATTCACCTGATACTTTATCAATATAATTATCTAGAACACCTGATATAGTATTCAGTTCGCCGGAAACGAAGTCAATATAATTGTCTAGCGCTCCAGAACCTGAAACAAACTGGTTGTTCAATGCGCCGGAACCTGAAACAAATTGATTGTTCAGTGCGCCGGAACCTGAAACAAATTGATTGTTTAATGCACCAGAGGCCTGTGTATACTCTCCAGAAACTTTGTCGATGTAGTTATCTAGAATACCGGAAACGTCCAACAGGCTGGAGGCTGATCCTCCGCTAAGTATTCCAGATAGTTCTGTGGGATCTACCCATACCACATGGTTAGCGCCGACCTTATTTATTGTTGTTGCAACGCCAGAAACTCCGCTTACCCAAATTGTATCAGCTTGATGTACACTCTGGGAAGGGTTTGTTCCTATGCTGAACATGTTGCCAATATTAAACTCTCTCCCACTGTGTAAGGAGAGTCCGCTACCGGCTTGATATGAGCCACTAATTACGTTTGTGCAGTCGCCACCAAAAACAACGCCACTGACATCAATAGCGTTGTAGTAAATTCCTCCGCCAGTGTTACTCTTGAATTGCCAAGCATCACAATTGGATCTCCAGAGGATTGACTTGTCTGAATCGCTTGACTTGACAGATATTCCGGCCCCTCCAGCAGCTTCAAGCTGGGCGTCTGTAGCGATAGCATTACCGCTCATTGATGCTAATTCAACAACCTTGTCAGCAATAGTTACAACCGTACTGTTGACATATGTTGTGTCGCCTTTAATGTCTAGGTTTCCACTGACAACAATATTGCCACCTATGGACACATCGCTAGTAATCCCGGCGTTTCCATCTACATGCAGTCTGTAGGCAGGAGTACCTGTATTTACTCCAAGTCTGTTGTTTGTATCGTCAAAGAATAGATTTGAGTCGTAACCAACCCTTGGGTCTTGAGTCGGATCGTCTTGTTTCCAGAATGCTACATTCCCGGAAGCGGGTGTGCCTATTCTGTCTAGGTAAAGGCTAGATAGACTTGGGATATCTTCTACAGTAATAGCTCTAAAGGTTGGGTAATCCGGGGAGCAATCGACACCACAACCGTTAGGTGGGCCAGATAAAAAGGTTCCTTTAGACTGCTGCTTAAGTAGTATATATTGATCTACTACACCGCTAAGTTGTATAACTGCGGAAGCTCCTGTTGAAGCTCCAATTTTACCTTCGCTCAAGGCTGTGTCATCAAGCTTGTTTCTGACAAAGTGTTCTAGTTGGCGACCACCACTGTAAGACGCCGTTCCACCATTGCCTTCAGGAAAGAAGAGTCCTGACTCGCTGGCAACAAAACCAGAAGCCTTTACTATAGAATACGCCGTGTTACCACCCACATGAATTGCGTGGTCAGGCGAAATTGTGCTTATGCCCATGCGGGCATTGCCCGAGTCCCATAAGATATTAGAATCATAGTTAAGGATATTAGATGAGGACCAGAAGGCGAAACCGCTTTCTGCGGGCATATTGTAATCAGGGGATAAACCAAATGCTGTATAAACAGATTTCGGGGCTGGGTAGGTTACATAGACTTCTTTGACGCCTATGGGCCAAGAAACTTTATCTGTCTGGACAGTAACTCCCGGACCTTTAGCTCTAAAGGGGAAGCGGGATATCTGGTCATTGGAAACTGTGGGTGATAACTGTACTTCACCAGAGCCTACCTCGTAGTAGGTTCCGTCAGTTACAGCGTAATACACCAAGTCGCCATGACTATAGAAGTCCCTAAAGGCGCTAAAGCCATTAGCTGCACCTTCTAAGTGTATATTAGTGGTGCCTGTAGTTTGGCTTAGCTCTTTTATCCTATCTGATAGGACTACTATTTTTGAAGGCATTTATCTATCCCTTATAAACTAAGATGGATTAATGGTAGGTGTTGAGTCTGGTGTCGTTCCTGATCCTAGTCCATAAATTACGAGATCGTTAAGTGCTGCATCAACGTATTCGTTGTCATCACTCTTAACGTAAAACGTACAGCTTCTTAACGAGGAAGCGTCGTCCCCGATTCTGGAAACAATACCTACAGTGTTTACATCAAAATCCGTCGCAGCGTGTGAGGCGTAGGCCGTGGAAGAAGCAATCGCGTTGCTGTTTCCTACTGCGGCGTAATAATTGTTTTGGAATGTACCAGAGGCAAACGTTATCTTGTACTGTCCCCTCGCTATGTAGTTAATTCCAGAGACGTTATACGATGAGTAGACTACCGGAGTCTGGTATCCCGGAGTTGCGGCTCCGGCGGTTTCTCCAACTGTTCCACTACCCTTAAATACGATCCAAGCTTTTGCAGCACCCTTGAAGGTGTCTGCTCTAGAACCGTCAGTTGTAAATAGCACATTGCCGGAAGTTCCAACATGTACATCATCCCTTACTTCGTTAATTTTTTTGAATCTGATGCCTCTGTCGTCGTATCCAGAAACACCAATCCAGTGGGTATCTAGAGGTAGTCCACCCTGCATATATGATGCGGCGGCAACTCCAGTTACGTTTAAATATTGCGGGTGGGAATCTGCTGTTAAATTGGCCAGCTTTGTATGGTCAATTCCTTCAGGCCCCTCATATGCGTATATTTGGGTCTTCCCGTCTTGGAACTGAACTCCTGACTCTGGGATGAAAACACCAAACTGTCCAGCATCATTCTTTTTAGCTCTGACGTTACTTCCGCTAAACGGATATGTCGAGTCCACATCCCCACTAGCAACTATAGTGTTAATGGAATCAACGGTGTCAACCATATTATCTCTAATATCTTGAGCTGAAATTAAACCAGCGTTGTTATCTGGTATGTCAGCAATGATACTGTTTTTGATAGTATCTTTATCTCTGATAGCCATTTGTCTGCTCCTTTAAATCTTATAAATATCCGTCTCTGTGACCCAAGTTCCCGCGAGACACTAAATCAGAACCGGGACTGTATGGGCCGAGAATAGCCTGTCCAGCCACGCTGCTACCGGCGCGGTAATCTAGTAACATTTGATCGTACTTTTTACACAAGTCTTGGTATAAGGTGACTAATGTAGAGGCAACGCCTCTGAGGTCAATAGCTGAGGGGCCGTCCTTAATTGAAATGGCGTTCCCCGATTCACTCCTTACCTCACTACCAAGCATAATACAAGCAGCCTTTAAAGCAGTTAGGTTTATAAAGGCATTATCTTTTGTATCGCTGTCGGTTGGATCTGGCGATAGAGTGCATTGCTCTACATTAATCGTATAGGTGTTATTAAAATCTGTTTGTAGTGTGACGAATTGAGCGGCCACTAAGATAGTGGTCTCAACTCTCTTGTTCGCATATTTATAGTTAGTAGGGTCTATGTCGTCTACTAAATATCTTACCATTGTGGATATTTGACCTTGCCAAGACATCTTGTGACTCCTTATAGGTTACAGTGAACGTTAAAGCCTTGGATGTCCGTGTAAAATGTTCCACTACTGATGGTAACTTTTCCCTGAATTTTCCAGAGACCGGCTTGGTTTAAATCTCCCGCTATTGTATCGTAGTACATAACCCCAGAAACAGCGCTACCATCGGTTAAGGTGGATGCTGTTCTGGCGATTGTTGTGTCGTCAGGCTTTTTGAAAGTCAAGACTCCTGTAGCTCCTGCTGGCGAAACATCTACTGTTGAGGTTCCGTCTTTTACGGTTACTAGAAATCTAGTGCCTACGTCATTTACATGTATTTCACTGGCCATTATTAAAACCTATAAAATGAATGGTACTTCCCGTTGGGTTGTAATAGACAAAATAAATGTGACAACCATGCCATACTCCTACTTTGTTAATTACCTGTTGACCAAATGTTTGAAATTTCTCTAGGTGTCAATGCTCGTTCATACCAATAACACCCATCTGCTAATCTCGCGTCAACGTTAGCTGTAATACTTTGGTTTAAATGATTTCTTGGACTTGAGTTTGGCCCTCCCCACGCGATGTTACCGCTGTGAGAAGAAAGGCTTGAGCCTGCCGATGTAGTAGTTTCACTTACAAGGGAGCCATTAATATATAATTTCATTTGATTTGATTCTAGTGATAAATCAATAGTTACAGTAATTAGATATAAAGTTGAAGCGGAAACTGGCGATGAACAATATCCTTTCTGCTTATTCGATTCTCCAATGCATGTATATAAGTTTGAATCATATAGATAAATAGACCACCAGTTGCTCCCTCCACCCTGTTCCCAAATAACTCGCCCATTCCCGTCAGTTCCAGAGACAGAATCAAATTCTGCCCAAACAGATATTGAGCGTTTTTCAAAAGTGTATCCAGTTCCAGTGTTTATATTTGGAGAGTCTGATATCCTTACTTCGTCGTCTGGGTTAAGGTCGATAGACTCCCAAGGCATGGAAGGGATAATTCCACCACCAGAGGTGTAAGCTATAGTTCCATAACCTGTTCCATTTCTAGGGGTGTTGCTTGTTCCGTATCCACTATCATCCAATGTGTTGTTAAAGGTCCAACGATACCACGGGTTTAGGTAGGCTATCTCGTCATTGTAGTAACCAACCTCGCGTGGTGTTCCTAGTAGTTCTATGCCGTATTGGGTATCTATATTCATAACTGTGTCGTATTGAACGTCTATAGCCATGTCCTTATCATGTTGGGTACCTATGGTCATAGCTCTGATCGTACTCGCACACAAGTTGACAGCTTTTTTGTCTATAGTCTGAACCCCTAAATCTATATTATATTCGAGGTTGTTTCTATTTTTTAGTTTAGACTCAGCAAAAGTGCTATCGGAAAATGAAAAAGTCCCAAACATTAAGTAGGGTCTCCAATGGTGACATCTGTGTTTAGGCCGTCAATAGCAGCGCTTCTGGCCTGTTGAATTTCATAAGTTCTAACATGCTCAGCTAGAAACTGTCTTACTATTCTATGTGTGAAATCACCCATGGTTTCCGGGTTGTCAATCTCTCTTGGTAGCGGATCTCCGTTTTCATCTACTGGCGCAGCGTATGTTGGTTCACCGTTCTCATCCAACACTGGATCTCCGTTTTCATCTACAACTTCCTGCATTACGTAGTCAGGATTAGGTACAAGACTCTGCCAACCGTAGTTGTGAGATACTGCTGTTAATACTCGATCTACGTCAGCGTCGTCTATTTCTAATTGGAAAATTGCCATTATTGTCTCCTAAATGCCTCTGGTATAGTTCTTTCCTCTGATATTATACACTAAAAATAGTAAAATATTTTATCAATAAATAGGGGGGTTAACTGTACAGTGGGTTAATGTCTCCAGAACTGTCCTTGAATACAAGTTTGTTTTGAGTTGAACTGTAAAACAATGAGCTATTTGGGGCGTCATTATCTGAAATCTTCTTGTTAAAAACTAGGGCACCTTTAGTGTTCACAGATAGTAGTGATACTGAATCATGACCCTGCCATTCTTGCAGGTTTGATGATTGTAATATCGCGCTTCTTACTGAAACTGTTGGTTGTGTGGTTGAGGACGAAACGTTTAGTGCATCAACATTTAAATGTCTAACCCAAAAGCCGTTTGCATCGTGTATGACAAAGCCTGTTGATGTTGTTGCCTGCATTCCGGCGGAACCGTTTTTTCCATAAGCATATCCGTAACTAGGTGCTTCGGAGTATGAAGATGGTGAGTCCTTCATGCCCAGCTTCCAAGTGGGGTTGGATACCGGACTGTTATTTATATGCAGACTAACAGTTCTGTCGTAGCTGTTGTCTATATATGTGTCTATTAGTGAACCCGCATTGGTTCGGGTTAAAGTTAGTGGTGTCCTTCCGTTTGGTGGTGCCGCAAGATAACCGCTTGGTTGAGGGGCGGTAGTCTGTACAGTTCCATCTGGGTATTGGATTCCTAAGTAGGACGGTGAAAAACTGGTTATGTAATCGTCTTTATTTAGTAGTACCGACTTGCTTGCGGGGGAGGTGGAAAGAACTAAGGACACTCCATCTAGTGCAACCTTAGATCCCCCCTCGCTGCTAGCTAAAACGGTGTCTCTTGACAGTGTGTTTAAGCTTGAGCTGTAGGTTCCTATTCCAACTTCCCACTTTAAATTGTTTTCTATTGCATAGTAAGTATTATTGCCATCGCCAATACCTTGGTTGAAGGTTTGATAGCCACCAAAGTCTCCGGCTCCCAGAGTTATGGTGTCAGCTCCAGCAGTAGTACTAGTCTCCTTTACTCTGTCTGCTATGACAAACGCCATTATGTCACCTTAACAAAGTTACCATTGTTGTCCACGTAGGCTACTACTGTACCGGCGTTGTTTTTCCACTCCTGTAGTCTGGTTTCAGTTCCATTAGCTCTAACTTCAAGAACTGCATCTGGGTTTAAGTTCGGGAATCCTATTGACATTCTTCTATTGGACATGTCTCCGGCAAGACAGTTACCGATAGCAATCTTCATATCGTGGGTGGAGCCATCTGACATTACTCTGTTTGAGCCTCCAACGCCAGCAGTGATTTCAATATTATTAGTACCCGTTACTCCCTGTAGTGCGTTGTCTCCAATACCTACAGACCTATTACTGTAAGACCTGTCTCCAGCAGAGTCTCCAATGAATACTGAGTATCTTGCATTGTCTGCGTCAAGACCAGCTTGAGACCCTATGAATACAGAATGGTCAACGTTAGCAGCGTTGTATCCGGCTCTGTATCCTATAAATGTAGAGGACCAGTTGGTTGCCTCGTTGTATGTAATTGTAGCTCCAGCCCCAGCTTCTGTCCCTATGAAGTTCGAGTCTGTCCAGCCCGTGGATAGATTTCCGGCTTTGTATCCAGCGTAGAAGTTTCTGCAATTAACAGTCTTATCTACATTTGTTGTGTTGCTGAAAATGTGGTTGTGACAGTCTTGTATATATGCAGTGTTCTCTTGTAGGTAGTTGCCTAGTGTCTGTAAGTTCATCTTACCTACAACACCACTTGTGCTAACCGCAACATATGAGTTAAGGTTGCTTGGAACAGCTTGGTCTAACAGTGGGGATTTAATGCCAGACTGCAACTCTTCTATGCTGAGGTGGAACTCCATGTTGTTTAGGGTGGTATTAAGCTGCTCGCTTATTCCAGTACCGGCAATAATAACTATGCCGCTGGTACTTGCCATGCTGGTTCCGTCGCAGAAGTTAATAGATCCTCCTAAATACAGGTCTCCATCTAGCTCTGCATATGGATCTCTTTCATCCTCTGACGGCCAGAGGCCACAGTTGTAGCTCTTTGTTTTGTGGCTTCTGAGTTTCAGGAGTGTATGTGTGTTTTGAATAACACCATTTTCTAGGCCTGTAAAGTTAAAGCCAATGCCACCCTGCGCATGGTCATGGTTAGTGTCAACAACGTCGAGAACAGTAGCGGTTTCCGAAGCAAAGATGCCGTTCTGCTGTCTAACTTCGATGTAGTCGTCAGCGGAAGAAACTCTGAATCTACCATTTTCAATTTCAAGAACCTTATCACTGTCTTGCGGACCCATGACACCCTTGAGGAGAACTTTGTCTGAGTGCCCAATTAATAGTTTGTAGTCGCTTGGGCTTGATAGGTTCTTACCAATATCATTTCCTATGAATATGTTGTTACTCATATTCTGCGGAGAGTTCTCGCCAGCCAAACGTCCAATGATAATGTTGTCATTGCCCGTCTTAAGTGAGGTTGCTGAATTGTCGCCAATAGCAATGTTGCGTGAGCCGGTAGTTATTTCATCTCCCGCATAAGCACCGATAGCTACATTGTTATCACCACCATTGATATCGTAAAGCGCATGACAACCGTACCCAGTATTGGACTGTTCTGAGGAGCTGATTGTGCTTCTGTCTTTATTGGAGAGTTTACCAGCAAGCGTATTGCACCAATCGTCTGTATAGACAGCTCTCGCGTCGTTCATGTCGTACTTGTTAAGGGTAAGGTCAAATTCATTACCCGCATCGTCAAGTAGATATGCTGATTGCGTCTGGTTGGTGATACTCTTTGGCTTTATGTAGATCTTTCCGTAATCTGCTGTGGAGCTAGGTTTTTCAGATCTTTCTCTCATGCTGATGGCAGGATCGCTTCCATCAAGACCGCTGCCTAGAGTTAGCATTTCGTTAGGATCAAGCTTATGAATGCCTACAAACTTGTTGTTATTGTCGAGTGAAATGACAACCTTGCTTCCGCCATCATCCCATAGGGACATGTCGGCTCTTCTGTTTGTTACGGTGTACTCAAGTTCAACACCTTCCGACTCCGTGTCAAGCGGATTGTTCTGCGCCCCAAGTAGCTGGAGAGAGGTCTTCTCCGTTGTGCCCCAAGTGGTATTGCGAGCTATGGTTTCACCCGTGCTCTGAATATTAAAGATAGTCTCGGGGAGGATAACATGGGCAGCGTTTTCGATATCGCTAATACCAACCAAGCCCGGACTATCAGACCTCATAATCGTCAGCGCGTTAAGCGGGGCTACGGTGTCGTCGTATGCAGCAACCACTAGGCGATCTTGACGTTGGCCAGTGTAACCAACTTCATCTTTCTCGTCTATGTAGTCAATGCTAAATCCGGTAACCTTCTCTCTTGGAGGAATAGCTGAATCTGTTCGTTTGGCCATTGTTCTGGTGACAAGGCGCTGACCAACTGTAACACCAGAGTTTAGGTGGGAATAGCTGACGTGATAATCTCTATCAACACCGGAAGCTATGAAGTTTACGTCTGTAACATTACCAATCTTGCCTTCGGGACTAATTGGGTTTGGTGTGATGTGGTCTTCTTTGGTTAGGTAGACAACGTTATCAACTTTAGTGATCGCTGATATATCAGCCATCCCTTCTTGTATTGTTTCGGTAGAACATGTTCCCGGAGTGGCAGTAGGCCCTTGACCTTCGTGCCGGTATAGATAAACGGCTATACGTGGCATCACGGATACGCTAAGGTCTCCGGTTTTACCGTCGCGAGCTGTAAGATCACGGGTAGATTTTCCATATACAGTCTCCCCCCCGACATATATAACATACGGTGATGCATCTTCTGCTAAAAGTCCAGCGCTTTTATACTTAATAAACCAACCAGCTTGGGCAAAATCGTCGGCGGCAGATCCTTCGGGCCAGTAGCCAATTGTGTGGTGGGCCGTACCTACACCATTGGATGATATCTCAACTGCTCCAGCCCCAAATACGGCGTCAAATTTAGGCTGGGCGATAGCCACTGTATCGCTTGTGAAGAACTCAACCTCCAGCCGTTCCCCACCGGTTATTGGCTGACACCAAACAGCCTTAAGTCCTACATCAGATGGCTCGGCATCATTATCATATTGTCCATTACCGGCGTAATGAACAAGGTCGTTCTGTCCATGGAATATGGATTTGTCGTGGTAATGCGAGAGGAAGGTGAAAGATGCGTCCATACCCTCAAGTTGCTGTACGGTACTTTGACTTTGATAAATGCGGATTTTTGGGTTTCGGATGCTACCATTCGCTGCTCGATCTGGGCGACCTCGTATTATAGGGAAATAATTCACAAAGACCCGATCATCTGTCATGGGTCTTGCGTTTGGGTTCCATGTGTTGTTATATTTTGTTGCGTCAACTAACTCTGATATGGTGTCAACACTACTATTGATGCTGCCGCCATGTCCGGTGCTGTCGCCTTGGTAGGCATCGTAGTAGAGGGTAGGAAGTACCGTAACCCCTGTTATACCCTGCGCTTTTACGGCATCATTAACAGCGTCAGCAATCTCTGTTCTCGTGGCATCAAATGGAATTGGCTCAGTGGTGAATATAGCACCGGTATCTTCTCTTTCGATGCGAAGTTTAAAGACTCCTCTGCTGGCCCTTCTGCTCTTGCGAATATAGAAGTAGTCGGTTCGGTGTAGTCCAAAAGACTGCGAATTGACTGTTGTGTATTCTGGTGACAACCATCTATGAGCGAAGAATGTTCTGGAGCTTTCGTTTACCGTGCCGCCCAAAGTTAGGTTTAAGCCATTGCAGGTAATCTGAGCAACGTTAGTTTTCGCTAATGTCCCAGTAAACGTAACAGTCCAAGGACCGCCGTTATTTCCGGTAACTGCAATATCACCCACTTCTAGGTTTGACAGGGCTTCCAGTGCTGACTGTACGTCAGATGAAGAGGCGTCAAAAGCGATAGCAGATGTAGTTTGCCCACTATATGTTAGCGTAAACGTGCCACCCGTAGCGTTGATTGTAATCTTCTGTGTCTCATTCTGGCCAAGATCGCCAGTCCTAATGATATCATCATCTCTATGGATAAACCAGCCGTAACAACCGTTTTGGTTAATGAGGGCTAGTGTGTCATATCCCATCACCCTGTCAGTTCTTACGTGTGAACCCGAAGCAACGTGAATGCTGATGTTACTATTCCAAGATGATCTGGAATAAGGAGAGTCGGTCTCTAAGCATTTCAGGGTTGGGTCTGGAGATCTGTAAACCCACTCGTAGTTTCTCCTGAAGAACCCTTGCTCAGAACCATCTGTTCCGCTAGATTGTAGTACTAACCCTCCACCTTCAAGCTCTTGGTCTGTGAGGTATCCGCATGGTGGACCGCCTGAATAGCACGGATCTCCACTTGACGCTAAATAAAGAGTCTTACATTCGTATATACAACTATTGATTTCTTTGTAGTTATATTCAGTTACATCTAAAGCGCCACTGACGTGGAGGGATTTAAAGAAGCCAGCTCCCCATCTTAGGTCTGGGTGTCCAAGCTGAAAGTTATCGTTCCATAGGGGGACAATGCTTCCACTGGAAGTAATGATGCCGTGATTTCCAGATGGCGTATTATTGCCAACGCCTATGGCTCCGCCGCTTCCTAAGAATAGCACATCTTTGTTTCCGGCAGATGTTGATCTAGAGATAGTGAAGTCGTTGCCGGAAGGATAGTTAAGTGACCGGGAGGCTAGGATATGTCTCCACCGCCTGTCTGAGTGACCCAAATTGAACTGGTCACTACCAGAAGGTGTTATATCTCCACCAACCTGTAGCTTGCCGTAGTCGTCTAGACCGCTTACAGCAACCCCTAATTTCAGCCTGATCAAGTCGCCGTGAAGAAGGGGTATCAGTCCTGAACCAAGAGGGTTATCACATACAGACTGACTGTTTACGTCGTGACTTCCGAGGTAGAACTTGTAGCTGTCATTTGGGTTTATATAGTAGCCAGCTCCGTGACCAATTGCAATGTTAAGGTTTCCTTCCTTAACTCTATGCAAACTGAAGTTACCAACCCCTACATTACCAGAACCAAAAACAGCGCCTGCAACAGCGCTGTTACCAATACCAATGTTGTCGTGCCCGTATAGCGCACAGCCTAGTGCGTGTGAACCAACGGCTGTGTTTCTAGCCCCGGTATAAATATCCATAAGGGCTGAATAGCCAAAGGCGGTATTGTCGATACTTTTGTATCCGGGCAAGTCTAGCTTGCCAATAGCTTTATCGCCAGCCCGTGTTGTTCTGGTGTCTACCGTACCAAAGTTTTTAGAAAACAGGTTGTGGTCGGCGGTAAGTAAGTGTACAGAATCAGCGAGGTCAAGCATGTTTTGCCTGACATCTCGCGGAGATACTAAGCCGGTTGAGTTATCGACTATATCTCTTGTTATATTTTCTACAAGCTTTAGCTTATTCAGAATCATCGGAGACTACCTTGTTTATTTGAAGCTAATTTCTAAGGTACCAACATCAAACTTAACGTTGTCTCCTGTGTAAATTAGTCTTGGATTATCCAGTTCCGCCCACATTAATAGATTTCCAGTTCCAATCGTGGAGTTATCTACTAAGGCTACACCTGACACCCATCCCCAGTCTGTAAGGGCTGTGTTGAAAATAATTTGCCCGCTATTTCTGATGACACCACTTCCCGTGTCCCAGTCATCCGACACATACGACCACCTCTCGTTTGATGGTGCTCCTAGTGTTACTCTGGAATATCCAGTACCTGAAGATTGAGCGCCTAGGGTAGGTTTGCCTAGATAATCAATACCGCTACATAGTTCAGGAAGGGAGTTTGTCACTCCTGTGTAAAGTTGCCCGGCTCCTGTATGTGCGTCTTGTGGCACTCCACTGGTCAAGGCAATAGAGATATTTTCAGGTTTTGGAAAGCTATACCCTCTAAAAAGGTAGTTTAGTAGGCCTGATTCTAAATAATCAGAGAGTGCATTTGCCATTTTAATCTCCTATAAAGTCGTCCTAAAAGAACATGTTCTATTAGTATATACACATAAAAAAAGAGCCACCCCCGTTTATTTGGGGGCGGCTCAACATGGGCGCAGTTAAAAAAGTGTACTTTTAGGCCTAGAAGGAGCCTAGGATAACCCTTCTGTTGTCAAGTACACCAAAACCAATCTCTGCCCAGCCGTAGAAGCCAGCGCGCTGTTGACGATGAAGAGTAGGATCTTCAAAGACTTCTAGCTGCTGCTTGACAGGCATGACAAAGCTGTCGCGGTTTGACAGGTCTAGTCCAACGACAAGCTCAGAGTCTGCGGATTGGACTGCACCACCAAGCTCATTGGTGAAGAAGCTCTGATACTCTTGGCCTTCGCCAAGCTCATCAAGGGAGTGGAGGTTAACACCAAAGATACGGGTGATTGGGGCACCCTCTGCATCAGCGGTGTAGATTTCACGGCGGGTTACTTCGTCCACCTGATCCATACCCCAGTTACGAACATCTTCAAGAGCTTCTGGGCTAACGTACAAGTCAGTTAGACGACCACGGCCAACTGAAGCACTGTTACCGCCAGAGTTACGACGCATGACAGTCTGCATCAAAGAGACAAGTCTCTTCGTAAACATACCGGCAGTTGCATCGCCATCGTAGACCAAGATGTTACGGTCAACACCAGCAGCAAGAAGTGTGTGCCAGCCATCGTCATTCATTTTCTTGACGAATCCAGCTTCCATCACTTGCATAGCTCGTGATACGATATCCCAGCGAGCTTCTCTAGCGTATCGCAAGAGGTAGTCGATTGAGGACGTGATGCTATACGTAGGAATAGTCACGTAGTCACTCTCGACTGCTCGTTCTGGAATTCTACCGTGTCCGGGGTTGGTGTAAGCAACATGGTCGCCTTCCATACCCGGAGAAATCAGGTCTAACGGAAATTCAGTGGTACTTCCCGGTTCAACATTAATGGTTTCAAAAATGTCGCCAAGGATATTACCAACAAGTACGCCCTTTCTTAATGGAAGCTCCAACGCTTTAGCAAATTCCCGCTGAGCGGCAACTGCGACATTAACGTCGGTATCTCCTGTTTTGCGAAGCAGGGCAAGATGATCTTCGCTAGGTCTATTAAAAGTAGTCATTATTTGATCTCCTTTATTTAGGTTGGCTTAGGAATCTTGTCCGAAGTTAGGTAGGTTCACTTCAACCTTTGCGTAACCATCCTCGTCCTTACCGGTCAAGAATCGTCCAATAGCAAGGCTACCAGATGCACCAATATTAGATGCAGCGGCGATGTTACCGTTGTCAGTAACAAATGCTACATTACCAGCAACAGGTGTGCCGGAAAGCATATTGGTTACAACCCAACCCTTACGGAGAACTGTAACTTTTCCACCTAGCTGAACTTCATCTTTGAAGTGGTTTAGGTGGGTTCTTGTTAAGTCTTTGTTAACTACATCATTAAGCAAGATGCCCACTGGAACGTGGGATGTAGTGACTGTCGCTTGGTAGCGAACTTTGTTCACACCTTGGTCCATAGCTGCACCAGATGCGGTGGTACCATCATGACAAACTACCCCACCACGAGTTGCAACGTCGGCATCGTAGAAGAAGCTAATGTCAGTCTGGAGTTCATTTCTATCTGCTTTAAGAGCCATTTTTAGATCTCCTTTATAGAGTTTTACTTAGTGTTTGTTCTCAAAACGTTTTCGGAAAGCCACTCAGCTAGACTAGCTCTGGTGTCTTGTAGGTCATCTTCCTCGGCTTCAACTAGTGTTGCTTCTGAAGATTCTACTTCGTCAAACATTTCTTCCGTAGCTTCAGCTTCTTCTGATTCATCAGCTTCTGAAGTTTCAGATGCTTCTGCTTCCACTTCCACTTCTGCTTCTGCTTCAGCATCCTTCTTTTCTTCGTCTTCCTTTTTCTTTTTCTTGTCGTACCACTTGGCAACGATAGCATCAAATGCTTCGTCTTCAAGAGCATCGTAAAGAGCAAGAGATTCTTCAGCTTCTTCTGCATCAAAACCTGCGTCTACAAGGCTGGCCAAACGTTTTTGTTGACGTTCTTTTTGTTTCCAGTCTTCTAGGGTTTTGTGAGCTTCTGCTAATTCTTCGTCTTTTTGTGCTAGAGCTTCTTCCAGCTCAGCGATCTTTGTTTGTGAAGCTTGCGAAGCTTCTTCAAGAGCAGTGATAGCCTCAGCCTTGTCAGCGATATCGCCTTCAAAAGCTTGGATCGTAGATGCAAATTCTTTATCTTTTGCTTCTTCGATATCTTTCTTCATGGCTTCGTTTTGAGCTATAGCAGCTTTAAGCTCAGCCTGAAGGTCGGCAACCTGCTTCTCTAACAGATTCTGATTGTCGGACATTTCTTTGTCTCCTATTGAAAACTCAGTAAGTTTATTCTCATCATCTACTAGGAATGCTTTACTGGAGTTAAGAATAATGCTTCTTGGGTTTGCTGGCTTAGAAACTAAACCTTTCCCAGAAAAAGAAATATTCCGTAAAGCTCTACCTATTTTGTATCCTTCGTACTCTCCGGTTCCTCCGTAAGACCTTAGATGCTTAGTAAGAAACGCCGATGACTCGTTTCTCTCTAGTAATTTTGATTCCCCTTTGGGGTCAACAAGGGCATAATCAAAACCTGCAAAAAGGCACTCCATGGATACGAACCATTTCCCGTCCTCTATTTCAGCAATTATTTGCTGCATCCTTTCTCTATTCTCTGGTCCCGTCCAGCTATTATATAAAACCGCTTCGGTAATAATATCAAAGCTTTCTGGGCACTCGGCATCAGCCGATACTTTGTTTCCGTTTCTATCAATAACGTAACTACTCGTTATATGCCCGATGATATCGTTCTCGTCGTGCATAAAGTTAAATTGTTTATCTTCTGGTGTAGTTCTAGCCGCCCAAGTAATTCCGGGCTGAAATACATCATCATTCTTGTTCCATCCAGTTGAAACCAGAACTGACTCTAGATAATACAAATCTATCTGGTCCGGGTTGCTATTAGCTAGAAGCTTGTCTATGTCCGGGCTTGATATATTAGGTAGTTCTGAATCGACACGTTCCTCTTTCGAGATCGTGGCTGGCGAACAGTACGCAATTGAATTCTGTGCAGCGATGGCCTCAGAAAGACCATCGGCCATTTCTTGCTTGTATATGTTTATTTCGCTCATGGGAAACCTCTAAAAATATATACACAACTTGTTTAAATTATTGTAAACTACGGATTTTCACCTACTTAGTTTGTATTCCACAAACACTCCTATGACGTGTTGTCTGTAGGAATCAATGCTCATATTGTCCGTATTCACGCCTGAGATCTCAAGTAATTCCTTGAAGTCTTGGGGCATTCGTAGGTTGCTTGCCATACTTTGGTATACAATGTCAGGCGTTATCTCAGAGTTAACGTCGGAATTTGTAAGCACGTCAAGCTTTAGGTTTTCTAATTCAGCTACGTCAGACTTAGTTAGCTGTCTTAGGTTCTTCTTTCCTTTGACGCTCAGGAACGCCTCGTTTACGATATCTGAGATCTCGCCTAACGAGTTTTGACTCCATGCAATCAGTTCAGCAAGGCCGGGTTTAGATCTAGGCTTGTCAACCCTCTTCTTTCGAGGGTCTTTGTCTGTTGAAAACCTAGGCCTTCCACCGTCTGGCTTCTCTGATTTCTTTTTCTTTGGAGGCCCTGATGGTCCGCTTGGCCCAGCCGGTTGAGGCTTGGGAAACTTCCTATCTATCATATCCTTTGAGTCGAGACTGCTCTCAAGACCAACGTCTTCTGGAGTTACTACACCTTGTTGTAGTGCAATCTTTTCCAAATCATTTTGATGCTGGGCGTTGTGGAATGGTCCAGCCTTGTCTGGGGAGCTTTCTCTTTCTCTGTCCTGTAGTTCTCTTTTAAGTCTAATCTTTTCGATTGTTGGTATTTCCTTAAATCTTTCGAGTACTGTTTCGTGACTGATGATGTCCCTGTCTGCTAATTGTATTAGAAGATTCTTTTCAGCAGCCTCGTCTGATAGTGACATTTGATCAAAGTGGATTTGAGCAGGGTATCTAAAGCCCATGGCTCTTCTAACAAGCTCAACCTCATGTTGCCAGAACTTGATAAGCATATCTCTTCCATACTGTAGTCTTTCCACTAAGGTCTTGAGAGATATAAAGTTATTAGTAAAACCTCCGCTTTGACCGGCCATACCTGTGAGCGTAGGAGGAACTCCAAGTCCAGCATATATACTATTTAGAACTGCTTGATATTTTTCAGAACCTAGAAACTTATAAACGTCACTGCTCGATTCAGTAAAGCTAAGTTCAGGCCCCCAAACAAGTTCCATCGTACCGCCCCCAACATTATTAGAAAGTATCTCTCTAAGCTTATTGATTGCCGATTTATTAGGGAGAATCTTATGGTCTAAGTTACCAATAGTCCATAGTCTTATATTGGAGATAGCGCCGTCTAATGCTGACAAATCTGCTAGCCTCATTTTCTCAAGCATCATAACGTCGTCAAGTATAGCGTAGATCATGGGATTCGCCCACTGACTCCAGTCGTCTTTCTTGTAATAAAACGTGGAGACCCTATCTGGGTCTAATGGGATTTCTTTCTCGCCCCTCTCGATACTCCGCTTTATCTTTGGAGGTAGCGTGTCTAGTACATGTGGGGGAATGCTATTGTCTTTGAATTTGTCTAGCAGACTTGATGAAGATATGGTTAGGTTTTTCTTGCCAAGGAATAGAGATAAACCACCATCTTTTAGGTTGACGCTCATTGGGTTGAAGAAGTTGTATCTCCAAGGGATAACATTGTTTTCGATGTCTGGAGTCTCGACTTTGATATCGTTTGCTACAGTCTTCATGAACTTGATTAGTTCAGGAGTCATGTTTGCAAATGACTTATAAATTATAACATTACCTGTCCTGTATAATATGTTAAGAAATCTCTCAGACCTCTCCTTGCCGTTGACTTTCTTAAACCAGTTACGGTAGAACTTTTCTACACTTTTGTTCTGGTGTACTAGGTTGATTCCTTGCTGTCCAAAGTCTCCCATTAGGTCTATTACATTTCTGATAATCCCGACTTTATCGTAGGCGTTCATGCACATCTTGATGATACGCTTCTGTCTCTGTGGAATCTGTTCGTGTGATCTGAAGGCGTAGTAGTCTGGATACCCAAAGCCGCTCCTGACAGATATATTTGTTTCAATGTCTGTAAAGTCCCTGTGGGATGCGTGGCTTTTACCAATCCCTGAGTATGCATCACTCACATCTGAAAACTGAGAAAAGGCTTCCGCCTTACCTCTTTCATCGCCATCGGACCAAGTTATGAAGTCATTATTTTCAGTCATTTTTTATCACCATACTGAGCATTTGGAATGTAATTGGATTGTTATTAGATTATACACAAATTAGTACACGTCATTGATGTTGTCAACGAACCAGCTCGGGCCTGAGTACATATTTTTGTTTTGCGTTTTTTTGTCTTTGGCATAGTTTTCACCTCCGGCATAAGCAAAGCCTCCATAGAAGCCGTACTCTTCTGGGGTGGGGGTTCTCTGGATGATTCTACCGGCCATGTTAGCCATTAGCAGTGCGGAGTACCTATCTTTTCTCATCTTGCTTTTTTTACCGGGGCCGGTAATAACTTCAGGAGTATCCCATTTATCTCTACCGCTTGGCGTTTGTGTCATCTGAATCATTGCTAACTCATCCTTTAGTTCTTCAATATCCATAACGCAATCTTCTAGGGTGTCGAACATTCTGTTTTTAAGAGCATCTTCTGAATTTGATAAACCAAGAGTAATTGAGTCGAAGAATGGAAATATTAAAACTTTATCCTCAAAGTCTTTTCTTAGGCTGTGATTAGATTCCGCTAGCCAGTCATACTTGGCAAACTGGCACATCTCTAATATATGCAGCCCTCTTTCGTCGTCAGTGTCTTTTGGTTTATCTTCGTCAATTACTGGCCATATTGCTATCTCGCCCTCTTTTATTTTGTCTTTGTCGTGTAGGGATTCCATGACAGCTATACCGCCACCCTGAGCATCCATGGCTATATGTATACAAGGGAATTGTCTCATTAGGTCTCTGATTTTCCTAGCGCAATATGCATAGAAGTCAGTCTCGGCAGAATAACCTTTCTTGACTTTTTCTCTGTGTTCTGATCTGGTGGTAGTCCAGCAGTGAACTATCTTCCTGTGGTTGCCGCATAACTCTAAAACGACTATGCTAAAGTTATCGACTTCAGATGCGGGGTCAACACCAAATACATACCTCTTCTTTGGGTCTCCTATGAGGACTGCCTCAAAGTTTATTTCTTCCCCTTTGTGATCTTTTATTATGTTGTCTTTAGTGATAACGCAGGATTCTATCAGCGATCTCTTAAAGAAACCCTGTGAGTCTCTAGTAAAGCATGCTCCAAATTCCATTTGGTAAATGCCTGTATGTACTGTAGCCTTAGATCTAGCAACTTGAGATGCATCCATAAACCCTTCTGGTAGGAGTTCGTATGGTATCCGTATTATGGAATATTGTGTCCAGTCAAAGTCTGGGGGCGGATCTTCTCCATTAAAGACTTCTCTGAGTCTAGATAGTCTACCTTGGCTCTTAATTATTGACTTCCACTTTTTCCAGTACTCGGCAAAATGGTTGAAGTCGTAGTAGGCTGTACCGGAGATGATGATTTGGTTGTCTTTGTTTGCAGATACAGCCTCTTGTTTTTCTTCAATCTTAATGCCAAGCTCTTTAGCTTTCTTTTCTGATGCTAGTCTTCTTACGTTGTCGATTGGGTCTGCTGATACGGCGGCAAAACCAGCGACAACTGTTTCAAAGATATCTCTTGGTATTGACGCAAATTCGTCAGAGATAATATCGTTTGCACGTTGACCACGAATCTTTTGGCCGTCACCTAATGGTAGGCATGTGACTGTGCTTTCGTTTAGTCTTAAGACGCACCTGTCAACATCTCTTCTGGGTCCACTTGTGTCGCTGCAAATATCCCTGAGTATTGGGGAATTTCTCCATATAGTTTCCATATATTCAAAGAGAATCTTAGACTGTCTGAAAGCCGCACCTACGATGACCACTTTTCTCTTTGGGAGCAAGAGTGCTCTAAGAATAGAGTAAAGCGAAAGCATGAAGGATTTACCGAAACCACGACTGGCAATAAGGATGGGAAACTTTCTACTCCACATCTCATTAAGCATCAAAGCCTGAGAAGGTAGTAGTTGGATGTTTAGTATATGCTTACATAAAAAGGATAGGTATTCGGGCTGTGTCATCAACCAAGAGAGGCGAAGGTGATAGTCTTCCTCTTGCGAGTTTAAGAGTGTTGCTGGGTTAAAAATTTTCTGAGATTCTGGAAACTCTAAACCTAACCAAGCTTCATTGATCTGTTTTAATTTTTTCTCTGACATTATTTTAGACTGCTAATATTCCTATTTTTTCTGGTCATCAGTACGCTGTCGGCAAAGCCATAGTAAACCGATTCGTGACTATTGAGGTACCAGTCTCCTGATTTCATTTTTGTGTTTATATAGTTCTTGACTTTACTCTCATTGGTTGGATTGTAATGCTCCTTGAAAAATTTGCCAGATTTACATCTCGATGTATAAATGTCTAACATATCACTAATAAGCTTTTCTTCAAACTTGACGCCTGACCTGACATTTAGGTAATGTCCTTCATATCCACTTGAACCAAAGTGACACATGAAATATGCGTTAGGCATCATGACCCTTTTGTCGGCAGCTTGCAATACAATACCACTCATAGATTCGGCCTGTCCATAGACAAGGATGGTTGTATATGATGTGCATGCCTTGATAGCATCGTATATCGCCATGCCATCGTTCCAGTTTCCACCAATGCTATGCATGTGTATTAGTATTGGATCTTTTCCCGCAGTGTCTATCAACCTTATGTTTTTAATAAAGTTAGTAGCCATCCTATATTCCACACCGGGATCTTCGTCAAAAGAACCGTGGTATCCGTGCAGATATACTTCTCTGTTTTTTACATCAAGACCATACGAATGTATGTCTCCTGATTGATCTGACATTATTTCTTCCTTCCCACTGTGTACATTTCATTTATTCTCTTGAGGATACTGCTTACAGTTAGGAATCCGTTCCGTTTGTTACCACAAAACAATACATGTACGTCATCGTAAAGTTGAAATTCCATTAAGCATTTAAGCATGTATTTTCCAGTAATCTTCAGTTTTGCCTTATTCTTTTCTGGTATCCTGCTGTTTTCAGGAAAATTGACTAGATCTGAAAGCTCAAACTCTAAAATGATAAACTTGTGTGGGAATGACTTCATTCTCTCTATTTCATTTAAAAAGGCGTGCTTAGTTTTTCCTAGGTTGATAGCTAGTTCTTCTATGCACCCCTTCCTTTCTATGCAACACTTGTCTTCGAGTCCTTGTATTGCATAGTCTCCTGTATCTAGTTTTTGCTCCACCATTCCCAAACAGCTTCCGTAAGCACTGAAGTAGTACCCTTCCTGTTCTCTGGTATCTTTGATTACATAAAAATCTGGAGCCTTAGTGTAATTTCCCATTTTTTGCACTCACTATATCGTTGAATAATACTTCATAGTGCGACTCCATACCATTAATAGAGTCGTGGCAATTACGGCACAATGTTATACCATTGTTTACATCGTACCTCAAGGTAGAAGCTTCTGACCATTTCTTTATATGATGTGCCTGAATCTGATACTTAGACTTGCATCCGGGCATCTGGCACTTAAACTTATCTCTCCTGTATACCTTACTTCTCCAAGTCTTGTATGTAGGGTCTTGATAGTTTCTTCTCATCTGCATAAAGCCTTTATTACTCTGATGTCTCTTTTGATACTCCTACACAATATTCTAGTCTCAACGGTATTGCTTTGTTTTAATATCATCTGAATAAGTGTGTAAACAGCTTTAAAGCAAGCATCGTCTGGATTACTAGCTTCCATAAATACAATAGGAAAAGCTGAATTGTATTCCATCAATTGGAACTCTCTCAGTCTGCTAATAACTAAAGAGAGGTCGAGATAAACTTTATATATTAGCATTTACATCGTGCTCCACCATGATCTTTACAAGATCCTCTAGGTTGCACTCTGGTTCCCATTCCAGTTTTTCCTTAGCTTTTGAACAATCACCTCGTAGGTAGTCAACTTCCGCAGGTCTGTAGAATTCCGGGTCTATAACAACATGTTCTTCCCAGTCTTCGATACCTATATGACCAAACGCGCAATCTAAGAATTCCCTGATTGTATGAGTTTTACCTGTGCATATTACATAGTCGTCAGGCTGCTCTTGCTGTAGCATTAACCACATAGCCCTAACATAGTCTCCGGCATATCCCCAATCCCGGAACGCTTCTAAGTTACCTAAACGGAGTTTCGGAAAATTTTTGTCGTAGCCAGTCTTATGCCAATCACCTATCCACTTGGTTATCTTTCGGGTGACGAAAGTCTCACCCCTTCTTTCTCCCTCGTGGTTAAATAGTATTCCAGCACTGGCATGCAGACCATAAGCTTCTCTAAAAAGTCTTACGGCATAATGCGCAGCACATTTAGCAATGGCGTATGGAGACTGTGGTAAAAACTTGGTGTTCTCGTTCTGTACCTTTTCCCCATCTTTATCTATGTCGTAGGAGTCGCCAAACATTTCGCTGGACGACGCTTGATAGAACCTAGACCCGAACATACCAAGATCGACGATGCTTTGTAAGATGTTAAAGCAGCCCTTGCCTGTTATATCCCATGTGAGTCCGGGTTGTTTAAAAGATACACCAACATGCGATTGCGCTGCTAGATTATAGATTTCATCTACATCCTCGTTATTTCTAAGGATATTCATCACGCTGCTCGCATCTGTTATATCCCCATGCACCAAATTGAAATGTGGACATTCTAAACGATTCTTTATTCTCTCGCTAGTGTCTACACTGCATCTTCTGGCTACGCCTATCACTTCATAGCCCTTCGATAGTAATAGGTCGAGGAGGTGGCTTCCATCCTGCCCCGTTACTCCAAAAATTATAGCCTTTTTCATTATTATCCTTTCCAATTAGTCCTTTACAGTGTCGGGTGTCAAGAAGGGTTGGTCTACGATTCCGTCATCGTATTTATGGTATTCAGAGAGTCTTTGCTTTTCCCCTTCCATCGCAAGTCTCATCTTTTCCATCTCTAAACCATATTGTTTCATTATCTCTGGATTTTGAATCAGATGTGCTATCCAACCAGTAAAAGACTGTCTCGAATCCTCTAATCTTCTGATCCTTTGTTCACGAGTAGCTTTCATCTCTTTCAACATGGAGTTCTTCTTTGTTTGAAGGTCTCTGTAATCTCTGTTGAGTGACTCCTGTGCTGCACGTAAAGTCGCGGTCTGACGCTCCAAGTTTAGTATATAATCTCTGTCCTGCTGGTCAGGGTCCATTGCCCGTTCCTCTTGAATAAGTTTTTCAAAGGCCCCTATCTGGTCTATGTTTTCCTTATTCTGCTTCAAGCCCCTGTTCATAAGTATCTCAAGCTTGATTACATCCACCACCTGCAATTCTTCTGTGGGGAATACGTCATCCTTGAACTGTGAGATAATTCTGCCCCAGTGATATTTTACAAGCTCCAGCTCGTCTCCTGTAAACTGTTGCTTCAATTCGGACCAGTATGGTCGCTCCTCTAAGGTGTAAGCTACTTCCTCTTCTTCTGACAACCCTAGGCGGAGTTTTCTTTTTATGAACGTTTCGATAGATGAGGGGTCACGGTCTAACTCCTGTGCTATCTCTTCTACCGTCATGGTGTCGGCATTATCAGTGATAAACTTCGTTTCGGGCTTTGAGAGCCTTCCTTTACGCATGTCCACCTTCCTCTAGTATTTCATGTATAAGACCTAGTACTTCTTCTTTTCTTTTCTTAGGTACATATACATCATTTATTATCTTTAAGTAATCTGATCTATATTCTGCTGGTAATTTGCGATCTACCGCAGAAGTCATCTCTGAGTAATCTAAAATGTTGTCTTTTTCTTCTCTATCGTCTAATATAGTTTGTTCATTAACCAATTGGCCGGGCATGACAATCTTCTTCTTTTCATCCTCACCTTTAATGAAGTGGTTGTCTCTGACAAAGTTTTTGAGACGGTTAGAGAGATGCACAGCTAAGAAGTTTTCAAGAGGGCGAGTTGCGTCGTAACGAGGTAATGCATCTGCGCAAATAATAAAAGACTCTTGTTTGATATCATCCAGTTCGTACCCGTAAAAAGTATATCTTGGGGCGATTCTGTCAATAACCTTTGTGATCTCTGCTAAAGTTTGTTCCTCTGTCATATTTGGTGGGACGTGCATATTATTCCTCCTCTTCCCACGCTATGGTTTTCCATTTCTCTCCGTCATAACACTGTAAGCGGTTAGTCTGTGAGTTGAAAACGATACTACCTCTTTGGCGTGGCGTTTTGTCATCTACTTTTTGTGGTAATAACCTGACTATTGGCGAGGCTACGGAGGAATTTTTTCTGGTTAGCCTTAAGTGTCTTGCCTTTAAGTCGAGTTGTTTTTGTGAATTAATCAGTGGGTCAACTACTTTGTCTCCCACTATTCTCATCAACTCATCAGAGTCGATTGCTTGTACTACATTATCCATTCTCCCTAAGAGTGTGTTTGGCTCAAGTTCTACAGGTGTTGGGTTTCCCTCAGATGTGGATGCTACCAGCGAGTGCGGAATAGAGAGGGCTTCAATATATGTGGGCGGCGGGATGGTATAAGCTAGTATATATGAGCCTGCGCCTAGATCGGCATACATTCCTTTTGGTAAGGGATACTGTCTACCGTGTTGGTCTTTATAGGCGACGGGCTTGTGTCTTACTAAGAATGTTTTACCATCCTTCTCTTCTAGGTAACCTAGGCCTCTCTCAGATATTACGGTATTTTTGTCGTGCCAATCCTCTATTTGATAATAGAAGTAGTGATCAAAACCCACAACCTTTTCAAAACCGCAAACGTCCTTGCAGAAACCTGACCTGTCCACACCAGTTTCTACACCAGTAATCATTGTCAGGTTATGAACGTCTGGTATTGCCTCGGGGCCTAGTAGTTCTACGGGGCCTCCAATCACATCTTTATCTGTCCATCCTAGCTCTAGAGCACCAATCCGGTACTTAGCCTTCTTCTTCTCGTGCATCCTCAGACTCCTGTTTATCAAGAAGTTCTCTTAGCGGAGCATCTTCCATACTCATGTCACCTACGATCTGTTCGTGGAGAGAAGCTGTAGCTTTAACCTCTAGGGTTGATTCTATTTTCTTTCCCTCGCAACAATCAGGTTTGTCACAATCAGTCATATTGATTTCCTTTTTAATTGGAATGATTTATCTAGAATATTATACACTGAAAAAGCAACAAAAACATAACAATACCAAAATCTGGCAAATTACTCGGCAGAAACATGGGGCCGATTGGGGAGGTTTAGGTAATACATAAACAGAAAAGCTGGCTAATTTTGTCTGAACCACCCCTAACTTTTTAGCTTTGGAGAGTCAAGTGATTTCTGAAGATAAAACCACCCCTATAGCACTTTTCGCGTGACACAGGGCGACACAAGAAAATTGACTGGCCGTTTTTTTTCGGTTTTTTTTCAAAAAAACTCAAGATTGCCCTTGACAAATGACGATATATATGATATACTGGTAGTATAACAATCAACGAAAGGATTAAGACAAATGCAACAAATCGAAATTTTATCCAAGATCATCGTATCGGCTGGCGTGCTTATGGCCTTCGCTTCACTAGGGGCACACATAATTTATTTTAATATTCTTGGAAAATAATTCAAGATACCCCTTGACAAATGCCGATATATATAGTATACTACTAGTATAACAATTAACCAACGTTCTCGAAAGGAACACAATATGAAAACTGAAGCTGTTAAAACTATCTTCCAAGCTGATGACTATGGTATGGAAGATCACTCGCTTACTATCGACAAGATTAGTGAGCTTGATCCAGAGGGCAACGTTGTCCTCGTTAAGTTGATCGCATATGTGATCGACCCCATAGGTAACGCTATGGTATTCAACTACTCACCATATGCTAAGTTGAGTGAGTTGCTCAACTCCGCTAAGGTGTGGATTCAGTGCGGTTGCCCTAGCGACTGCGATGCTATGGGCTTTCC
>VFHP01000008.1 GCA_009391535.1 SAR202 cluster bacterium | reverse complement strand
GTAGGAGTAACCTGAATAGTCGGTGTCGTGCTCAACGCTTCACTGGAGGTAGCCGTAACGGTTATCTCCTTCTGAGCGATCGACAGGTTTGTAGTCGCAGTTATCTCTGCGGCCAGGTTATCAACAGCCTTCACTCTTCCAATACCGACCGCTGTGCTACCGGAGCCGCTGAATTTAGCCAGTAAGTTACCAGCCAGGTCCTTAGCGGATGTACCAGTGTACTCAATATATGGTCTAGCATCGGTGGCCTGATCAGCACCCATCTGGAATACCAGATATTTGCCCTTCGTGCCCGAGTTTGCAGTATCCATCTTGAATGATGATGGAGTTGCTCCACCCACGCTCCACTCGTTCAGTACCACCGTAGAGGAGTCTAAGTAAGCGAAACCTGAGTCGTCCGCACCACCGTCGTCAAATGCAATGGTTACTGCCGCCTTTTTACCCGTGTCAGCTGTCCACGTGGTAACCGGTTTGCTGCTCACTACTGTATCCGTCAACTTACCACCGGTTTCGGTATCAGCTGTAACGATAGTTGGAGCAACAGTGTCAATTCTTACTTCATAAGGCTTAGCTGGCGTTGTTGTACACGCTGCGTGGTTACCAGCACCACCTACAGCAGTATTACCAGTAAATACCGGTGTATTACCAACTTTGTCCTTGGTACAAATCCACCACTTTGTAGCTCCGTTGGTGGCGATTGTCTGGGAGAAACTGGTCTGGAATCTGTTAGTACCTATCAACAATGGTGTCAAGTTAGCACTCACAGTACCAGCGTTAGCGCCCAGAACCTGAGTAACCAGGTTATCAACATCAGCGGTAGCCAAACCAGCGGCTTTGCCACCAGAGGATGCTGGGTCTTCAACCGTCAGAACAAAAGTCTGTGCGGTTACATTTGTATAACTGTTGTCAGCAGGCTGTACGAGCGAAATCGTAGGAGCCTTCAAGTCAGCTTTCGCTGTCTTAGTAATAGTAGCCGCAGGTGATGCATCTTTGTAATCAATGGTAAATGTTGCACCGTCTGCAGCGTAAATCCTGTTAACTGTGGCAGTGTTATTATCACTATCGTGGTCGTACGCAACGTTGTGATGCGCCAATGTACCCGTTAGTTCTATTGTCTTCGTGAAAACACCAGTCGCGGCACCAGTCTCCGTTAATGCAACAGCTAATGGTACAGCAGTATGTGCACTCGAAGTCGCACTTACCTTTGTACTGGCTATCGTATCAACCTGGTTGTAGTTAAATCTAGCCGCTACGGTTCCAAGCTCATGCCACACGATATCGGCATGATGGTTACCGTCACAGGTGCCAACAACGTCGTAGGAAGCAGTAACCGTACCAGGCTTAAGGAAGTTGGCGGTTTTAATAACACCTATTGCGCTGTTAGCTATGTTAGCGGTATTGGCACCGGCTGAGTTTACAATTTTTTGTACTGTGTCGGCCGTTTCAGCAAAGGTCACAGGGTGAATCGCCGTACCTTTAACTTCTATACCATTGGGACCCCAGTCACAGGTAGTACCAGTTGCAGTTATCGCTGGGCTCCATTTCGCCGGCACGGTACTCTGTGACGCCATTGTCACACCCACACCAGCAGCGGTCCTAGCGTCTGCATCAACCTGATGAGTTGCCTTTCTGGTACCTGCATCGAGAGTACCCAGGTTAGCAGTCAGTGTAATAGCACCTGTGGCTGCTGACGTACCAGAACCGATAAAGCCAGTGGCTTGGGCCTGTAATGCACGTACCAGAAGCTGTTCAGGTATATCATCACCGTCTGCATCTTCCAAAAATGTATGGCTCGGAGTTGTATATACAGCTACACCAGCTGCCTCCGGTAGTAGTGTACACGGGAAGTTTACAAGTACACCGGACGTACACTTGGCATTGGCGTTAGCCGTTGTTAGCGACGTCAAAATATTTGCGTCTGGATCGGTGACTGAAATCGTTATGGTCTTGTGACCGGCTACGGTCGAGTACCAGATAACGCTGTCAGTCGTTACGCCACCCGTTAGCGCAACCGTTCCAGCAGTCCCAGCCGAAGCTGGCATGACAGACATCATGGAGACTAATGCTCCAATCATTGCCATGACTACTAAAAATCTACCTCTAATTCTCATGAGACCCCCTTCGTAAGCGGAATATAGTTTTGGGTTTGTAAATTACCTATTGTGTTTCGACCTCTATTGTGCCTACAACACGAAACGAGACTTGACGCGAGATACGGACCATCTCTTGATAAGAATACGGCTAATACCATATATTCCGCTCCTTTCGCGGTCGAACCCTTAGACTTTTTACACTATACAAATAGCTTTGTCAACCCCAAACAGCTGTTAGTCCAGGAAATTGACAATATTTGCTTTTTCATATCCATGTAACAACCATGATATCCTGGGTTTTATCGTAAATTGTGCTCTTCTGCACAATCACTGACTAAATACTATAATAGTTACGCTTGGATGTCAAACAGTTTAATGGTAATTTCTCTACTATTTTCGAGGCTGTATATCCCTCGTCTGCAGATACCCCCATCACCAACTCTTAAAGATGAATCCCGGTGGTCATTTAAGCAGTCCATATCTCGTATCGTATTCAGTGTATCTATAATGTACGCGCGCGAGGCCTCGCTATATACTGCCTAACTAAATAAATGCATCTTCACAATAGCATCCACAACTGTACTTGACTGTATTTCCTGAAATATGTTAGTCTCATCGGGTGTCTTCGAGGATCAAATCAAGTTGTTACCTCGCTTTTCCGAAACCAAAGGAGTATCCGATGATTACTATAAGTTCATTAGCAGCTGAAAAGCTGAAAGATATAATAGTTGAGCAGGGGGAGGAAGGATCTTCCCTAAGAGTTATGCTCATGCCTGGTGCCAACGGTGGTGCCCAATACATGTTAGCTTTAGAAACAGAAGTCAAAGACGACGACACAGTAGTCAACACTGACGGCGTAAACATACTAATTGACCCTGATAGTGCCCCACTTATGGAAGGTGCAGAAATAGATTATATGGATGGCCTTATGAAAAGCGGGTTCGTAATCAATAATCCCAACATAGCACCGGGCGGCGGCGGTTGTGGTTGTGGTGGCGGCGGTTGTGGTTGTGGTGGCGGCGGCGGCGGTTGTGGTTGTGGCGGCGGCGGTGGCGGTTGTGGTTGTGGTGGCCACTAAACAAACTGCTTTACTTTTTTACAATTAAAACCTGCCTGTGTAAGTCGTAAGACCAACAAGGCAGGTTTTTTTACATAATACTCCACTCAATATTGTTAATTAACTCCGCCCTTCCAAAACCTAAATACATTTAGACTTGATTATTCCCACTTAATTGATATAATACCGATTCGTCAACCATTTTTGTGGAGGGATCGTGATTGAAGGCATTAGGAACCCATTTATTATTAGAATTAAAGGAATGTAATCCAGAGTTACTAGATGACTTGGAATATATACGCAACTCATTGATGGAAGCTGCCAACAAAACCGGGGCAACCATAATAGGACAATCGTTTCACCAGTTCAGCCCACAGGGAGTAACCGGGGTAATAGCGATAGCTGAATCACACCTTTGCATACACACATGGCCAGAATTTGGATATGCCGCCGCAGATATATTCACTTGCGGGGAAGGTTTCAAACCTAAAGAAGCCGCACTGCTGATAGTTGGAAGTTTGGAAAGTAAAGACTATTCGATTACTGAAGTAGAAAGAGGAGTCTTGCCTGCGTCAACATATTCACCTATTAAGCAACTCTCCCAATAAGATGAACCACGACGATAACAGATGGTATCAGGAATATCTCACCCCAAATCTCGTACAACACGTCTCTGTAAAAGAAACTGTATTCACAGGTAAAACCCGATATCAAAACGTAGAAATCATAGACACATTTGATTTCGGGAAAACTCTTATACTGGACGGCAAAACTCAATCTTCAGAAGCAGACGAGTTCGTTTATCATGAAGCTCTGGTACAACCGGCTATGGTAACTCATAAAAATCCTGTAAACGTTTTTATAGCAGGTGGAGGAGAAGGAGCTACCCTAAGAGAGGTTCTATCGCACAACACGGTCCAAAAGGCAGTTATGGTAGATCTTGACGGTGAAGTTGTGGACATTTGCCGACGATTCTTACCTAACCATCACAAGGGAGCGTTTGATGATATCAAAACTGAACTCCACTTCCGAGACGCAAAACAATTCCTTCAAGATACTTCTGATAAATTCGATGTCATGATAATTGATTTGCCTGACCCACAAGAAGGGGGGCCTGCATCGTTTCTTTATACCGATAGCTTTTATTCGTTGATTAAAGACAAATTGAATCCAGACGGTCTAGTCGCCATACAATCTGAGCAATGTATGACCGGCAACATGGACGCTTTCGCTGCAATAGTAAACACTTTAAAAACTGTTTTTCCAAAAGTGTTCCCTTACCATGCAATGATACCTTCTTTCTCTTTTGACTGGGGCTTTAGCCTAGCTTCGCTAGGGCCTGACCCAAAACAATTTTCCAAAGAAGAAGTAGATCAAAGGCTAAAAGACAGAGGATGCAACGGACTCTCTTTTTATGATGGTGAAATGCATGAGGGAATCTTTACCTTATCCAAATATGCACGTAATGCGGTAAAGGCAGAAAAAAGGATAATCACTGACGATAATCCCTTGGTCGTTATCTAACTTTGCAACCAAAGAACATCACCGCTTAAGTCTTCGCTATGAGGTCTACTTGCAAATACATTGTATTCTTCTTTAGATACACCCAATACACCCTCTGCACCGTGCCCAGGTAGTAAAGATAAACTATCTGGTAGCACAAAGAGTTTCTCATTTATACTGTTAATTGTCTGGTTTAAATTTTCTGCAGATGAACTGTGCCCTGGCCCACCGGGGAAAAGTGTATCACCAGAAAAGATATTATCTTTTACTAAATAGCATACTGATCCAGGGGTATGTCCTGGTGTGTGCAATACTGTCATATTGATATTGGATACAACTATATTGTCCTGATCTTTCACCAGTAAATCTGGTTCCATTGGTAATGCCTCAGCATCCTCACTATGAATTCCTATCAACGCGCCGGTTTTTTCCTTTATCGTGAAAAGTCCTGCCAGATGATCTTGATGTCTGTGAGTAATCAAAATGTACTTAACATCTACATTTAAAGCCTCTTCCAGTAGAACCTCTGGCTCCATTGGAGCATCAATTATTATCCCCTCGTTTGTATCAGGGCTAACAATAAGATAAGCATTATTGTCATATGGTCCACAAGAGGTTTTAAATATTCGTATATTTTTGTCGTAGAAAATAGGCATGGCTTCCTCCTGTAACACACTTGCAATTACAAATAATCCTTTACAATTCCTGTTAACTCTCTTAATTCTCTAATAGTACAATCACCCACTACGCCATTTATACCTATGGAACAACTTCCTGAAACTCTTGCTGCCTCCATGTCATATATAGAATCCCCGACCAAAATAGTTTCTTCGACAGAAACGTCTAATAAATCACAAGCCTTGAATACTATATCAGGAGCAGGTTTTCCACTCGCTACTTCATCTCCTCCGATTATACAGTCGATTCCTATGTCTAGATCCTTCAAAATCTCCCGAGCCAAGGATCCTGCCGTATTTGTTATCACAGCTAATTTGACCCCTAATTTCTTCAATTCTTCTATAGTGGCATGACAGTCTGGGGCTGGATACACGAACTCCTTAAAGTCATAGAAGTGGTTTTCGTAATAATTATCTACCTCTGAAACAGTCCTGCCAGAAAAAAACAGTGCCACGTCTAACGCTGTGGATTGACCATATACCGACTTGAATTGCTGTCGAGATATATCGGGACAATCAAATGCGATAGCTGCACTATTAACCAAACTGAACCAAGCCTCAAAGCTATCGACCAGGACTCCATCCATATCAAAAAGAACTGCTTTTATCATGAGTTACATTATATGACTAGAACAGAATAAATCCAGACTTAGACAAACCCGCATCGTCATCTGATATATTTATGTAACTAATCTTCCATCCTGCGTTTTAGATTAAATACTTTATTAGCTTTCCAAACTCCTCTTGTTTTTCCTGAACCCATTAATGCCAAGAACATTCCATCTTCCGAATATAGTCTGCACATATCTTGCGAAGAATCAAGATTAGAAGGGAATCCAAGATAAACACCCTGTCCTGTAATGACAGCCTTCCGTTTTTCTTCCTTCACGACCGCTGCCTTAAACTTAGACAACGGAAAGTCAACAGGAAATAAGAGACTCTGCCATGACTCATTGGCACAAGCATTCTCCGCTTCTTCTACAGAAATTGCGTTTGAAAAATTGAAAGGACCAGAACTTACTCTTTTTAGTTCCTTCAGATGAGCCCCGCATCCTAAATCCTCTCCCAAATCATGGGCCAAGGATCTGACATACATGCCTCTGCCGCATTCCAGCAATAAACTTATTTCCGGTAAATTGTATTCTAGTACATCTAAATTATATATACTTACTTCTCTTGGTCTTCTGGCGACCTCTTTGCCCGCACGCGCCAAGTTGTAAAGCCGTTCTCCGTCTTTCTTGAGAGCACTATACATTGGGGGAATTTGATCAAAATCACCTACATATTTTAAAAGTCCTTTTTCCACATCTGCTTGAGTTATATGAGAAGGATCCTGACTTTTAATTATAGTGCCAACAGCGTCATAACTATCAGTCGAAATCCCTAGTTTGATTACAGCTTCATAACTTTTAGGACTATCTACTAAATATTCCATTACCCTAGTAGCCTGTCCAAAACATATAGGTAAAATACCAGTCGCCTCAGGGTCTAGAGTGCCTGCATGCCCAACCTTCTTTTGCCGAGTCAAACCTTTAAGTTTTCTGACAACATCCATGGATGTCCAACCCACAGGCTTTATTACATTCAAAATTCCGTCAACCGCACTCATTTGTAAGATCCCTCTGACTGACTATCATTATTAATCACTGTGTCTATTTTCCCAAGGAGGTTATTACCTCTTTGTATGGAATCATCCAACACAAATTTAAGGTGTGGAACGTTTTTTGTGCTTAATCTCGGCATCAGATTCTGTCTGATGAAGCCCGAAGCTGAGTTTAACGTTTCTATCGTTTGCGCAGATTCAGCACTATCACCCATAACGCTCGTGAAAATTCTGGCGTGCCGAATGTCCTTAGATACAGTTACACCAATTATTGTAATCAAAGAGGCCAACCTGGGATCCTTCATATCACGAGATATTATCTCACTGATGTAACGCCTCAAGATCACGTTGATACGTTCGGTTCTTCTAGAAGCTTGCATTTGATCACCAATGTTTTCGGATGATGGGCTAACTAGCGTTTTCTACCCGAACAGACTCGATAATATCCCCTACTTCAAAATCACTGAATCCTTCTATTCCTATTCCACATTCGAAACCAGTATTCATTTCTCGAACGTCATCTTTGAAGTGTTTAAGGCTGGACACTAATCCTTCGTACAATAATTCTCCCTGTCTGGTGATCCTAGCTTTTGAGTTTCTGGATATGCGACCATCTGTGACATAAGATCCTGCTATTTTGTTGTTTCTTCCCACAGAAAATACTGCCCTTACTTCACAATGACCCTCGGTTATCTCCAAAACATCCGGAGTGAGCAAACCTTCAAGCGCGCTTTGGATGTCTTCGGACAATCTGTATATTATGTCATATAGCCTGATATCCAATTTCTTCGCCGTAGCAGACCTCCTAGCACCAGGTTCAATTCTTGTATTGAAACCTATTATCACTGCCTGTGACGTCTCTGCCAGCAATACATCACTTTCATTTATTGTCCCAACCCCTGCGTGGATAATATTAACTCTCCTGTCTTCTGCCGTAAGTTTATTCAAGGTTTCCCTTACAGCATCCACGCTGCCTTGCATGTCTGTTTTGACCACAAGATTGATCTCAGTTAACTCCCCAGTAGTCAACTTCAAACTTGCCTCTTCCAAAGTAGTGTTAAATGAAGTTTGAGAATCATTGTATTTTTGCCTCTTCTTAACAATATCTTTGGCAGTTTTATCGTTATCTACAACTATTAGTATGTCTCCAGCATCAGGAACGGTATCCAAGCCCAAGATCTCAGCCGGCGTAGATGGCCCGGCCGATTCCAGCTTAACTCCTGAGTCTCCTAAAAGTGCCTTGACTCTCCCGGACGAGTTGCCAACAACAACGGATTGGCCGAGTGTTAGTGTTCCTGTTTGTATCAAGACAGTAGCCAGTGTACCTTTACTCTTATCTACTTGAGCTTCAACTATAGTCCCCACAGCTAATCTGTCAGGGTCTGCTTTCAACTCTGATATTTCGGCTACAAGTAAGATGTTTTCTAATAACTCTGGTATACCATCCCTGGTGATAGCGGATACTGGCACGGCTATAACTTCTCCACCCCATTCTTCAATGACTAGCCCTCTTTCTACAAGTTGCGTTTTTACGTGATCCGGATTTGCATCTGGAACGTCTATCTTATTAATCGCAACTATGATGGGAACATCTGCAGCTTTAGCATGATTAATAGCCTCCAATGTCTGAGGCATTACTCCGTCATCTGCCGCCACTACCAAAACAGCTATATCTGTGATTCTTGCTCCTCTGGAACGCATAGCAGTAAATGCTTCGTGGCCAGGAGTATCTAAGAAAGTTATTGGTTTCCCTTCGTATTCAACTTGATATGCTCCTATCCGTTGAGTAATGCCTCCTACCTCCGATCCAGTTAGATTAGATTGCCGTATAGAATCTAATAAAGTCGTTTTACCATGATCAACATGACCCATAATTGTCACTATAGGTGGGCGTGACACCTGTTTTTCCGGATCATCCTCTGCCTTCACTACCCCTAAATTATCTTCTTCCAGTGTCGGGTTTGCGTTTTCCAAAGTAACCACAAATCCCAAGTTCTCTGCAATTAATGAAACCGTACTATAATCTATGGTCTGATTAATATTGGCCATTATACCGTTTCTAATTAGTTCCTTAATGACATCAACTGGATCACTATCCATTTCATACGCCAATTGCTTGACCGTTATGTTCTTAGGTACAAGTATCTCCCTCAAGTTCAACTCTGATGAACCAGAAGCACTTTCCGGGGTTTCTCTTAACTTATTATTGCTTGAGCGAATTTGTTTCTGCATAATATCTCAATCACCCAAAACGGTGGAGTGTGCAATATGTCGATTGGATTCGAGTATCTGTCCTATCGAATTTAGATCCTCTCGGCTAACTTGTCCTCGTAATTTGTAGTCAAACTTATTTTTCTTGAACGCTATTTGAAAACACTCGATACCACAAACGTAAGCCCCTCGACCAAACTTTTTGTGATCCAAATCCAAGGTTACTTCCCCGGACTTTGTCCGTACTATACGTATCAGGCTATGCTTAAGCGCCCTAAGGTTGCACCCTGCACAACTCCTAGTAGGCGCCAGACTTGGATTCATATGTAACCCCTATACTAGATCCCCTAAATCATCGTCCATTAAGTCGTCGCCTTCGTCCATAGAAAAATCATTCCGCCTAGACCTTTTTGTGCCCCTGGAACCTCTTTCTTCTCCTGCCCTACTAGTTCCCGCCGTTTTCCCCGCCCTACCCTTTCGACGAGGGTTGTTATCTCCTTTAGATCCCATTATATCTTCCGCGAATCTGATTGTTTGAGGCTGTTCTGGTACCTTCGGTATATCCCATACAGTCTCAGATATTTCAGTAAGTTCAGGTGCTTCTGCTGAATCAACAACTTCTTCAGAAGATCCGTTGTCAACTAAGACTTCCGCTAGTTGTTCTTCTATGGAAAGGCCATCGGTTGAAAGTTCATCAATATCTATCTGCTCCTCAAACTTGTCTACATCCTGAACATTATTTGTGTCGATCGTATCGGACAACGTACCCAAGGCCTCTGCTTCAGATCCTATCACATCCTCCGCAGGTACACTTGATTCCATCACTTCCGGGGATTCAACATCAGATACCAGTGTTGGTTCTGGCTTTGATAATCTTTCTTCACCTACTTCAGTCAGGCTCTTTATGTTTACCATTAAACCCGACAGTTTTGCACACAGTCTCGCGTTTTGCCCTTCTTTACCAATAGCCAAAGACAATTGCTGATCTGGCACAACTATCACTGCGTCGCTTGCATCATCTCCTATATCAACTCTAGAAACAGGACAAGGACTCAAGGAATTAGCCAAGAAAACCTTGGGGTCAGGGTGCCACTGTACAACATCTATTTTCTCACCCTGCAATTCGTTCACAACATTCTGAATACGGACACCTCTTAATCCCACGCAAGATCCAACAGGATCTACTCCTTCTTGCCTAGAGTAAACAGCAACCTTACTTCTGGATCCGGCTTCCCTTGCAACGGCCTTTATCTCCACTACACCGTTGAATATCTCTGGAACTTCCATTTCAAAGAGACGCCTTAAAAGCTCTTTGCTATTTCTGGAAACAACAACTTCTGGGCCTCTAACACTACGCCTCACCTCTGAAACATGAAGCTTTAGTTTTTGACCCGGACGATATCTTTCTGTGAAAACTTGTTCTGATAACGGTAATATACCTTCAGTTCTTCCTAAATCCACAGTTACATTTCTAGAATCTACTCTCTGTACTGTTCCCGTTAGTATATCTCCCTCTTTTCCGGAGTATTCTTCGAAAACTAAGTCCCTCTCGGCCTCTCTAAGTCTTTGAAGCACAACCTGCTTAGCTGCCTGCGCAGCGATCCTGCCGGTAGTCTGTATATCACCTTCTACTAATACCACGTCTCCCACGGCACTGCCTTTTTCTATCTTCTTCGCCTCTACAAGGCTAATTTCTCTCTGGGGGTCTAACACAGTTTCAACAGCAATTTTATGACTAAAAAGCTTCAATTCGCCGTTGGCCGGGTCCAAAGTCACAGATATTTCTTGACCAGCCAATACACTATCTTTTTTATACGCAGAAGCCAAAGCTGCCTCTATGGCAGATACCACGGCTTCTCTAGGCAAGTGACGCTCAGCAGCCAATTGAGTTACAGCTATGAGAAAATCGCTTTTCATTTTCTCCTCGCTCCTTTTTTGTCTCGACTTACAACTCGAGATTAAAACCAAAATTTTTATGGATAGAAAAAAAGTGGGTCGCTGCCCACTTTCATCCCAACATATATTGTGATTGAGTATATCATTATACTTAAATAATAACAATACTGCCCCCTGTTGAGCCTCCTAATTGAACATATGTGGTTTGAACATACGTGATTTAATTATTGAAAAAATGTGATAGGTTATGGACAACACACTTGACTGAGATATCTACTTCACGTATACTAACTTGCAGTCTGTCTTTTTTTAGGATAATCAATCTGAACATCTGACAGAAGAAATAAGTTTAAACTGGTGCTAATTCCACGGCGTCTGGCAGCAACCAGGCGCCTTTTTGCTCTTTAAAAATTGAATAGAGGTTTATGGTCCTGAATGTAGGTTAAGTTAATCAGGGCCTGTGGTGGATGCCTTGGTGCCAAGGGCCGATGAAGGGCGTAGAAAGACTGCGATAAGCCTCGGTTAGCTGTCTATCAAGCGTAACCGTGGATTCCCGAATGGGGAAACCCATCCTGGCAAAACCAGGATAGCTCTAACCTAACCCTTAAGTTAGAGCGGGTAAGCGAGAGAACTGAAACATCTCAGTACCTCGAGGAAAATACATCAACCGAGATTCCCTTAGTAGTGGCGAACGAACGGGGATCAGCCTAAACCGATTGAACTTAGTGGACGGGGGTCCTATGTTCAATCGGTGTTGTAAGACATGTCTGAACGAGCCCCTGCGAGTTCAGAGAGTAAGAAACCAATTTCCTAGCCGAACACTCTGGAAAGAGTGACCATAGCAGGTGATAGTCCTTTAGGCGAAAGGGCGTTGGCTCTCGACATTGTTCTTAAGTACCGCGGGACACGAGGAATCCCGTGGGAATCTGGGGGGACCACCCTCCAAGGCTAAATACCCTTGGCGACCGATAGCGTACCAGTACCGTGAGGGAAAGGTGAAAAGAACCCCGAGAGGGGAGTGAAATAGATCTGAAACCGCAGGCCTACATACGGTCGAAGCCCCAATTTATTGGGGTGACGGCGTGCTTATTGAAGAATGAGCCGACGAGTTAATTTCCGCGGCAAGGTTAACTTCTTGGAAGAAGGGAGCCGAAGCGAAAGCAAGTCTTAATAGGGCGATTGAGTCGCGGGGATTAGACCCGAAACCGGGTGAGCTACCCATGGCCAGGGTGAAGCTCCGATAATCTCGGAGTGAAGGCCCGAACTCGTGGACGTTGCAAAGTCCTGGGATGAGCTGTGGGTAGAGGTGAAATGCCAATCGAACTCGGAGATAGCTGGTTCTCCCCGAAATGCATTGAGGTGCAGCGTTAAGGATGAATATTGGAGGTAGGGCTCTGGATGGGCTAGGGGGCGTGAGCTTACCAAACCCAACCAAACCACCAATGCCAATATATCTTACCTTGGCAGTGAGACAGTGGGGGATAAGCTTCATTGTCAAAAGGGAAACAGCCCAGACCACCGGCTAAGGCCCCAAAGTGTTAACTAAGTGGGAAAGGAAGTGAGGTCGCCCAGACAACCAGGAGGTTGGCTCAGAAGCAGCCATCCTTTAAAGAGTGCGTAATAGCTCACTGGTCGAGGGATCCTGCGCCGAAAATCCAACGGGGCTCAAGTTAACCGCCGAAGCCGTGGCTTCAGTTGCGTTCGCGCATACTGAGGGGTAGGGGAGCGTTCCTCAGGCACTGAAGGTGAATCGTGAGATTTGCTGGAGCGTGAGGAAGTGAGAATGTCGGCATGAGTAGCGTAAACCAGTGTGAGAATCACTGGCACCGAAAGTCTAAGGTTTCCTACGCAACGTTGTTCGGCGTAGGGTTAGTCGGTCCTAAGCCGTAGCCTAAAGGCGAAGGCGATGGACAACGGGTCAATATTCCCGTACCACCTTTATCTCGCTTTAAAGCAAAGGGGGGACGCGGAAAGGTAGGCGAAGCGCACCCATTGGACATGGTGCGTCTGCCTCTGAAGGCCATGCCGGGATAGGCAAATCCGTTCCGGCGTTACGAGCTGAGGGAGGTGGAAACTTTGAGGTTTCCTCAGGGAATTTCGTTGAACCTATACCGCCTAGAAAATCCTCGTTGTTATGGGATAGGGGTGACCGTACCGCAAACCGACACTGGTAGACAGGGAGGAAACTCCCAAGGTGTTCGAGAGAACCATCCTTAAGGAACTCGGCAATTTAACCCCGTAACTTAGGAAAAAGGGGTGCCCCGGAGGTGAATGGACTTGCTCCTGGAGCTTCTTGGGGTCGCAGTTAATTAGGCCAAGCGACTGTTTAACAAAAACACAGGTCTGTGCTAAGGGGAAACCCTATGTATACGGGCTGACGCCTGCCCAGTGCTGGAAGGTTAAGGAGAGGGGTGAATCCCGATTTATCGGGAGGCAGCTCTGAACTGAAGCCCCAGTGAACGGCGGCCGTAACTATAACGGTCCTAAGGTACCGAAGTCCCTTGTCGGGTAAATTCCGACCCGCAGGAAAGGCGTAACGACTTGGTCGCTGTCTCAAGGATGGACTCGGTGAAATTGCAAGGCCCGTGAAGATGCGGGTAACCCGCGACAGGACAAAAAGACCCCGTGGAGCTTTACTGCATCCTGACATTGGAATGGGGTCAGAGTTGTGTAGGATAGGTGGGAGGCTATGAAGTTTCGACGCCAGTCGGGACGGAGCCGTTGTTGAAATACCACTCTTCTCTGTCTTTGTTTCTAACCCTGGATAGGCCAGGGGACCGTGTCTGGTGGGCAGTTTGACTGGGGCGGTCGCCTCATAAAAGGTAACTGAGGCGCCCAAAGGTTCCCTCAAGGTGGATTGGAAATCACCTGTAGAGTGTATTGGCATAAGGGAGCTTGACTGTGAGACAAACAAGTCGAGCAGGGACGAAAGTCGGGCAAAGTGATCCTACGGTTCCGTGTGGAAGGGCCGTGGCTTATCGGATAAAAGCTACCCCGGGGATAACAGACTAATCTCGCCCAAGAGTTCATATCGACGGCGAGGTTTGGCACCTCGATGTCGGCTCGTCGCATCCTGGGGCTGAAGAAGGTCCCAAGGGTCCGTCTGTTCGCCGGTTAAAGCGGCACGCGAGCTGGGTTCAGAACGTCGTGAGACAGTTCGGTCTCTATCCGTCGTGGGCGCAGGAGATTTGAGGGGAGCTCTCCCTAGTACGAGAGGACCGGGAGGGACAGACCTCTGGTGTGCCGGTTGTTCTGCCAAGGGCAACGCCGGGTAGCCACGTCTGGAGTGGATAAGCGCTGAAAGCATATAAGTGCGAAGCCCTGCCCAAGACTAGATCTCCCATCTCCGTTAGGAGAGTAAGAGCACAGGTAGACTACCTGTTTGATAGGCCGCATGTGGAAGTCCCGTGAGGGATGCAGCTAAGCGGTACTAATAGCTCGAGGACTTGACCTGCATTCAGGAGCATAAACCTCTATTCATATTACAAAGTTGGAATTTCTTATTCGAGCCAACAGTCGTTCGTAGCGATTCCAGACTATCGCTTATTCCGCGGGGTGGAGCAGTGGCAGCTCGTCGGGCTCATAACCCGAAGGTCGTTGGTTCAAATCCAACCCCCGCTACCAAAACAACAAAAAGGCCTCCTGAGTTTTCTCGAGGCCTTGTTTTGTCTACTCTTCTATCAAACACGTTTTTAGGTTAAAATCTTTGGACATTCATATAATTGCCACCCTAAGAGATTTATAAGACTATGCAAGAAAATTTGATTTTTACTGGGTTTTCTGGAACAGGTAAATCCAGAGTTGGAAAAATTGTAGCCAAAATGCAATCCGTTAAATTCATAGATATAGACCAGTCTATAGTCCTGAAGACGGGAAAAACGATATCCGAAATATTTGACTCTAGTGGAGAACAATATTTTCGAACTTTGGAATCTCAAGAAGTAGATATGGCATGTTCGGAAAGTGGTATCGTCATATCTACTGGTGGAGGTACAATCATAGACGAAAGAAATTACTTCAGAATGAAAAATTCCGGGGTAATAGTGTGCCTTGATGCAAAACCAGAAACAATACACAAAAGGTTGCTAAAACAAAAGGAAGGCTTCAAGAATCAAGAGGTTCGCCCTTTACTTACAGGCACTGAACCTATAACCACTATCCGGAACTTAAAAAGACAACGCGAACACTACTACGATTTAGCAGACTTTAAGATAGATACTGAAAAGATGAGCACCAAACAAGTAGCTTTGCAGGCAATCAAATACTGGAACCGAATAACTAGGGAAAGATGAAATGGACACAAATAAACCATCAATCAAGCCCGCTTTTTCTGTCGACGCTCCCTCGTCACAATACTTAGTCTATGCTGAAAATGGACTGTTGGATGAATTGGGTAACATTCTCAAAACTCAAGGAGTAGACGGTACAGTCTACATAATTTCCGATTCCAACGTCTGGTCTTCACATGGGGAACAAGTTGTAACTTCCCTGAACAGAGGTGATTTAGAATCTAAAGTATTCACAGTTGACGCTGGGGAGGCAACAAAAAGCTTATCCACCGCGAACCAACTGTACGAATGGTTGGCTAGCGAACGATGTGAAAGAAAAAGCACCCTAATGGCACTGGGCGGTGGAATGATCGGGGATTTAACAGGTTTTGTAGCGGCTACGTTCTTGAGAGGGATCCCTTTCATCCAAATACCTACTTCACTTTCTGCTATGGTAGACGCATCCATCGGCGGTAAAACTGCAGTAAATCTCTCTTCAGGCAAGAATTTGGTGGGAGCATTTTATCAACCCAAATTAGTTCTAGCGGATCTAAACACTTTGAGAACTTTACCCACAAGGGAACTCGCGTCAGGCTGGGCAGAAGCTATAAAACATGGATTGATACTTGATTCTAACCTTTTCTACATGTTCGAAGAAAACCATAATGGGTTGATTAACCTAGAACCAGATTTAACTAGATCTATTGTACAAAGAAGTATGGAGATAAAAGGTAAAATAGTCGAGCAAGATGAAAAAGAAACTACTGGTCTTAGAATGCTGTTGAACTATGGCCATACAATAGGACACGCTCTAGAATCTGTAACAAATTACTCATCTTTTCTTCATGGAGAAGCGGTGTCAGTTGGGATGATAGCAGCCGGTAAAATAAGCGTATCAATGGGATTGTTAAGTAATAAAGATTTGGATAGATACACCAATGTGCTCACAAATTATGGATTACCCACATCATGCCCGAGCATTGATCCAGATAGTGTCCTAAACGCAATCCAAATGGATAAAAAAGTCAAAGACAAAAAGATTAACTGGATACTACTAAGAGAAATAGGACATTCATTTGTATCATCAACGGTTGACGACCGAGTCGTGCAAGACACTATAAAGGATATCTGCAGTTAAATAAGTTACACCGCCACTTATAGAACAATTCCTATGATAAAATGTCACTAAATTCCATAACAGTAGATTACTAATGTCACAACGTATATTAATAGGTGTAGCCTGGCCATATGCCAATGGATCTATACATATGGGGCATATAGCAGGCTGCTACCTGAGTGCAGATATATTCGCTAGATTCCATCGCATGAATGGCAATCAAGTGCTCATGGTCTCAGGCAGTGACCAACATGGCACTCCTATCACTATTAGAGCCGAGCAAGAAAACGTATCACCTGAGGATGTAGTATCCAAATACCATAAAGAATTCCTGTCATCTTGGGAAAGAATGGGCATCTCGTTCGATTTATTCACTACTACTGGCACTGAGAATCACCGACAAACCGTACATGACATTTTCACCACACTGCTGGACAAAAATTACATATACCCCAACACAGTTCCTTTGCCTTATTGCCACACATGCAAAAGATCCATACCCGACAGATATTTGAGGGGCACATGTCCCAATTGCGGTAATTTGGATGCTAGAGGTGATCAATGTGATAACTGCGGCAAACCAATGAATCCTGAAGATTTAATTGATATTAAATGCCGTATTTCAGGTGACAAACCTGAAATCAGAAACTCTGAGCATTTTTTCTTCAAACTGAGCGCTTTCCAAAAACCCCTCTTAGAATGGGTGAATAAACAAAAACATTGGCGACCAAACGTACTAAATTTCACCCGGAGATATATCGAAGATGGATTGATAGATAGAGCAATAACTAGAGATTTAGACTGGGGCATAGACGTACCTGTAACGGGTTTTGAAAACAAAAAGATATATGTTTGGTTTGAGGCAGTGATCGGGTATCTCTCTGCTAGCAAAGAATGGGCTAGTACAACTAACGATCCGGAGGCATGGAAAGACTTCTGGCACAAAGATGCTAAAGTATATAATTTTTTGGGCAAGGACAACATTCCGTTTCACACCATAATATGGCCAGCCATGTTAATGGGTGTTGGAGGATTAAATTTGCCATATGACGTACCTGCTAACGAATTTTTGAACTTAGAAGGGTACCAGCTTTCCACTAGCCGTAATTGGGCAGTGTGGATACCAGAATACTTAGAAAAATATGACAAGGAACAATTGAGATATTACCTATCGGCCAACATGCCAGAGAGTGGCGATTCAGATTTCTCCTGGAAGGATTTTGTTCGTCGTAACAACGATGAGCTCGTTGCAACGTACGGCAATTTAGTGCATAGGGTACTCACTTTCACATACCGGAATTTTGGCCAATCAATCCCTCAGCCTCTAACATTGACAACAAATGATAAGCAATTTCTGGAGAAAGTGCATTCTTTATTCTCGGAAGTAACGCAACAATTAGAAGAATGTCATTTTAGAAACGCGTTAGTTAACGCAATGGCGATTGCCCAAGAGGCCAATAGGTTTTTGGAGGCATCAGCCCCGTGGAAAACGATTAAAACGGATCGCGAAACCGCAGGTACTACTATGTGGGTTGCGCTTTCAGCAATAAACTGTCTCAAAATGGCACTATATCCCTTCTTACCATCCACATCCCAAAAACTCCACGAAATGTTAGGATTCTCCGACTTAATTGAAAAGCACACATGGGCTTGGCATTCTTCTGAAATAAACTTACCTCCTGGGCAACGACTAAATAACCCAGAAGCTCTGTTCGTTAAATTTGAAGACGAAATGGCAGAAGAAGAATCCAGTAAACTTGGCATCGAGCCACAATGAAAATGAACCAATAGGAGTAATTTGAATAAATTTTCAATTCATGAACTTGTCCAAGAGGAACTAAAGGCAGTCGAGGCAAAATTAGTCCTGACCGCCGAAAAGCGGTCGATAGAAGACCCTCAGTTACTATCAGACTTATTACAACACGTACTGGAAACACCGGGCAAACTTACAAGACCAGCTATTACAATTCTGTCTTCTAAATTCCATAACCATGACCATGACCTTCCTATAACTATGGCAGGAGCGGTCGAATTGTTACATATAGCTACACTGATTCACGACGACACTGTAGACGAAAGCTCCATCAGAAGAGGAAGGGAAACTGTTAGCAGCAAGTGGGGAGATAAAATAGCTGTTCTGTTAGGTGACTACGTGTTTGCTGCATCAGCTACTATGGTATGCGAAACAAATAATGTAAGAGTTATAAAACGTTTTTCGGAAACCATAATGGACCTGTCAAGCGGAGAATTGTCTGAAATGTCTAATTCATTTAACTGGCAGCTGACGAAAGCCGAGTATAACCAAAGAATCTACTACAAAACAGCTTCATTATTCTCTACATCTTCTGAGTCCGGTGCAATACTTAGTGGTGCACCGGAAAATATAATCCAATCGTTGAAAAATTATGGATACCATTTAGGTATGGCATTCCAAATAGTAGATGATATCCTTGACTTTGAAGGCAGCCAAGATCAGATTGGCAAGCCAGTAGGAAATGATCTAAGGCAGGGAACAATAACTCTGCCTTCAATACTGCTGATTGAAGAATATCCCAAAGATAACCCCATCGAAAAACTCTGTAAAAACAGAGACATGGAAACCAATTTAGTTGAAGCTATTAGTGCAATACAGAATTCTGATATAATGGCCAAGTCTTATGAAATAGCGAAGGATCATTGTGGGCAAGCAAAATTGGCGATATCGTTGCTACCGAATTCAAAATACAAAACCTGCTTAGTTGAACTGGCAGACTATGTTATGGACCGGCAATATTAGTAACCGCTCAGCTATACAATATTGAACCTTTCACCGTCAATCCATGCTACTGCACCTTCAACCACGGTCATTAATACTTTTACATTGATTATTTCCTTTGGTGGAATTCCTAACGGATTGCTATCCACTAGAATTATATCTGCAATTTTCCCCTCCGATATTGATCCCCTAACCTTGTCTTGCCAAGACAAATACGCACTGTCAACTGTATAAGATTTTATCGCATTTAATACTGAAACGCGCTCCCAAGGCTGCATTAGATCGCCTGATCTGGAAAATCGGTTAACAGCAGTTGATATACCAACCATCGGATTCATTGGTATAACTGGACTGTCCGATCCATAAGCTAAAGTGACACCAGCTTCAATAAAAGAACCTATCGGGTATAAAAACTCTTTATACCGTTCATCCACTTCAGCTAAGTATCTTTGACCATTGTAATAGAGGAAACCAGGTTGGGTAGAAACACCAATGTTATTCTTAATAATTCTATTCATGAGATCCGGTGTACATTCCGAACAATGTTCTATCCTGTTCCGAAACCCGTTAACAATCTCATCACTTCCGGAATCTTCCAGTGCAGATACGGCCTCCATAATCGACTCGTTTTCAACAGCATGGATGGCAACTTGAAATCCATTCCGATTAGCGTATCCTATCAAACTCCTCAATTCTTTTTTTCCTGGATCTAAAACCCCGGTAGTCAAACTTAATACGATTTTAACAGAACCAATTCTAAAACTGTCCAATCCGTCACCAAACTTAATACCTTTTCTCAGAAAATCTTCCAGATGATCAATCCCTACCATAAAATTTATTGAAGGAACTAGAGTACCGTTTTCCTTGAATCCTTTGAGTAAATCCATTTTCATTAAATCGTTATTGATACTGGCATCGTTTAAAGAAGTCAGTCCATATGATAAACATAGTTCGTTGTAACGCCCTAGCCCTATGGATATATCTTCTTCAGACAATGCAGGAGTGACTTTACTAATATAATCGTTCATATCAAAAAGTAATCCAGTTGGAGTGCCTGTCAAATGTTGCCTCTCTATAACGGAACCTACAGGATCAACAGTACTATCTGTTATTCCAGCTATATTCATAGCTAAACTGTTCAACACCATCGCATGACCAGACCTATGAATCAATTTTACTGGATAATCAGGTATGGCATCATCTAAATCCCAGCGGGTGGGGTGCCTCGAATCTTCAAGATGGAATTCATCGTATCCTACTGCCCTAATCCAATGCCCTTTGGGTAGAAGCTTGGAAAAGTCGCTCAATTTAGTCTTTATATCCTCTATAGAGTTCACTGAAGATGGGCTACAATTCACCGCTGTTTCATGCGCCACGCTGGAAAGTATGTGAGTATGAGAATCGTTGAAACCCGGCAGAACAGTTCGACCCAAACAATCTATGTAATGGGTGTCGCCAGGTAAATTATCAAACGGTGGAATCCCTGTTCCAACTTTACTAATAAATCTTCCGTCAACGGTTAGCCAAGAAGCCTGTGGAGCTACTGGATCCATCGTTATTATATTACCGTTGTATAAACATAAAGTCTGTCGCGACTCATACATCACAGCTATCCATTAGAGAGAAAGGAATGTAATTGTTTGCCGGCTCGATATGAACTACGCACCAAAGGGCCTGAAGTCACGTTAGTGAATCCAAGTTTTTCAGCCTCTACTTTGATATGATCAAACTCTTCAGGTGTATAAAATCTCGACACAGGAAAATGTTTCTGGGAAGGTTGCAAATATTGACCGATAGTCAATAGATCACATCCTGCTGATCTCAGATTATACATGGTCTCCAAAATTTCATCTGATTCTTCGCCTAATCCGACCATCATTCCTGATTTAGTTACAATGTGTGAATATTGTTCCTTCACTTTCTTTAACAACGAAAGGGATTGTGAATAATCGCCCCGAGGCCTCACCATAGGAAATATTCTTTCTACGGTTTCAATATTGTGATTAAGGACGTTCGGCATAGCACTTAGAACAGTTAGTAAAGAGATTTCAGAGCCTTGAAAATCAGGTATTAAAACTTCTATTTCGCAAAAAGGCAACTTTGATCTTATCCTCTTGATAGATTCTGCGAAAATACTAGCCCCGCCGTCCAATAAGTCATCACGGTCTACAGATGTTATGACGCAATACTCCAAGTTCAACTTTTCTACACTCTCAGCTAATCGCCTCGGTTCATCTAAATCTAGCATGGAGGGTCTACCAGTACTAACAGCACAGTATCTACAAGCCCGTGTACATATTTCTCCTAATATCATAAAAGTAGCACTACGATCCTCCCAACAGTCCCCGATGTTGGGGCATTTGGCTTCTATGCAAACAGTGTTTAGGCCACCAGATTTCAATAAATTCTTGAGTTCAACAAAGTTTGAGCCTCCAGACATGGGAACCTTAAACCATTGAGGTAAACGATTGTATCCATTGCGTTTGACCTGTTTAACTTCTTTCATAATGTTGAATCATATCAAATACACTACTCCGTGTCTCCTCGCAGGCATCCAAATATTACTCTATTGCAATAGCTAAGGTTGACCATTACTAAGCCTATAGCTATAATAATCACAAACTAAGCCATGCTTTGGGAGGATTTCATTGGCTAACGAATCAGGTAAAAGATACTTTTGTAAGAATTGCAGCTCCGAATTTATAGTAACTACAGCCGGTGACGGCACCATATCATGCTGTGGGGAACCGGCAGAGAAGAAGTAATTTATATTAGAAATGTCCTCTTTTACTCAACGTAAAGGACTATGGAGGAACTTGTAAATGGCTAACGAGCTTGGTAAAAGATATCAATGTGTCACGTGTGGTACGGTTGTTTTATGCACAAAAGCTGGAGAAGGAAGTGCAACTTGCTGTGAAAAAGATATGGCATTGCAAGACGCCAGAAGACTGCCTTCTTCAGACTAGTTAGATAATATTAATTTATAAATTATATTAAATACCGAAGCAGTATAAGCCATTCCGAGGGTAAACCAAGGAATGGCTTATGTTTGTTAGGTTCTCAGTGAAAAACAGGAGAAGTTTAATGAGTAAAATAATCGAGTATCTCGAGAAAATAGGATCCGTTACTCCAACCCCTATTGGGTTTGGAACTAGCAAACCAGCGGACAAATTCCCTCAGATTGCTCTAGCTGCTTTGACTGATGTAGGTTCTCTGACCAAAAATCAAGCTGATGATTTTGATTTTACAATCGTTAAAACACAAAAAAGCACCAAAACCATGTTGAAAACAACAAATGCTACTCTGAAAGAACAGATATGGGGCATCTGGACAAACCACGCATCAACTGATTCGCTAGAGTCCTTGGCAAACGAAGGTTGCGACTTCTTTATAATTTCGAGTTTTTCTGAACCTGCTGATATATTGGCATCGGAAAATCTTGGCAAGCTTATTGTAGTACCTATAGATACACCAGAAGAACTTGCACATTCGATAAATGAAATACCCGTAGATGCAATTATCTTATCCGGTATAGAAGAGACAACTAACCTCAGTATAATTGACACCATGCGCATAAGATCCATAAGAGATCTCCTATCTAAACCAGTTATACTACTACGCATTAACCCATTACAGAAAAACGATATAAAAGTAATCAGAGACGTGGGGATACAGGGAATACTTTTGGATATACAAAAAATTAAACCAAAAGAGTTAAAATCCATGAAAGATGATATCGGAAAACTACCTCCATCCAAAACCAAAAGTAATCAGAGCAGGGCTATCATCCCAACAATTAGAACAAATGACCAAGAAGAGTATGATGACGATGACGATGATGACGATATAGAGTAAAAGTTCTGTAGTACTGCATATCTGTACACATTTTTTGGTATGAGTGACACATAAATGAATTTCATTCGTGCTCGCAGAAATATATTTTTTGGTTGGTATGTGGTATTCGCAGCGGCTGCCATAAATGTTTATGGAGCTGGAGTCTGGTTCTATGGATTCCCAATATTCTTTAAGGTTCTGCTAGATGAATTCGGTTGGAGTGCTGCCGCAGGGGCTGCCGTGATATCCCTGTCCAGACTCGAAGGGGGTTTGGAGGGACCTATTATTGGTGTGCTTGTAGACAAATATGGACCTAGGAAAATGGCTATCATAGGAGCTGCCATAGCTGGTTCGGGTTTCTTCTTAATGAGCCTAGTTTCATCAATCGAAATCGGTTCTGTTCATTTGAGTGCGTTTGTAGTATTTGTCCTTTTATACGCTGGCTGGATATCTATAGGTTATAACACGGGATTCGGTCATGCCAGTATGGCTGCAGTCAACGCATGGTTTATCCAGAAAAGATCGAGAGCATTTGCTATATATTCACTTGGGGCAGGTGGCAGCGGTTTGACTGTATTTCTCCTGGGGATAATAGTCAATGATTACGGTTGGCGAACTGCAGCATTCTTATCTGGAGTAGGAATATTCGTGATAGTCATGCCAATATCATTACTTCTGAGGCATAAACCTGAACAATATGGTTATCTACCTGATGGATTACCTGAAAAAACTGAAGATCCACTAAAAAGAGGCGGGTCAGTAAGAAAGAATAACGCTCAACTAGCAAACAGGGATTTCACAGTAAAACAAGCCATACTATCTATCACTTTTTGGATGTTAGTTTTGGGAACAAGCGCTAGAGCGGTGGCAATGACTTCGGTTGTAATACATCAAGTTAACTATCTTACAAATATCCGCTCCATCCCGCTTCTACACGCCAGTGCAGCACTAGGGGCAATGGTAACAGTCAGTCTGGTAGGAAGATTGGGGTTCGGGCTATTAGGTGATTATCTAGATAAACGATACGTCCTAATATTTTGCACATTATTGCAGGCTTTGGGGATATATGTACTCTCTATGGTTGATAGTATGGCATTATTATGGATTTTTGTAATAATTTATGGGATATCCTACGGCGGTGCAATACCGGTTTTCATGGCAATAATTGGAGATTATTTCGGAAGGGCCAATTACGCCACAATAAGAGGTTGGATGCAATTGTGTCATATACCTTCTACAATGATAGGACCTATATATGCAGGTTGGGTTTATGACTCCACTAACAGTTACCACGTAGCATTTATGAGTTTCATCATCGCTTTAATACTGGGAACTGTATTTCTTTTCTTCGCCCGTAACCCAAATGTAACGGACGATAGAGTTTAATCTGAATACACTTTCAAATCAGAAAATAGCTTATTTGCCCAATAAATTACGTCTTCATCAGATATTTTGTCTATAAGAATTTCTTCCATTTCTTTACGGTCTCTCATCGGCATTTCTAATGCCTGAAGTAAAGCCCTATAAGTTCCTTCTATATCAGCCGGAGACACAGGCAATACTCCGTTTCTCAACTGATCATACGAGCCAGCAGTTTCTGAAAGGACTAGCACACCTGATCTACCATTTACAACTGGCCCTTCCTTGGATACAAGATTCATACCATCCATGATGGGGTTCACCAGCAAAACATCATAAAATTTCATAGCAGCCATGGCTTGGGTATAATTGTTATCATAAAATGGCAGGATTGGTTTCCACTGGCTATTACCAAATGAATTATTAATTTCAGCAACTATCTCTTCTACTTCCTGAAAATATCTTTGATATTGCCTGATATGAGTTCTGGATGGCACCATAAAAGCAAGGAATATTACCTTTCCTAATATATCTGGGTTTCTCTCCAACAACAATCTGTAGGCACGAAATCCTCTTATTATATTCTTGCTCGGTTCGACTCTATCTATTCTCACTATTGTATTTTCTGTCAATACACTTCTTAATTTATCTTCGTATTCACGAGCCCTGTTTGATTCCGCTATATTTCTAACCTCGCCAATCGATATACCCATCGGTCGATACTTCACCTCGGTTGTATGGCCATTTAGCGTTACAGTACAATTCTTGTAATTAACTTCACTATTTAGTACGAAAGTTTCGCAACTTTGAAGAAAATTCCTCACATCTCTGAAATTCTGAAAAGCAACAGTGTCCGTCATTATCAGACTTTCACATATCTTGGTCCTTATATCTGAAGGTAGCATTTGCCAGTAACTGGAATCCGGCCAAGGGATATGAATAAATTGTTGAATTATTGCCTCTGGTATAGATTCGCGTAACATGCCTGGAACCATGTACAAATGATAGTCATGTATCACAACACTAGGAGGTTTATTACTTTTTTCGCATTCTTCAATAATGGAATCCGCAAACGCCCTGTTAACCGGCACATATCCAGTTTCCCAAGCATCATATACTGAATTGTCGATGTTAGGAGTATATGGAGAACTCCACATGTTGTGATGTAGAAACCATAACAGAGGATTACAAAAAATATTGTAGAACTTGTGATACACACGTCTTGAGGTTAGCACATATTTTATAGAGAATTTGTGCCCTGGAATGGTCGATCTTATAGTCTCCCCTTCAAAGTTCCTAGCCACACGTCGGTCCCCTTCACCCATTGCATTAGAAATCCATGTAAAGCCCAAACCAAAAAGCGGATTTAACGCAGTAACCACTCCACCGCTACTTCTCCTTGGAACAATACTATCGCCGTTTGTTATGTGATGCTCTACAGGGCCTCTATTACTGACTATAAATAATGATCTGCTTTTTAATATCTCAGACACATTTGTCAGTAGATTATTGAGTTTCTCAGTTTTATCAGAATCGTTTATCATAATAACATCCGAGTAATACCAGAATTATTAACATTTGCCACTAAAACGATCGAGGTCCGGGATCTACAGGGAACACTACCAAGAGGTTATAGTGAAATATACAAGGGTACGTGGCAATTTAGCATAGCCTCTTACCCTTGTCAACGAAGATAATCTTAATACTGGATTGGATTCAAGAAGAAAGATGCCATCTCAAATCTGGATTACGCGCGGCTTTGGCTTCATCTAATCTTGTATTCGGCGTCGCATAGGGAGCGTTTTTTAATAGTGACGGGTCATCTAACACTTCTTGGGCTATAGCTTGCATGACCTGTATAAAATTGTCTATTGTTTCCTTGCTTTCAGTTTCTGTAGGTTCAATCATAAGAGCCTCTTCTACTATCAACGGGAAGTACATGGTAGGAGGATGAATTCCGTAGTCAATCAGTCTTTTGGCAATGTCCAAAGCACTCACACCTTGTTGCTTTTGCATTTTCGCGGAAAAGACCACTTCGTGCATACAAACTCTATCATAAGGTAAACTGTAATGATCCTTTAAATTGGCCAACACATAATTAGCATTCAAGACAGCATTTTCACTCACTTCTAACAACCCACTTGCCCCAAGAAGATTTATGTAAGTGTACGCCCTAACTAACATACCAAAATTGCCATGGAATGCGGATGTTTTTCCAATACTAGTATCTGGTTCATAAAGCTCATAACTATCTGATTCTTCGTCGGTATTCCTGCTTATCACTGGTGACGGCAGAAATGGAACCAAAATATCTCTGGCACATACCGGCCCAGATCCCGGACCACCACCACCATGAGGCGTACTAAAGGTCTTGTGGAGATTAAAATGCATTACGTCGAAACCCAAATCACCCAGCTTAGTCCGACCCAACATAGCATTCATATTAGCGCCGTCACCGTAAACCAGTCCTCCGCAATCATGTACTAATTTGCAAATTTCTAATATATTTGTATCGAACAATCCCAACGTATTAGGGAGGGTTAACATCAATCCAACGGTTTCTTCGTTACATGCTGTTCGCAAGGCATTTATATCCATGTTACCAGCAGTATCTGAGGGTATTGTCACTACTTCATATCCGCACATTGCCGCAGATGCAGGATTGGTACCATGTGCACTGTCAGGTATTAACACAAATTTTCTTTTATGGTCTCCTCTAGAAACATGATATGCTCTAATCATTAACATTCCTGCCAACTCTCCTTGAGCACCTGCCATTGTAGACAAACTGCATCCAGACATACCCACTATCTCCGCAAGGATTGCCTGTAAATTGTATGCCAGTTCCAAAGCCCCTTGTACTGTACTTTTTGGCTGTCGAGGATGAATATTGGCAAATCCAGGAAGGCTAGCCATTTCCTCATTAACTTTCGGGTTGTACTTCATAGTACAGCTGCCCAAGGGATAATAGTTAGTGTCTATAGAAAAGTTCATTTGGCTTAGCAATGTCATGTACCTCACTACTTCCCCCTCACTAACCTCGGGAAGAAACAAGTCAGTTCTAATGTCTTCTGCATCAGGCATATCTTGTACTGGCACGTCTAGCCTTGGTAATGTGGTTCCAATTTTACCTTTAAAGCTTCGTTCCGCAAGTGATCTACGCTCGTTATACTCTATATTCATAATAAATTATTCCCTCGAGCGGGATGTTCTGCCATGAGGTAAACTAACCTATCTATTTCTTCTTTCGTGTTCATTTCTGTGACTGCTATGAGTAGCCCATTCTCTACCCTGTCGCTAACATCAATACCACCTATAAGCCCATTCTCCAACAAGTAAGAATTGAGTTTTGCTGGACTAATAGGACATCTAACAACAAACTCTTTAAAAAATGTGCCACCAAATGGCAAGCTGTAACCTGGAATCTTGGATATCATAGATGAGGCATAATGAGCTTTGTGATAAGTCATTTCTGCAACGTGTTTAATGCCCACTCTCCCCATGGAACCGATGTATGCTACAACAGCGGTACCTATAAGAGCTTCACTAGTACAAATATTGGATGTGGCCCGTTCTCTTCTTATGTGTTGTTCTCTAGTTTGCAAGGTAAGAACATATCCTTCCCTTTGCTTAGTGTCGGTTGTCTTACCAACTATTCTGCCTGGCATTTGCCTTACAAAATCAGATTTACACGTGAATAAACCTACATATGGCCCTCCATAACTCAAAGGTACTCCTAAGGGTTGGCCTTCAGCAACCGCGATATCCGCACCGTATTTACCAGGAGCATTAAACATGCCTAAGAAAATTGGATCGGTGGATGTAACCAACAAAGCATCATTTTCATGAGCAACCTTGGCAATATTTTTCAAATCTTCCAAGTAGCCGTAAAAGTTTGGATGTTGTACTAAAATGCACGCTGTCTCTTGGTCTAATTTTATGTCAGATGGATCTACCGAATATATTTTCAATCCCTGAGGTTCTACATAAGTTCGTATGACAGAGACGTAAACAGGTGAAAGTGTATTTAATACCGCGATACGATCCTTATTGGTTATTCTACAAGCCATCAAAGCTGCTTCAGCGATCGCGGTTGCGCCGTCATACATTCCAGAATTTGCTATATCCATCTCAAAAAGTTGACATACCAAAGATTGAAATTCATATATCGTTTGTAAAGTACCTTGACTAACTTCAGGTTGATATGGGGTGTAAGCCGTGGCAAACTCTCCCCTGCTGATCACATGTTTGACAATGGAAGGTATAAAATGCCTATAAGCGCCACCCCCAAGAAAACATGGCATTGTATCCGGAGTATAATTCAGCATTGATAATCGTTGGAGTTCCTTAGTGATTTCCAGCTCTGAGAGAGGTTCATTAAGTTTTAAATTAGGGAGATAATGTTGTTTCGGTATGTCACCGAACAGTTCGTCTGTCGAACTAACTCCTAAGCATTTAATAATCTGATCTCTATCGGCATCAGTATTAGGCACATATGGAGAATGTCTGGTTTCTGATGTCATCAACTAAGAGCCTAAAGAATCCAAAAATGATTGGTACTCATCAGCAGTCAATAATTCATCAAACTCAGAGGCATTAGAAACGATAATACGCACCAACCAACCGTTATTGTGGGGGTCTGAATTCACCAGTTCCGGACTGTCTAGTGCAATATTATTTATCTCTATAACTTCACCAGAAACTGGTGAAAATATGTCTGAGACTGATTTTACCGATTCTATTTCTCCAAGTTTCTGCATTTTACTTAACATGGATCCAACATTCGGAAGGTCAAGATAAACGATATCACCCAAATGTTCCTGAGCATAATCAGTAATACCAATTAGCAAGCTTTCATTAATATCCTGTTTAGCCCACTCATGTTCTTTTGAATATTTTCTATCGTTTGGATACATGCTATTACCCCTGTTTTTTGTAAAATGGAATGCCCACGATCTCCGCTGGAGTGTTCCTGCCCCGTATATCTACGTTAATGATGGTCCCAAGAATGGAAAAGGGCTTAGGAACATATCCTAATCCTATACCCATATTAAGATTTTGAGAATAGGTTCCACTTGTAACAACACCAATTTGGTTGCATTCATCATCCAAAATTGCATAACCATTTCTAGGCACTCCACGCTCCAGTAATTTAAATCCCACTATCTTTTTTATAGATTCTCTTTGTTTAATAAATGTCAGGGCCTCTTGCCCTACAAAATATTCTTTATTCCAAGACACAAACCTCTCAAGCCCAGCCTCCAACGGATTAGTATTAGAATCCATATCTGAACCATGAAGCAACAAACCCGCCTCTAATCTTAAAACGTCTCTCGCCCCCAAACCACAAGGCGTTGCACCCAATGCCGTTAATTCCTTCCATATAGAAACCACTCCTTCGCTTGGAACTACCAATTCAAACCCATCTTCACCTGTGTATCCAGTTCTACAAACAATGACTGGAAAAGTTTTGATATACGATTGTTCACAACGGAATGGTCTTAAGTGAGAAGGATTTGATGTTAACAAATGCCCGAGTATCTTTTCAGAAGATGGCCCTTGTATGGCAATTAAAGATTTTTTCCCTGTTACTAGATTAATGTTTACAGACATCTGCATCTTGTTTTTCCATTTCTCCAACCAAATCATTATTTCGTCGGTGTTTGAGGCATTTGGAACAAGTAAGAAATGCTGCGCGTTTAATCTATAGAGTATCGTATCATCTATAATGCCACCCTGTTCGTTACAAATTAGAGTGTATTTAGCCCTACCACCTTTCATAGCTGTAACATCAGCTGTTACTATCTTGTTCAAAAATTCTACTGAACTGAGCCCTTTCAGTTCCACCAAACCCATGTGAGAAACATCAAAAATCCCCACTCCTGACCTGACTGCCTTCGCTTCATTTAATATGCTAGAGTATTGAATAGGCATGTCCCAACCTCCAAACGGAACCATAAGAGCTCCTGATGAAACATGGTTATCAAATAATGAAGTTCTTTTCAATTATCAAAGCTCCTTAATCATGCCATCCAATATTTGCATACCTACTTACCTAAGGTGACGGAAAGCCCAATGCCTCCTGACCATATTCCGTGTAAATCCAACCTATGACATGACCATCTTTAAGGGAAAAAAGATCTGCACCCACAGGCAAAGGAGCCCATTTCTTCTGACTATCATCCCATAGAAATATTATCCAATAATTTGGATCTTCGTTTCTCTTTCCGAATATAGATTCCACAAGATGCGAAAACATAGACGCATAGTATGTGGATTCTAAATCACCTTGAACAACAGTTTTCGTTAATTCGTAAGCATTGGATCCTTCAGTTGTTTCAACATTCCGAAACCATTGAAAATCATCACTGCTTTCATGTATCAGAACACTAACATTTATAGTGCCTCTAATATCGCCATCCCCGTGATCTCCAGTTGCAATACATCCTGGAAGAAGCGCGACTAGTAGTAAAAAAGTTATGAATTGACTAGGAATTACCCTCAATCTAAACAATTATTGATTCCAGATCTTTGCAACTCTATTCAAAGCCATAAAACCCCTCATAACCAGTGGTCCCAGAGTAACGAAAATGACTATGTTGCTAGAGATATGCACAAATGAAAATAACAAAGCCCCTGGGTTGAATAAAGCTATATTTATCCAGTCGACGTATGAACCACCGGAAATATTAGCCCAGACTACACCAGTATATACATTGGTAAATAAGTCATATAAGAATGTACTCAATGCTGCCAAGCCGCCTAAAATCAATGACTGTCGCAAGTTAGAGATCCGCAAGCTGTTTGGCTCCATTAATTTTCTAAAACCAAAACCCATAAAGGCATATATAGCCTCGCTTGTCATCAGAATAGTCAACAACAAAGAGTCAGCCGGGCCCCAAGGATTGAAAGTCCCATATAACAACCAAGCACTTACCCCAACAAGAACTCCTTTTCTGAAACCCAACACATACCCAGCCGAGAACACCAATAAATCAAATAGTTTCACGTTGGGAAATCCAGTCATAGCATAATTAGTTCCCAAAATCGCGATTATGAAAACACCTACGGTAATTGCATCGGCTTTGTTTATTCCGAGTAAATCTAAACTGGGAAAGTTAAATTGTTTGGATATCACCGCATAAGATCTTGTTAAATTAGACATACCTAAACCTCCCTAATCTGATGACAACTTCGGTTGTCAAAAAAAAACCCACCCATCTTAAGGGCAGGTTAATCGCACGAAAACATGCCGATACCTTTCCTCGAAGGTTCTAAAACAACGGACACTAGAGAGACGATCTGGCTTGCCTATGTAGTAACAGTAGGCATACAGTTGCGGGACAGCGCCGGCCTCTCACCGGCTTCTTCTCTCCATAACATTGTTAATGTACCTGCAATAAACAGGTCCTTGAATAATAGCACAGAGCTAAATTGGTTTCTATAAAATACGTTCTCCTTTTGTATTTTTTTACCAAGTAGGGTAAGTCAATCAAAAGTAGACGATATCCAACTTGACCACACAAAACAGATAACTATAATAATAGTCTCTAGAAGATGGAGTTTCTCAATGGCAGGAAATGATTTAATCGAAGAAATTAAGGCTTTGGAGCAAAACGCTCTCATTGCTTTGGATGAGGCTCAGTCAAAAGAGTCCTTGGAAGAGTGGCGAATATCATATATCGGCCGTAAAGGAGCACTTACATCTATTTTAAGACAATTGCCGTCATTAACTCCCGAAGATAGGAGACTCCTGGGATCTATAGGTAATAAAGTAAAAACTAACTTGGAACAAAGCTTCGCTAACGCCGAACAATCACTTACCAAGTCTGCCAATACTAACGGAAATCCTAGTGTAGACGTTACTATGCCCGGAAGACAAATATCGATTGGAAAACTGCACCCTACCACTCAAATATTACGTGAAATATGTGATGCATTTGTCGGCATGGGATTCCAAGTTGTAGAAGGACCCGAAGTTGAATGGGACCATTACAATTTTGAGAAGCTGAATATACCAAAAGATCACCCAGCTAGGGACATGTGGGACACACTATGGATAGACTATGAAAATGATAATAGGGAAAAATCAATGCTAATGAGAACCCACACGTCCCCAATGCAAGTAAGAATAATGGAAAACAGTCAGCCTCCTCTGAGAGTCTTGGTACCTGGAAAATGTTACAGATACGAAGCAACAGATGCTACACACGAGTCACAATTCTACCAAGTTGAGGGATTAGTCGTAGATCAGGGAATCACATTTGCAAACCTCAAAGGAACCTTGTATGAATTTGCAAGGTTGTTATTTGGAACAGATCGGAAGGTAAGATTCAGAGTGGACTACTTCCCTTTCGTTGAACCCGGGGCTGAAATGGCCATTGACTGTTTTTCTTGCAGCAACGGTGAAGGATGCAGAGTTTGTAAGGGCACTGGATGGATAGAAATACTGGGAGCTGGCATGGTAAATCCAAAAGTCCTTGAAGGATTGGGATATGACCCATCTATATACACAGGTTTCGCATTCGGAATGGGTCCGGAGAGAATAGCGATGCTAAAATATGGAATAGACGACATAAGATTATTTTATTCTAACGACGTCAGATTTTTGAGTCAGTTCTAGTATTATAAATTTCAATCATGCTAAAAGGATCCATACATGAGAACACCTCTATCTTGGCTTAAGCAATACGTTGATATAGACGTTGATCCCGAATCTATAGCCCATGAACTCACAATGGCAGGGACAGAAGTAGGCACCATCGAACAAACGGGAGGATGGGGCAAGGTTTTCGTGGGTGAAGTAAAAGAAATAAACATCCATCCAAACGCTGATAGATTACGCCTAGTATCTGTGGACATTGGAAGCGATATATTAACTGTGGTATGTGGAGCACCGAATGTAGCAGAAGGTCAAAAAATCGCATTCGCGAAAGTTGGAGCCATTTTGAATAACCCTCATAGTGGTGGCCAGGAAACTCTCAAAACTGCCAAGATACGAGGAGTAGAGTCCAGCGGCATGGTTTGCTCTGAAGAAGAGCTGGGCTTGGGCAATGATTCCTCTGGTATCTTGGTTTTACCAGATGATGCTCCAATAGGAATTCCTTTAGAGAATTACCTGGGAGATACGATATTTGATCTGGAACTAACTCCCAATAGACCGGATTGTATGTCAGTAATAGGAGTAGCAAGAGAAATTGCGGCTATAACCGGCAAGAAAATCAAAGATCCAGATACCAATTACACGACTGAAAACGATCCTATAGAGGCTCACTTAGAAGTAAATATAGAAGATCCCTCATTATGTAGTAGATATACAGCCAGCCTCATACGAGATGTAGTTGTAGGTCCATCCCCAACATGGATCACTGAAAGATTAATAAAAGCAGGGCAAAGACCAATAAATAACGTGGTAGATATAACCAACTATGTGATGCTGGAATATGGTCAGCCTCTACACGCATTTGATTTTAGAACTATTAACAGCGGTAAGATAATTGTAAGACAAGCCACCGAACAGGAAACCTTTACTACTCTTGATGGAACAGAAAGAAAACTTAGCCCACCTATGTTAGTTATTGCAGATTCCAATAGAGCAGTTGCACTAGCAGGCATTATGGGCGGACTAAACACAGAAATGACCAGCGAAACGACTACAGTACTTGTTGAAGCAGCCACTTTCAATGCTGTAAACACTAGGAAAACCTCTCAGTCATTGAGGATACGAAGTGAGTCATCTTCTCGATTCGAAAAAGGATTGAAGCCTGAATTAGCATTAGTGGCACTGAAAAGAGCGACTTACCTTATTCAAAAAATAGCCGGGGGAAAAGTCTGTAGCAATATAATCGATAAATATCCTGTAAATGAAGAAGGTGCTCCAATTAGTCTGACGCTTCACAGAATTAAACAGGTCTTAGGACTTGACATGAAGATAGGAAAAGCGCGTTCTATCCTGGAGTCACTAGGCTTCTCCATTAACAAATCTTCTACCCATGAGCTGCTGGTTAAACCACCATATTGGAGAAGTGACATAGACCAGACCGATGATCTCATTGAAGAAATTGCACGCATGGTTGGATACGATAACCTACCTATATCTTCCATATCAACGCCTATACCCAATCAAACACCTGATCACAATCGTAACATGCGAGAAAAGATTAGAGACCTAATGGTTTCAAGTGGCATGCAGGAAGTCATTTCTTATTCCCTAGTCAGCCTAAAGGATCTAGAAAAGTCTACGCCATCTACAGAATCTTTAAACCCCATACGCCTCGCAAATCCCATGAGCGAACACCAAGAATATCTGAGGACAAACATGCTGAGTAGCATCCTGAACGCACTCTCATACAACCTTAACCAGATAAGAAAAGGTATGAAAATCTTTGAAATTGGCCGCATTTACTTACAAAGAAAAGATCAACTACCTACAGAACGTGAAATCCTAGTGGGAGCATTAACTGGACAACGTTGGTCAGATGATTGGCTTAACAATTCAACTAATATGGACATTTTTGATGCCAAAGGCATTCTAGAAGGTCTGTTTGGTGAGCTGCGCGTCGATCCAATATTTGAACCATCCAACAATCCATTGTTTGCTGCCGGTAACGCAGCAGATATACACTACCAAGGCCAACATATAGGCTCAGTGGGGTCTTTACATGACGACATATTAAGAGTGTTCGATATAGATATCAAACCAGTATCAATCTTTGAACTTGATCTCGATAAACTATGTAAACTGTCCAACAAATCGATGTATAAATATGAGCCGATATCCAGATACCCGGGCTCTTATAAAGATCTTGCTTTGATATTGGACAACGCCACATCATCTTCGACAGTAAAAAGGTTAATAGAGCGGCACAAACTGGTCCACACCGCTACTCTATTTGACCTATACGAAGGGAACGAATTAGAGGCAGGTACTCGATCTCTTGCGTACAGAATTCTGTTCCAATCTGACAAAGGCACCTTGACGGGTGAGGAAATCAATAAAGCTTTGAATGATATACTTAGCACTCTAAACCACCAGATCGGCGCCATACTCAGAAATTGACTTAAATAGTGACTTCTGTTTTACCTGATCTACTGATAGAATTGCTATATCAAACCCTGAAACACAAAAGGTTCCATGGCAACGTAGCTCAGCGGCAGAGCGGGGTCTTCATAAGGCCTAGGTCGCAGGTTCGAATCCCGCCGTTGCCACCATATTTATTCAGAGGGGCGTTATGACTAGCTTGCTATCATTACTTTTGAGGTCTATTTTACTAGGCGTTCTTTCCACTTTAACTCTTATTAGCTGTGGTGACGCTGGCGTAGGGAAAATGACTACAGCTAGAGGCGATCATGCTGCGTCAACCTTGAATGACGGGAGAATATTAGTCTCTGGCGGAATAGGGGATTGGGGGGCAGGACAACGATCCCCTGCAATAGGAAGTTCAGAGATACTGGATCTAACTACAAACTCATGGACTTCGGCTAGCTCTCTGAATCATCCAAGATACGGTCATACACAAACTGTATTAAACGACGGTAGCCTACTTGCTGTAGGAGGATCACCAAATGGCGTTAAGGATCTCCCTCCAGAAATCTATAATGCCGCCAGTGACACCTGGACGGAAACAAGCAAAATGAGTTACGCGCGAAGGCTAGGGCATACTGCCACTTTAATGGCTAATGGAGAGGTACTAGTTACAGGCGGTTTGGCCGAAGTTGAGGGAAATAAGAAAATTATTGCCAAAGCAGAAATATACAATCCTAAAGATGGTTCCTGGCGATTAGTATCAGACATGACTATGCCCAGAGAAAAGCATCATGCAGTACTGCTTAACAACGGAAAGATATTGGTTATCGGTTCTGATAACGAAGAACAATATGTGCGAGGTGTAACTACTGCCGAACTATACGATCCTGATAACGACACATGGACAGCATTAGGACCATTGTTGGACGAACACGCAGAAAAATTTACTGCAGTTCTATTGAATGATGGAAAAGTGCTCGTCTCCGGAGGAGGCACAAAAGGTAGAAGACTCACACCGGAAACTACAGCCACGATGGAAGTCTATGACCCGGATAATGCCACGTGGTCACTTTTAGAGCCTATGCCAACCAGGAGTTGGAGGCATACCGCAACGGTATTGAACAACGGAAACGTTCTATTTGTAGGAAATGAAAAACTGTCAATATATAACACATCATCAGACAATTGGACTCCTATTGGAGGCTTTTCAAACCCCAGAGGTGGGGTTCATACCTCGGTATTGCTAAGCGACGGAAGAACATTAATTATAGGCGGACATGATATAAATCTCGATAAATATGGTGGTCTCAGCGTAAGAAAAGCCATTGATTCGGTACTGGTATACGATCCTGCACTGGAGTGGTAATTGTAGCTAAATGTTATAATACCTCGCCTATAACATATGTGCCATCATTCCAACTAGGCTCTGATTCTAGGTGCTCCATCATACTGAGAAACATTTCATGCTGCTCAGGTCTGTTAGCATTGGCAACATAGGAGTCTTTATCCTTGAAAACAGCTACTGCTGTCCAGTCTCCTCCTTGATCAGGTTGCATCACAAAAAAGGCAAAGCCGCCTTCGGGAGCATCTGAAGAAGTTTCATTGAGAGTCTTTAATAAGTCTGCCTCGTGGCCTGGTTTAACCTTTAAATTAAATATGCTACCGTACATACGTATTGTGCCTCCAATAACAAAATATAGATGCAGTCTACTCTAGATGATTAGTATGATATAAGCAAGTTTAATCTACTTCCTTATATATGGTACCCCGAGATTTAACTAATTCTGTAGAAGAAAAATCTGAGTCAGGCAACTTATGGCCCAATGGCTGAGGTGGTCTAGTTGGTGCGCCACAAATTTTCAGTATTCTATAATCAGTATAATAACCATTATAAGTATATGTAATCAGAGCGTTAAAAAACTCTGGCAATTCTTCTTCAATGGTTTTCAGCACTGCTATTTGTTGATCTGAAACAAGAGATACAAATGCACCTTGAAATTTGTTAGCAGCACAAATCTCTATTTGATGCATACCCTCAATAAATATACGTCTGAGGCTTTTATCATGCCGTGCAAGGTATATGGGATCGAACATAACCTTATCTATGTAGGCAACCAATCCTAAATTTCCTGCTGCGGGATATTTGTCATCGGATGGTATTATCTGATTTAAAACAGACTCCATAAGAGCAGATTGAGCTTCACTAAAAAACCTAAGTTCACCTCTATCCATGTCCATATACATCTAAACCTTCACACATTCATTTTTATAAATGTGTGACTTCCTTTTTTATTTGATCCGCTATATACAATGCTACAGCTTGAATAGTTGATGTAGGATTAACTGCGGCACCAGTTACAAAAACACTACCATCTACAATAAAAAGGTTTTTTACGTCGTGTGCCTGACCCTTTTCATTTACAACGGACTTCGATGGATCTGAACCCATTCTGGCAGTACCCATAAGATGCCATCCGGCAACTCTAAGGAGAGGATTGTTAGTAATGCGTATCGCCCCAGATGCATTCAAAAGCTCTTCAGCCTTTTTAATGCCGTGATCCATCATATTAAGGCTGTTCTCGCTCATACGATAAGTGATCTTAGGGGCAGGAATCCCGTCTCCATCGGTTAATTCTGGATCCAATGTTACAGTATTTATTTCTTCTGGTAGATCCTCTCCTATAACTACAATGGTTGCCGTTCTTCCATACTTGCTTTCAAACGCATCATGATGTCCTTCACCCCACGCAATATACGACGCTTGCCCTGCTGTCATTCCACCCGAATTTGCCGCTCCGCGGGGACCTGGACCCTTGGCTGTAGCCTGAAAGCTATATCCTCGCACGAATCCTCTGGACAAATCCGTCTCATAGAACTCCTGGCTTATAATTGATATACCTTGTGGCCCCATATAGCCGTCAACAAATTCATCAAAAAACCCCGTTACGGCAGCGTAAGGGTGAAACATTAAGTTCTTGCCTACCAAGCCACTACTATTGGCCAATCCATCTGGAAACATTGAAGATGACGAATTGAGCAATAATCTTGGAGTCCCTACTCCATTGCAAGCTACTACTACAAGCTTAGCACTTTGTTGTTGCAGATTACCGTCCTCATCATAATATAGCGCACCTTTAACGAGCCCGTCTTTGCCTACAACTAATTCACGCACTCTGGCATTTGTAACAATTTTGGCACCTAAACTTATGGCTTTAGGCCAGTACGTAATGTCAGTACTGGCTTTCGCCCCCAAGTAACACCCCGTGTTACAAGGGCCGCAGTAATTGCAAGCAGCCCTTCCGTCATATTTGGAGTTATTTATTGCAGCATCTGAAGGCCACCAGTGCCAGCCAAGCTTGTTAAAACCGTCTACCAGCTTCTGTCCGCCCTTTCCCAATGGGAACGGAGGCATTTGCCTTGGTGATTTGGGTGGATAAGCAGGATCACCGTCTAATCCCGAAACACCCATAATCTCATCATTCTTATCAAAATATGGTTCCAGTTGCCTGTACGATATAGGCCAGTCATCAGCGACTCCATCTAATGATTTTACTTTGAAGTCGGATGGATGGAATCTCGGAAAGTGGGCACTCCAAAATATGGTGCTGCCACCAACTGCGTTATACATAAGAGGGGCTATCGGACTGTCCTTATCATTCACGGGGTAATCCGATGGAAGATTACGTACATTAGGCTGCGGATTGGATATGTTAGTTGCTCGCAATTCCCAGTCATCATGAGCAGAGGCATAATCTTTAGGATCAGTCCATCCGCCTTGCTCCAGACAAAGGACTTCTATCCCTGAACTTGCCAGACTCCACGCCACAGCTGCCCCGGAAGCGCCAGCACCAATTATTAATACTTCAACTTCATCATCTTCTATACTGGACATATTAAAACCTCCGATTCAAGGCCAATATAAACAGGTCGGTGGGAAACAATTAAGTTGACTTGTATTATACTACAATGATGACATTCGTTTCCATATCAATACTGGGATCGTTAATTTTTGCAGTGTTCTGCACACTGGGTTTCATAATCGGTGGTCTATTCGGTATTGTAGTAGGAATAGTTGTATCTATAAAACTGATCCCGATACTTATGATAGTAGATAACCTGATTAAACGTGACAAATAACAGTCACTGCGTATCCACCAACATGTCGTAGGCAAGAATCAACATTACCTTGGTACTGTTTATCAGACTTTTCACGCTCTGAAATTCGTTTGTGCCGTGTATATTGTTATCAACTGTATCATCGGGGTGGGCTCCACTAAAACCATAAGTGACTATCCCAAGGTTTCTAGTGAATCTGGAGTCGGTAAACCCCGTACTAATCGAGGGGATTATTTGTATATCATCCATATCAAGTGCTCTAGCTGTCGACCTTTTTATCGCTCTGGATAATTCAGTGTCAAATGGTGAAGAATTGGGTACTGACATATAATCAACTTGATATTCTACTCCCGGTATATCTTTCAAGATTGTGTCAAGTTCTTGCCTAAGATAATTCTCATCCTGATGCGGTAGAGTACGAACATCACAAGTTAACCGTATGTGTTCAGGAACACTATTAGACTTTATGCCCCCTTGAACCATGGTTGGAGTCACAGTCATCCTGGACAATGCCCTCATAACCGACGCGAGATTTTTGTTTTTTGATTCCACCTCTCCTATAATCCCGTCTATGTTTTGGGAAGTAGCGACATATTCCAAAGCAAATGTAGAAAGATATTTAAAAAATTCTACTGAAGTATCCCGGGCTGGTTCATATTTTTCTATTCCTTCTATAACTTTGCCTAGCCCAAAAAGTGAATTAACACCCCGCCAGGGTGTTGAAGCGTGAGCGCTCTCCCCTCTTATATCGATTTCTATCTGAAGTCTACCCTTCTCTCCTGTACCAAGGGTATATGTAAAACCTGCTGCAGCATCCATAGTACCGCCACCACCTTCATTAACTGCATATGGTGACATGATTTTATCCGGGTGGTTTTCAGATAGCCATCCAAATCCATAGCGACCCCCATGTTCTTCATCCGCCCCTGAAGCCAAAATAAGGCCATCCCTCAACTGAATATCATTACGTTTCAATATGGTCATTGCCATAAGTTGGGCAGTCAACAATCCCTTACAATCCGATGCACCCCTACCGTATATCCGGTCTCCAACTAACCTGCCCTCAAACGGTGGATATGTCCATTTGTTCTCTTCCTCGACTGGCACAACATCTGTATGAGACATAAACAATAAGCCAGCATTGCCCGATGACCCGTCCATTCTTGCAATGAGATTTCCTCTGTTAGGTGCTGATTCTAAAATCTCCGCATCTATTCCGTGTTTGGACAAGAATTCTTTTACATATCTACATACATCTGTTTCATCTCCTGTGGGCATGAACCCCGTATTTACTGAAGGAATTCTGACCAGATTCTGTTCTAATTCGATTATCTCAGAGGTACAGGCTTCAACTTGAGTTATCATATCGTCTAGTTTAGACATGGCTCATCTCCTATTGAAATTCGGGCAACTACCGAATAATACTAGCACAATATTTATAAATATATCTTATATTATAGAGAACGTATCCGAGGGAAAAAGATCATAGTTGAAGCTGCTAGAAATAAGAGCAATCCACCATGTACGGTTAAGGCGAGTCCTACACCTGTCAGTGCTGCGACGGCGCCTATTTCCATATGACCTATAGGACCTAATCCAACTGCAAAGATCCAAGTGCCCATTGCTCTTCCTCTCAGTTCATTCGGCACCACAAGTTGTATTAAACTTTGAGACAATATGTCAGATATCGCACCTAAACCACTAATCACGACAATAGCGAAAACAGCCAATAAGAAAGATTGAGCATAAGCTAACAGAAACAGAGAAATGCCGAAAGCATACAGAACAAACAAATAAAGAAGACCTTTACGTTTAACGTCACCTAATGACGATAAAATTATAACTGCTAATATCCCTCCAGCTGAACGCATAGCATTCATTACACCTAATCCTTCCGCCCCCAAACCCAATACATCCCTAGATATAACTGGTAATAAAGCTTGATGGGAAAACCCCAGTATTTCTACCATCCCTGACAGCAACAAAATTACCAATAATGAATTGTTGTGCTTTATCTCTTTACCAACCCCAGCAATATTCTGCCAAAACGATTCTTGTTCAGATAAATCCGGACTTTCCGGTGATCGGATGAACAGTAATGTGAATACGGAAGTAAAATAACTTAATGATAAAACCAAGTATCCAGCATCAGCGCCAAATTTACCAACTAACAGACCCGCTAATAAAGAACCTCCTATACCTCCCACCCTCATTCCTAAAGACAAATTAGATATGGCATTCACTAAATTCGCAGTTCCGACTATATCATAAGCAAAACTTTGTCTGGCTGGTTGGCCAACAGCTCGTACACAACCAGCCAAGAATGTCAGCAATAAGATTATCCATACTTCAATAAATCCAAAGTAAATTATGAAAGTCAACGATAAACTTAAGAATCCCATAACTACACTTACTAAAAGAAGAAGGTTACGTCGATTGACCCTATCTGCTAAAGATCCTGCAATAATGCCCAGAAACAGAAAAGGTACCATCCGAAGGGCCAGAGATACACCAACCATAAAAGATGAATCGGTAATTTCTAAGATAACCCATCCCACAATCACCTGCTCACCTATGAATCCTATCGAGTTAAAAGCACTTGATAACCAAAGAAATCTAAAGTCTCTATATGTGAAAGATGGAGAGGATAGAGGGTTAATCACCTACAATTTACCCATGCCAAAACCCATTTGAATTCATCGACATAGATACTCAGGCTCTGGTGTGCGTTACCAACCATTAACTCGGTCCCAAGTTTCTGCAACCATATTGTTATCAAGCACATAATATTTATCATGTGCTGCAGAGGTAATACAAGTGTGATTAGGAAGGATTCTTACTTTAGTTCCTATAGGAAATGAATCGAACTCTATAGGTCCGCTTATAGAAGCTATAAGGCCATGCTCCTGATATGTACGTTCTACATAGAGTCCTGGAATCACGGAACAATTGTCTGCCCTACAGACTAGTCCATAACCAACATTGTCCATGAACTGGTTAGCACTCAAATCTTTGGAAAGAGCGAGCGAACCGGCGTCTATCAACAATCTTTGGGGATCCTTCTTATGACCTATCACGGTAGCCAATACTGTTACAGCTATATCATCTATCTTACAGACCCCCATACCAACCTGATCTAAATCAAAAAACATGTAAGCTCCAGGGCGCATTTCGGTTATACCATCAAGATTTTCTACGAAAACTGCAGTCGGAGTGGATCCTGCACTTACCACGTCACAGGATATTCCCTGTTTTCGTAATATTTCGGCCGCCTTAACTACACCTGATCTTTCATTATCTGCTACGAGTCTGATTGAATCTATATTGTCGCATTCGTAAGAATGTCCTGCATGTGTTAATACCCCATCAAGATTCAAATTATTAGCCTGTTCAATAGCTTTTGCCAAATCGACCAATTCTTCAGATTCAGGATTTATGCCACCCCTAAGTCCTCCGGTATCTATCTCGATTAATACGTTCATATTAGCTTTTAAGGATGCGCATTTTTCCTGTAAAACAGGAACAACGGCCAAATTATCTGTTATGACTCTTACTCTAGCACCCTTATCCAGTAAATCGCTAACTTCCTCCAATTTGTCTGGAGATATACCGACGGCATACGTAATGTCAGTAATACCATTTGCTAAGAAATAACTGGCTTCTGCTAAAGTTGAAACTGTTATACCCCCAAAGTGGCCGTTCGTGGCAATCTTAGCTATCTCAAAAGATTTCGCAGTTTTAAGATGAGGACGTAAATCGACACCGAACTTTCTCATCCGATTCGACATGTAATTACAGTTTTTGACCAGTCTTTGCCTATCAATTATTAGAGATGGGGTTTTAATCTCATTTAATTTCATGTAAGTCACCTTACTCCGCAGACATCAACCCACTATATCACGAAACACTCTCAAAAAATTCAGACCTAACAGTTTCCGCAATTCTTCCTCATTAAAACCCCTTTCGACTAACTTCAACGTTATGTTCGGCCAATCTGTGGGTGTATCAAAGTCTACCATCCTGTGTTTATCACTTAACCTATGTTCAGGCCTAAATCCAGACCAATCAAATCCCGGTGGCTTGCTTCTAGGATCAGGGGAATCTTTGAACAAATATGAAGTGTCAAATGGTCCTAATGCCTCTGGAAATTCATACATTGTCTCTGTCCCAGGTCCCGGTCCACACTTGTCACTCGCTATGCCTACGTTGTCGATACCCATAATATTAATCAAATGCTCCACATGATCAACATAATCGTCCAACGTGGCATTTATGTCATTCTTCACAAATCCGGCAATGGCGGCTACACCAAAAAATCCACCACTATCAGCCACTGCTTTGGCCAGATCATCATCTTTACCCCTATCGTGATAACAAACAGCATTACTAGTCGAATGAGTCACCATTATGGGAGATTTAGAAAATTTGATAGCATCCCATCCAACCTGCTGACTACAATGACTGACATCCACAACCATTTTCAATTCGTTCAACCTCTCAACAAGTTCTATTCCGAAATATGTTAATCCTGTCTTGTATCTTTCCGTACAACCATCTCCTACTAAATTACGGAGATTATATGTCAGTTGTACTATTCGTAGGCCCATGTTGTGAAACATATCCAATCTGTTTAAGTCACCACCTATACTAGTGGTGTCTTGAAAATCGAAAATTACACCTTTAACATTGTCCTTATAAACTCTTTCCAATTCATCGGCATTGAGCACTAATCTTAAGTCCTCACCTAAGGCGTCTATTGTACCTCTACCTTGCATAAGAGATCTTGTGGCGGTCTCGAATGCTCCATCAGGAGAATGCGGACCTGCATATGTAACACTTGCAACATTAACTCCTGCTTCTTCCCATATGCCCAAGTATTCTTTCCTTGATTTTTCAGATGCCTTAAGTTCCTTGACTGTCATTTCGTAAAGGTTAGCTTGTATTTCTGATCTAGATAGACGTCCGTCTTCTACCCAATTTTTCATCGCTTCTCGCATGTTGTCATTATAGAAAAGACCATGATTAGCAGGCATTTTAGTATCTACAACCAAAACATCCTTATGGAATTCCAGTGCTTCACCAGGGGTCAGAAACGGCTTTCTGTTCGCATTCATATTATTATCCCCCCACTATATTTTGCGATTTCTCGGATACTAGAATAATGTATTCAGATAGTCAATCAAGACACATTCTAAAACAGGAATAATATTTATGAAATGCTGGGTCTAATCTTTAATAATGCTATAATTCTTTCAAAAAGAGAGGTTTACATATAATGGACATGTTACCGAAAGCTATTCTGGGCCGTACAGGTTTAGAAGTAACTCGACTGGGTTTTGGGTGTGCAAATTATCGAGATAACATAACGCATTGGACTACGGAACAGGCAACCAAGGTCTGGAATATGGCGTTAGACGCGGGAATAAATTTTTTCGATACTGCTTACGATTATGTGAACAGCGAAGAGTGGATAGGCTGGGCATTGAGATCCCGATACAACGAATTCTATTTAGCCAGCAAATGTGGATGTACAGATACTAGGCCAACCAGTAACGACTCCAACCATTCCTGGACCAGAGATAATTTATTTCGCAACATTGAAATCTCGCTGCGCCGCCTCAATAGAGACAGTATAGATATAATTCAACTACACAACGCCACCGTAGAAGAATGCGAAAAAGGAGACTTGGTGAGAGCATTGTCCGACATAAGAGATCAAGGGATGGTGAAATGGATTGGATCATCAACGACAAATCCAGATCTTCCTATCTTCCTAAGCTGGGGTGTGTTTGATGTAATGCAGATACCTTACTCCGCTCTTCAAAGACAGCACGAGCTTTGGATTGAAAAAGCTGCTAAGGAAGGAGTGGGTATAATAATCAGAGGTGGTGTAGCTCAAGGAGAAACTGGAGTGGGCAGAGGAGCCTCAGACACTTGGGAAATATTTGACAAAGCGTCACTGAAAGATCTAATGGAAGATAATGAAACTCCTTCATCATTTGTTTTGAGGTACACATTGAGCCATCCAAATGCAGATACTATAATTGTTGGAACTACTAAAACAGAACATCTACAGGAAAATATAGATGCTACTCTACGGGGTCCTTTGAATCCAGATGTTTACAACGAGGCCAAACAAAGACTAGAGTTGGCTGGAGAAATGCCAGACCCACTATAACAGCAGAGCAATTTATGAATAAATAAAAAATCTCTGATTCCTTATATACTTAACAAGAGAGCTTGCTTACTACTCTTCATCAGCGAGGGGAGGAAATCAGATAATCCGCTATCTTATGTATTACGTTCCAATGAACCTCATGTGGTTCAAAAACAGAACCTACAGTTAGAATTTCTATAGTCCAACCCTGAAAAATGCCCGGGTGAGTGTGTATTTGAACATCACCTACTTCTTTGACTAGGGCTTCAATTTCCTCATCCTTAGCAAACAACTCGACCAGAGGATTAAGTTTCTCCTCAGCTTGCCAATGTATGCCTACTACTTTACCGAATATTGGGAATGACTTCTTCCTTACTGTAGCTACTTTTAAAGCCTCATGCTCCAATGGTACTGTAGCATCTGGAATAGCGAATACAGTTCGATACCTTGAAGGACCATTCTTATCTCTGGATTTTATTCTAACAACGTTTATCCAATTGATAACATCTTCCTCTATATCTATCAGTCCTAAACTCCGATGAAATCGACCAGATCTTATATTCTCTTCTACTCTGCCACGTTCAGACATAGTTGCTTTCACTCCAGTTGCATTCAAATATTGAACCATGTCATCTCTGGATTTATCTCTAAGCTTCTCTCTCCAAGAATTTCCTGAGCTTTCATTTTGTATGTCTGGTAAATTGGGGTCTTGATACGGATCACGTTCAATAACCATATTTGGTTCTTCTATTTCTTCGACCGTTTCTCTTGAAGCTGATTCATTTTCCAAATCTGATGAACTCCGGCTCCGGTAGGGTTCGCTTTCTACAACAGTATTTTGTGATCTCCTGTTTCTCATTCTTAGCAGAAAGTATCCAATAATTATCGCAGGCACCACAACACCAAACAAACCTGTCCCAGATCGTTCTTCTTTTTTCTCTTGAAAGGGAGATTTGTATTCAACCGATTCGTGGTCTTTATATAACTCTTCAAGCAGGAATTCTAGTTTAATCTGATAGTCTTCTTCTCCATCGATTAAACCTGCTTCAAATTGGGATTCAAGTTTGTCTTTTTCGGATTCAATATAATCGTCCGTAAAATGGTCTGCATATACCAAATGAACTCCACAGAAAAACAAAACAAATACTGCAGCAAAACTAATTAGAATATTAATTGACTTGTTGACCAATAAGGACATTTTCCCGCTTACTCTTTTACAGTTGATATTTTGCCGGTACCCGAGTTCACAGACAACGAAACCAGTATCCAACAAAAATAAGGTATTGGCAATTACGGATTGCTAATATAGGATTGTGCATGAGGATTTAAGATGAATGTTCCTTACATGTCTAGGCCTACGGTTTATGCATCAAATGGTATGGTGTGTTCCCATTCGCCACTTGCCGCGTCCATTGGTATAAAGATTCTCAGCGAAGGAGGCAACGCCTTTGACGCAGCCATTGCTACCGCGGCAATGGAAGCCATTACGGTACCCGGGATGTGTGGATTTGGTGGAGAAGTTTTCGCTATGTTCTACGAAGCAAAAACGGGAAAAACACTTGGATTAACCTCTACTGGCATGGCTCCAGCCTTGGCAACCTCGGACTATTTCCGATCTAGAGGATACGACTCTATGCCTATAGACGGACCATTAGCCGTATCCCCTCCCGGAGAACTAGCGGCATATGAATATCTCAACCGCCAATATGGCACAATGAGTATGTCAGCATTACTTTCCTATGCTATCAAATATGCAGAGGAAGGGCACCCAATAACACCTAGAGCTTCACGGGTTTTCGCGTCAATGAAAAATAGAATACTCAAATTCCCTTCTACGAGTAAGATCTTCTTAAAGAAAGACGGTTCATCGTACAAAGCAGGTGAATTATTCAAAAATCCAGATCTTGCCAATACCCTCAAAGTCGTTTCCCAAGAAGGAACAGAGTCATTCTACAAAGGAGCAATCGCATCCAAAATTGTTGAGGAATTCGGTAAGGCAGGGGGGGTTTTGGACCTAGAATCCTTGGCTAATCACCAAGTAGAAGTTTACGATCCTATTACTACCAATTACAGAGGATATGTTATAGCAGAAAACAGACCTCCTTCGCAAGGATTCATGCTACTTGAAATGCTCAACATAATGGAAGGGTTTGATGTAACCGGATATGGGCACCTTGATCCAGAATTAATTCACTTAATGATCGAGTCCAAGAAACTTGCATTTGCAGACAGAAACGCATATCTAGGTGATCCAAACTTCGAGAATAATCCTCTTGAAGAGCTAATATCAAAGGAATTTGCTGAAAAGAGGAGAAACACAATAGACCACAAGAGTGCCGGTAAAAACATTGGTCCTGGCAACCCCATTAAGGAGGGGACTGATACTAGCTATTTTTGCATTGTAGATAAAGACGGCAATGTAATTTCATTTATACACAGCTTGTATAATGGTTTCGGTTCGGCTTTCGTGGCAGAGGGAACCGGAATCCTCTTCAACAACCGCCAGCAAGGATTCAGGCTAGAAGAAGGACATCCAAATACCGTTAAACCTGGCAAGCGGCCCATGCACACTTTGAACTGTTTTATAGTATTAAGAAATGGCAAACCAGTGATCGTATCAGGGTCGCCAGGCGCAGACTTTCAAACTCAAGGTAATCTACAGATCATTACCTCAATACTAGATCATGGATTGACTCCTCAAGAAGCAGTAGATGCACCTCGATGGCACAGTATCCCAGGAAGCCATCCTTTAGATATGGGAAATCCTCCAGAAGTCCAATTAGAACCTAGAATGTCTGAAACCGTCTCAGAAGAATTGATTGCCAAGAAGCATAAAATCACCTGGGGACAGGAAGGTATAAGTCACGGCATTTTCCAGGTTATTTCTATAAATCAAGAAACAGGCGTTCTGGCAGGTGCTTCTGATCCTAGAGGAGACGGGTACGCCGCAGGATTCTAATATTTTCCACCTTGTAAATTGCAGAAATATCTACTAGCATAAACCCCAACTCCGATTTTGATACATTTGCGTTGCGCATATCAGTTTCAATAACCAATGCCGAAGTGGCGGAACGGCAGACGCGCTGTGTTCAGGGCGCAGTGTCCTTTTGGGCGTGTGAGTTCAAATCTCACCTTCGGCACCATAAGTTTGAATTTCCTTTACATTTGTCCGTTTTGATTGGGAAAATGTATCCGGAATAAGCATTTGATGTTATATTGTTTCCCAAATTAATTAGGTGGTAGGTTTAATGGCAGAATTTAAAGGGAAATTACGGTACGACGATAACGGCAAGAATTTATCTTTGGAACACGAAAGTTTGACTTACCAAAAGTTGCAGTCCAGTAACTACTACCTGTCAATTATCAACAAGACTGAGTTGAGAAACTATTGGAGGTTTTCTGAAAGGGAAGACTCTATCAAGAAAAAATTAGGTCTGTAACTGCCTTTCAGTTATTACTGGAGGCTTTGCCAAAACAAAGAACATTGACCCAAGTGCTGCAAGTGCAGATATTATAATGAAACCTAATTTGTAGTCACCAAAAACATCTGCCATATAACCCGCGAAAAGTGGTCCTACTGTCATTCCTAGCATAATAATTAAAGAGGAAAAGCCCATTATTGACGGAAAATAAGCTCTTCCAAAATAATCGGCCCTTATAGTAGCCATTATGGGACCACGAAGACCCCATGCACTGCCGTGCAGTACGGAAAATGTATATACCATTATAATATTTGTAGAATAAGCCAGAATTAACAGAGCTAATGCATGCATCAATGTACCAATGGCAGCTAACCACCTTTTGCTATATCTATCACCAAGGAATCCTCCCACGACTTGTCCGGTTACAAAGAATACAGTCATCACCGCTACAGCAGTTGATGCAATTGTTACGGATAGACCCACACTATCAACAACGTGGGGAACTAAATGAAGTGAAACGGCTCCCACCGTCAATAGTGATAAAGCATGACCTATCCCAAGATACCAAAACGAACTCGTTTTTATAGCCTCTCTTACGGTAAATCCAGTTAAGTCTTGGTCTTGTTTATCCATAGTTCCAACGTCTGATAGCCTATCTCCATCAGGCAAATAGCCATAAGGTTCTGGGGCGCGACGTAAAATTAAAGAGACTGGAATACCCACTATTATTATCCCGATGCCAGAATAAAAAGCGGTATCCCTCCAACCTTGCGTCGTTAATGACCAGGCAATCAGGGGTACCAGTATCCCTGCCAAACCAAAGCCCGTCGAACTAAGACCTACAGCAACTCCTCTTTTCCTGTTAAACCAATTAATAATCGCCGTTGCCACAGTTAAGTGTCCCGCTATACTTGATCCTGCAGCCATAAGGAAAAAGGTAACGTAATACCCCAATATTGAATCTATCCGGCTGAAAAGTATAAAACCGATACCGAATAAACACATACCAAAAGCAGCCATCATGCGGGGTCCATATTTTTCTATCAGCCAACCCTGCAATGGACCCAGTAAACCGCTTTCGGCTCTTGATAACGCAAAAGCTCCGGACAACGTAGCTCTACTCCAACCAAATTGTGCCTCCAATAGAGGGAAATAGGCTGTGAAACTGTGGATCATCAAGGACCCGATCAATAACTGAATCGAGAACCCTGCGGATACAATGTACCATCCGTAAAAAATTTTGTTATTCGTATATTTTTTGTGGCCAGATGTTAACATGGAGATAAACATCTAATAATTAGTCCGATTGAACACATGGGGACAATCCTAACATATAAATTTCAGAATTGATCCTTTATTATTAACAAATATCCTGCAATTACATCGGATTACGCGATTTGCATGTAAAGCAAGATTTAATTAACATCCTCATACTATCCAACAAGGAGGTTGAAATGTCGGTAAGCAATTTCAACATAAAAAGCAGACTTCCTTTTGCAGAAGGACAATCATTTGGCAAAACTGGTCCATATGAAATACTAGAAGGAACTTTCGAATTCTCAGTTGACCCAAACAACAAATATAACGAACCTATCAATGATCTTGAACTGGCTGACACTAACCACAACGGTCAAGTGGAGTTTTCAAGTGATTTCGTGATACTGAGTCCTAAAGATCCCAACAAAGGGAACGGAAAGATATTCTTTGACATTCTGAATAGAGGTAGAAAAACAGCTATAATTAGCTTCAACGACCCAGAAAGACCTGTAGTTCCTTCAGACCCAATAGATCCAGGTAATGGCTTTCTAATGCGTTACGGCTACACCATAGTTTTCTGCGGATGGCAACCTGACGTGCCTCCTATTGCAGGGTTACTAGGAATGCAGTTACCAGATGCCCTAGATGAGAATGGCGATCAGGTAGTAGGCAAGATAATGTGTCAATTCCAATGCAATCAACCAACTCAACGATTCATGCTGTCTCACAACGGGCATACACCTCATCCGCCTTACGACATCAACGAAAATGAGGCTATGTTAACTGTAAGAAATCTACCGGAAGATAAACCACATACAATAGACAGATCCGAATGGTCATTTGTAGACGAGGCAAACGGCAACAAATCTGTACCAGAATACATATTTATGCAGTCAGGTTTCAAACCAGGACTCATGTATCAACTGGTCTACACTACTAAGGGCTCCAAAATAATAGGATTGGGCATGGCAGCGGTTAGGGATGCTGTGTCATTTTTAAAATACGGGACCAAAGAAGAAGGCAATGAATTTGCCAACTCCCTAAAATATGCATTTGCCTATGGAAGATCTCAAAGTGGTAGATTTCTGAGAGAATTTATTAATGTCGCGATCAACGAAGATGAAAATGGAAGAATGGCCCTAGATGGCATAATTGCCCATGTTGCAGGAGGGTTAAGGGGTGAATTCAACATTAGATTCGGGCAACCATCACAAGATATCTGCTACAGTAATCCCCAATTATTCCCAGCATGTGACGTAAGAACTAAGGATCCAGTAAGTGGGAATGAAGCAGGATTACTGGACGCAATGCAGTCTAAAAACCAGCAAGTTCCCAAAATAATGTTTATCAATACTTCTTCAGAATATTGGCGAGGAGATGCGGCACTAATACATGTAAATTTGGAAAATATGACTGATCTCCCGGATTCTAATGCCGTCAGAAGATATCTTTTCTCTGGAGCTCAACATGTGCCAGGATCTCTACCTCTAAAAGATGTAAGAGATGATGGGGTTAAAGGGCAACTTAAATTCAATATTCTGGATTACTCTCCTTTACTGAGAGCCGCTCTTTCTAATCTCGATATATGGGTAAGCGACAATATTGAACCTCCACAAAGTTGCCATCCTAGGCTTTCAGATGGTACCGCTGTTCAATCCTTTACTCTTGCAGAGAAATTCGCAAACTTGAAAATGATAAAGTTTCCTCCAAGACCTCTAAGAGCATTAAGATTAGATCACGGACAAGACGTAGCAGATGGTATTCTATCAATACTTCCTCCTGTGCAAGGTAAAACGTATCCAGCATTCGTATCAGATGTGGATGACAACTTCAATGACATATCTGGAATAAGACTCCCACATATATCCGTTCCTCTAGCCACTTACGCCGGTTGGAATCTTAGACATCCGGAGGTTGGCAATCAAGACCTATACATAGGCATTACCGGCGGATTGGCTGGATGGACTCTAAAATTACCATCTACCGAAGAAGAAAGACTTCGGCTAAATGACCCCCGGAAATCCATAGAGGAACTTTATCTATCAAAAGAAGATTACTTGGACAAAATAAATGCAGCTTCAGAGGCTCTAGTGCAAGACAGATACCTTTTGCCAGAAGATATAGATACTGTAAGATCTCAAGCAGAGAAAAACTTCGAACATTTGGTGAATTAATAAATAGATTCAAGTGATATTGTTCAACCAACTTTATCCCTAATATCCAATCTCAATGATCACATCTTGGAGAACTGATGCAACAACCCAAGCGAATATTCTATGGTTGGTGGATAGTATTAGCAGCTTTCTTAGCTCTAACTTTTACCAGTATGACAGGCGGCTACGGATTCAGCTTATTCTACAAAAGGCTTATTGATCATTTCGGATGGACAAGAACAGGGTTGGCCGGTGCAATAAGTCTATCAAGACTCGAAGCAGGTGTTCTTGGAGGAATAGAAGGTTTCCTAGTAGATAGATATGGTCCTACCAGGATAATATTGTTAGGGATAATATTATCCTCAATCGGAATGATATGGTTGTCCGTAATAAACTCTCTCGTAGAATTTTACTTAGTGTTCATACTGTTAGTGACGGTCGGACGTAGCCTTAGTGCCATGGTAGCCATAGATACTACAGTAGCCAATTGGTTTATAAGAAGAAGAGGTACAGCATTTGGAATACTAAGGACAGCGGTAGCTGTAGGCGCTGCAGGAGTAATAGTTGTTTCGTGGTTCATTAATGAATTCGGCTGGAGGTCGGCATTTGTGGCAACCGGTATAGGTATCCTGTTGATAGGTGTCCCCACATCTTTCGTAATGAAGCCCAGGCCGGAGTTATATGGATTGCTCCCAGACGGAGATTCGCCAATAAAGACTGCGGATCCAGCAACACACATGACGTCCGACATTGAAAACCAACCCTACCATAACAATGATATAGGAATGACAGTGATGGAAGCCCTGTATTCCAGAGCCTTTTGGGCATTATCTATAGGATTTGCTATTAGATTAATGGTTACAGGAGCTGCCACATTACATGCTATCCCTCTAGTTGAGGACCTAGGGTACTCCGGCGCAACGGCGGCGGCTGTCTTGGGATCTATGGGTATGGTAAGTATCGTTGGTAGATTAGGTGGTGGTTTCATGAACGATGCTTTTGGAACCAAGCCGGTTGCAATAGCAAGTGTATGTCTCCTTGCTGTATCATGCTTGGTATTGGCTTATGCACAAAATTTATGGCAAGTCATTTTGTTCGTAGTAATATATGCACCATCGTACGGCTGCTCTGCAGCTACTATGCCAGCAATAAAAGGAGATTATTTCGGACGTAAATCATTTGGCAGTATCCTAGGTTTATCGGGAATGGTGCAGATGGCGGGTTCAATGCTAGGACCAACATTTGCGGCCTACATATTCGATACCTCAGGTTCTTACCGTATAGCTTTTCTTACATTTGCCGGACTACTGATTATATCGGCAGCCATGTTCATGTCTCTTAAGAAGCCCCGATATAGATAAACCTTACCATTAAAGGAGGTGCCATGAAAAACGGTAATCTCGAAACAGCTTTCTCTATAGATGTCTCCAGTATAAAATTTGGTCCTGGCATCACTAAAGAAGTCGGTTTCGAAATGAAAAGACTAAATGCAACTAGAGTAATGGTTGTTACAGATCCTAAAATGAAAAACAGTGAAGCAGTATCTATAACCCTAAACTCTCTCAAACAAGGAGGAATAGATGCCACATTATTCGATGGCGTTCATGTAGAGCCCACGGATACGTCTTTCCAAGAAGCGATCGCATTCGCTACCAACGGCAAATTCGACGGATATATCGGGGTTGGAGGAGGCTCAAGTATAGACACAGCTAAAGCGGCAAATCTATATGCTACATATCCAGCAGAATTTCTAACCTACGTCAACGCACCTATAGGGCAGGGTGTACCGGTGCCTGGCCCCATAAAACCTTTGCTGGCAATCCCAACAACTTCTGGCACAGGCAGTGAAACGACTGGTACTGCCATATTCGATTTCCTTGAAATGAAAGCCAAAACGGGTATTGCACATCGTTATCTGAGGCCAGCAATCGGACTAATCGACCCCATCCATACTCTTACATTACCAGGGATGGTAGTGGCCAGCAGCGGTTTAGATGTTTTGTCACATGGATTAGAATCATACACCGCTCTCCCTTACAATCAACGCACTGCTCCTGAAAACCCTCTAACAAGGCCATCTTATCAGGGTTCGAATCCCATAAGTGACATCTGGGCTATAAAGGCTATAGAAATGGTGTCCCAAAACATTGTAAGAGCCGTACATGATCCTGAAGATATTGAGGCAAGAAGTGAAATGATGTTAGCCGCCACATATGCAGGGGTTGGTTTCGGCAATGCAGGTTGCCACCTACCTCATGGCATGTCATATGCTGTATCTGGCATGGTTCGTAACTTCGCTCCTGATGGCTACCCACAAGAGGACCCCATTGTTCCTCATGGTATGTCGGTTATACTAAATGCACCTGCAGTTTTTCGATTTACGGCTCCTACGAATCCAGAAAGGCATCGTAATGCAGCCGAAATCATGGGAATCAAATCTACTAAGGCCGATAATGAATACGCAGGATACTTGTTGGGTAAAGCCATAACAAATATTGTCAAAAAGATAAACATACCCAACGGGCTTGGTGCCATCGGATATCAGCTGGACGACATAGAAGCATTAGTAACAGCTACTTTGCCTCAAAAAAGACTCTTAGATCTTTGCCCTCGTCCTATTACACGTAAAGAACTTCGGCAATTGTTTTTGGAATCAATGACTCTTTGGTAAATGAAAAAAAGAGAAGTTCCATAGTTTGTTATGAAAGACAAAATTTTCAACAACTACATACACTTTGAACACACTTTGACAACGAAAAACCCAAATAACCCTACTCACAATTGAAGGATTTGGATAGCTTTTAGTATCAACCTGCTTCCTTTAGCACTTAATTTAAGGTAATATTGTCCTCTATTATAAAATGTATAAAGGTTTTACACTGGTTTAGTCATCAAAATGAATACTCAATGGACCAAAAATAGTTTTGTATATCTCCTGATAATAATATCAGTATTGGCGATATTCTTTACTTTTTTCCAAGCACCTTCCAGTAGAAGAGACATACCTGTTAGCCAAGTCATCCAGATGGCCAAGGATAAAGAGATTCGTTCTATTAAAGTTGACCTTGAGATTCTAGAAGTTGAAGATATTGGAGGGCGAGTATATAAATCTCGTAAGGAGGATAACACTCCAGTTATAGAAATGCTGGAGAACGCAGGGGCAGACATTGCTGGCATAGAAATTGAAATTGAGGGAGCAAGTGGATTTGGTAGCCTCCTTGGATTGCTAATAAACTTTTTGCCTCTAATATTCTTTGGGGCAATAATACTTTTCATGATGAGGCAAGCACAAGGCAGTAACAATCAAACATTAAGTTTTGGTAGAAGTAAAGCCAAAATGTTTGTCGGCAATAAAGTAAGTGTCACTTTCGCGGACGTTGCCGGCATAGATGAAGCCAAACAAGAACTGCATGAGGTAGTTGAATTCTTGAGATATCCAGAACGCTTCGCGGCCCTTGGTGCAAAAATACCAAAGGGAGTTCTCCTCGTAGGACCACCTGGCACAGGTAAAACTCTTCTCGGAAGGGCTGTGGCCGGAGAGGCTGGCGTACCGTTTTTCAGTATAAGTGGCAGTGAATTTGTGGAAATGTTTGTGGGAGTTGGAGCTTCCCGTGTTCGGGACCTGTTCGACCAAGCTAAACGGAATTCCCCCTGTATTATTTTCATTGATGAAATAGATGCAGTTGGAAGGCATAGAGGAGCAGGACTTGGTGGAGGACATGACGAAAGAGAACAAACGCTGAACCAAATCCTGGTAGAAATGGACGGTTTTGATACCAACGTAAACATAATAATACTTGCTGCGACCAACCGCCCAGACATACTTGACCCGGCACTACTTAGACCCGGAAGGTTCGATCGTAGAGTAATGGTAGATTCTCCAGATATAAACGGAAGGGACGCTATACTCAATGTACACGCCAAAGGCAAACCTCTTGCTTCAGAGGTAAATCTAACTACAGTTGCTCAACAGACCCCTGGATTCAGTGGAGCAGATTTAGCGAACTTGATAAACGAAGCAGCTATACTAACTGCCAGAAGAGGTGCGAAGGAGATTGGCCAAACTGAGTTTGCTGAAGCTATTGATCGTGTCATAGCTGGACCACAAAGGAAAAGTCGAGTAATCAGTGATAAAGAAAAGGAAATGACCGCATATCATGAAGCAGGACACGCTTTGGTGGCTCATCTCCTACCTAATGCCGACCCAGTACAGAAAATATCTATAATAGCCAGAGGTGGTATGGGTGGCTACACAAGATTGCTCCCTACTGAAGATAGATACTTGATGAGAAAAGAACAGTTTACCGATATGCTGGCTACCGCACTTGGCGGTAGGGTGGCAGAAGAATTAACATTTGATGCTGTTACCACAGGAGCTAGTAACGATATTGAAAATGCTACAAATATCGCGAGACAAATGATAACCAGATATGGAATGAGTGAATCACTAGGACCTCGAACCTTCGGCAAAAAAGAAGACATGATATTCTTGGGTAGGGAAATATCCGAACAAAGGGATTATAGCGACAAAATAGCGGAGGAAATCGATGATGAAGTGCATAAATTGATTCAATCTGCATATGAACAAGCTACTGACATCCTAAAAGCAAACAAAGGCAAACTGGCTCAGATCGCCGATTATTTGGTGGCTAACGAGACAGTTGAAGGAAAAGAATTAACCGAGCTTTTCGAATCCGATCCTCCAAATGCTGAGGTTTCTGAAGACACGGTATAAATATTGCGTCCTATGTTTCGTCGCCTCTGATTGGTCTTGATCTATAATATAAACCCCAGCGTTGCATCAATGCTGAAACACGCGAATCAGACAACTCACACAGTTCTCGAAAAAACCCTGCCAATGCATGTGCGTGTATATTACTGCTGTCACAAACCCAACTAGCTTCGGATGGCACTACGTAAATCAGTCCATTTTGGTGTTCACATTCAATCTCTATTCTAGTATCTCCAACGTCTTCTTTTATCGTAACTCCATAAGGCACCATGAAACTCCAATCATTCTCTTAATTGAATCGGCACGCCTACTTAAATTTAGTAACAACTAAGTTGGACGTGAGATAAGTAAATTATAACAGACTTCGAGTTACCCTTATCTACCCAAAAAAGTAACAATGGTGTATATTTAATATTAATAAAACGGGAAGTCGAAACTAATAACATGGATTCAAAAACTATACCCCTGTCTAAAGCACTAACAAGTTACCTGTCATCTAAACGCGTCAACCTTAATCCAGAAACATTAAAAGAACTGAGCAAATTTATAATCTGGTGCGGCCAAGAACGGGAAGCAGAAGAACTCAAACCACATGAAACGGCGTCCTATGGCGACATAATATCAGATACTGCTGGAACCCAAGATACAAGCGAAAGAGTTCAAGCAATAAAAGACTTCTTGTCCTTTTGTTACAAAAATAACATTACGTCCACCCCACTGGCTAAACACCTTAGGGTAAGAAAAGTAAATCGTATTAACGTTCTGATAGATAAATCAAGCAACAAAATAGATATGTCCGAACAAGGATATCAGAACATGGTCACAGAATTAGAGTTACTACGAGATCAAAGAGTCGAGATAGCTAAAGAAATAAGTAGCGCTGCCGCTGACAAAGATTTCCGTGAAAATGCTCCTTTAGATGCAGCGAGAGAGAAACAAGGTTTTTCGGAAGCGCGTATTAGAGAGTTGGAAGACGGTCTACAGCGAGCCAGAGTGGTCTCAAATAAGAAGAATAAGTCTGGTGGTAAGCTTGCTAACAGAATTGGATTAGGTAGTCAAATCAAGTTAGTGGATAAATCAAACAAAGAAGAGTTGATTTACACTATAGTAAACGCTTCTGAAGCAAGTCCATTAGATCACAAAATGTCTGTCCAATCACCTGTGGGTAAAGCAGTAGTAGACAAAGTAGTAGGAGATACAGTCCAGGTCGAAACTCCCAGGGGTAATATGAGTTACTTGATTAAGGAAATAAGCTAGTATCATATCAATTTACCCATGAATCTTAGAAATGGGTCCTCGTTAGGACCCCTTTTTTTCTAAAGTAAACTCCAAATCGATTGTCTAGTATACGGAGGACACACATGGATAATCCTAGGTACAATTTCGGTTTAATAGACTCGATAAAAGCAGAAGCCATTGGGGAACCTGGCCAGAGACGTTTTAGAATAACTGTCTCTGCTGGAAACGTTTCCGCGGATCTTTGGTTGGAGAAAACTCAGCTTTTCAGGCTATCAGTTGTTATAAAACAAGAGATTATAAATGTAGGTTACTCAGAACAAATTTATGAAGCTCAATCAACAGATAATATCTCCAATATGGACAGTAAAGAACCCGACTCTTTTGAAATTGATGTAGGTAATATAAATTTATTCTACATCCAAGAAGAAAATATATTTTCAATATCCGTTTATGGACTCGAGAATGATACCGGACCTGAAATACATCTCTCATTTAAAATACATAAAGAGCAACTGAATCTATTTGCTGACCAAGCTCAGGAAGTTTGCGCTGCAGGAAGACCATTATGTCCCCTATGTAATTCCCCTATGGGTGTTGAACCCCATAGATGTGCCCGATCTAACGGACATCATGCCAATTGAGCTATTTTAACCTATACCCATAATGTGTTGATATGACAGACAAGAACATGCCATCTAAAATGGAAACGGCAAATCATCTTGAAAATGGCAATGTTGCACCATTAGGATTGATACCTATAGGGTCAAATTACACATTTTTAGTAGACGTCGAGTACCAAGGCAAAACCCTGAAAGCAATATATAAACCTGAAGTGGGAGAACAGCCACTATGGGATTTCCCTCCAGGTACTCTATACCAGAGAGAATATGCCTCCTATGTGTTATCTGAATTACTTCAGTGGTATTTCGTACCAACAACCGTTATCAGAGAAGGCCCATACGGTATTGGATCATTACAACAATTTATCGATGCCGACCCTGAAACAAATTACTTTACCATTAGAGAAAATCAGCCTGAGGAACTTAAGAAGATAGCGGTATTCGACTTGATAACGAACAACGCCGACCGCAAAGCTAGTCATTGCTTCACAGACAACAGGAAACACATTTGGTCAATAGATCACGGATTGACATTCCATGAGCATTGGAAATTGAGAACTGTTATATGGGATTTCATAGATCAGAACATACCCATAACTATCTTAAACCAATTACGGATCTTGAAACATTCATTCACAATTAAGTCACCCGAGATAGTAGTTTTACAGTCTGTATTAAAACAAACCGAGTCTGAAGCATTGGAAAACCGATTAGACAGTCTTCTCCAAAACCAAAAATTCCCGCAACCAGATAATGACCGACGAAATATACCGTGGCCTTGGTTCTGAACTAGCCCCTTGACATAATAGAACATATGTACTATTTTGAAGACTAGAGTTTTGACAAGGAGACATTCAATGAACGAATTAGATTCGAATGACAGATATCACTTGAAGAAAGCACAGATGGATGTGGACAGAAAAAATCTGGAAGCACAAAGAGCTCAACAAGAATTAGATCGCCTAATTCTCGACCTCGAACATAAGTATGAACTTATAGGCAATGAGAAAAACATAGAGCCCCGAACTGCAACAATTGCTGACAACAGTATTAACAGAAATAACAAAGGTAACGGAAAAGAACTACTAGAATCTATAGCTCTCGAGGCCAGCAAGTCTTGAATTAAATGAATTTGCCAAACAGCTTTTTCATTTTAACGATCCCTGATTTGAGGCTGATCTTGGCATCATCCCCTTTAGTTGTAATATATTCTAACAAACCTGCGTTCCCTACCAGGAGAGGGTAGCTCCAATTTCTGAGACCCTGAAGATATCCCTCTCCTGGTTCTTCAAATAGATTGTCCATCAAATTGCCGAGTGGTTTCCATTCGCTGTTGTTGAATCTCAAAACTTCCCCCCCAGCTTCTCTTACAAGTACTATGCCAGCCGCCACATCCCAAATTTTGGGATGAGAAAAAAATGAATGTTGAAACACACCTTTAGCAACCATCAACATTTCAACGCTGATGCTGCCAGTAATCCTGACGTTGCCTACATCATATCCCTTGCCACCAAACAACCCACTCCTTCTGTATCCTAGAGGAAGACCGATCAGATTCGAAGATATTGGTTCTTGTGTATTCATAACTTCCAATTTATCTCCAGCCAGAAATGATCCTCCTCCTCTTCTGGAGTGATATATCCCTTCTCCTGTATTATCAAATGGGGAAAACATCACCCCGACTACTGGCTCACCTTGGTAGAATAATCCTATAGATATACTGTATATCGATAATCCAGCCACAAAATTAGAAGTTCCGTCTATAGGATCAATAACCCATATAAAATCGCTATATTCACTTGCATCATTTTTGTATTCTTCTCCTATGACAGTGTGATCTGGAAATTTTTTCAATATCTTCTCTCTCAAATATTTTTCGATTTCCAAATCCACGCTTGTTACAGGGTTAGAAAAACCATCACCCTTATATGTGACACTTTTATTTCTCAAGTTTTTCTCTAATAAGCCCTTAGCCCCAATGGCAAAATCCACTGCGCTATCTTCCAAACTCTTTAACTGATCATTTGTAGGATAAACAATATTCAAAAAAACACCGATTTAATCAGATTTTGAGTTTCCAATTCTACGGTCACATGGCACACACCAAAATACACCCAGTATCTTTGACACTATAATGAGGCGATGCTATCATTTCTGCAAACGGATTCTTCTTTGGGAAACTCTTTACGTCCTATATTAACATTAACCCACTCAGCGTTATAGTTAATCATTCCCCAATACCAAATTGGCATCGCACAAATTCTTGAATAATATTAGAATAAGCATTAACCGAGGTGGATATATGGATCACATATCAGCTATTTATTTAATCCTGCTACTCCCCTGCCTGATATTGTCTGCTTTTTTTTCGAGTTCAGAGGCAGCATTCTTATCTCTTAGAAAAGTAAGGATAAGGAGTATGGCCGAAAATAGAATAGCCGGAGCGGAACGCGTAGCCAAAATGATGGAGGAACCAGAAAGAGTTCTACCCACAATACTCCTGGTAAACAACTTGGTAAACACGGCGTTTGCCGCATTATTCACCGTGATGTTGATAGGTTTGATAGGGGAAGCCAAAGGAGTGCTCTTCGCGACTATTATCAGCACAGTAATACTACTTATATTAGGAGAAACGCTTCCCAAAACTATTGGCATAAGATATCCGGAAGCACTTTTTTTCTTCTCCTCTCGGATAATCAATGGTATGGAAAAATTGTTGTTTCCCATCGCTTTGGTCCTTCAAGGAATAAACAGGATTCTAGCTTTCTGTCTGGGGAGTGACAAAAGAGCCTACTTTAGCGAGGAAGAGGTTAAGACGGCTATATCCATTGGCCGTGAATCAGGTTCTGTTGAAGAACACGAGGCACAAATGTTGGAGAATGTATTCAGATTCGGTGATCGTCAACTGAAGGAAATTATGACACCTAGACCGGAACTGGTTTTGATCGAATCCGGCACAAACTTAAAACAGTTTTTCGAGATCTATCAAAACTATTCCCACTCACGATTTCCAGTTTACGAAGAAAATCCAGAAAACATCCTAGGTATACTTCTCCTTAAGGATGTTATGGGGGCCATTGCAGAAGGCAATCTATATGATTCAGGAAATGTAACTACACTGCTGCGACCAGTAGATTTCGTTCCTGAGACAAAAACAGTTGGCACCCTGTTTGGTGAAATGCAACAAGTAGGGAACCAGATTGCTATAGCGGTCGATGAATTTGGAGGCATATCTGGAATAGTGACTTTAAAACAATTGACCGAAGAAATAGTTGGTCCTGTTGGGGAAGACGGTGAACTTCCTGAAATGGAATATGAAGAGATAGATGAAAACATTTTCATCATAGATGGTGGAATGCAAATAGAAGAGGCAAATGAAGAACTAGAGTTGGATCTACCTAAGGGAGATTACGAAACGGTAGCAGGGTTCATACTCGAGAATCTGGGCAAAATACCGGTATCAGGCGATCATTTTGTATACAAAAATATTCGTTTAGTGGTCACACAATTAACTAGAATGAAAATAGAAAAAGTAACAATAACAAAAAACCATGATTCGCATAACGAATAAGCCCACACCCTGTAAATGCAAAGGTATGATCGAACATAACATCAAAAAAAACGTAAAAAGAACACTGGGTGAAATACCGGTTCATGACCGGATTAAACCATTAATAGTAGCTTTATCTGGAGGCCCTGACTCGGTGGCCCTGTTACTCGCGCTTAATGATCTGAAAGATGAACTTGATCTGAAGCTTCACATAGCTCATATGAACCATGGTCTACGTGGAATGGAATCTGACGATGATGAACGGTTTGTAATTGATCTGGCAAACCAACTAGGATTGCCGTATACCACCAGACTCGGCAATGTAAAAGACTATGCCAAAACAAATAAAACCTCGATAGAAGAAGCGGCTAGAAACATAAGATACGAATTTCTCTCTAGCGTAGTCAAGGAAAAAAAAGGATTCGGAATAGTACTTGGTCACACGAAAAACGATCAAGTCGAAACAATTCTGATGCACTTGATCAGAGGCACTGGATTGAACGGCTTACTTGGCATGTCCGCTTTCAGTAAGTGGCAGTCTGTAGACACCGATACCTGTACTGTGTTGGTACGACCATTATTGAACATCGACAAAGATTCGACTGAAAAATATTGTTCTTTCTACAACTTGCAGCCAAGAATAGACACATCTAATTCATCAATACATTTCACCAGAAACAAAATAAGAGCTGATTTGATACCTATAATCAAATCCTATAACCAAAGCTTCGGCAAGGCCTTACTTAGGATGAGTTCGGCTGCTAGACACTATCAAGAGTATATTGAAACAATCACTTTGGAGACTATGAACCATGTGAAAATTTCCGCTCCTCACGGCATAACCTTTTCGAGATATGCTTTCTGTGAACAACACCGTGTTATACAAACAAATTTGGTTCTCTTAGCCTATAAGAAGATGGTTGGTAACACCAAAAAAATCAAGAGTGCTCATATAGATACAATATTGGATTTGGCAAGTAATGGTAAAAGTAAAATCGTGCATTTGCCTAACAATCTCGTAGTTTGTATAGACAATCAAGAAATACAATTTGTATCAAGAAACTGTCTGGCCGAAACCAAGACCCAAATCCTTACCAGGCACATAATAAAAGTGCCTGGTAAAACAACTATTCCGGGATGGGAGATCGTTTCCTGGATTGAAAAAACATCTACTACAAGATTGTCCAGCGAGTATCACATTACCTTAGATGCCGACCAAATAGATGAACCTATATTCGTTAGAGGTAGATTGCCCGGGGACAAATTTGTGCCGACTGGTATGAAAAATACAAAAAAGTTACAGGATTTCATGGTCGATGCCAAAATACCAAACTCCAAGAGGGACTCTGTCCCTATTGTAACTTTAAATGACGAAATTATCTGGGTGGTAGGTTACAGAAAAGCAGACGGACTGGCATTAGACACTAACACCATGAAGGTAATCACAATTGCGTTTACTGCTACTGGATTATATTGATCAACCTAGGATTTGATCCAGAACCGGGTATACTGCCTCTTCTTGCGGCCGGTTGATCATCAATTTTACTAATATTTGCTTTGAATTCAAGAGGACGAGCAGCACTAATATAATCGGAAACGCCAAAAGCATTCACGGAGACCTCGGCTTGAGAGTAAAGTCTAATATCGTCAGCCGATATGTTCCCTCTCACCAAAACCTCGACATGGGGGTAGCCAGATAATGAAAGCCTCGCCCGTAACTCTTTTACCCTCGCGGGGCTCAAATTAGCAGTGTCATCCAATATAACACCCCTCAATCTTTGACCCATTACTCTTGCGAGAGTCAACGTTTCTTCAAGTTCATCTTTTATCACATTTACGGGAGCCATTCTGGGATATTCCTGTGGCATATTTTTATCAAAATTCTGCATAGCCATCACTGCGTCTCCTATTAAAAGAATAACGTTGGGAGATATAGCACCAGATGAGTTTATGCCTGCTAATTTACTTCCCAGTGTCGTCGTACAAGAAACACAACCACCAATCACTGCAGAATAGTCCATAATACCAGCGACGTGTGGATGCACTATAGAAGAACCAGTAGAAATTACTGGAACACCAGCCGCTGCTTCGACACATTCTCTACTAGCAGTAGCCCATCCAGTACAATGGGACATTATCCCAGTAATAGCAGTTTCATATACAGCAAATGAATTGTATGGTGCCGTAATTTGAAGCACCAATTCTTGGTCTGAAATGTCCGACCCCTCTTCGATGGCCCACACATTCCTGTTACTTTCGGGTAGGATCTTGTTCAATAAAGACTTGATTTCATTTACACCACATAAAACCCCTGCTGAAGTCGAGGTGAAATCCATAGTAACAAGCGGATTCACCCCCTCGCTACGTAGGACAGATATACTCCTGTGCAACGCTATATCAGCTGTGTCTCCGATCATTAGTGACGGTTTAGGGTCAAATTCTGACTGTGACATTAAAATCCTTCATAATAACTCTATCACAATACCATATCATTTACGTATGATATCTGAGCTCCTAAGATTTTTTCCATGTGAACTATAGCCCAATTGTGTGCGTCTAAGTCAAATGATGCTACTGCATCTGTTGGAACCACAACATTATAATCTCTGTTGCGCGCATCTGATACTGTATGCATGACACATATATCCGTGCAAACCCCACAGACTATCACCTTACTCGGTTTTAATCTCTCTAAATGGTTGGTTAACTCGGTTTCATAGAATGCACTATACCGCTTCTTATCGATTCTTAATCCACTATACTTAGCCAACTCTGGTATCAATTCCGTTTCCGATGACCCTGAAAGACAATGGATCGGGAACATTTGAAACTCCAAATCTCCAAGCTCATGACTATCACATATGAATATTAGATCAGAGTTTTTCTTAACTTCTGAATCCAGGAGCTTAGTTAGATTAGGTATAATCTTTCGGGCATCATCTCCACAGTATAAATTCCCATTCTCCAAAAACCCTCTTACCATATCTATAATTAGTACTACATTAGCCATTACTGCAACCATCATCCAGTGAATTTTGCGGATCCATAATAACCAAGCCTTAAATTTACTGCAATACCTAATAATGGGTATTTTAGGTGCCAAGTCATCTGCATAAAAATTGTATCGTATATCACATCAATGTGATAAAATACTGATATATCCTGGCATACCACATTAATATCGCTGAAAATAAAGAATGTTTATGTGATGCTGGCATTTACCTAAGAGATTGAAAAGTCCTGAAAATATATGAAGAACCATAAAAACACCATTAATCCTGACAAACTATCTCAAGTTGCGGAAAACTATTTACTTTCACTTTTTATTTTATCAGAAGAAGCCATCAAAGCCACCCCTGCCCATATAGCCGAACATCTTAAATCCTTACCAGCTAGCGAAGGACTTGGAACAAGTTTGCCATCTGTACTTGGAATGTTGAGGAGAATGTCTAAAGAAGGTTTGTTAACCTTTGGTAACGACAAAGAAGTGCAACTGACTACTCAAGGCTTAGTCGCAGCAAAAGATATGATTAGAAGACACCGACTTGCTGAACGATTTGTGGTGGATTTACTTGGTTTGGAACTTGATAAAGCCCACGTAGAAGCCCATAGGTTAGAACATGCTATTTCCCCTGACGTGGAAGCAAGAATAGACGAACTCTTAGGATATCCAACCACCTGTCCATTTGGTGGACCAATACCAGACAGTAAATACTCACCTCCCGATAAGCCCGTAATTGCACTAAGAGATGTTGAACAGGGAAGTGTATGTATAATCATCAGAGTGCCTGAAGAAGACCAAGAATTATTGAGTTTTCTAGTGGCCCAAAATGTTCTACCAAACGAAAAAGTGGAAATTATAGAGTCTAGCCTACACAAAGGAATAATAGTAATAAAGACAACAAAGGGTGAGAATGCTATCGGTTACCCAGTAGCTGGTCGCATATGGGCAACACAGGAATAGAGTGCCCTTTTCCTAATACTTCTTAGCCTATTGACGTAGATCGTTGTTGGATATACAATTGGGTATTGTCATTTTATGAGGCAGATCACATTTTCTATTCTATTTATAACTCTGAGGCAACTTCCACGTTGTCTCTTCTTCGTGTCTAACTGAAACACATTCTTAATTAACCCAGGAGCGTGAATTGCCATGAGCCCTTCATCTGTTCGAACTATTAATAATCCAGATATTACCGTTCAAAAAAAGACATACGCAAGAATTCCACAGATACTGGACGTGCCAAATCTAATACAACTTCAAATGGAGTCTTTTGAATGGTTTGTAGGAGACTGTTTGACTTCTTTGTTTCAAGAAATTTCTCCCATACAAGATTTTACCGGTGGTAGATTTGAGTTATCATTCTTGGATCACGAATTCCAAACACCTAAGTACACTGAACAAGAATGCCGAATCAGAGAGATAACCTTCGAAGCCCCCCTTTATATAACAACTAGATTGTTAATAAAAGAAACAGGTGAAGTCAAAGAACAAAGACTTTTCATGGGTAACATCCCCTTGATGACCACTCAAGGCACCTTCATAATAAACGGTGCAGAAAGAGTTGTCGTCAGTCAGCTGGTAAGGTCCCCTGGCGTATACTTCACGGTAGAAAAAGACATCACAACTGATAGAGATATGTGTTTCGGTAAATTAATCCCATATAGGGGTGCATGGCTAGAATTCGAAACAAATAACAAAGATGTACTATCCGTCAAAGTTGACCGTAAGAGAAGAGCGTCGGTTACTACTTTACTGAAAGCAATTGGTATAGTGGAAGAATCTGAGATACTTTCCCTTTTCGAAGATGCGGACAACAATCCAAACCATAAATATATTGCTACGACCCTTGAAAGAGACGGACAAGTCAAAACACAGGATCAGGCCCTATTAGAATTCTACAAGCGTTTGAGGCCAGGTGAACCACCAAACGTAGAAAATGCCCGTAACCTCATGGAAAACCTCTTTTTCAACCCTAGAAGATACGACTTGGGCAATGTGGGTAGGTATAAATTAAATAGAAGACTGGAAATCGATGTTGCAGATACGGAATGCACTTTGACCAGAGATGACTTAGTTGCAGTGATTAGAAAGATGATACTGGTGAATAACTCCCAAGAAGGTCATGATGATATAGACCATCTGGGCAATCGAAGGATAAGAGCCGTGGGCGAATTATTGCAAAATCAGCTCAGGGTCGGATTCTTAAGGATGGAAAGAGTCATAAGAGAAAGAATGACGACTCAACCAGACGCCACTACGGTAGCACCATCTACTTTGATAAACGTAAGGCCTGTGGTAGCGGCAGTCAGAGAGTTTTTTGGAGGTTCTCAGTTATCACAATTCATGGATCAAACCAATCCTCTTGCAGAATTAACTCACAAACGAAGATTATCAGCACTCGGTCCTGGTGGATTGACTAGAGAAAGAGCAGGCTTCGATGTCAGAGATGTACATCACTCACATTATGGACGCATATGCCCTATAGAAACCCCGGAAGGTCCCAACATTGGACTCCTTGGATCTTTAGCAACTTACGCCAGAACTAACAAAATGGGATTCATAGAAACACCTTATAGGCGCATAATAAAAGATGTTCCAAATGATTACCATGATTTAGAAGGTCGTACGGTCGT
>VFHP01000007.1 GCA_009391535.1 SAR202 cluster bacterium | reverse complement strand
AAGGGGAATTCCTTATGACAGCCTTATCAGATTATTTGGAGTCCGGCTTACTCCACCACATTTTTAGGGGTCAAACGTTTAATAAACCTAGTGGTATATCCATAGCATTATGTAGCGGTGTTCCTAGAGAATCAGACACCGGGGCTACAATTCCTGAGTTACCAGTTAAAAAAGATGGTAATAATACTGGATATGGTAGATATTTCTTAGGTGACCCAAAATCAGACGATTCAGTACCCGGAACGCAGAGCGGAAATTATTTCTGGTCTCATTCAGCAAATGACTATGCAGCTGGCAGTGGTGTTATTAAAAATGCAAATCTCATCATGTTTGATAACGCCCTACAGGATTGGGGGTGGGTATCAGGTATTGCTATCTGTGATTCAGGGACCGTTGGCTCTGGAAACTTACTAATGTATGCCCAACTTAATAATCCAAGAATAATTTATCAGGGAGATACCGTCAAGTTTGACCAGTCTTCTTTGCAAATCAGCTTTAAATAGGGTTAAACAATGATTCTCACCAAATCAGAGTATATACAAAAGATGCAAGGTCTTTTGCCTGACAACTCTAGGCAATTGATCTCACCAGAAGATTTAAGAACCTCTCTTGTAGATTTAGTAGATTCTGTTGGTAACTTCTTAGAAGATAGAGTTATAACTTCTCAGAATTTTGCCTCTATAGAAACTAGATCCACAAAAGCTGGACTTCTTTCTATTGATAAATATGATCAGCCAAACAGGACTACTGTAGACAACTCTGCTTTTGGTTACTCTGCTTTATTTGGTAATTATACTGGCTCTGGGAATACCGCCCTAGGCTCACACTCTCTTTCCTGCAATCTAACCGGTGCTGGTAATACGGCGGCTGGCTTTCAATCTTTAGCGGGAAATACTATAGGCTCCGGAAACGTAGGTTTTGGTAGTTATACATTAAACAATAATAAAAAGGGCCACTTTAATATAGCTATAGGTCATGGTGCTGGCTATTACATTACAAATGGTGACAACTATAAGTTTTACTTAGGTTCTCACGATGTTGATGTTACATCAATGTGTGATGGAGATGAAATCCCAGTTACTACTGGTCCCGCTCCTCTAATGTTTGGAGATATGACACCAACCAATCTAAGACTAGCGATTGGAACAAATGTCCTCCACGATTTTGGCGTTTTACAAGTTTCCGGCAATGTTAGCCCGACCCTTACAAACCTTTTCTCTCTAGGAACCACAGAGAGAAGATGGTCAGCTATAAATGGTCAAGACATAGTGTTCTCTGGAGACTATCTAGGGGTAGGAGGTTCTCCTTCTGGAGCAATACATAACGTTGATGACGCAAGAATTACTTCCTACGGAGATGTTGTACCAAGTATACATAGAAGATATGCGTTAGGCCATCCCAATTTAATGTGGGACGCATATTTAAATGATGTGATTATTAGCGGACAATTAACCATATTTGATGAAAGCTACAATTATCACGAAGTTAGTCATTGCCTTTACGAGTGCAAAACTCTTCATCTAGCCACTAGTGGTTTTTGTGATCCCGAGGATGAAGGTTTTCACAACTCGTCAGTATGTGGCTTTTTAAATGATTCCTCTTTAGACGGTGCTGGATTAGAGATTCATTCTAGTGGTGCGGATTACAGAAGAGATTACCACTGGGTTTATCGCTATCCGGACAATAGCTTATCATGCTTAGGTAAAAACTCATCTACAGCCAAAGCCAAGAGTAGGTGGGAGTCAAATATATCCATAGAAGCCCCTAGCGGTCTATCTATTATATCAGAAAGAGTCTTAGGTAGAACCAAGCTAGCAAACGTGATACAAAGCGGCTGCATGGGTGTATTTATAGAACCTTATGCCGCTTCTGGTCAAAGAGTCGTTGTAGCTCAAGAGCCTCACGTTGAAAATAAATACCCCACGCTAACAGACGTTAACTTTATATCCAGATCAGGAACACACTTGGGATCAGATGGCAATCCCGTTGGTTATGATTTTGTTAGTCAATATGCCACTGTTGATTCCGGCGTAACCGTTGCTCACAGGTTTGCAAGTAGAATAAAATCAGCTTCCACAATGAGGGGCTTCTCCATAGTTTATCATGATGAAATTGACACAAACTTAAATAACGGATGTCTCACTGGAGGTATTGCCTCGTCTTGTGACTTTGCACCCGGTGGCGGCGGCGGAGGCGGCGGAGGAGGCGGAGGCGGTGACGGAGGCGGCGGCGGAGGCGGCGGCGGAGGCGGCGGAGGCGGAGCTAGTCCTACGGTAGTGATAGCTAACACCGTACCCGGTATTGCTAATGGTGGCACCACGGCTGCTACTACTCACACCTTTACATTTACCCTAAGTGAAGAGGCTGCAAACGGAACCGCTTTTGAAACAAGTGACTTAAACATCACAAACGGTACAATATCTGCTCTAACCGGAGGACCACTTGTTTATACGGGTGAACTCACAGTAGCCAACCAAGATGAGGATGGCGAAGTTACAATCTTTATACCTCAAGATAGATTTGAAAATGCTGACGGCAATGGAAACCAAGCCGCCACATTCACCATGTATTATGAGGAAGGTAACCCCCCATCTCTCATGATAACTGGAAGCTATTATCGAACACCAGGCGACGACGAGCCCGGTGGCGATTACGATTTGTCAGACGGAGCTACGATAAATGTTAGAGATGTTGAATTAACCTTCACGCTATCGGAGCCAGTAGGTGACGGCACCGTATTTGATGCCGACGATGTATTGGTTGTGAATGGAACAAAGGGCACGATGTTGTTAGAAAGCGATACCGTATATAAAATGACTGTCACCGCAACCACAGAAGGAGTCTCAACAGTCGCGAGTGTTCCCGCTGGAAGGTTCCGAGATGCAGATGGTAACGACAACTTAGCATCCAACGTGTTTGACTGGACCTATGATACCAGTAACCCAACCTGTGGAACTACGGGTGGAGGAGTTACAAACGGGGGTAGTAGTAGTTCAAACCCAATAGTTTGCACGTTTGACTGGGACGAGCCGGTGACTGGGTTTACGGCAGGAGATGTTATTTGTGGAAATGGAACAATCAGCGATTTCACTCAAGTTTCCTCAACCCAATGGACTTGTAACGTCACGGCTTCTGGACCGGGAGTGGTATCAATTTCGATCCCGTCTAGTTCCGTAACAGACAGTGCGGGCAACGCAAACAGTACAACCGGTCAATTCTTGTATACATACACTTCAGTAGAGTAGTCTAGGAACAAAAAATGAAAGATAGATTATCAATACATTTAGAAAACGGCCAATCTGAAATTTTTGAGGCTGTAACAGTACTGAGAAATGGTGGTACCGTTAGTCAGTCCGGACTAGTTGGTATAACAAACAAGAAACGCACCAATTCAGGTTCTGACCCACACCTACCAGAGACCATCTTTAACGTTCAGTCTACTGGAGATTCAAACATAAGATTTTCAAGCGGCCCCTCTAAAGACTATAGGAGTAGTATAGAGCTTATGGGTATGGGAAATACTAGAGCTTCAGGCTTGCATATTTCTTATGACCCCCAAAACGACGACGCTTTTATAGCGAGAGATGGATATTACGACTATACTGATCTGTGTGTCGAAGCCAATGGTTCCGACAATGTTGTAGCTGATTTTTCTTTAATCAGATCTAGTGGGTGTTGTGGAATGGAGTTTTCCCATATATCTATGTCTGAACGCGGATATGTAGGTATTGGGGTCACCAGAAGACACAAAGAAAGATTATGGTCTCCAAACTCACCATTAACGGTGGCGTACTGGTGTGACGATATGTGTGATAGCGGCACTATATCCATGCATGAACAAGCCTGTAAGCCAATGATCAATGATGACTACGGTAAAATATATGTAAAGCCTTGGACAGAGGTTCCCGGTCATACACAAGCATTGTTTTTTGTAGACGACGAAGGTAAAGAAACAAACCTTATAAAGAAACAAGATATATCACAATTGGATTCAAAAGACGGATTAATCTTTGGTGATAACTGTAATACCTATGGCGGCTGGACGACCCCCAAAGAAAGAGCTTACGATAGCGATAAACATGCAAACACTTATTACGGTTGGGGGGCTGGATTTAATCTTTCCGATGATGGAACCGTTGAGTGTAACACCTTAGTTGGTTGTAGTACAGGTAGTGGGCTAACACCATCAAACTCAAACGACAATACGGTTGTTGGCTGTAAAAGTCTTACTGGCTGGACATCTGCTGAAAGAAATACTATAATTGGGTCTAGAATTGCTACCGGTGGCAACGGTAATTTTGGAGGGATGGATGACTGTATTCTTTTAGGTAGAAGCTTATTTCAAAACAATTTACCCCAAGATGGCACTTTAGCAATAGGTATTGGCTCAACCCCAATAATATCCGGAAGTTTAATAAACGATAGGCAGTTTTCATTATCCAATGCTCGCCTATCCATATTCAATGGCGATGTTAACTTCTCAGTTAAAAACGTTGTGTCGGCAGGCTCTGACGATTCTGTTATTGATATAATTGACTCTACAAGAGAAGGTAGTTTTTATTCTAGAAGTAACTTATCTTTTGATTTTTCAAACGCGGACTCCCTAACTAATAAATTATTTGTATTAGACCCTAATGGCTGTGTACTAACAAATATACCTAATTATGCCACCCCAACTGATTGTGCTCCGTTTGCAGAGCTTAACGGGGATCTCAAACTTAGGGGTGCTGTTAGATTTCAAGATGGCACTTCCTTGTCTGGGTTGGCAGAATTTGAACTAGTTCCATCTTTCGGTACATCTGGGGTTAGCAAGAATTTTATCACCGACATAAACAAAAATGCATATGTGCTAGATTACTCAGAACTAGAACTTGCTGGTAATGTTTCTAGCAATATTAGAACGGATAACACATTTGTTGCGGTACAGCTAGACGGCACCAATTCTTCCAACGTCGGTAAAATGTCACTACAGGGACTTGCAGATTACGTTAGCAGCGGCACAAGCTCTATTGCGGAAAACTGTAATATCCTCATAGCAAATCCAGAAGCTGAATTAAATGTAAATACTGGCGGAATTTCAAGGTCGGTTATGATAGGCTGCGATGTTGCACAGTTTGCGTCTGGGTGGAAGAACGCAGTGATACTCGGTGCCGATGCTGGAAGCAATGCAACGACAACCAATAATAGTCTTAATATAGACAAGCCGGTTATCTTCATAGGGCATAGAGCTGGAAACAACGCTGATGATATAACGCACGCTGTATTTATAGGTGAGGACGCCGGTAGAAACTCTGAAGCTAACGAGTCTGTTTTCATAGGATTAAATGCTGGCGAAGATTCACACTCAGAAAAATCTATAGGTATAGGAACTTTTGCTCTAGCAGGAATGGCTGGAACGCAATGTAAAAATAATATAGAAATAATTACCGGATTATCAGATAGCGAGAGGCTTCTGCATAAATCTAGAATAACAGACAACACGAGCAATAAACTAGTTATACAGAAAATGATTGCCGGTGATCACGGCAAGAGGAATGTATCGGTTGGTGATGCAATATTAGATCCGGACGCACCCCTTTCTGTTAGAAGGGATAGTATTGTTCATGTTGGGAATGGAAATAATTATATACAGACTTGGTACTGTGATGACACCCTAGTCGCCTCTATTGATTGCGACGGGAATTTTGACACCGCTGGTAATAGTAATATTGTTGAGGGTCTTCTAAAATCCCCCGGTATGTCTTCCCCCTCAAACTCTGCGACTGGGGTTGAAGAAGCTATAATAGAGGTCTATAAAGACGGAGCCTTTACGGGAGAGGAACTTACTATACACAATAGAGACGCGAGCCTTACCGCCGCAGGTGGCGTGTTTATTGTAGTTCAAAAAATAGGTTCCGAATACAGACCCATCTGGGTTGGTTGTTCATAGGGAGGGCAAAATGGGAAGACCTATAGTTTGCAACACCTGTTGCCCATCTGACGATCCCCCACCACCAACAGACTGTTTTGGTGCGATAGGTGTCGTGTTTATGGACGAGTCTGACATGGCCAGCCGCCAAGCAGAACATGTTGCCGCTTTGCAGGAAAAAATAGATAAATATTTGAGAGCATTTCCTGATAGACTAATCTTTTTTATGGATGTTGAACCGGGCAGATGGGGAAGTATGGACTATAATGAGTGGCCCCAATTTGTAAGCTCAGATAGATGCTATTCACTAAGACTAGAGTATGAAGCTGGTCTTTCCGTACCCCAGTATATCAAGAGGGATAGTACTGGCTTTGTTTCTGACGTTTATGACTATATCGTAGAAATAGTTACCAACAGCTCCAAAAGTACAGACGAAGTTAGAGAAATTTGGAACACATCTACAGAAGTTAGCGTGTTTAGAGACAACTCTGGTAGTATGTTCGCCTCTCACGTCCAAAAAACCCATGACAAATTTGACACAGACTTACAATCCAATGGTAAGCACATAGTATCCAGTGAATCCAATGGTAATGAAGACTTTATCTGCCCTTTTGTTTTTGAGCAATGCTGTATCAATCAAGATGCGGCAGATCTATTGAAAATATGTTTGGATGTGGAATGTACACCAGCAGAACTTCGCTTTTTAAAAGACCCCAATAACATCTTTGTTATAGATGACCCTTGCGACTCTTTACTGCTCGATAATACAGCTGAAGCGTGTGATAATTGTCCAGAGGTGCGACCCGATAACCACGAGGTTAAGTATACAGCCGCTGCTGTACAATCGGACGGAGCTACATTAAACCACATTGATGTAGATTACTATCTTCAATACAGAGATTCCGAAGACGATAACTTTGTAGACTTATACGATCTTCCTAACGATAAAGGGGGTGTCGAACAAACTCTTGATGTACTTCTTAGAAAATTCATATGCAAGGATGATGGCGGCGGTGCTAGCAGTACCGTGGGTGGTACTACCGGCTGGAAGCTTGTTGATACTAAAGTGGGCGATGATTATGGGGGCACTAGTTACAATCCAGAGGGCTTTGGATTTTGTATAGATATATCCGCAGACGGTGAATATATTGTTGTTGGTCCTTCTCGCAATCCGCAATCCGTTCTACCTGATGGAAAACAGGGCAAGATTGTTACCTTTAGAAGAGAAGTGTTTTATGGTCCGGATATCGGCTTCGGTGATTCTTTACCCCAAGTTCGCTACAATCTCCTAAACACACTCGATATTGAAGATATGGAGTTAGTAAATACAATAACTAAGCACCATAGTCGGAATGATATAACCATAACACCGGATGGACGGACAATGGTATTTTCTTGTCACGGTCTCGGTCCCGCTCATTCAGACTCCTTTTTCAATGGTGAGTTTTTCACTAAAGCTGTTGGTAAGACTTTTGTTTATGACCTACTTATAAATAAGAATGTTGAACCGCACACTGGAACTTGGGTTCAAAGAGGTTCTGCTATCACTTGGGATGATATAGGTATAGGAGGATCTGGTGGATCAGTAGAAATCTCTGTAATCAGAGAGGACGGTAAAATCAAGTCCATCGGTGACACTGTATTAGTTTGCCCATCAAATGATGGCAACCGGAGCCACAATAACATTGCGGCTAGGGTTTTTAGCTGGAACGGCACAGCTTGGATTCAGAAAGGTCAGGATCTCGTAATACCAGGCCTTCCATCTGAACCCTTAATTAACGGTACACAGAAATTTGTGTTTGACAGTGCGATGTCTGACGATGGCTCAGTAATAGCTTTATCAGAGATAGTTCACAACACTAGGGGTATTGTTCGCGTTTATGAATATAACACTTCGACATCCCAGTGGGATATTAGACATGATTTTGTCGGTGAAAAAGGACAGCATATTGGTTCCGCTATCGGTATGTCTACGGATGGTACTAGGGTCGCGTTTTTTGGATACGAGGGCAATCCAAGTGTAACTTCAGCAAATCTGTCCGATATTTCAATTGGAGATTTCACATTTACTGCATATGACTGGAATGGTTCTTCTTACACACAGGTTGGCAATACTATTAAATTTGCTAGAAGCAATGCCAATTTACTGCATAGCGGTCAGCAACCACAAATAGATTTTGCTGATAAAGATATCGTCGCCCTTAATGTGCAACTCGATAAAGACATGTCTCCTTCAAGTACAAGCAAAACGATTGTTTTTAAGTTGATTGGAAACACTTGGGTACAGCAGGGGGGTGACTTTCTAGCCGGTACCGATAATAATATAAGTTCGTTTGGAACGGGCACATCAATATCTAGGACTGGATTTATTTTTGACGGGGAACACTTTGGGCACACCTTAGTCTTCGGAGACCACCAGCATGATGGGAACAATGGAAAAATTTACATTTACATGGGAAAGGGTAATTTTATTCCCCCTGATGACGATAATGAATGTGAAAAAGTGTCCTGTCATCCGCTTATTTCTGAGATGGGAAATCCACCATCTTCTTGCGATGCCTTTACAGATCAAAACATTGGTAATGGGTGTGCAATAAGGTTATTTAACAGAGAATTTAGAATAAGAGCTAGTAATGATAGCCTAACAACAGTGTTCTCAAAGACGTTTAAATTATACCGATATTTAGGCACTGAGGATAAACCGCCAAATCCGCCTTCAGGTTCCGGAAAATGGATTGAATTGGGACCACTGGGCAGTTCCTATCCAGCCCAACCATACGAGACCGGTAAAGATTGGAACTATACGGGTGGAGCAACAAGGCTTGATCCTTTTGGAGTTAAAATGATATCAGGTCTTCCTACCGACCCAACCGTTAACAAGGGTCACATCGAGGTTTATACTTCAATGTCACCTGAAGACCCTGTTCTTAGTCTTGCTTTTTCAAACCAGGGTTCGGAAAACGAATTCAATGCGGCTAAGTATGTGGCATTTGCTTCGTCAGAGTCAGCTCCATTTGGTTTACATAGAAACCAATTTAAACACTGGATAGGCAGCACAACCTTTGCATATACATACCCGGGGGTGCTTGGAGGTACATCGAGAAGAGATTCTGATGACCCAGTTGTGATAATTGTTCAGCACGCAACCAGAACACTCAATGAGCATCAATTACCTCTTGAGATTCCCGCTTTCTTACTTAGTTTTATAGGTCAACCGTTTAACACTATTGCAAATAGGCCCGATGGACTAACCCCTTCATTCATAGCATCTAACAATCTTGAGGGAACTCTTCCAATACGGTGGGGTGCTGAGTTTGCCCTAGATGGTGATGGCGACACAATGATTGTTAGTGACCCTTATGGTCAAACTGGCGAGGAAGATTGTGGAAGAGTTTGGATCTATAGGTTTAGGTATGATTATATAATAGATGGAAGACCGCCTAAAGTTGAAGCAATAGCAACCTTTGCTGGGGAAAATGAGCTTGGTCTTATTGTTTCACCCCAGATAAGCGAGGATGGTTCTATTATTGGTTGGGTTGAACCAGGTGGGGGCGACACTGGGGCCATAACTGGTAATGTCAGGATATACAAAGATACTACAGGTTCTCCACTCTGGAAAGGCACTCAGCGTCCAGTCCTTCCTAATTATGTTGAAAGACCAATATTTAACCTTGATACTCCAGCAGTCTCATCAACAAATAAAAGCATATATAAAATGAGACTTAGTAACGACGGTGATACTTTTATTATTTCCGGTGGAACTCTTTCTGAATCTTGGGTTAAAGTGTTTACTTGGGATGGTACCAAGTATATGCAGAAGGGTCAAACATTCACTGGTTGCGGTGCGGGCTGGGATATATCAATCAGTGCTGACGGCCAAACGATTGCATACTCTACACATGAGGCAAATCCAGAATTACCACCTAGAGGAGCTGGATGTTCAAATGATGACCACGGATCTGTTTACGTTTACAGCTGGAATGGCAGTGCTTGGAATCAAGTTGGACAAACTATCACTTCAACCAATACAGAGGGGACAGATCGCGTTGGCAATATAACAAACTTCTACCGTTTTGGCAATCGAATTCAACTAGTCAAAACGCAGTTTGGACGATCAGACATGGGAATCCCAAAAGATAGAATGAGGCTTTTAGTGTGGGCCTTTACTAATCCTCACCACAGCCCGTCAAGCCACGACAGCCGCTACTTCTTGCATGAGTTTATACCAGAATAGGAATAGATATGTTTAAAATAGCAGACAGAGTGAAAGAATCTACATTATCAACCGGTACCGGTTCGGTTGTATTGGCCGGTGCGTATGCCGGTTTTGACTCTTTTGCTAACGGTATCGGAGATGGAAACACTACCTATTACACTATAGAAAACTTTAACAGGTGGGAAGTTGGTATAGGTACATACACAGCATCAACAAGCTCTCTTTCTAGAGACGTTGTGTTAAAAAGCTCTTCCGGTGCGGGGATTAAGATAAACCTAGAGGGATCTTCTATCGTATTTTGTACCCTCCCAGCAGACAGAGCTTTTATCAAAAATCCAGACAACGACATTGAATCCTTGAGTGGTGTGTTATCCGAAAGCGGTATCTTCAATAAGCTTATAGTAAAGGATGACCTAACCGTAAATGATTCTATTGATGTAAATTCCTTATCAGCCACTGGTATCTCAACAGAGTCTATAAATATAAGTGCTCACACCGAGACAGAAAGCCTTGCGGTAAAAAATGACACGTTGGTTTCTGGTCTTCTAACACTAGCCCCACCAGATGACTCCGGTTGTTTTATACATGCTTACCGTAGTACACTAAATGACAAAACGGTAGCGTTACATATGAATAACGCTTCTTCCCCACTTTGGAAGCTTGGGTTAAAATCTAATAATAACCACAAATCGGACGCCCCAGATCATGGATATGTTTATGGTATAGATGGTTCTGCTGGTGTTGCCGTAAATAATAACAATTATACAGAGATGTCTTCGTCTGCTGGGCTTTTTACCTATCATGACTCACATGTATTATTAAGGGCCAGTTCTGCAACCGGTGTCTATATAGATGGAAAAACCGCAGCTTATCCTGTCCTTACGGTTCAGGGTGCTGCCGGTCAATCTGAAGACCTCCAAAGATGGGAAACTAGTGCAGGCATAATTTGTGCCCAGATAACTAATAACGGAGATTTCTTAACCAGTGGAGATATTACTTCTGCTAGTGGTCAAATATTTCTTCAGGGTGGAGGTAGTCCGGTTAGTGGACCCACTTTATGTTTCACTGGAAGTAGCAACAGACGCTTGGGTTTTTATGAAAAGCAGTCTGATGAACAACTATCATTTTGTGCTGCTGGTCGTAATAAAATTATATTTGGAACTGATCGTCTTCACGTGAATAATGAGGCTTATATTGGGTGGTCTAGCAGTCTTGTTGGCGAAGCTGAAGATTCTTCAGATTTGAACCTAAGAAAATACGCCTCCGGTGTAATGTCTGTCCACATCACTAAAGGTTCTACTAATAACTTAGGAGAAATACTCGCTAGTGGATTAACTGCCAGCGGCGTGGAATTAGTAAATCATGTACCTGTTTCAATTACAAACAGGCTTTATAACGATGGGGGCACACTTAAGTTTAATGGCTCTGCTGTAAGCAGTTCCAATAGAACACACAACAGCGTAACGTCTAACTTTTCTATGTCAGATAATTCTGACGTAGTATTTATGGATACATCCTCTTCACCCCTTAATGTTTACTTACCCACAGCCGTTGATCAGGGCGGTAAAGAACTTATAGTAAAGATGAAGGCGGGGTCAAACTCTGGCGTTTTGGTTGCTAGTGGATCTCAGACTATAGATGGAGAGTCACAATTTGCCCTAAAGTATGTCAACCAAAGCATTACACTAATCTCAGATAATTCAAATTGGTTCATTACTTAGTGTATAATACATTGATAAAACACTTTTCACGGGAGATAGAAAATGTCATACCAACCATACGATAGAAATCCAAGCGGGATTGTATTTTTTGGAACCGACGAAACAGACCAAGTTTACGAATCCAATTCCGCCTTTACCATAGGTGACGATACCCTCTCAGCGACCAATATTAAGGTTTCCGATGGCGGAAACATTGGTAGTGCAACGACAGCTAACGCTATAACTATCGCATCTAACGGAAAGATAACCCTAGCTGGAGATTTACAGGTTAATGGCACTACGACCACTGTTAGTACCACCAACACTGTAGTGTCTGACCTCTTGCTTGAGCTTGGAAACGGTACAACAGGTTCAGCCTCCAATGATGCTGGTATTGTTATCGAAAGAGGTGATGACGCCAATGTGTTCATGGGGTTTGATGAATCTGCAAATAAGTTTATTATGGGTAGTGGTGCATTTACCGGTGCTAGTACGGGAGACCTAACAATCAATACTGGTACCCTTGTCGCCAACCTTGAGGGCGACGTAACCGGTAATGCTGATACCGCCACACAGCTTGCAAGTGCAAGAAACTTTAGCATCATAGGCGGCGTTATGGCTGCTAGCGACGTTTCTTTTAATGGCAGTGCCGATGTTGACTTGACAGTTACCGCTGCTAGTGGTCTGGTTATGAATCAGTCTACAGAAACATCAATTGCTGACGGCGACTTCTTGGTATTTTCAGATATTAACGATTCCCACAACCTTAAAAAGATCACTAAGGCAAATCTTGTTTCTGGGCTTGGTGGCGGCGGAGGCATGTCTAATTTTAATATCACTGACGGATCTACAAGTCAGCAAATTGATGACGGTGAAAATATCACTTTTACAGATGGTACTGGTGCTGAATTTGTTGTTAGTGCCACCAATACCGTTACGGTCAACAGCGTAGACAGCGAAATCGATCATGATGCATTATCTAATCATGAACCTAATGAACACATTGATCACACTTCGGTCACGATGACTGCTGGTAATGGTTTAACTGGTGGTGGTACAATTGCTTCTACCAGAACTTTTGCTGTAGGTGCTGGCACTGGTATCACTGTTAATGCCGACGACGTTCAGATTTCCGATGGAGGTGTTGATACTCTTCAACTTGCTGCCGACGCAGTAGATGGAACTAAAATCGAAGACGACGCAGTTGATAGCGAACATATCACAGACGGTGCCGTCGATGAAGTTCACAGAAATAGAACTGTAGAAACGGACGCCACTACCACCCATAGTATAACTACAGACATTGTTTTGTGTAATGGCGGAGGAACCCCATTTACCGCCACACTACCTACGGCAGCGTCAGTAGCTGGGAAAATAGTCACGGTAAAAAATGTGGGCAACGACGCAATAACCGTTGTTGGTGATGGTTCTCAAACCATAGACGGTGCGGCAAGTTATATACTCTACCATAGATACGAATCCGTAACAGTTGCTTCTGACGGATCTAATTGGATTATTATCTAACTAATTATTAGGAAACAAAGATATGGATTCTATTACACTACAAACGCGAGACAATGCAATAGCCAGTGGTGACGTTATAGGTCGCCTCGGCTTTGCTGCGTCATCGGAATCAGACGGGACTAATGCTACACTCGTTGCAGCTAAAATAGAGACTAAGGCAGAAAAAACTTTCAGTGCTAGCGACAACGCCGCGAGCATGGTTTTTTATCTGGCCAACGATGGTGCAGCGGCTTCTAAGATGACTCTATCTCCTGCCGGTAATCTGACTGTGGCCGGTGACTTGCAGGCCGCTAACGGAACCCTGAGTGGACTTACGGTTGATTCAACCGGTGGTATTAAAGTAAAAAATGGCGATACAAGTGCGGGCTTTATTGAGTTTTACGAAGACTCAGATAATGGTACTAATAAGGTGACCTTGATTGGACGAACGTCCACAGGTAGCGACCTTACCGTTAGCTTGCCAGCTTACACCGGCACTTTAGTTTGTTCCGCTGGGACACATACAATAACAGCTTCTGCGGCTTCTGATACACCCCTTATAAACAAGGGGGAAAGTGGACAATCCGCTTCGCTGCAAGAGTGGCAGAACAACATTGCTACCAAACTCTTGGCAGTCGGACCCGATGGGGGATTAGAGCTTCCAGACAATACTCCGGATACCACCACTAACAAGCTATACAACGATGGCGGCACCCTTAAATTCAATGGCTCTGCTGTTGGTGGGGGGGGCGGCGTCGATGCTGCAAATGGTGTTGACAATAGGATTGCCACCTTCACAGATTCAGACAGCTTAAATGGTGAAGCCAACTTAACATTCGACGGATCGGCATTAACCTGCATAGGCACAATGACAGTTGGCGTTGACGACACGGGGCATGATGTAAAATTCTTTGGTGCTAGATCTGGTTCTTATGTAGAGTGGGATGAAAGCGAAAACAGACTGCACTTAGTACAAGGAGCATATGTTAATCAGCCAGTTCCAGCTACCGGAAGCACGACAGAAAATGCTACACTAGAGATAGATCTAAGTAAGGGTAATTATTTCAATATACTGCTGGGTGACGACATAACAGCCGTCGAGTTTCAAAACGCAACAGTAGGGCAAAAGTTTATTATTCGATTTATTCAAGCCACCAGTGGGACTGGATGGGGAATAAGTTGGTCAACAGTGAGAATAGATGGAAGTACCGACGCTGAGTTAAAATGGGCTGGAAATATTGCACCAACGATGACTGGAAACGACGGAACTTCCCATGAGGGACATAAAGATGTCTATGGATTTTTATGCACGGCTACCGGAGGTAGTGACAATGATACTAAATTTGATGGCTTTATCATAGGTCAGGACATACCAAACTAATGGCTAGAAATTTAAGAGATCACGTTGTAGTCATAAGCTCGCTACAATGCCATAATGACGGCTCGGTCAGTGGTTCTGGCCCTAGCTATACAGTTACATATGACACCGGTGAGGATGTTAGTGATGCACAAATAGGTCACTATGTTTATATAGAAAAAAGAGAAGCTGGAGCCGGAGCTAGTAGTACAGTATTATCTACATATGTTTATGTTATAACGGGCAAGAATACTGGCGGCGGAGAAGAAATGGAACTGGGCGGGCAGCACGAGCTAACACTTAAATACGTATATGATACAGCCGAAACTGGCGACGATTCCCCCGCTGACCTACCCAATGGTAGTGGGAGTTCTGGTTCTCCGGATAGAGCTGACCATAAAGTAGTTATGATATTAGGACCGGGTTTTGAGATGTTTATGGAGTAAAAAATGGGACCAGAGGAATGTAAATGCCCCCAAGCTGGGTATTGTGAATATTTTAAACAGGAAATGACATACGACCCACCGAACTGGCAGTGGTGTCAAAACGCTAGCCAACAAGAGAGGGCTAGGTACAAGGTTGATTGCGACAAAAAACACAAAAGAAGAGAAGAAGAAAAACGAAAATTCTTAGCTGGTGAATATATAACTAACGCACAGCTAATAAGAGACTGTAAAAATTTATTGCTACCACAAGTTGCGAATTTAGACATAAAAGGTATCGTTGGCATACCAAGATCTGGGATGTTACCGGCTAGTATGATCTCTATATGGCTAAACCTTCCGTTGTATTTTTTAGATCCACAAAATAATTTGCTACCGATGTCGGCAGCGAGTAAATTTGGTGGGGTTAGAATGCTCAAACACAGGTCGTCACTCGGCAGACTACTCGTCGTTGACGATACCGTATACTCCGGAACCGCAATGAAAAATTTCAAAAAGAAATTGCTTGAAGATGCTTATTTTTGTTCGGTATATTGCAGGCCAGCATCAAAATTTAAACCAGATTTCTACGGAAGGGAATTAAATCCCCCACACCTTTTAGAGTGGAACCTTTTTAATTGTACATATATCCAAAGTGCCCTGCTTGACTTTGACGGAATACTCTGCCCAAACGTACCCTTTGATATATTAGACGATGAGGATAAACACAGGGACTGGTTAGCCAACGTGACGCCCTTTTACCATAGAATACCAAGGGTTCCCTGTAAAGGAATAGTAACAGCTAGATTTGAAAGGTACAGGAGTATAACAGAGGAGTGGCTACATAAACATGGTATTCAATACGGTTCACTAACGATGCTTCCAGACGAGATGGAAGAACAAAGACTCAAAGACCACGTAGAAGTTTCTTCTAGTTATAAAGCTAAACATTTCATTGAATCAGATGCAAATTTTTTCATTGAAAGCGAGGTAGCTGAAGCTGTGAGAATAAGAAAAAAAAGTGGTAAGTTTGTTATTTGCCCGGAGGAAAAAGATGGATAAAATAAAAGAATATGAAACAGCATTTGAGATGTACTTAGATATCCCCAAAGATGCGGTAGGGGCGGAGATTGGTGTTTGCAAGGGGTGGAATGCTATCCAGTTGTTTCATATCACTAAACCTACAAAGTTATATTTATGCGATGTGTGGAGAGAAAGACACCCGAACGCCTGCCTCATAGAAGCTCCCCACCTATGGGAAGATGATCACAGGGTTTTGGTAGGTAAGTTATTTGAAAGAGAAATAGCTTCTAACACAGTAGAACTACACAGGGAATACGGAGGTAATTTTCTTTACGGATTAGAGAACGATTCCCTCGATTGGGTTTATATTGACGCTTGCCATGATTACAAATCTGTAAAAGTAGAACTAGAGAATGCTCTATATAAGGTTAAGAAGGGCGGCTTAATAATGGGCCATGACTATGTAACAAACTGTCAGGTGTGGAAGGCTGGTGTTATTAGGGCAGTTAATGAGTTTATTCAGGCTGGTAAAATAAAGATGATTGGAATTAGCTTGGAGAAATTCCCAAGTTATATGTGCGAGGTACTATGATATATCTACCAGAACGAGCAGTTTTCATACATATACCAAGAACTGGAGGTAATTCCATAAAGAACGCTATCGCATCCGTCTGTATTGGAAAAGACATACCTGCGGTTGTGAGTACGATGCCCACATATATCAAGGAGTTTGATAGAGTTCAAGGCCACCAAACCGCGTCAGTACTCAAGGGTTATATAAGAGAGTGGAATGACATTTATAGGTTTGCTGTCCACAGGCCAATTGAAGATAGATTTGAGAGCATGAATAATTTTATAAAAATGATAAAGGCTAGGCCCAACCACCAAGTTCCTGAGCAGCTTAAAGATTTTATGGCGATAGAGGATCATTTATCTTACTTCAAAAAGGAGTGGTCTGGCCACACGACCCAGTTCTTTACGCAAGGTCTTTATGGCGAAGATCTAGGCGTAGAAGTGTATAATTATGAGGATTTACCAGATAGATGGCATGAGATATGTGATAAGTGTAAGATCCCTAGGTGCGACCTGCCCCACTTAAATAAATCATAAAGGAGAATAAAATGGCAATTTTTGAACTCGCAATCGCTGACGAAGATGTCCAACGTGTCTTTGATGCTGTTTGCGGAAATTACAATCGACCAGAAAAAGTCGATAACCCCGATTTTGACCCCAACCTACCAGAACATGAAGCTTCAAACCCAAGGCAAATTGATAATCCAGAAACTCAAGGAAGTTTTGTGCATAGGATGGTGAGACAATTTTTGTCTGATCATGTGGCTGCATACGAAATAAACTTAGCAAAACAGCAGGCGGTAGAGAACACCTCAGTAGATGTGGACATAACTGATCCGCAACCGTAGTTTGATTTTTTCAGTAATTTAGGGTATAATATAATGTTATTTGGCGGCTCAACTTGGTCTGAATTACCAATATCCTCACTGACTGTGCCGCTATTTAATGGCGAAGAGTTTAATTTTACTTCCGCTATTGATACAGAGTTGGCAGTGATTAGTACAATAGATCAAGTTTTAGAACCTACAGGAAAAATAGATACAACACTTACGGTTACTGGAACTATTGATCAGGTAGATAACTTCACGCTTACTATAGACAGTTCAAAAGAAAAAACGTTAATTTAAGGTATAAAGATGGCTAGCCAAATTCATCAAAATGACGTTGGAACAAAGTTACTGGTAACTGTGACGGATGACGGTTCTGCTGTTGACATATCCGCAGCATCGTCCTTGACAATTTTCCTAAAGCAGCCAGATGGTGACGTTTTAGAAAAATCTGCCACTTTAAACACAAGCGGTGAAGACGGAAAAATGTACTATTTAACCGTACTTGGAGACCTAGATAAGGCTGGCACCTACAAGATACAGGGCAAGGTGGTGATATCTACCGGAACTTTTTATACTAGTATTTCCACTTTTAAAGTTCATTGTAATTTATAAGGTAATTATTATGTCTTGGCAAGGTCAAATGGGTCTCATAGTTAGACATCTGATAAACGATGTAGATCCCGATAGCTATAAATTTTCAGATCATAGAATAGAAACCACTTTGTTGGTTGCCGCCCAATTATGTCAGATGAATATAGATTTCACTAATACCTACACAGTCAATGTAGAAAGCTGCGAGCTATCGCCAGATCCCACAGAGGCAGATAGTAAAGATGACGCCTTTATAACATTGATTTGTTTGCGTGCTGCGTGTATAATTATAGGTAGTGAAATAAGAAGTGAGTCTGGAAACGCTATCTCCATTAAGGATGGCCCATCAGCCATCGACCTTCGGGGAGTTACACAAACACTCGCTGTTTTATACAAAGATTTATGTGAAAAATACGAACACTTATCGTTAGAATACAGGGCTGGAAACAGCGTTGCTGGACAGTCAATTCTTGGTCCTTATAGCCCCGCCTCAGACAATGTCACTAGGGGGCATATGGGCCATAGGGCTGGTGGATACTTTGATTATTAAAGGAGAACTTTAAATGCCTAACCAATTAAATTCAGGTGAGTTGATAGCTAGTATTTCAGCCGACCTAGCTGACAACAACGCTGGTCTAATTTCAGCAGAAGATGTCAGACACAACATGGAGGACACGGCGTACTCCATTAGAAGAATTGTCGCCAGTGGTGACGCAAACGAGACAAATTTTGTCTTTTACAATACTCTTAGGGTCAGTAAGTTATCTGCACCTACAGCCGATCTACCTACCGCAACTAGTGGTGACATTCAGGTTGAATCTGGAATATTTTTTCCAAACGCTCCAGAAAACGATGCCAAACGTCAGGTGCGACCTTTCCTAGGTAGTAGGAGTATAGATCATAGTCAACTTCTAAACTTAGATGAAGACGATCACCTACAGTACTATAAGTTGGACGGGCTTCGACCTCTTGAGGGTAACATGAAGACCAATGGGGTATGGATAAATGCTTCTGGCCAAAACTATACAGGTCTTAAATTTAGACCAGATCACACCTCTGATGCCACCCAGCAAACCATCTTAGTTTCTGGTTATTCACCATCAGCTAGAAGAACTGAGGCCGGATTTTCCAATCAAGGCGGTTTTGAGTTCATGGATAAGTCGATCATTCCAAATGGAAAAGGAATGGCGAAAGCTTGGTTATCTTTAGCTACTAGCGGAATCCATAATGGTCAAGATGACAGACCTCAATTATTTGCTTATCACAACATCAGTGGTGTGCATCGTATTGCTGAGGGGCAGCTTGCCGTTACCTTTACTTCTGGCACCTTCCACGACAACTCCTATGTTGCGATAGGTACGGCTAGTGCTAGAAATACATCCACACCAAAAGACTATGGCCTTGGTGGAACTGCGAATAATCCGGCGAACTTCGAGGTAAACACGGTTGGTATAGCTGGTAGATCTGGAGTTAGAAACGGCCTAAGAGAGTGTAGGGTCTACATTATAGACGATGACGGCTCCTATCAGGACTCTGATCGACTAGACCTTGTATTCTTTGGGTATAGCCCGTCAGAAACTTCTGGAACTCACCCAACAATTAGTAGGGCTTAGTAATTAATACAGTCAACTTCAGTTTAAAAGGATGCGTGATTAATGTCCAATAATTTTTTCTTAGCAGACAGAGTAAAAGAGCTTTCTCGCGTTGAAGGGCGAGGGAGCATCAGTTTAGACGGTGCTGTCGATGGATTTAGTTCGTTTGGAGATTTCTATGCATCCGGCGACGTTGTATTCTATGCGATTACAGATAACGTCAAGTATGAAGTTGGATCTGGTGTTTATACACCGGATGGTTCTACTGGCCGATCAATAACTAGACAGCCCATGCGAAGCTCAGACATAAACTCTGGGCCTTACTTTATATATGGTAGTGGTGCTGGATCACACGCTGGTCAAGAAGGATATTTTTATCCGCTTTGGCTAACGAAGTCTGCGGCAATCAGTGGCGTTGGAATTACTGGTGCCTCAAAGGGGCCGTATTCTAATGCTCATGAACACGTATTCTCTGGGGTTCCGGGTGTAACTTTTTATATGCCCTCTGACCATATGGCTCACGGCCTAACAACTAGTGCTGCTAAAACTACTGCGGCAACTAGCGGCTCAGATTACACGTCTGCATCTCGACCGGTAGACTTTAACGTTGGCACAAAGGAGGTATTTGTAACCTATCCTGGTGCTAGAGCTGTTTACAATGCTTATGGAATTGATTCAGATACAGCTGAACCAAAACAAAGTGGTTTAGCATTCTGGCAAAATAACCAAATCCTTAGCTATTCCTCTAACTTAGTTTGGAGCGACAGCGAAAGTTTTCTTGGTATAGATAAGCATAACCCAGAATTTGCTATAGATATTGGTGGATTAAAAAGCTTTTCACAGGTTAGAGCTTCTGGCTTTATGGATGGTGGTTCTGGTGTTTTATTTTCCGGTATTCCCGGTAGCCGCTCTGGTGGTAGACAGCTAGAACCGTTTTTACGAAATCAGGTGGCTAGTACCGCTAATGGTGTTATTAAAGTTAGTGGGCTAGTAGATCAGTTTATTGGATTTGAAAACCAAGCCCCAACCCTAGTGTTTGCTGGGCCAGCGAGTGACTGTGGTTGTGACGACGCTGTTCCTACTTTCAGGGCTTTAACAGCTGCTGACTTCCCATTGGCTGGTGACGACGGCTTAGATAACAGGTATGTTCAACAGTATAACCCAGGAATTGTTTCCAGCGATCCATTCACATTCCAGCTTGGACAGGTTGCCTTATATCAAGCCAGCGGTAAAATAAGTTATTCAAGTGGAATTATTTATGACCCAACAAACGATAGACTTGGTCTAGGCGGGGGCAATGTTGGCATTATTGATCCGGCTTACACGCTTGACGTTAGCGGTACAGTAGCTGCCAGCTCTGGTTACTTTAGCCGAATTACCTTTCCTAATGACAGTATTCATATTGGTAGAAACACTACCCCCAATGACGATAATTATAAGTCATCCGCTGTCGGCTCAACAGTTTCAAACTATGTAGCTGTAGGCTTATCCGCCTTCCAAAACTCTAGCGGTATATCTAGCAGTGTTGCGATTGGTCATCGAGCTGGCCACTCGTCTAAAACATTCGATCAGAGTGTAGCTATAGGTAGTGGTGCAGCAATAAATTCTGTTTCGGGTATCCAGACTGTCTTTATAGGCGTTCGTGCTGGAGATGTTTCATCTAAAATTGACCAAACGGTTGCTATCGGTGAAACCGCTCTTTTAGAAGCGAAGAGCTGGGACACTTCGGTAGTAATCGGGTACGGTGCTGCTAGTGGTTCGAGTAAGATTGAAAACAGCTTGGCTCTTGGTCAATCTTCTATGACCTCTGCCGCACAATCTTCTGGCATTGTGTCTTTGGGCTATAAGTCTATGTATGATGCAAGCGGAATTGTTAGAACTGTGTCTGCTGGATTTAGAGCCACTAGGGGCGTTGACGAGGGCAACGATATAGTTTCTATTGGTACAGACAATCTTGAAGACGCTAGCGGAGTAGATAACGTAATTTCCATCGGTAGAGAGACACTGGTTAGATCTAGCGGTGGACTAGAAGAAGTTACCGCCATTGGTTACCAAGCTGGATACCAAGCGGTACGAGTAAAAGACAGCACATTTTTAGGTACGTCTGCCGGTCAAACCGCCAGTGGTACCTTCAATATTTATGTTGGCCACAATGCAGGTATTGCTGTTTCTGGTCATGAAAATATAGAGATTATAGCTTCGGGCGGTAATACTAGTATACTTACTAGCTCTTCTGTTGGCAAAATCAACATAGGTAACACAATAGTCGGAGACATTAATGCTGGTTCTGTGGGTGTTGGCCATATGACCAATGCAACCCCTCCGGCGACACTATTTGTACAAACGAGTGGTGCAAACGACCACGCCATGATTATTCGTCAGCAAGGTTCTGGCTCTAAAGCACCTTATTTTGCCTTACAAAGCGGCGATGCGACTACGTTCTTCCAGATCACAAATAGCGGAAACGTTATGACTAGTGGCTGGATGTCGCCAAGCGGTGGTTTACATTTAGGCGATAGAGATCCGACTAGGAGTTCTGGTGTTGGCGGCTACACACTATGGAACAACGGTGGAACATTAGTTTGGAACGGTAAAACTGTTGATACAGCTGGCGGAACAACATTTAAAGTTTCCCCCTATACCACGAGTGCGGCTTCACCAAAAGCCGTCGCAATTAATGACGGCCAGTTAGTTACCATCAGTGGTGTTAGCGGCGTTGAAGTACAACAAAACACTGATAGATTCTTAAGAATATCAGCTAGTGGATTATCCGGAGTTTTACAGAATCAAATAGATGCATTGAGTGCAGGTAGTTATAATTTCTTTATGACCGCTTCTGGAAACGGCAATAAAAATAACCAGCGACACGATGTAGCAGACAACAGTTCTATAGCTCTATCGGGTGTTAGCGGTATTAAGATTGATTTCACTAATCTGACCGGTGGTGGAGACACTACCGGTATTTATACTATAGGATGGGATGCCAATTCGGTCTTTACTGGAAACCTGATTGCTAGTGGCGACAATAAAACCAACGGACGCAACAAATCTAGACAGTTATTACTTAATGGTAGCGGTTTAGCATTTAAGGGTATAAAAGGTGTTGACTTCGGGTTTAGTCAGGAAGCTGGCAATGGCTCCTTGTTTACTTTAGATCCAAGCACACTATCCGGTGTTCTCTATGAAACCACACAAAGTAGCGGCAATTACATATGGGAAGATCATATTGACTGGAGAGCAAGCGGTATCGCAGTTAGTGGCCAAGTGGTCGCTAACACGACAGCCATAAAAGCTGTAACCTCTAAGAGTGCTACAAGCGGAATAAAGATACAACTTGACAAGTACGTACTTGACTCCGGTAATGGTGGTTTATTGTCGTTCCTTCAGCTTACAGATATCAACCCAGACGCTACAACACAAGGACTTCAGTCGGGTAGCGGGAACATACTTATTAATGATAACTCTGGAATCTTTAACAGACCTAGAGTGGGAGATACAGTAGACACGGTAGCCATCGGCCATGATGTTGGAGTGCGGGCTTCAGGTTTAAGAAGCTCAGTGTTAATTGGTGACGAGGCCGGTGCCCACTACACGCCCCATCGAGATTCTAGCAATGATCCAACCAGTCAAGAAATATTTATTGGTTATCGTGCTGGATCTCATCTTAACAATAGCGGCACTACTGGTACGGATAATTGGCGTGGTAATAATATTGCTTTAGGGGCCGAGGCTATTTATGACTCTAATAAGATATTTAATTCAGTTGGTATCGGTTGGTACTCTACAAAACAAGCACGTAATATCAGCAATTCAGTTGCGATAGGCGGTTTTTCTTCAAATCAATCGCATGACATGATGCAGATGAGTGTCGTTGGGTATAACGCTGGGGGCGACGCTCGCGAGTCTGTTAGATCAAATTGGTACGGTGCCTATGCTGGGGATTCTTCTAGTGGTGTATCTTATGATACTTCAATCGGATACCTATCCAGTGCAAGAGCTTCTGGGCACTATGGGATTACGCACGCTGATTTATATGGCGGGGCCAGTCTATCTGATCAGGATTCCTACATAATCTCACTCACGTCAGCACCAACGTCCACGCACGCTTACAACATATCCATAGGTTACTCCGCGAGCTATGAAGCCTATAATAACCAACACTCAATATTTATTGGTAGGGATGCTGGCTACGCTAGTTCTGGGGTTACTAACTCAGTATTTATCGGTCATAACGCCGGACAACGAACGAGCCATCAAAACTCGATCATACTGAGTAACAAAGCCTTGAGTTTGTCTGCCGACGATACGTACCCAATAAACTATGGAAACGGTCAAACAGACTTCATACTGGATATTTCACATGGTATTCAGGGCATTGTCAAGACTGGACCGATTGCTTGGGAAGAAGACAAGGACTCAAACATACACGACGTTAGGCTTCATATCGGGCCGATGATTTCTAGTGGGGACTTCGCGGCGGGTGCCTACCTAAATTCGACCACCGAGATACAACCCACCCAAAGCGATAGCCCAGTCTTTTCTTTAGACCAGTTTGGCAAAAGAACAGAACGCACATCTACGGGCACAAGCGACAACCCAGGAGTCGATGGGCAGACGGTGGGAGACACTCGAACCTCTATGTTTGTAACAACTACAAACACATTGTTTGAAGTCAGTAATCTCACCGCAGGTCGAGACTATCAAGACCCAATTGGTAATGATGATTATAGCATGAAGCTTGAAATTATCAACAAGCATGGATTCCCAGTTATTCCGCTTTTTACAAGGGTTACCGGCGGAGGCGATTCACCTTACGTATTACTCACCGCAACGGTACCTCAAAACCAAGTCCTTCCAGACGATAGAGGAATGAGATACAGCGTCATACCAATGTATCCAGGTGCTTTTGCTTACGGGTATGGTGTGTCCGACGATTTCTCGCCTGGATACTATTTAGCTATTTGCTTCCAAGATTATGATAATTCCCCCGAAGCTGTAGTAGTTAATGGTGTACGATTAGCATGGAAATTTGTAAAACTTGACTAGTATAATAGGATAAGTAACCTTAAACCTGTAATTAATGTAACTTTATAATTTTGGAGAGTATATAATGCCAGACCACATAGTAATGAAAGCAAATAATAGCAACCCAGTGAAGAACGGGGGTTTAATAACTCTCGTTTTTGAGACTGGGGTTGCTGCTAGTGGTGAGCCTCTAGTTAATCAGTTTGTGCCGTCAGGAACTATGCAAGATAGGCTAAAAGATAGATTTGATGATGTCAGATATTACACTGGCGACAGCCCTAGCTAAAGGTGATTAAGTGACAGTCTTTAAAAAAATCATCCTATCAAACGATATTAAACACGGTTCCGCCGTTACGTTTACAAATCAGCTCGGAGCGTCAGAGATCATAGATTCAAACGTCTCACTTAATGGTATTCATCATTCAGGTGTCATTGAGGATCGCATGAAGCTTTATAGGTTTTATAGCGGTGATGAAAATGGGCTTACTCCTTCAGAAACTACGACTACCTACACGATAGCCACTGGTGCAGACGATGGAATGGCCTCTACGTCTTACAAAACCAGTACCAACAACAGTACTTATACCACCGGTTTCACCAATAGTAATACAACTTCCTATCTTGGGGTAAACTATGACGACGAGGAAATTGAATACAGGTACTATGTGGGATATTTTAGATTCACTAACATTGCTGCCGCACAAGGGGCAACAATTAAAAGTGCGTACCTCTCGCTATACAAAACGGGTTATTCAGGCTGGACAGGAAATCATTCCTTTTATGTTGCCGCCTTAGATGCTGACAACCAAGCTGCCCCAACAGCCCCATGGCACCTTAATCACAGTATCTATACTACAGCAGAAGTTGTTTGGAATGACGACGGAGCCATTAGAACGGCAAGTAATGACTCATTTGTAAAATCCCCTGACATCAAAACTGTAATTCAGGAGATTGTGGATAGGCCCGGATGGTCTACAGGGAATAGCATAGTGTTAACGTTTTTCCAGAAAACTGCCCCGCCAGACTATTGGGCTTTGCCAAGATTTGAGTTTTATGACGATTCAGACTCAAATACACCAAAACTAGAAATAACAGTATAGGTAATAAAAATGCCAGTAAACATTCCAGAAAGCGTTTTTACAAAATATTACGATGTAGTTGATTCCACATTTGATATATTTGGAGTCACCTGTCAATTAGTATATATAGAAAAGGTAGAGGAGATATCCAACACCTTTGACAATATACCTAGTAATAGATCAATCAATTCGCACAGGAGAGATACGAATATATATAAAAGAGAAAATAAAGTCATTAAAGAAGTTGAGAAACTCGAAGACATTAAAATTAAGGTTTATTGGGATAGCAAGAGTTGGGTTAAAGTTGGTGGGGACATAGTTATACCAGATAATAGTATACAAACCATTTTCTTTGCTACAGATTTAGACAAAATCATGAGGGCAAAACAGCTAATAGTTCACAAAGGCATAAAAGATAAAAAAGAGATGAGGTTCAAAAAATTTGGCGAGCCTTTTCCAATGGGGTTGCGGCAAGATAGGTACTTTGGTTGCTTTTGGGAGAGAGACTAATGTCCATCTCACTAAAAATTTTAGAATCTAATACACGAATTTCTGGAATGATATCTAAGTCGATATCACAAGAATTAAATATAAGGGTTGCGAAAAACAGGAGTAAGGTCGAGAAAAGTATAAAAAGTATGATTCCCGCTTGGCTACACGAACAAGATGAAATTACAAGTCTTTTATCTGACGGTGTAGTAAATTCGCTTAACGCACAGTTTGGCATCCCAAAAGGGACTTCATCTGGAGTTGTATCAGCGATAGTGTCTGCTGTTTCAGAAAGTGTTATCGTGGAAGTTGGTAAAATAGACAACACTTTAAGGGGTTTAATAACATTTAAGATTCAACCAGAAGATTTCAGTAATCTCTTGGTGCTTCCGCAAGGATTTGTACAGACAGTAACAATTAGTGGCGGTAAAAGCTTACATTGGTTAAATTGGTTACTAACTATGGGGTCGGCGGCAATTGTAGGCGGCTACGAATATCAACCAGGAAATGACGGAAGATCCGGAGGCGGAACTATGGTTGGCGGTGTGGCTTGGAGGGTTCCCTCAGATTACTCCGGAACAATAGACAATAACTTTGTGACAAGAGCATTAGAGAACAGAGAAAAACAAATAATTAACGCACTAAAGGGTTTATTTTTATAATGTCTTTTTTTAGCCCACTCAAAGGTTTTAAAAACATAAATTCATCCACCCTTTCCAATGATATACAGGACGGGTTGGTTGAGTTTTTTGATTGGGCGTTATTAGACAAAGGTAACTACTTTAACGTAACACTTAATGAACAATCCCCTAACGGTGAGGATTATAGCAAATTAAGGTTATCATCAAACGATTCTTATACTTTAGGACAAGTCTGGGAAGGGTTTAGAAAAAACTGGGTTTGGCAAACTGGCATATCCGTGGACGGCATGGACTCTCCTTTTGTTAGCTCAGACGCCAATCACTTGGGAGTTTCGGGGGTTTACGTAAATGACGTATTTCAACCATCCTCTGGGGTAGGACAATATGCACACAGTATAGACCACTTTAACGGTAGAGTGATATTTGACTCTGCCATACCAAGTGGTTCTAAAGTACAAGCGGAACACAGTTACAAGTACATCAACGTTGTTTATGCAAATAACGTTCCTTGGCTTAGAGAAATACAAACCAGCACTTTGCAGCCCACTAGTAATTTCAATGAAGTTAGCAACGGAGCTTGGGACATACCAACAGAGACGCGATTACAGCTACCAGCTATTGCTATCGAAGTTGTCCCGACTAGGAGGTTCAAAGGATATCAGCTAGGCGGAGGTCAATTCGTCTACTCAGATGTAATATTTCACTGCATAGCAGAAGACGAATACACCAGAAATCAGATGGTAGATATAATCTCATTACAGAACGATAAAACAATACATTTATTTGACAGTAATTCTATAAATCAAGACTCTGATTTTCCGTTAGATTACAAAGGGTCTGTGGTACCCAGTGCCTTGAGATACCCAGACTTAGTAGAAACACACCCCGGAGGTAGGCTCAGGCTTACAAATGCCAGAATAGAACAGATGATAATGGCTAAATCTGACGTTTTTGGGGGCGTAGTAAGGATGACAACTGAAGGAATAAAGGCAAATATCTAGTTTTTGTGTATAATTTATTAGAAAAATAATCTTTTTCATCACGTAAAGGAGAGATCCCTCATGAGTAGTAATGACAGAATATTCTACGCCTGCCAAGCCGTAGCCATAACCAATCATGGCGATAATAGTGTCGAAAGTACAAACGGTACTGACATGGTCTATGGTCTACAGAGCGTAGGAATGACGACCAACTTCAATCTTGAGCAGGCGTTTGAGCTTGGCCAGATTGAAATTTATGAAAACATCGAAGGTACACCAGATATCGAAGTAACCTTAGAGAAGGTACTCGATGGTAGACCCCTTATATATCACATGGCGAGCACGGGCATTGTAGATGGCTCACAAAGCGGCTTGGTTGCACGTTCAAAAGAGCGATGTGACCTCAGACTGGGCATTTATGATGAGTCTGCAAACTCTGTCTCTAAAGCTTCGGCCAATGGCGGCAAACCCGAAGTTGAGGTTTATTGTTCCGGATTGTATATCAGCAGTATCTCTTATACGATCCCCGTAGACGGTAATGCTACAGAGTCTGTTACACTGGTTGGTAATAACAAGCAGTGGTTGACTGGCTCTGACGTTAAGATTCAAGACGGCTCAGTTGTTAATTTCGACGGTAACGATGAGCCACTCATGGGTGTTGATTCATCGGCCAGTGGCGGTGTTGTAAGGCGTGAAGACGTACTTATTAGTGGAAGTATTCTTCCAAAATCCATCAAGGGCGTTGCGGGAAGTGGATACGGTAACGCACTTAATGACGATGGCAGTAATAGGGTTCACGTACAAAGCTTTAGTGTTAGTACTGACTTTGGTCGTGAAGACATTCTGGAACTTGGTAGAAAAACTCCTTACGCTCGTCCTGCTAACTTCCCAATTGAAGTTTCTTGCGAAATCGAAGCTATCACTAGTTCCGGCGACTTTGTTCAGGCTTATGAGTTTGGTGATCCAAGTCTTTATACCACCACTGCTTCCGGCAACAATACCTCAAATGAAAATATTTTCCTTTGCGTGAGACAGGGGTATGGTTTTGACTTAGGCACTAAAAACCGTCTTGCCAGCGTAAGTTATGGTGGTGGAGATGCTGGTGGTGGAAATGCAACCTGTACGTATAGTTATACCAACTTTAATGACTTAGACGTTCAAAGTATCAGACACAACGCTGCCCCGTTTGGTTTTGGTGGCTTGAAGAACGGCGGAACAGGCACACCTAGTTACGCTAATAATGTTGGTCAGGGTGCATTCCCAGACGACCTATACTTTAGCTAATAGCCAATAAGTTTTTGTTATTGGTGGACGTTCCCCCCTATTTGCGATAGCGACTTAGGATAGCGAGTAAAGAAGGGGGGAGAGGAAAGGAAATTAATTATGAACATCTATACTCCCGTTTACTATGAGGTTCTCCATGACTCCATATGAACGGGAGTATTTTGTATCTAGGATTAGGGCGGGGTTTTATATTGTCAAACTACGAGACTTTGACGTAAAAATATTAACGCCCACCGCAGAGGACGAATTCTTTGCAAATCAAGTATTTATGGAGTCGTTTGATAGATCCAGAGGCGACGACTTCATGACTGAAGATGAGATGATTGATTGGCTCAAGGAAAAGGGTCTATGGTCTGACGAAGAAGATCAAAAAATAGAAGATATAGGAAAGGAGATAGAAAAGCTAAAGATAGAAATTTTTAATGCTAGGAGCAATGTAAAACTAAGAGAGCAGATTAGAAGATATATTAGGGCCGCTGAAAAAGCCCTAGTGAAGCTTAGAGAAAAGAAACAAGACTATTTTACTAATACTTGTGAAGGAATTGCGTTACAGGACAAAGCTGCCGAGATCTTTAAGAGGTGTTGTTTTGTTGAGGGAAAACCACTAGATTTTGATCTTGTTGATCAGTACGACCTGTTCCACCAATATAATGTGCAGATATTAGCAGATAAACAAACAAGAGAGCTAGCTAGGAACGAACCTTGGCGTTCACTGTTTATCTTAAAAGATGAGTTAAAACTGTTTTCAAATCCAGACGGAAGACTCTTGTCTTTAGACCAGAAAGGCTTACTTATTTGGTCTAGGATGTATGACAATGTTCAGGAGTCTATGGAGTGCCCAACTGAAGAAGTCATAAACGACGACGACATGCTGGACGGCTGGTTTATTGTACAGAGGAAAAAGGCGGAATCAGAAAAAGCAAAATCAGAGCTAGAACAAAGAACTCAAAATGAGAAGATTTCTAACTCTGACGAAATTTATGTTTTTACCGACTCCAAAAAAGAGGCTCAAACAATAGAGAGTATGAATTCAGTTAACGCGTCGATGATAAAGAAAGAGAGATTGGCTACCATAAAAGCCAAAGGTGGTGCCGAAGACAAGGACTTCAGGGACCAGAAGATTAAGTTATCAAATATGCAACATCAACAATTTAAGGAAAATTTTAGGAGGTAGAGATGAATAACTACGATGACCTCATCCGGAAGCAATCAGAGTACAAAAGTGTAAGAGAGGATAAATATAGAGTTGACTCTAAAGACAGGCTTTCAAAAATATTAAAGAAAAAAGTACAGACCACCATGATTGGATCGCTTAGTTCTATAGAAGAACACTTTTCATTCCTCTGGTCTACAGATAGTTCGGAAATGACCCCAGAACAAAAAATGATGTATGAAATTTTTCAAAAGGTCAGATCTGAGATTTTAGATAAAGGAAACACCCAAGCACGAAATATAGATGCTGAGTTAGCTCAATATGACGTAAAATGGTTAAGATACCAAAATAACATTCCAGTTAGAAACCAAGACTTAGGAGAAGGACAAGATGGCTAAACTAAAGAACAAAGTAGAAAAAACAGTAACATTTGAAGATGGCAAAGAAGTAAAAATTTACGTACAAAGACCAAATAACCAGACTGTAAAGTTGGCAGATAGGCATAAATCAAAAGCTTGGAACCAAGCAATACAAGATGATGTGCTTACCAAAAAAGAGCTTGGCGTTTTAATGAAGAAGCGTGGTATCTGGGATGAAGCTAAGGCCAAAGAGGAAGATGACATTACTAGAGATATAGTAAAATTAGAGCGTGAGTTATATACGGGTAAAGACGGTAAAAGCAAGCCAAAAGTCTCTGAGGGGCGAGACATCGCTGTTGAGATTAGAAAGGCCAGAATGGAGCTGAGGGAGTTGATCGCAGAACGTATCTCCCTTGAAGAAAATACGGCAGAATCTTTAGCTGATAATGCTAGGTTTGATTTTTTGGTGGCCAACTGTACTTTCTATGAAAACGGCTCTCGCGTGTATAATTCTTTTGAGGAGTACAATAATCAAAGTGCTGACGAAATTGCCTTTGCAGCTGCAACAGCCTTGGGGGAAATACTTTATAATTTAGACTCCTCTTTTGAGCAAAACTTACCAGAAAACAAGTTCCTCAGTAAATTCGGGCTTGTAGACGATAATTTAAGCTTGATTGATCCCAATACTGGGGATACAATTGACACCAAGGGAAATAGAATAGACGAAGAAGGCTACCTTTTAGATGAAGATGGCAATAGAGTAGACAGAGAAGGTAACACTATTAATTCAGAGGGGTTTTATGATCTTAATGAAAATTATATCAATGACTTAATAGTTAAACCTAAGCGTACCAGAAGAAAAACAACTAAAAAAGAGGCACCAAAGGAGACTTTGGAAGAAGCGAAAGAACCGGCAACGGAAAGCTAACTGGATAGTGTAGTCTTACATAACAAAGGTAAACAATGTCAAAATTTGTACTGACTGCACAGTTACAACTACAAGCACCTAGAAACACTAATCAAGTACTAACCCAAATGAGGCAACAGCTCTCAAGTGGTGTTACTGTACCTGTTAGTGCTAAGGGTGCTGCACAGGCACAGAAGCAGATAACGCAAGTAGCTAATGCTACCCAGAAAGCGGCGACAGCAGCTGAATCTATGGGGAAAAGCTTTGGATTGGCTACAAAGCGTTTTGCTGCATTTACTGTGGCTAGTAGGGCCGTCAGTCTGCTGACCAATTCGCTAGCAAACTCTATATCAGAAGCCATCGATTTTCAGAGAGAGATGGTGAAGATTGCCCAAGTTTCTGGAAAGACTATGGGTCAGCTAAAGGGTCTACAAAACACCATCACAGGTCTAGCCTCTTCACTTGGTACATCTAGCACTGAATTATTAAAGGTTACTAGAATTCTGGCTCAGGCTGGTGTTCAAGCTAATGATTTAGAGGTTGCGTTAGCCGCTCTTGCCAAGACCACACTAGCCGCTACATTCGATAATATTGAAAACACGGCTGAGGGTGCCGTTGCTATTTTGCGTCAGTTTGGAGAGGGCGTAGGTGCCTTAGAACGGCAATTAGGTGCCATCAATGCTGTTGCTGGACAGTTTGCTGTTGAATCTGGTGACCTCATTGGTGCTGTTCGTAGATTTGGTGGTGTCTTTAAGTCTGCCGGTGGTTCTCTAGAAGAACTCCTCGCCATCTTTACAAGTGTTCGTGCTACGACTCGTGAAAGTGCTGAATCAATTAGTACTGGTTTACGTACTATCTTTACACGTATTCAGCGTCCAAAAACTATATCATACCTTAGACAACTAGGTATTGAGCTTACTGATGCTGAAGGTAAGTTTGTTGGCCCAATGAAAGCGGCACAGCTACTCTCTGAAGCTTTATCTGGCTTGGCAGAGGGGGATTTACGATTTGTTAAAATCGCTGAAGAACTTGGTGGTTTCCGTCAGATTGGTAAAGTCATTCCTCTTTTACAACAGTTTGAAACAGCACAGCTTGCATATAACGCCGCTGTAGACGGTGGAAACTCTCTCAACAAAGACGCCGCTACCGCTCAACAGGCATTGGCTGTTCAAATAGAAAAAGTCAGAGAAGAATTTCAAGGCCTCGTTCGTACCATTACAGATAGTTCTAGTTTTCAAATATTTGTTAGAACTTCTTTAGAGCTTGCGAGTGCTCTTATAAAAGTTGGCGAAGCGTTGGCACCACTATTACCCCTTTTAGCCACAATGGGGGGCATAAAGTTAATGAGTGGTTTGGGCGGCTTCATGGGTGGCATAGGTTCTGCGATCCGTGGTAAAAATCATGGGGGTAGAGTACTTGGTTTCAATAGGGGCGGTTTGGTTCCGGGTACGGGTAATAGAGACACTGTGCCAGCTATGCTTTCCCCCGGCGAGTTTGTTATCCGCCAGAGTAGTGTTAAGAAGCTGGGTGCTTCTAGACTTCAGGCTATGAATAATAATAGATTTGCTGAAGGTGGCGAAGTTGGAATATTAGCTGTCAGTAGTAGTTCTGGTAGTGGTAGAAAAGAAATGATAGAGAAGGGGAAGGTAGAAGCTGCTGCAATCTCCAAAGCCATAGGTAGCATAAACTGGAAGGGCACGAGCGGTAACTTCAGCGATGACCCAGGAGCTGGAACCCCATTCTTAAAAGGCGGCAGGTGGAATCCGAATCTGCCAGCGGCAAATAAAAACAGTATGCAGAGGCTGTTCAATAAAAATGCAGAAACCACTACTGCGTATGGATTCCCGCTAAAAGCCGTCGATGGAGACACAGCCACGATTGAAGACGATATTTTATCAGATGTCAGCGATGGTATTAAAAGGGGTATAAACAATATTGGCTCTAGGGTGGGTGGATTGATTGGTATAACTAAGATATCGCCAGCTACCAACGATACAATCGCAGAGGTCGGTGCCGCCAGCATGATAGGTAAAATGTTTGAAGCTGGAATGACACTATTAGACTCCTCCAAGTTAAGCGGAACTAAAAAATCTAAAGATGAGGGAGCTAATCCAAATGCCGCTTTTGATTACGCTAATGGTATTGGTAGCAAAATAGCTGGTAAGTTAGGAGATTCTCAAGTAGCTAAAAAGCTTGCTGATATACCGACAGACGCTAAGAAGATGTTATACAAAGGAAAAGATGGCCTTAAAGATTCTATTACAAAGAAAAGAAAAAATGTTATAGCCGAAGAAGTAGCTAGAAGTGAGCAGTGGGCAGCAGAAAAAAGATCTGCTCTTCAAGCTATGACAAAGACGAGAAAAAATGCGGGTGGCGGCATTGGTGGAACCGACACCGTTCCTGCCCTTCTAACTCCCGGTGAGTTTGTTATCAATAAGAGTGCTGCCCAGAGCATTGGTTATGCCAATCTTAACAGAATGAACACCAAGGGTGTTACCGGATTCGCTCAGGGTGGACCCGTTGGCGTCCAAAAATTCGCGATGGGCGGGGCGGTTGGCTTCGCTGCTGTTGCTGGTATTTTCCAACAAGCAGTTGCGAATTTCGGAGATAAGAGTGAAGAAGCTTCGGATAAGATGTTCAGGAACACGGTTATATTTGAATCATCTATTAAAGCGTTAACAAGAGTTATTGTTGGCTTTTTCGTCTTTAAAGAAGTCGCAAAACAGATGAAGAACTTTGGCGAATCTATCCAGAATTGGGCTTCGGGGCCAGATGGAAAGTTTGAATCAGACGCAACGGCACAGTCAAAAGCAGACGCCGAACAACAGAGACAGGCCAACGCAGTTATCACTGGCGAAGCGGAGTCAAAGGCGGTGGGTGGCGAATCTGCAATGGGTGATATATCTCAAGCCACCTTCAGTGTTGGTTCTGCTATAATCAATATTCAGTCACAACAGGCTGCTGGGGGTGCAGCTGGAGATCCTGGTCGCCCAGAGGTTGACCTAGCCGGAGAATACGATCTCAGCACAGGCAGAGGTATGGTTGATAAAAAGTCTTCCATCTCGGATATAAATGCAGCTTCACAAGAGCGTGCATCAATGGCGGCAGACGCTGAGGACTTACGAGCACGAGCAAAAAGCAGAATGATGTCGGATTCAGGTGGCGGATCAATTGAGGCAAGACTAGAAAGAGCACAAACACGAGAAGCAGAAGTAACCAGCCCCGAAGCAAAAAAACGAATAAAGAAGAAGAGAGAAGAACTGTCCCTCGCTGAAGGTATCAATCCAAAAACTGGTAAACGCAAAAATGACAAAGGTGGTAATATAACAGCAGACCCAAAGAAGGCTGCTAAGTTAAGGGCAGAGCTAGAGGCCATAGACAGAGTTATGGCAGACGTGGCCCAAGAAACTAGGGACGCTCAAGCTAGCTTTGATCTAGCCGAAAAAGAAATGCGGGAAATGGAAGCGGCGGCAGATCAGCTTGACCAACAGATAGAAGCAAGTACGAAGTCCTCTAAAGATGCAATAAGAGTCAGAAAAGCTGAACTAGCAGCAAGAAAAGCCAATGCAGCTAGGCAAGCAGAATCTAAAAGGGGATTAAAGATCTTAGGCAAACAGTTTGGCTCTTTCAACAGAGGTCTGAGAGAACTTGGTGCAAAAATGAATAACGCTGGACGCAAGACAGATGCGTACAGGACCAAGTTGATAAAAGCCAACAATATGACGATAAAAAATACCAAAGGGTGGTCACTCAACGCTATAAAGACGAGAAATGCAGCAAGGGCGAGCAAGGGTCTGAACGTAAGCCTTAAGATGATGGGTAGAGGCCTCAAGGGTGCTGGTAGATTTGTTAACCTTCTTGGTAGAGACGCAAGAAAATCCATCAAACCACTACAAGCTCTCGGTAGGAGAATCAAAGACCTAGGCCGTTCAGCTGCACGTGGTGTCGGAAGGGGAATCGCTAAGGGTGCTAACGTTATTGGTGGCGTTGGAATGGGCATGAATGCGATAGCTGGTGTTGGTTCTGCAATTACGGGTGCTATGAGCCAGTTTGCCGAAAGAGAAAAACAACAAGCGATCAAAAGTGGTGACACCGCAGGTGCCGCAAAAGCTGCTGGACAGGCGGCTCTTTCAGAGGGGATGGGAGAAGTGTTTACTGCGGGCGGGTTCTTTGAGGCGGTTTTTGACCCATCTGGTTTCGTAGAGAGAAGGCAAAAAAGAAAAGAATCCGCAGAAGCTGAGACCGCCACACAGGTAGCCGTGTCAAATACTCAAGCGACAATGGAAGAGATAGGTAAACAGGGAAGCACCGCGTTTAGAACCGCTGAAGGCGATTTAGACGTTGCGTCTCTCAGTAGCAACATAAGCAAAGATGCTCAAGAAGCTAGAAGCCAAATAAGCGATCTGGACCCCAAAGAACAGAAAAAGTTAAGGGCGGAATTAGACGCTTCTATGAGGGCAAGCATACAAACTATAGCCTCAAGAAATGTTTCCGAGGCGGAAGCTGTTGCAATGGCTGAGGAGTTGGCTGGAGGCAACGCAGAACTTAGAGACCAATATGTTGCCCTAGCTAAGTCAACCGTAGCCTTGAGGGTTGCTCAACAAGCACTTGCTAAAGCCAATTTTGATTCGCTGAAAATGACATCTGCATTCAGTGGTGCTAACGCGGCTGTAGACAATCTAATAAATGGTCTTCAAACTGGTTCTTCTGAGCTTGGAGGCTTCATTAATAGCATAAAGACCGCACAAAGTACGATTGGTGTTGATGCTTCTTCTGCAATTGATCAGGGCGAGGAAGCGTTGCTAGCAGCTGCCGGTGGCAATAAAGCACTTTCATCTTCTATTAAGGGGCAAGCCAATGTAGCAAGAGCTGCCAATCAATTCTCTCAAAACATTGGTGGGTCTATAACAGAGGGCGACTTTAGCAGGAGTGATTCGGAAAAAGCAAAGACTCAACTTAGAGAAAGATTACTAGCCGCCATTCCTGACGATGCAGATGACGCTACAAGAAAATCGATGGAGGCTGCAATAGAAGGTAGATTAGCAGGAATTACAGATGAGAATGTTGCTACCATAGACATCTCTGAGTTATTGGGGGGTATTTCTGAAGACGCCAACAAACAGGCGGCTGGGTTCACCGAATCTTTAGAGTTGTTAAACAAGCACAACTCCACAATGACGAAGCTGTATCAGCAGCGTGAGCAACTAGAGCTTAAAGCTGCACAGGCTATGAATAAGGCCATTGATATACAATTAGAAGCAGCTAAAATCTTTGAATCCTTTGGCGGAGCAGCATTAACCACAGACCAGAGAACCGAGGCTAGAACCGCACAGTTTAATAATATTGGTGCTATGGCTGGTGTTCAACTTGGGGGTAGTGGTGCCGCTGATATTAGAAGGGCGGGAGAGCAACTAAGTAACATAGTTACGTCACAAAACCAAATGCAGTTTACAGACACTATGGTGAGGGGTGCCGTAGGAGATAAGGCTGGACCCGGTGTATTCGCTGGTGCTCAAGGCGTACAACAAGACAAGCGTGAGGAAGCAAAACGTGCCAACGAAGCATTAATACAATTTACTAAACAAAGAGTATCTTTACTCAAAGAAGAATTAGCAATAGTTCAGAAAAAGAACGCAGCAGAAAAAAGCTCTCTTGAAAAATTATTGGCGGGTGATGTAGAAGGGTTTATTTCCGGTCAAGCCGCCGCTGGTGCTGGTGCAGCCTTGGCCACTGGGGATGCCGGATTAGCCGGTCTGTTTGGTGCTAGTGCTTTAGGTGCAGGATTTAAAACACTAGAGGGGCAGGGTCTCTCAGACGCACAGATGCAGCAGGCTGCTGGTCTAAGCTTGGGTGCGGTTGGCATAAATGATACTAGATCTGCACAACTGTTAGCTGGCACCACTGCCGAAGAGGAAGCAATAAAATCAGAGGGTAGAGAACTCGCTGGAGTCATGGGTGACTTAGCACAAAATCAGGCAGAGTTTGAAAAAGCAGAAATTGCAATTCAAGACGCAGTAATCAATGCTACAAACGCGACATTCAGTAGGGAGGTAGAGGCTATATCTAATAGAAATGTTCAACCTCTAGCTCGTGGTGGAATGGTTTATGCTAGCCGTGGAATGTTTGTGCCTAGGGGTACAGATACGGTGCCTGCCATGTTAACCCCCGGAGAGTTTGTAGTAAACCGCAACGCAGTCCAAAGGGGCAATAATTTACAAATACTAAGAGCTATGAACGGTAGGGGTCAAGGTGGTTCTAATGCGGTCGCCATGAGTAATGGAGGTTCTGTGGGTTACTATCAAGACGGAGGCAGCGTTGAAGCTGCTGCTGGATCGCTAGCTAGCGTTATACCAAATCTACAGAATGTATTCTCAGATTTTGCTGCAACAGTAGATAAACTTGTTAGTACTAAATTCCAAGTAGCCTTAGATCCTACAAATGTTAATGTAAACTTTAATGGTGCTTCTTTCTTAGAAACAATGAAAGAGGACATCAAGACAGAACTGTTAAATGAGGTTGGTGAACAAATTAAGAAGGCCAAGCCAAACACCTCTGGAGATCTCAAAACCGGAAACACAGTATTAGGAAACTAGGATGTCACAGCAATTCTTAAAAAGTTTAGAGTGCCTCTGCATAAAAGGCATTGAGCAGACCTGTCCAGCAGGTGGCTCCTTAGAAGCAGAGATGACACTCAAAGAAGCCTCTCTCGTTGCTGATATCAAAAGCGAGGATTCAAAAATATCCTCACCCGGCGAGAAGCTATCCTGCACCTCTACAGACGTTGAGGTTACCGGTACCGGCCCCTATTACGAAGTTACTATCAATAGCCCCACTGAAAATATTGATGGGTCTTGCGATTTTATTGAAGCTGGTTGGGAACTGGTTGTTACTAGGGAAAACTTTACGGGTAAGCAGTTTGAATACTATGATGTAAAAAGGAAAAACCTTGACGGCACAATTTTAGTATTTGGTTTAAGCCCATTTCTTTTAGAGGAAGGGGTCACGTTTGAGTTTCGTGGCGTTGGGCTAATAAAACGTCCAGACGCGATTGTTGCGAAAGCTTTTGACCAACTTCTAGAAGCTACATCTGAAATAAATAAGGCTCATTTGGGTGCAAGTTTATCTATTAAACCTGACGAACAACCGTTAGAAACCGGCACAATATACTCATTTCACTTGAGGCCCAGTCAAACCGTCAGATCTGGTGAAGTCACGACAGTAACATTTATACTACCGCCTCTACAAAATGAATATATAACCCACCTAATCAAAAATAATCAGAGTGATGCTACAGTAGTTTTCAGAAACGAGCTTGGCGAGATTATATCTACTGGGCAATTTACAGGCTTCGTCGGAGAGTCCCTCGCTGATGGATTTACGCTGAGTGGAACTACTTTTCCAGAAGACGAAGTTCAAGAATATTTAAGAGCTGAACTCATAATAGATGTTCGGTTTAAAAATATGGTGATGAATGAGGGTAGTGTTTTACCTGATCTCACCGCTACATATTCAGTAAAAGAATCGTTGGAAGCTGAAGGAGTCCTTGATCCGGGTTTTACAGACAAGGTTGTTGGAGACTTTGGACTGTTTAGGTGCGAGCAGAAGTTGTTCCCATCGGGAGACCGAGTCATACAAGAGGGTTTTGGTTCTTTTGTCGGCCCAAGAAAAGAGGAAAGCAATCTTTTCACATTTATAGATGAGGGCGTTTTTGATGGTTTGATGTTTGACCAGAAAGACGCGTCCACACTGAGTGATGGTACCGATAGTTTCATAATACCAGATTCTGTACACACAGAGGGATTATTCCAATATAAGTGTAACCTCACAGACTTCACCGTTAGACCGGATCACACTAGGCTGCACATGCGTATTGCTGCACCCATTAGCAATTACGAGTCTAGGATCGCCCCATTATATACCGTCTACAATATAAATCTTCTTGATCCGTCCGGCAACCTCGTCATTAAATACAAAGACTTTAGTCTTCGTGGTGATTCTACAGACAGAAATAACAATTTTGGAACATATTCAACTGCTCCCGAATATAACCTTTTCACTGATTATTATGATTGGAATCGTCCCCAAAAAGCCCACCTTTATGAAGGCAGTGGCTATTCTCTCTCTTTTAGCGTTAGGGCTGTTTCTTTAGATGACGCCTTTGATTTTGGTTTTGATGAAGGCTTTGAGGAAAATTTTGTATTTCCAGAGATTATAGCAGATGAAGACGGAAATAATTATTTAGCCCTAGATGGAGCACCCCTCTCCACACAAGAGTCTAGGTTCATCAACCCAACTGACGCGTTTAGGGTTTCGGCTGTAGAAATTTGTAATAGCGGTGGAATAGGCATTAGAAGAGAGCAATATCTGCCAATCCACATAAAAGTTCCTACAAAAGGAAGAAGGGTTGAACAAGATTTCCTACCGTCCTTTTTACCTCTTTCTAATTTTGATTCTACCATCTGGCCATCTGTTAGCAGTGTGTGGAGCTGGTCTTCCGATTCTGATATAACTAATGTAAATAAATGCAATGCAGACACAATGCTGTCTGCTATTAGAAATAATGCAACTTCTCAGTATATAACAATGGATTCAGCTGAGGGTGGAGGCGTTGCAGATTCTGGCAAGCTAACAATCAAGTTCTCTAACCAAAAGGCTAATGTAAAAGATATATCTAAGGGTGCATTCAATTTTGCGTTTGATCAAAGCACCAAGAATATTTGGTGGAAACCTAGCGGTGCATTTAATGTAGAAAACTCTGTAGACACCAACGTTAAAGATATATCGTTCTTTAGTGTTGACACCCTAACCTTGAAAGTCCTAGCTAAAAAACAAGCTGGGTCTAGGGATTACGCATTAGACGTAGTAGGATATAGCGACGATAAACTTCTTAACAGAACATCGCCATCCGGAGGTTTTATACAAGACCCTTCCGGTATTCACCTAAACAACCTAATTGTCACACAGCAGGGTCAATACCCCATTGTCTCGGGCTTTAAAGGTAATTCCAATCAATTTGCTTTAGGTGGTAGGTCTATTTCTGAGCATGATGATTTCTTCACATCTAGCGGTAATGACCATTACAAGCTGACGCAATATCCTATGGTTACGGGTACTGATTTTGAACTGTATGAAGTTCCCCTTAAAATCAACCCCGACGTTGATAAACTTGGGATGTTAAGAGATTATACATTAAGCTCTCTGTTAGAACATGTTTACTTAGATATCTTCCCAATTCCTAGTGGTGCTTCGATAGCCCACATCTCTCTAAGTGTTAGATACAAACCACAAGACGGTTTGAACATGTCTACATATGGGGGACCAGTCGCCCGTGCTCAAGATGGTAGACGTGAAGGTGCCCTGTTCCCAACATCTATGGGGCCGCTTGACAATATATTGAATGCTGGTTCTGGATATGCCCCACTTTCTAGGATTTTAGATATACCTCACTCGTATAGAACGCCTAAGACAATCAAGAGTAACTATGCAAGGAGATGGCGTGGTGCAGAAGGTACTGTTCGAGGGCCATACGACCCAGATCAATTTAGCTTTGGGTTTGAGAACCCGATCATAGATTATCCCTTCCTGTCTGGTTACTTCAAGTTTGACCAAGTAGACGGTAAGTATATAAAATCTTCAGATCTTGGACCTACAGATGTAACTAATCCTATGGGTACCCTTAGCGGACTCATGGTTGGAAATACGGATATATACCACAATGTCGGTTGGCGTTTTGCTAGTGGAACACTTTTCCAGCAGCATTTACCCAGTTATAGCGGCAACTACACCACCACAGACTGGACATCCTTATCCAAGGGTTCGTTTAATTTTGTTGGCGACCCAATGTATGGAAAAATTGCCGACGCCTTCGATAGAACTGCTAGGGTTTCTGGGGTTCACGGAAACATAAACTTCGGCAATATTGATACGACCAGCGGATTTGCCATATTTACTAGGTTTACCCCAGACGCTAGTATCTCCGGCCAAAGCCACAACCTATTCAATAGCGGTGTATTGTTTGCTAAGTGGGACACGCCGTCTCAACTAGACTTTGCCTTGGGCTATAAAAACGGCTTCTTGTGTGCATATGCTAAAGACGATGAAGATGATTCAATAGTTGAAGTTATTGACACAATACCTTACAGTGGATACGTTTACCCATTAAATATATTATTGACATATAACGATCATCAAAGCAGTGGTCTTAAGTTATATGTGGATGCGGAAAATTATTTTGGTGATTACGAATCTGGAGACTTTGACCCAAGCTATGACGCACCACATCTTCTTCGTGCGTCTTCAAGTAAGTTTTATAAAAAACCCACAAATGGTAGTCTGACTTTAGGTTGGGGTGCTGGTTCTGGCGTTGGAATAAATGGGTTTATTAGTGAGTTTGGTGTATCTACTTGGAGTTCTGGAGCGGATACTCTTTATGGCTCCGGTACGAATATTGTTGAAGCAAATGCTGACAGGACATACAAGCAGGTAACTGCCAAAGACTTCTTTGATAATCTTCGGGTAACGTTCTTTAATTCTGGCGTACCACACGGAAATGATCAGTTTGGCTTATGGGACAGAGTCAATGAAAACACTTTCCACGATTGGCAGATTGGCGACTTTAAATACTGTGAATTCTCTATAGCGTTTGACCAATGGCAAAAACGCCCAAATAGAGAACAGATTATATTTGATATAAAACATCATGGCTCCGGATACTCCTCTAGGAATGATTTATCCCTACCTTCAAGTATAGACCCCAGAGTCTCCTATCACACACAGATAGAAAACGACTTCTTGAGATTCCACCTCAGTGATGTTCCTGACCATTTCTATTCTGTAAACAGAAGAATAACAAAGAGCTTACCGGCAGGATACAAATTCTCAGAGAGAGCTTTGGTTGTTGAAAGTGTGATTCAACACACAACAGACCATTCTATCATTTGGCCACACTGTGATGGCAAAGAGGGACCAAGGCTAGTTGTTAGTTTGTACAGTAAAAAGCAAGACCCGTACTGGACCGAGGATGAACCCAACTGGGGCTTGGTAAATAGAAAGATACATAATGTAGAACCTTCTAGCTGTGTTATGCGTTTAGACACAACCTTTACGTACAACGATCTTGTTGACACCGATGAAGAGTGGGCTATATTCCCGCAGGAACCTAGACAAACAGAGTTTAAAGAAAAGTACTTCTCCGAAGACGTTAACGATATGTTTGTTCAGTATGACTTGGTTTATCCTTCGGGCAAGGCGTTTGAGTCTAAAATACAACTACACTCATCTCATGTAAGAATGTCTGATTGTAACGTTCTTTCTCGTGCCACATCTGGTTCAGGCAATCTGTACACTGTGGGTGCGTTGGGTGTTCCTTCTGGCACTTTAAACTTGAACCTGCCAGAAATACCTGTACCCACCTCTGGCACGCTAAATCTGGGAATAAACGTTCCGATACCGGTAGATGTTCAAATTCCTTCTGGGCTACCGCTTAATATTAGCGGTCAATACGTCGAGAGAGGATTTATGATCCTCTATACGCCGGAATTCAATACACAGGGCGAATTGAATCTATTTATGCCAGACCCTGCGGACTATACGTTTACACCGGTTTCTGGCTCTCTTAACTTCTCCATTCCGACACCGATAGATCGGATTTCGGAGGGTGACGATTCTATAAAGAATAAGTATTTAACATATCCAAGTGGATTTGCCACATCTGAAGCAGCAGAGACGGAGGCAAAACGATTGGGACTCTCCGGCTCCCACCAAGACTTTACCGGTGATGTATTCTTCCCAGGCGGAAGATCGGATTGGGATGAAAATGGCGATGGATACGTAGACAATTCAAGAATAAGGGGTCCATATGTTCCCCTATTCATGTTAAACACTGACGACCCAAAACTAGATCAATTAAACCTGTTTACTTTTGCGGTAGGTTCAGGCTCAGGTATCAGAGGGATACTTAATCTTTCCATACATAACGAGCTGCCGAACTCAGAACCTGGACCGGTAAGTGGTTCGATTAATCTAAATGTTATAGGTGTCCCAATCTTTAAACAGATTAGAACTAATAACAATATACCATTATACATTAATGCTCCGAATATAATTAGTAGCAACCCACTCCCACTTACCCTAGGCTTCAACGAGACTGATACGCCACACAGCGGAGAAATGAACCTTTATACTGCCAGCTATAATGTGGGGTCAAAAGGGTTTGGCTCTGCTTATGGTATGTGGAACAACAATAACTATGGAACAGGTATTGAATTACAAGATGACTATTTAGCTAAAATTGATGCATCGAATGAGATCAGGGGTGTAGACCTCTTTGGTTATGGGTCTTGCACCGGAGATAGCCCCAGAAAAGCATTTGATTCAGCACTGATCACTGATGGTGTTACGTGGAGAGAGGCTACATGTAACGACGGTGGAATATTCAGAGCAACGGATACATATACTAATTCTGGAGCTAGAAACTTTTCTGGTGATCTAGGATATAGCGGTAACTATTACGGCATCAGGAAGTTCACGCAACTACTACCATCTAGACCGTACTTTACCGAACTAACAATAAAGACGGGTTCCACAGATCCAATTAAAGTTCCTAGAACTTTTGAGGAATGGGAATATGGTATGTGTGGCCCAGACCTAATGAACGATAGCGGCTGCTGCACATCGGACTGTGATCAAAACCTCATGTTCTCTGGGGTTAAGCTGATTGGTGATGATGCCTGCGGAGTTCCACCTTCTAGCAACTTGTGCATAGACCCTGAGACGATAGTCGCATCCGGAAGAAACATTGCAGATAAGTATGGTTACAAGGTTTCCGTAAAGGGAGATCTAATGGCTATTTCTGCACCAAAAATCACCATTCCTGAGTACGATCAATACGGCGGCGGTCATGTTGGTGTTCCTTCTGGAGGTTCAGTATTCTTATACAGAAGAGGGGTGGATGTAGCTGGCAAAAAGGCTAGTTGGGAATTAGAAGAGCAGTTAATGCTCCCGACCGGATTCAGAAAAGACTACATAGAATTTACGGTACAAAACTTACTGAAATTTGATAACTTTACAATTTCCGGTGCTAAGTGGCAGATCGGTCAAGAAGGTAGAGAGTTTGGATCTTCTTTAGACATGGCCGTAAGCGGTGATGTTGAGACGATTGTTGTCGGTGCTCCTAGAGCTAAGTGGACAAGACAGTTTAATGAGATAACTACGTCTGGAGTACCATGCGGAACAATGGTGGTAGCAGACCTGTTTGAGTACAAAGAGAGTGATATCGCTACAATAGCTTCTACCGCCAAGAGATTTGACATTCTTTGGAAATATTTCTCCGCACCTTGGTATGGAGATTGCGATTTAGGATGCTTACCCGCTTCTCAGCAATTCTATCCGCAAATCGACATGAAGACTATAGTACTGCAAACAACCTTTGCCGGAAGAAACTACCCAGAAGTTCCTTCCGACGATACTTGGTTCGTACATAAGTATATCAACAGGCTTGATGATTTTGATTTGCTTGTTGATGTCGGTTCCGGAGTATTAGGGGGAGAAGGTACGCTCTCTGAGTTCTTCAGAGCCGGACAACCGGTTGTGTTTAACGGGATGGTTTCCGGTATGAAGTCGGCATTCCTAGAGGCGTTCCCCTATAACACTAGCCTACTTTATGATGGAACACCAGCAATATTTGGTATGTTTAAAGAAAAGTCTGGATCTACAGCTGGTGCCTTACAATATACAGACGGCGATGGGATTGTTCATTCACTCTACGACGAGTTTGAAAACTTCTACAACGAGTACACCTTTGAGAGTGGCGTTTACGATCAGACTACAAACCTAGACGCCAGCGGTCACCTTAATACGGTTCTTGGGGTTTCCGAGAACTGGGCCACTACAACCGTCAATTTGATACGGGATACGTTCGACTCAGGAAGACTCTCTACAACAAAGACTAATGACACCCTGAATAGAGATTTTATAACGAGTGGTGTTGGCCAAGAGTGGGGTGACAGTAAAGCTTATGACATAACCCAGTTTCAAATTCCTCCACACTCTGGGGGTAGGGTCTATGTGTTTGAAAAAGAAAGGGACAACTTCAACTGTGTTCAGATTATATCTTCTCCGAAAAACTTTACAGACTTTGTAGCAGAAGAAATGGAACCAGATGAAAATGGAAACTATCTGTTTTATGGTAGAGAGTTTAATGACAGATTTGGACACTCCGTTGGAATCAGTGCTAACAGCGAAGTCATATCGATTGGCTCACCATTCACTAATTCTCCATGTAGGATATACGAGAAAGACCCCGACGAACAAGCTAGAGTCTATGCCGCACTTTCTGGCTGGTTAGTAACAAATAGTAAGAATGCCGGTCTCTCGCACTTCCATACAATTTTTACCGAGTCTGGTAGACTTAAAGCACAAGAGTCTGCTTACGACTTCTTAACACCTTCTGAAAGACTACAATTTAGAGTAGACAATAACTCAAAGCCTTATAAACTATCCCACAAATACGGTTACGGAAACATCAAGTACGTTGGAACTAGACAGTTTTTACCAAGCTTCTTTGCACCAACGTCTAGACTTGGGTGGAGTACAGCCGTTAGTGACGACGGATCTTCTGTTGCGTTTGGTGCTCCCACCGACTCATTTAATGAATTTGAAGACGCTAACGTTTATGCAGACACTTTAGACACTTGGGCTTCTTATCAACACGCTGGTGCTGTTAGAATGTTTGAGGCTAGAAAAACATTTGATCATAGCGGTGTTGTAGAGTTTGGTAGGTTTGGCAACTTAGACAGAGCTTTACACCCAAGCGAGGTATCTAAAGGTTTCTACGACCAAATGGGCTTATATTTTGGTGCGGGAGATGATCTGGGCGGTACTAAAACCTTCAGAAGAATGGATTTCTCTGAAATAGAAATTCCTAGAGATGCGGGCTTGGCTTTCATTATTACCCCAGAAATAGACGCAGTAAGCGATGAAATTATAGATAACATTAAGAACTGGCTGGTGCTTGGTGATAGACACTTAGTATTGGTCGGGAACGATCCGGTATGGGAAGAAAACGGCGTTTACTCTAAATCTAATGATGTAATCAATAAGATCTTAAAAGAGCTTGGCTCGCATATGCGTATAACCGCAGCCAAGAATAAGGAGATGTCATTACCAGATTGTGTATCTGAGGAAGATAAACTAGACAATAAATATAACATTACGCCTTCATTACAACCCAAACATGGTGCGGGGTCTGTTTCTCTGAGAGATAATTTCTACGCTCGCGGTGTAGGCGATATCAGAATCAATATTGAAAAGTACGGCTATTCAGATTACGAACAGTACATGGATTGCCCAGAGGGTGAAGACTGCGATGGTAGTAAGTTTATTGTTAACGAACGTTGCGAGTTTCCTCTAAAGAATAGCGGAGACCTAAGAGCAGAGTGGCATGATACATGCACTAAGACCGTTGGGAAAAAGTGTCGCGTTGTGCATTATACACAAAGCTGGCCTTTACACTTCGCTAATTATACACCCAACTGCGACTCAAAACCTTTACAGATAATTAACAGGCCAAAGTTTGAGCCTGTCCCAGTATTAACAACCGCCGAACACCTTCCGGCTAGAGTAATAACATATCCAGACACTTCTGGGTATAGTTCCAAGTTTAAAGATATTTATGAAACCATTATTGAAGATAAGTTCACACCTTTTGCTGACTATTCTGGGGAGCCAGAAGGTTCAAAACATCTACCTATAGAATCGTTTAAGATTAAAGAAGATTCGGATTCCAACCTAGAAGGAACATTTAATTCGTTTAATCTAGGAGCTTTAGTAGATCCAGATCCAAAGAATGGAAGAGATGGAATACTTCAGGGGGTAGCAAAAACCTACGATCCAGACAAACCTATAACCTACAAACGAAAAGATTTGTACAAACCTTCGACGCTGGCACTGTCTGAGTCTGGCGTTAAGGAAGACGGTACGTTTAATAACTCCAAGGTTTACCTATTAGCCAGTCAGTGGCCAGAAGACGATGGTGGACGAGGTTTAACATTCGCAACTGAGAATAAGGACAAGAACACAGAATTCTACATAAACATGCTAAAGTATGACTGTAATGAAGTTCCTCGTGGGTGGCACTTAGGAGGATGGACTGGCAACACATCTCTTAAAAATGCTTATTATGTTAATAGAGAAATAGATGACGCGGATAGTCAGCATTCTTTAGCTAGTAAACTCAGGGCAGAATTCCAAGGTCGTGGTCTTGGCGGATACTTCAAAGAAAATATGACTATACCGGCAGACGGAGATATAAGCCAAGAGGTTACCTTTATTTGGATAGCGAATCCAGAAGGGCTACCTTCTGACAAAGAAGTTGAAAAGATAAAAACTTGGATGAATACTGGCGAGAAGAGACTTATAATTACCTATACCGCTGCGGACAAACAAAAAGCACAGCTTTATGCGGGTAATGTAAATGAGATTTGTGAAAAACTTAATATATCCAGTAGGCCATTCTTTGTGCCAAACGATGGCGAATTCTTTGTTACACCTGACCCAGACTCGCACTACTTGAAACCATACTCACTACGTGGTAATCGTAACAGCGAGCAAGCACAACTTACGAATACGTCAACAGAGCCTCTATCCGGATGTAAGGATGGCTACGGTTTCACACCCGCTTACAATGATAGCACAAGTGTTTCAGGGTTATGGGTTTCCGATAAGAGTAACGAACTGTGGCGTGGACACGTACCTGACGCTCAGGGCGGAGGCGGTGATACATCTTTTGCGAATGATTTACGACTATTTGTTCCTATCTCGGGTGGTTCAAACTACGAGAATATAATATTTTATGATGAACCAATTTTCACCCATATACCCAACATACCTAACCCAATATGGAAGATAGAAGGACAGTCTATAATAAAATTCCCAACAATTCCCCTATCTGGATATAAACTTTTCTTTGACTGGGTGTCTGAAACAGCTGTCGAAAAAGAAAGCTTGCTGGTTGAGATAGAGGGTATCAAATCTCGTGTACCCACAGCTTGCGACTACTTCCCGCTGCACGATAAATGCAATTCAGAGAATGAAGGAGGAGGGGAGCTTGACCAAGAGGGTGATGACGCCAGTGGAGGAGTTGGTCTTCACCTTGACCCGACCCCACCAATGACACCTCATTACAGGACAGATATTAACTTCGTTGCTAGGGGTGAAGAAGTAACAATTAAGTTTTCTGCCGCAAGTAGAGGTGAAATACAGGGAGACCCACTAACACCCGATACAACACCTAAAACAGTTAGAGTGCTCTCAGTTTCGGGTTGTCCAATTCCTATTGATAGCGGCATAAACTTCAAGAGAACTGAGAAGAAAAAACTAGTAGATAGAATTGAATACGATAAAAAATGGACGGTATTCCCAGGTGGTAGCAGGGTTATACCAGCTGTTTCTAGACCCGTTATGCACAAGAGCCATGATTACTGTCGTCCGTTCCCACCGGAAACCGATGAGGGTTGTGAAAACTTCGGAAATGTGTTGATTGAAGATGGACCTGTAGTCGTAGCAGAAGAGTACGAAAACTTCTCAAGCTTCCCGAATGGTAAATCTAGATCTAAGATTATACTGATCTCCGACTCTACAATGATACAAGGTCAATGCTCACACTATCGTAGCGAAACGAGTAAGGGCAACCAAGCATTTATTAGAAGCCTATACCCCAGTAGGCCTAGCAAAGAAGCTACACGTGGTCTTGCGGGTGGGAAGGACTTCGTGTTTAGTGTTACACCTCTTGACCATGATAGCGACCAAGAAACGGTCTCTTCTCAAGGTAGAAGCTTCTACTTTACACAAAAACTCAGAAGTCCAGAAAGAGGTAGTCCAGCTAAATATCATGCGGTTTCAGGTATGATTCCAAACATGACAGAACCTCTATATAGTCTAGGTGGAGCAGTAGGAAGTCTAGACACCTTTTACGACAACGAGGATACATATCACCCAAGCGATCTAAGCAGACCAAAAGAAATAATAAAATCAGAAGAGATTAAACAAAGAATAAGGAACTGGGGTAACGACGCTAAGAGTGATTACGGCGTATTTCCTAAGTTCAGTGGTGACTTTTTGAATTATGTTCAGACTGGTCCTCCAAAACGCGATTACGCTGATTGGCCTCAGAACCCACTAGGGATACCGGAAGGAAAAGAAAGAAAGTATATACTAGATGCTGGCGTTGGCGGAGGATTACCCGAGCTAATGAAGTTGAATAATACAGACTATCTAGATCTTGATGTTTACTACTCCGGCTGCTTGGGTGATCTTTTTGGCTATTCAGTTGACCTAGTAGATAATCAACTTGTTGTAGGCTCTCCGTTTAATGGTTTTGTTTCTAGCGGAACTAGTGTTAGCGGTATTGTGCAGTGGTCAGAAATCAAGGTTGATGAACCTACCGATGGCTTAGAGTTAGCACAGGATGGTGGTGGCGGTGCAGCCTTCCACTTCGAGAAAACCGGCAGTGGCCAGAACGTTGTTAGCGAATTTTTACCTTGGGAGTTTGGTTCTAAGATTAAACCTAGCAGTGTGAACGTCGGCATATATGATTTCGGGGGAGATGCAACCACGGCTTTAACACAACAAAAGGGTAGTCATAACATAGACGACGCATCGTTCATAGAAGAGTACGCTAAGAGATCTGATAACTTTGGATTCTCTGTTGCTATAGATTATGACATGATTGCTGTTGGTGCTCCGAACCACGACTACGAAACACTCCATCACCACATATATAGTGGAGTTATACATGAGAATGGCCTAAGCACTGCTTTCCAAAGAAAAAGCTTTAATGCTGAATATGACATTCCACAGCATAGTTTCTATGACCTAGGCGACTCTGGTGTTAGGGTAGACAAATTTGATAACCTAAGCGGGACAATGGTCTTGAACAATGGAGCTGTCTTTAACTTTAGAAATGAGCTAGTAGACTTTGCAAATAGAACAAAAAATTGGATTTTTGCTGAAAAACTTTACTCTCAGGGCTATAATGATAGGGGGCAATCCGATTATGAGCCTAAGTTTGGATCACCTGGGGAGTATGTTGTATCAGTTAGCGGTGCTGAGAATGATAGATTTGGCTGGTCAGTTTGTATTGATAGAGCCAAAAGGGGCGATAGTGGATACACACTGGTAGGAGGTTCTCCTTATCACGATTGGCCAACTAGCGGAAATCACCCCACAAGCGGGCTAAATAACGCTGGAAGTGCGTACACTTTCGACGCAATGCTGAGAGAACAAACGCCTAGTATTCCAAATGAAGGAAGCTGGATGGATGCTCATGTATTTGCACAAAAAGTAGATGCGGCTGAAAATCTGTTTAAGAGAGTTTACCAAAACGTAACTGGTGATAGTGTCACACACTTAGTCACTGGTATAATTATAACAAATGACAATGGAGATGCATTCTTAGAGGTTTCTGGATTCGACCCCTCCACCAAGGGATTTGTTTCCCATAGACCGTATGTAGATTCCGTAAAATTTGTATTGGCCACTGGAACTCCATCTTCAGGTTCTATGAATTTGAATATTTCCGGAAGTCCAGTCGTTGTAACAGATAATATGAACCTCATGTTATCGGGTGCTCCGTCCGCAAATGTGTATAATAGTGTGAATATGTACCAATTTGGGGCACTTGGTACTACTCCTTCTGGAATGTTTAATGGAAGTCCAAGCGGAATGAATATGTTTATGGCTGTTCCTAGCGGGTATTCGTCAGGAATACTTAATTTGAACCTTACTTCTACACAGACAACCGGAAACCTAGATTTGAATATACGGGGTTACTAATGCCTATTAGAGTTAGATATAAAAACGATCCATCGCAAGAGTGTAACATTAGACCTACACCCTTTGTGCAAATCTCTACAAACACCCTTAAAAATAAACAAGGGAATTTTGGTGTTACGTATAGTATAACGTTGACGGGGACTCTGTTGCCAGACGAAGGCTCGCCGCTAGCATTAGACCCACAAACAGATCTCCCCTATGCGTATCTAAAACCCGGCTCTGTTGTAGGATCAAATGAGCTTACTGGACCATACGGCCTGTTTGACAAGACACCGCTAAGTGCCCAGAGTAGACCACCTAGGCAGCAAGTTAAAAACAGGTTTGCCTCCGCCCTACTGAGTAAACAGCGGGCTTTAAGAGCCTTATTTGCACAGGATGGTCAGAGGATAGAAATAACTGACATCTATGATCAGGTCGGGGCGACATTGTATTGTAACCCGAGAGTTACAAGCATCAGCTTCACCGAGGGGAACTATGTAAATAAGTGTGAGTATACTATAAATTTAGAGGCCGACGTTTTACTTAGAGGTACTGGCCCAGATTCCTATATGGACGCTGAGTCAACTTTGGCGGGTAGCGGCGACTTAACAACCACTTTTGAGCTATCAGACTTTTTAGAAGATCCTGGGTCTGCTTTCTTAGAAAGCTTCGATGAAAACTGGGGGTTGGAGGTAGATGATCAGCAGGGCCAAAGTGTTGATCATCCAAGGTCTTATAGAATATCACACTCTATTAACGCAACGGGCAAAACTTTTTACAAAGAAGATGGCAAACTTTCCAAACCGGCTTGGCAACAAGCCAGAGATTTTGTCTTAAGAAAACTCTCCAGTAATCCAAGCGGAAACTACCCAAACGTTGCCGGAATTATAGGCAGTGGCACAATAAATCTTGTTAAGTCATACAGGGGTTATAACCACGTAAGAACAGAGCAGGTAAACGAAACTGCTGGAACCTATAGCGTGACAGAAAATTGGCTTTTAAGTAGTGGTTTAGCCAATGAAAATTATAGCATGTCTACGTCCACATCCAATACAGATCCGTTTGTAAACGTCAACATTGACGGAACAATAACCGGAATGTCTGAGATATCACCAAGTGGATTTGATAACTCGATAGTGACTGCCGCTAGCGGTGCATATACAAACGCACTAAGGAAATATAATGAAATATCAAACAGCGGAAAGTTTGGAATATCTAGTGATATTTATAAAAGGGCTAATAACTTAGTTGCTGTACAGCTAAATTCGCAGCCGGTGTCAATTAGTTTAGGAACGAATCAGTATAATGGTCAGATTACCTACAGCCTAGGTTTTAACAATAGGCCAACGAATATTATATCGGGAGTCATAGCTGAGTCAATACAGGTAGATGATACTTATCCCGGTGACATTTTTGCTGTTATACCAGTGTTGGGTAGAAAAACCGGTCCAGTTTTACAGTATATAGGCGGTAGGTCAGAATATAGCAGGAATATATCAATTAACCTTACAATGGACTATACTAAAATCCCCTATGGGTCAGAGAGAGACACGCTACTCCTTAAAAAACCCAGTGTTGTCGAACCAACTGCTACCCAGATTGCAGATCTACTAAAGGAACTTAGCCCACAGGGTGAACCCGGTATTCGTAAGTACTTCATTTCTCCCCCATCGGAAAGTTGGAATCCCAAGGAAGGTACTTACTCTTTTAATATATCATTTACATATGAGTTGGATAGATAATGACACACGAATGGAAGGACTTTCATCCAGACGATGGCCCTTTGTTGCCCCTTAGTAGTGGACAACAGGCACCTCCCGTTTCTGGAGTTTTGCCGTCTGGTGAGGCACACTTTTTTGATTATCGACAAGATAGAAGTGTTAACCCTACGGTAAGAAGTGACAACGGTAGTGGGATCAACTATCCCTTTCCCCACCCCAATCCAGACACACCAAATCAAGAGAAATTTTTATCCCGAGAAAACCCACTGGGCCTTGACGATAAATTTACGAAGGAGTGGTGGGACGCTAGTGGGATATTGAAGACATATCCAGAGTCACCCAATTCAGGTTTCTATGATTCAGATTATAAAAGCACAATATTCTCACCAACCGGAGATAAAGTTCCTTTCTCCAACGGTAGAGATATAAAATTTACACAGATAGATGATTTTGCAGTATTCAATCACTATGTTCACCACTATAGATTGAATTTTGATTCTGCTCCCCCAATAACCATACCATATATTTCTCAATACTTTATTTCGACTATGAAACAGATTGAAGGATTTTCAGCTGACTTTGAGGCACCAGCTGCAAGTGGAGAACAAGATGACAATTGATCATAATTATAGCACTATTCCAACTAGCGGAACAATAGACCCGCAGGGTTCTTGGCCCAAAAAACATGTGTTACCGCAGGGGAAAAACGGCTCTCTGTCTGTGGGTGGATGGACAGTGGACAACGAAGGGTTTATACAGCAGACCTTTTTGGGTGCATCTATCACCAACTTTAACCTTAACGCTGGATTTGGTGACACCTCCTCGTCCCTATCTTGTCAACTCGTTAATGACGAATACAACAGGTCTGACGGTTATAAAGTGGGGATTGGTGACGACCCGTATCATAACGGAAAGTTTGACATGTTTGCACCACCGGTTGTGGGTTCCCCCGTATTCTTTAAGTTTGGTAAGAACCCAGCCACGGTAGAACAAGCGTTTAGAAAAACCTTTGACGATTTATACAATATAAAAACACTGGCTGATTTTCAGGATTTTCCAGAATCTAGTTATAGCGAACCATTGGAAGAGGTGGAGCCTTACCATTATGTAGATTTAGATAGGAAGGTGGTTATAGATAAGTCTAGACTGTGGGACTTAGGAACGTTTGATAGGGGAAGAAATCACTTTGCTTTTGGCGGTATCTTACAAAGCTATACGCAAAACAGGGGGGCTGGAGGTAGCCCGCTGTTTTCTGTAAATGTTGTTGACCCCAGAGAAGTTTTGTCTAATGCAATCTTAATATTTAACAACTATCAAGGAACTACCTACAACAATAAAAATCTCTTTAATATCTACGGATTTTTAGAATATGATCCTACTGATGACCTTAAAAGTGATCTTGACACCCGAGCACTAGGTAAAGGTATTGTTAAAAGGGTTCTGAACCCAGACGGCACTTCTATTTATGCCGGTTTTGAAGATCCCGACCTAAGTTCCCCACCACCGGCAAATCTTCATATCGGTAAACTAGATGCAAACGGACTCCCTGTTGTCACTAATTTATTAGATCAGTATTATATTGATGATGTGCTTTTCCCAATAACGGGTCAGGGCTTTTCTAGAAGATCCTCTCGTGGTATACCATTCTACAGAATATCTCAAGCAATAAGAACGCTATTTGAGTATGATGGACCAATGCCCAGCGAGTACACTCAGGCTGGGTTTGGTGGCGTTGTGAACTTTAGAGGCTTTAATTATGTCGTTGACTTCACGGGCATTCCTACCGACTTGATCCCATTGGGTTATTTTGTTGACTTCGATCAATTGGATATGTTAAGTTTTGCACAAGAACTCTGTGATATTATTAGTCACGAATTATATGTTACACTTTTACCAGTGATAGATCATCCCGCCTGTAGCTATTTATATGAAAGAAATAACATACTCGCTAGAGCCGGTAAGACTTCGGAAATGGTTGCTGGTATAATAAGAATTGATGCAATTGACAAGACTAGGCAACCCAAGTATGGTGCAATCAAAGAATACTTAGATGGTCTTGAAAATAGAGGTGTTCATGTAGAAAATCAAGACGTTGGCTTTGAACTATCAAACGTTACTACAGATAAGTTTGTTGTTGGTGCTCAGAAGGTTGACATGGTATTCCTCACGGGCAATAAAGATAGAGACGACTTACAGCAGAGAAGAAACGAAGCTGGTCTTTCAAATAAGGTTGAACAACTACAAAAAGATCAGTGGTCCTTAGAAACATCCTTAAAACAGCAATTTCTTCCATTTTACGGTTTCTTAGGTGATAATAAGGCCGTTACAATACCCAAGGGGTTTGGTTCGTACCAACAGATACTTCTGGATAGTTCTAACCTTAATGCTTACGGCGTTGGAAATTATTATGTTGCCACAGAAATGGAACTGAGGGCGGCATTGGTTTCCTTTGAAAGATGGAAAGAATTTTTACTTTCTTATAACGAGACCTACATACAAGACGTTGCTCAGTACGGTGCCACATACGCGGCTGCTGCAAACGCAAACCCAGAAATAAACAAAGCGTTAAGAGACTGGAAATCAACCTTGGGCCTTCAACAGGGCGATGAGTTGGATTTGGCCGTGGCGGGTTTTGAAGAGAGAAAGTTTGCCGTTGCGGTACCTAGATCTGTTTGGAATTCCGATAAGCCTTATATGGGTGCTGATGGATATCCAGCAAGTCCCTGCAATCCCCCGTACGGATACCCACTATATTACAAGCGTGCTCAAAAGATAGGAATTCCGGAAGCGGGTGTTGTCCAAATACAAAACTCCGTTACCAAACTGATAACAAACTATCAATCGTTAAATAATACTACTGGCAAGCCCGATAAATTTTCTGTTATCCCCAAGGACGATATAAGGGAGAGAATAGAGCACTACGAAAAGGCACTAATGGAGATGAGAGAGTCTTGGTTAGCTGCCAATCCCAAAGAAGAGGAAAAAGATGGCTATAGAGATACCCCGAGGTTCAAAACGTTAGCATTAGCTATCAAAAAGGCCAGAGACTTTCAAGAAAATTATGCGGGAATAGTCAAGAACCTAGAAGACGCCAAGAGCAATAGGCTTGCTGCGACCAAGAACGCATTGGGTCTTGTGGATGGTGACGGTAAACCAAAAGATACACCTATCACTAGAATGATAGCGAACTTGCCCAAGACTGCCAAAAATCACCTAGACAATGCTAAGAAAGTTTACAACTTTGTCAAAAAGGTGGCAGAAGAGAACCTAGGTAAAAAATATTTAGTTAAGATACCAAAAGCTTGTAACACACGTTGGCAACCAAATATCGTCCACTGGAACGATGGAACTTATAATGAGGCTGCTGGCCCCTTCGGGTTTAGGCCGGAACCAATAAACTCTGATTTCGGGTTTAGGTTAAGCTTAGTTGGCAACCGCAAGTCCCAACCAGCAGACGCCTTTACAACTTACCTCAACTATAGAATATTAGACCATAATAATAGAAGAACCGGACATGCGACCGAAACAAATTATCCAGACGCATATACTTACGGTGCGTTAAAGTGTAATTTTAATCCGTTCGAGGAGCAGTGGAACTACAACTACAAGCCGGAGCCGCAGGGTGGATTTTTTGATTTTACGCTGATTGGCGGAAATCTTTTATCTAGGACGCAGGCAAATACGCTTCCGGCAAACAAGTTACCACAGGGTGCTAGACAGGGACTCTTCCCAATCGACACCGAGGCTATTATAGAAGATAGCAACAGAATCAAGTGCTACGCTAGGTATGACAATAGCCACTTCTTAGATTTTACTAATGTTCCTACAGATGATTTTACTCAGCAGACACTGGATAAAGCTGGTAACTTTATTCCCGACGTTATTGAGACCCAGCCAAATGTACGCCCAGACAAAAGAATGGCGTTTGACAAAATTCAATCAACGATGACTGATAACCAACTTTTGGATAGGCAACCTCCATCGATGGCGTTTGTTAAGTGTCAGCTAGATGAGAGCTTCTACTTACCACCAAAACTGCAAAGAAGAAGTTTATCCGTGTGGGCTACCGAGTACGACCTACACCTAGGTGAACCCTCATTTGACATTGTTGAGGCAGAAGATCCAGACACCGGTTGTCCCGCTTTCCAGTTTAAGCTCAGGAGGCTTCAGCCGATATTCTCCGTTGCTGAAGGCGGAGGAAAAGGTCAAAATGTTAATCATTGTGATTTCTTGAGAAGGGGGGATGGGATTGTTCACACAGAGCTTAGAGATTTAGACTCAGACCATGTCTATGCCATCATAACAGTGCCCGGTAGAATACAGTCAACGGTAGACCAACGATGGGCTTCTGGACCAATGAAGGCTTACAACACAGTACAGATAGAAAACATATTAACGGCAGACGTTGTAAAGCATCCAGATTTTAATAAACCAGCATTCCCTGAATTACAAGATGAGGTTGTGGTATGCCAAACTAAGGAAGAAGAGTATCCTGGAGGATTTAATACTTTTGAAGAGGCTTTCGCTGCCGGTTCTCCTCGTGGTCAGGTGGGTGCATTTTTTGAAGACGGAAAGTGGTGGCCTGGTGAGGCTTCCGACTATGTTGAATTTACCTTTGAGAACCTAAACGAAATGGAAAGGGTGCAAAGAGCAGCCGTGAAGGGTATCGCACTTAGTTCCCCCGAGGGAGGTTTATCCTTTATACAGCCGTCACCCGTGTACCCGAGCATGGTAGCAATACCGTTAATGTCAGAAGAAAGATGTTATGGACCTTGGCTTTCTATGGCTAGTTTAAACACGGCGAACCCTAGAGAGCGTTATACAAATATTGGTGGTAAGATAGAGTTTATCAAAGATGAAAAACTAGCACCTTGGAATTTTGCGGGATACCAACTACTCAACGAGGCTGGTTCCTTACAGGCAGACTTCTCAAACAGTTTACTATTATTTAGTGAAAGAGGTGGATTTGTTATGCCAGAGGCTCCAACGGGCCTAGCTATAGCGACAGCACTAAAGAAAGAAGGACCGCTAATAACCTCCATTTCAGTTGACGTTGGTGACGGAGGCGTTAAGACCACCGTTAAAATGGATCTTTATACTGCACAATATGGAAAGCTACAGAAACAAAAAGAAGGTGCGATAGCAAAAATTGCTAGAGACAGACAAAAGATTATTGATCAAACAAATGACGCAGCAAGGAAGGGTTTTGGCAAGGGCCAAAGTAACAAAAACTTAGTTGCATCCTTGTTAGCAAATGGGGGGCAACAGATTTTAGACTTGGTTAAAGGCAACGACCAATTCTTTACTGACGCACAGAAGGGTAAAAACCCGAGAACGCTATTTGTTCTAGATGATGTTGGTGGACAAATGATTTCAGAAGACTCTATCAAAGAATCTATGGAACAATACCCAGACGAACTATTAAGACAAAAGGCACTAGAGGACAAAGCAATAGCTGGACCAGAAAATATTTTTACGGGAGTTTCTGCTCAAGATAACCATCCAAATATGGTTTCGTTTGAATATTCAAACCCTAGAGCCATACAGGAATCCATTATGCCCCATCAGGGCCGAAATGCATAAACAAAGGAGAAAAGGACATGGCTAAAGATTTTTTCGCTGCATCGAACTCTAAAGAGCCGGTAGCGGACTTTCACGCAATAATCACAGAGCATCCCAGAATGATAGCTTTGGGGTTAGGTGTATTCACCACCGGAGATCTAAACGCTTGGTTGCAAACTTTAGAGGGTAATACCCCCCTAGACCCAACACCTCCCCCGCAAGAGTTCTATAAGAACTGGCGAGCTGTAAACTATGCAAGCATTGATGACATACTTGGACACGGTTCTAAAGATGAAGATGACTGGGGCGTCTTCCATGCTTGGAGGAGAAGTGAGGCCACCGGTAAATATGCCCAAAAGTCAATATCAGCTTGGGATTATAGCTACATGGGTCTTGATGGTGCTTTTACGCAAGACGATTTATTGTTGGGTAGCTATTGGAACCTATCTGACCCAGACGGCGTGATCTTTACACACATAAGTCCAGACGGGGAAGGTATCGCTGATGGTTGGACGGCTCGCGGCCAAGCTCCTTCTAAGTTCGGCAGAAACTTCTTCTCGGGGTCTCAAAGCTCTATTTTACAAATCATAGAAATGAATCGATTTGTTAATCAATTCAGAAGATTCTACCCAAGAGGCGAATGGTCAGATAGCGTCCACCCAGATTTACAATCCGCAAACCTGTTTGCAATGGATTCATTTTTAACTGATATAAAAGCTAGCAAGTACGGTTTCTTAGAATTTTATGCCGATGTTCCTTTTAATATAAATCAAGCTGATGGCGGGATACAATGTGTAAAGGTTGACAGGGTAAAATTTAAGTTATACTTATACGACGACTCAAAAGTTAGAAATTCCAATAAGCTTGTTGTACTCAAAGACCCTAAATTTGCTGGATACAAAAGAGATAGTTTAGGTAGGATTTACAGGTCTAGTAATGATGGAGAAATGGTGGAAGCTAATACTTCCAACCCAGGGGAGCAGTCTGTTGGAGAACTAGAGCGAAAATGGAATCCATATACCCAGAAGTGGGAATCTGGAAGTGCCAACGTGTTTGCCAAAGTAGTCACTAGAATCAGACAGGCTGTTAATAACCCTAGCGTAGAAAGCTTAGTAGATAGTGATATAAAACAAGATCTAGATGGAGATCCAGATAGACACTTTGCTCCAAGTAGTGGTCTGTGTATGCCAATTGAAATGCAAAACGGAAACCCCATGCAGTGGCAACCAAATTATGCTAGAGCTTCTGGGTGTAGGGAGGAGTCTAGGGAAAAAGCTACAGTAGTGGGGTATAACTACAACCCCCTAAAATCTTACCCCAAAGACACACTGGTTATGTTAACTCAAATGGGTGGGATATGGCACATAACCGACATGGGTAGCGGCATTATTGACGACGAAATCTCTGAGGTTGATGCTACCATCGAGGGCAAGTGGGAGTTTCAGTATATGGGCACCAACGCAAACAACTATTTTGTTGCACTAGATTGGAATGGTGATAACTCCGTATTACCCGTAAAAAAAACCAAAGTAGACCCAGAGGCTATTGAGCGTGCTGTACACAGAAGCTACTACTGGGACGACGTTCAAAATGGTGGGGATGGAGTGAGTTTATTAGGAGGATTGCTAGGTGCCTTTGACGACTTTCACGATGCAGGAGAGGTAAGGTGGAGTAAAAAGGGTCAAAAACCGCTGGTAAGCATGAATGGTTATTGGCAATTCACATCTTTTGATTTTATGGACCCCCTTGTTGGCGGCACCCATACTCACAATTTCTTAGCTTCAACAAATGCACTACAAAATAGTGCTGGAACACAAACTGGTGGTGGAGGAGACATCGATGTGGGTCAATCAGCTCATACAGGCGGTTTTTTTGGCTGCTGTTTTCCAGACGGGTATACACTAAACAGCACTAACGCATATTTTAATGCTCCGGGTACTGAAAGAGACTTTGTTATATTTCCAGCCAGTAATGGAACAAGTGCCTATTCATTAGTTAATAATTTTAATAGCAAGCTCTTTAACACAAGTATCCTAAATAGCAGTCCAGCGGCTGAACCATTCATAGATCCAGCACCTGGTTTTCAGAGGAAGGATCAACTTCCTACACGCAATGACTATGATAATGAAGGAAACTTGATTACTCTAGAAGAGCCTTGGGGAGACCATCCAGGGCCTATGAGTCCACTAATAGGTGCATATATTCCGGCAAGGAGCAAACTTAAGAGTCTTCTTCCTGGGGCAGACCCAGAGGCTCCAAACCCAGCATACGACACTCAGTATGACAGAGAGGGGGAAGCACGTCGGAGTTTCACAAGACCGCATCAGCCGTATTATTCTCCATCTATGTTTTATCAAGAAACGCATTATAACGCTAGGGACTTGAAGCATCTACCTGCTGACATAGCTACCCTTTCAGCCCCCGGTACTGAAAACGGCTGTCCAATTCAAAATATACATGCGTATGCCGCACTTATGTCTTCCACTAAAGGCGGGACTATGCGGGAGGCTGTTAAAGATATTTTTAGGGAAAGACACTGGCTTTTCAAATCAACGCCGTTACCCACGACGGAACAGAGATACTCTCCCTCAGATTCAGCCTATGGCTTTAAACCAAAACGTGTTAATAAAATTCAATTTAGCCCGTTAAAATATGGGACTTGGACGCAGTTTATAGGGGGGTGGGGTAAGGTTTCTGATTATGTCTATGGTGCTGACGGAACGAAGCGTTTTGATGAGCTTGATAGAAGAGACAAAGCCGCTGAAGCCGTTAGATTTTATCATCCTAGCGACGGAAATAAGATAGTGCCGATATGTTCAGAATTGTCAGCTATAAGAAATTTGGGTTGGTTGTCATATGAGTCGGCTATTGGTACGAGACCGACGACTGCGGGGACGATAGGGGGGAACAGATATATAGCCCTCGATTCAATATGGGACGATAAAAAAGGATTGAAACTAAGAGGTGACCTAAAACAAAACGGTATGAGTATAAATGTTATGGGGTATGGCGGCAGAGCACACTCTAGAGATTGGTGGAAAGGGGCTTTATACAATGGTGGAATAGATCCACATAAGTACACCAGTGAAGCTAATTTTCCGAGTGATCTTAAAGATGGTCAAACCGGAGACAATATTGGTGCCAATGTTTTTGGAGTAATAGGTGCAACAGCCACAGCTGCCGCAAACCAGCAGATAACGTTTAACACTAGAAATACTCTTGGTATGATGTGTGAGAGTAAACGTGGAACCATGAGTGCCTACCTCAAGCCTTCTTGGGGTGGTAGTGATGTTAATACGCTATATTCAAACAAAACCACTATACTGTTCGCAACCATATACCATGCTCATGCTAGGGAAGATACCATTTATGATCCTAGATATTTTGCCGTACATCACTTTAATCCAGACGGGTTGAAGCTCCTAAGTCCTGCGGTCCCGGGCTATTTCAATAACGATCCAATTCTTTATATTCCCACGCCCTTTCAGCAGCGGCAAGGAAGAAATATCGTTACAATAACTCAAAACATCATGACCAGAGACGTTGTATTAGATGATAACGGTGTACCATATCAGGATAGTGATAACTTCTATAAACTTGGTCCAAACAGAATGCTTTCAAAAGAAGTTCCTCAACCATCGAGATATGGTCCAGATGGGGGTACACCCGTAACATGCCAAGTAGGAGAGCAAGTATTTAAGGATGTTGTGCTGGGTCAGACAGCTATACTTCCAGAGCAGTTCTGGAATTTTACTAGCGACAGAGTAGGAAAGCTTTTACCATACAGGCATTATAAAAGACAGATTGGTGTACCCTTTGCAAGCGGTGACGTGATTGATCTAAATAGTGCGGCTACTTCACACACCTCAGACGTAGATGATAGGGAAGCTTCTACACATTTCGATGAGTTAATAATAAAATCATCTGGAGAGAACTATAAAAAGGGCGATATACTAGGCAACATAGGTACTAAAGTCAATATTTCAGTGGAAGAAGTTATCACCGTAAATAAGCCAAATAAACCGGGTGAACAGATTAGGGGTGTTGTCTCTAAAATTAAGGTGTATAATCCGGGGGTCATAAGTCCTAGTGTGTTCCCAAATAGTGACGCTAAATTAAAAGATGGTGTCACAGACGGTTTAGCAATTAGAAATGTAGCTGCCGCAGGCACTGGATTTGATGCATTTTTTGTTAATGGCAAAGTATACGCCAGCCTACCCATAGATCACAAGCCTAAGTATTTATCATCAGCCGGTAGGTACGTACAATTGAGTGCAGATGCAGACGTTGGACGTAGCGATTCTGTTACAAACACCAGAGATGATCCAGTAATTATTCTGGGCGGATTTGGCAATTTATTTGGATTTGGAGGAGGTGGCGGTGTTACCACCAACAGGGTTGGTAAGGATTTTGGCGTAGTTTACACCGGTAGGGACGTTTCCGTTCAGATTAAGTCTGACGAAAGATCACCAAATAGTAAATATGACATATTTTTCCATATGCATAACGATATTACCTTCACTCTTACTGATCCCGATAGATATGCGGACGTTCAAAACCCCACTGAAGTTGTCCAGAACTGGATTGAAACTACAATCAATGCAATTTGACCGTTTTTGTGTATAATATATAGAACTTTGTTGACAAAAAGGAGACATTTTTATGGCTACAATAACTTTTCATTGTAATGCGGCGACGAATACGCTCGAATCAGACTTTGATGCAGATCCAACACTCATAGAAAATTCCGCTGGATCTGGTCTAGGATTTTTTGGTGCTGGCTTTGGGCTTTCCGTGCCCGTTGGTCAGTATCAGCAGCAAACTTATGTAACAAATGCTAATGGTACGTCTTCCGGCGTACAGTCTACAAATACTAGGTATTCTTCGACAGAAGCCGATGCGGGCGGTATGCCCGGAAGCGGCATGTTTGCTGGAAATGACGCTTTTTTTATTGGAAATTCTGGATTGCCAAACCATATGGCACCACTAAATATTAGATTTGAACACAATACTGACGACGCCGGTGTTAAAGTTCAAAACTGTAAACTTAGAATTTTTGATAGAGCGAACATTAATAATCACGCCAGTGGTGTGACAACTAAAGTATATGAAGTCCGTCGTCCCCATCCAGTCAAAAACGGTTTTGCTGCTGGACAGGGAGCTTTAAAGCTTAGGGGTGACGTTGGCGATCACAAATGGAACACTTGGGATCATGAAGAAGACGCTTCTGTTGCAGATATGAATTTTACCCCAAGCCCAGGTCCTAGCGGTCTTAATACCTCTAGCGACGATCCAATCGCGGAGACAGAAGGGTCATATAGGAATTGGATCTCAAAATCTGGAGAGGCTTGTAGAGCCAAGCGTCATGATTGGTATGTCGCAATTAGTGCATCTCCCAATGAAATAGGATCTAAGACTGATTTTGGAATGTACTTTACCGTCGAATATCTTTAATTTCTATTTAATGGAGAACAAATAAAATGGCATTTTCACATACAAACCAAATAGCTTTTACATACACGGCTGGCGGGACATCCGCTAAAAAAACGATTTCTAGAACAGAGACCTCTGGTGCTGAAATGAATGTCTCTGAAGCAGTTACTACCGATGCCTCCACGGCAACTACCCCTATTGACATAGACGGTTTTGAATTCGCTACGAAAGCTAAGGCCGTGTCTGTTTATCTTAGGATAGATGGATTTGATTGCGAACTCAAAGGCGGAGCTTCGGGTGCAACCAAGATGGCAGACCTAGTCGATGGGGAGCCTTATGTCTGGTCTGGAACGGGCGGAGACTTCCCAGCTGGGAATGAGAACCCTATGGTAGACGCCACAGACATGTTAAAGGTAGTACCTGCCAGTGATGCTGGACTCGAAACCGCTGGGACTCTCACTGTTAAGGTATTATACGACCCAACGTAGTCTTTAGGTCTTCAAGTCTTCAAGGTTCAAAAGAAAAAGGGGTGGTTTCGGCCACCCCTTCTTCGTTTCTCCTTTGTTGTTTATTCGTTCTTTTCAGTTTTAGGGTTCCACTTGACCCAACCTCTGTCGGGCAACCAGTTGTCGCCATCTTTCCTTTTTGGAAATAGACCACCTCCCTTCTTATGAGAACCAAAGGATAGTTTTGCCCCGCAATCCATACAACGCAGTTCATAATATAGATTATCATCTACATTCCTCACTACGAAGCGTAGGTTTTCGGAGCCACATTTTCCACAGACCGTCTCCTCAAACACCTCCTGAAATCTTGCAATCTCAGCAAAAATGTCTCTTTGAGAATCGCCCTCTATTTCGACGCTTATGCGACCGTTACTAGTTTGATAATTTACCTTCATTAATTTCTCCAATCTGCTACGTAGGCACTAATATTATCAGGAATCAAACTTTTATCCTGTTGAAAATCGTTTAGTTTCTTGATGGCATCACTCGCTTGACGCTTATCAATCTTTCTTTTAACATTCAAGCTAAACACAACGTCGAAAAACTCAGTAACGCTTAGGTTTAGTTGTTTGCATTTTGAGTCAATAAAGTTGGCCTGAGCATCACTCATTCTATAGGAATCGTCATACTCGCCCTCAGTTTCCACTCGTTTTGTTTGGCTAATACTCTTTACAATACTAGCCGTATCCTTCTTGGTCATCTCTTCAGCGGCGACAGTACGCAACCTAAGAGCTTTTCTTAAAGCCCTGCCCTCAGCACGGGTGGCTGCTGTGGCGGTGTTAAACACACAAAACATGTCGTCTGTGTTGCCTTCCCAGCTATCAGCCACATCGGAGAAAACGGAGCCGTCACCAAACACAACTTCCCAAATAACAGTGGCTCTTCCAACCTCGTCACCGGTGGATGGAGGAAAAACCTGTGTTGGTTTACTAGAAACAATTTGCCCTAAAACTAGTTCAGAGACTCTTCTTAGGCCAGCACAAGTGGGCCGTCCATCAAACAGTTCATTATCAGCAAACAAGCCTAATACGTAGTCGTTCCATTCTGGAGACGTAATATTGGGTGCATCATCCATAATTATATCCTTCACGCTAGTATCCACCGTAGATGGAGATTCTAACTCAACATGTTCAAACAAATCGTCATTCTTCTCTAATTCAATCATTATTCAACCTCTATAAAACGTTTTGACCTTGCCGGAAACTTTCCTTTAATAGAATTCAGTTTTTGTAAAACCTGCTCTATAATACTTTCCTTCTTAGCTAGGGATTCAGAACCTAGAGACTTGACCCTTATTACGACGTACCCCTTACTTAGTAAGGTTCCACTTTTTCTTAGGTCTGCGTTCACTTGTTTCTGCAACTTATCATCTCCCCAGATAGGAAGAAAATGAGAAGGCCCATCTACCTCTATTATAGTCTTCAGCTCTGGAATATACAAATCTATTTCTAGATTTTCTGACGGAATAATCATTTCATGCATCTTCACCCTAAATCCGTCCTTCTCAAGGCGAGACTGTATAAATTTCTCCAGCTTAGAACCCTCAGTAGCTGCGGTACGAATGGCGGCGATCCCTTTAGAACGCATGTTTTCTTTTTGTTGTGCCGTCATGCTTTTCCAGTTCTTCTTGGCCATCTTGACACGTTTCGCCCTTTCTTTATCGCTCATTTCTCCCCAGTAGTCAACCAAGCTGCTACTAATTTTTAATCGCTCCTCACGAGATCTTTTCTTGCCCATTGTGGGGTGAGCACTTCGACCGCTTTCAAGTGCGTTTTTCTGTGCCTCACTTTTATTTTTTAGAGGGATGTTATGTTTTATTAATGTTCGTCTAATTTTATTTGGATATGTTTCCAGATGTTTAGCTATTTCATATGTGCTAAAGTTATCGTTATTATACATATCTATTACTTTTTGTTCAAAATCTTTCATGATAGCACCTTTTTAATTTCGTCAATACTCAGTTCTTTTATTTTTAGGGGTTCCACACCAGTTAGCCTGAACACTTCGTCCGAGTCTTCTTCGCCCGTAACAATCACTGGTACAGATCTAGCTAGTCTAAATAACTCTAGAACACCAAACCTTTCCTTATCCTGCTCACTGTAAAGATAGGACAATTTAAATTTATTGACTATCCTAGCGGCTGCTATTGTGTTTTCCATAGTAGTAGCTATTAAGTTGCCGGTAAACGACCACATGTCGGCAGAATTAAACATACCAAATCTATTACTAACTGGACTAAATTCTACATAGTTGTAAAACAAGCTGGCATCTTTTATGCTTCGCTCATCTACAGCCTCGTTTAAGGCATTGAAGATTTCTGTGTTCTGGGGGCTTCCCCCATTACTGTCTGTATAAAAAGCTATGTGCATTTTTGTTCTCCTAAAAACCATTCTATTGTTTGTTTTAATCCGGTTTGAAAATCTGTTTTCGCTTCAAACCCAAGCCTAGCCTTAGCACGAGTAGTGTCCAAACATCTGCGAGGTTGACCATCCGGCTTGTCGGACTCCCAGACTATTCGCCCCTCATATCCCATCTGCTCACCAATTTCAGTAACTAGGTCTTTTATCTTTATCTCCTTGCCTGTTCCCACGTTGATTGGCTCTGGGTCTACATCCTTTTCGATAGCTAGTCTAACCGCTTCTGCACAATCTAGTGCGAATAGAAACTCTCTAGATGCTTCTCCAGTACCCCAAACCCTTACCTCTCGATCACCGTTCTTCATAGCATTATAAAACTTCAAAATAAGGGCTGGTATAACATGGCTACTTGTTAAATTAAAATGATCGTGCGGGCCGTACATATTAACAGGAATGAGATTTACACAGTTCATTTTATATTGTTCGTGATAAGTCTCCAGAAGCTTCATTAAAGTCTTTTTAGCTATGCCATACGGTGCGTTAGTTTCTTCTGGGTAGCCACTCCATATCCGTTTTTCCTCAAATGGAACCGGTGTAAACTTTGGATAAGCACAGACAGTTCCCAATAAAATAAACTTACCCACCGAGTATATTCTGGAAGCTTCTATTATGTTAGCACCCATGATAAGATTTTCGTACATAAACTTACCTGGGTTTTCTCTGTTAGCTAAGATTCCACCAACAGAACCAGCTGCGTGTACCACAATGTCAAACCCACCATCTCTTATCAGCTTGTTGCATATTTCTTGACTTCTTAAGTCAAAGTTAGAACCAATTCCGTGCAGGTCGTATTGGCTGGATAGTACCTTGGTTAGGTTTTTTCCTAAGAATCCAGTTGCACCAGTTAGTAAAACTTTCTTCACACCATTCTCCTTTGTTTAAAATTCTTCCAAGCCTTACAGTCGATTGTCCAAGGTTTGAATTTGTACCAATAGTGATTTATACAAATCTCGTTAAAGTCGTCGCAGAAGCCAGCACAATTATTCCATCTCCAATCTATCTCCTTGTCCGTATAATTGTAGTCAATATACCTGAAGTAATTGTAGAGCATCGCTTGGTCTGTTCCGGGACAGAGAAAGGCCGTGTGAAGATTTTGGTAATGAACTATATTCTTAAAGTCTAAGATAGTTGGATCACTACAAACCTGAAGTCCACTGTTCAAGAACTTAAACGGTATATGCGAAGTATGCCCCGGAATATTCTGGTGATCTACCGTTATAAATGGCTTCCTTGTCGAGGCTTCGAGTAGTGGCTCTATATCCCTCATAATTATAGCGTCCGCATCTATAAATATAAACGGCTCAGGTTCTGAGCAAAGGTTATAAAGTTTAAAACCTACATTGTGTCTAGATTTGTCACTAATTAGGTTATTGGGGAGTACGGTGTCTATATCTAATCTATCTTTTCTATGATAGCTAACCCTGCTAGAGTCTTCTAGATCTAGATGAATGGAGTCTTCGTACCAAACCTCTATAGGTATACTGGAATACTTTAGAGCACTTTTCAACCACCAGTCGCAAAGGTCATTGTATTCTTCGCTGTTCGGAAAGTTGAATATTGTTACTATCTTCATATCCTGACGCTCTCTAACATTAATCTAACATCCGATGGCAACATATCCGCTATAACACCCGTTTTTCCGGAAGTATTAACTGACATATGCTTAGGCATAGATTTATACGAAAGCATAATATTCTTATGCTCATCATAGTTTTTCATAAAGGCTTTTTGTTTCCTAGGGCTTGCTACACCAAAAAATGATGTAAGCCCTTTTATCGCCTTGTCGGGATCATTCATTAGCTGGTCATAGTCTAACAGGTATTTTTCACCGTTAAAATTTTTGAAGTAGGATATAGCGGAAGCGTATCTTGAGACAGACATCAATAGCCTATCCGCTGTTAAGTTAGATAAAAAGTCCTCTATGGGTGTCGCCTTGTTCGCATGATTGTCGCTATAACAGTAGCTTGGTATAACTTCTACAGGATCTCTATACGATAGACAAAGACGGTCAATATCCCTAATGTCCACGTGGTCGTGTACCATAGTGCAAAAGATCTTTTGTCTATCGACATCAAATAGCGGCTCAAAACCGTTTTGTTCAATAGTCTCGTTTACAGATTTCTTGTCGTAATACCCGTCTACACATTGTCCAGAAAAGTACTCAAGGATGTATCTAGTCCAAGAGCTTCCGGTTCTGGGGAAGGAAAGTAAGATGTCTGCCATTATGTTCTCCCGTCTGTATGTTCTATTTGTTGAGGGTAATTGTATTCCCCGTATATATATCCAGTCAATCCGACCATCATATTTTCTATTCCGTCTGCACGCTTGGGCGTATTTGAAAGGTCAATCCTATCGTTCCAACCATTTAAGTACGACTTCCTGTTTATTATATGAGGATTGTTGGATCTTTTGGTTGTCTTACAAAAGGTGCAACCATTAACCTGTATTTCTGTCAGTGACTCATTAACAGCGTGAATATTATTTCTCTTATTAAATCTCAGATGATCCATGTCCTGTTTTTTCATACAGTCGACTAAAAACCCTAAGCCGTGTTTTATTGTAGGTAAAAACTTCCAGTCGTGTTCAACCTGAAATATATAGTCAGTATCACAATACTGGGTAGACTTTATGTATCCGTCAGCAAGTCCGTTAGTCACAAAACACTCTTTAACTAAGGGAATTGCCCTAGATATGTGCTCTATGTAAGAGTTCAACTTGTCTTCGCAGGGTTGCGGATCAATAAAAACTCTTATGTTTTTGATGTGTTGATCCCCAAAGACATCTACAAGACTTCTAAAAGTTCCCCCGATTAGTTCTCCGCTATCAGAATAACCGTCTGTACAGTTTGTGAATATATTAAGATCTACGCAAGATTGAGACGTATCGTCCGAACTCATCTTTAACCTCCGTTATTTCTGTTAGTTTCCACCCATCATTTGCCGCAAGGTCGCGACACATCTGGATATAGCTTGGATCATGGCAATCGTCAATAATACAGATAGAATTAGTGAACTTCTCTTTCACCTTTAAAAATTCTGTCTTTCTAAATGATTGGTTCTTTAGATCCCAAACGATTAAATCAAAGTCCTCTGAAAAATCATCGGTATAGGTGTGTAGGTTATCTGAATTTACACCCTCCCTTTTTAGATAACCTTCCGTTTTTTTAAGCCATTCAGCATCTGTGTCGTAAGAATTATTTTCAACTTGTGGGCAGTATTTTCTTATTGCGAAGGACGAAAACCCACTACCAAAATCAGCAACTCTTTTAATGCCTTGGTTAGAGTTAATGTATTCGATTAACCACTTTACGCTCTGTAGTGACATTGGATGCCCGTACTTAGATACGTTATCGCAGTAGTCTTTATATTCCTCATCAATCATATTATGTTATTCCCTTAATAGCGGTTTCCGTGATTCTAAATTTATCGTTATTATTAAAATCTATTTCAGTGATTTGGTTCTTGTGTCCCATATGAATAAACATCGTTTCCCTGCCGTCCTCATCTATGGTTAGTTTGCCGTTGTTCCAAGTGGCTGGGATTCTAAGGGGTGGCTGGAGATGCGGACTGCCGTAGTTTTGCATTGTTCTACCTTCGGACAACCCATAGCAAACATTAAGGTTAGAAGATTTAATAGCTTGATCAAGTCCCACCTCGTCGTAGGCCACATGATCTAACTCTATCATTATGGTATACCACAACTGATGAAGCTTAAATACATCTCCTAGGACGGTTCTATAAATACTAAAAGGCCCACAAAGCCTAGTAACGTCTCCGGATATTACCTCGAACTCATCTAGTAGGCCACTCAGGTAGGAGTCAACGTCCCCAAAAATTAGGTCGAGATCGCAATGTCCCCAAAATTCGTATTTGTTCGCTATGGTCGGAAAAAGGAAATTGTATGCTGTTTTCCAGTCACATATTTTTCTAACCCTAGGCATTTTATAGTCAATGTTGAGTTTTGTGGAAACGGAAGCTTCGAGGTCAGCTACTGTGTAAGGCAAAAACCTAACATTTGCAAATCCAAACTCTTCGCAGAACCTATTAGCCTCATCTAGTTCTGGATCATCGGTCATAATACAAAAGTCTGCTGTCTTAACTGTTGAAGCAGATTTGACAAAAAACGGTATCCAAGACGGAAGTTTTCCAAAGTGGCAGTTAAATAAGCACACCCTTTTCATACTAGTGCCTCCAGTTTTTTATATAGCTCATCATGGCGACAGTAATTGTCCCAAAATAACATTCCGAGACTACGCATCTTTTGGTATTCATCCTCTGACATACATGAAGCCATAGATGTAAGTCTATCAATCTCGGGTCTGTTTTGTTCTGCGATTTGTTTCCAACTACGCCCTTCTCCTCCTCTTAGGCAAAAACTGTCCCAATCAATCTCTTTCTTAAATGGGTAATCGTTCATACCAGTAATAATTGGTATTGAACCAGCCATTAATGATTGATAGGCACGAAAAGAACTAGAACCGATGCCTCTAGGACAAAACACAAACTTGGCTCTAGCTATAACCCTTAAAAAGTCCTTTAGTACTGCTCTCTTTACCGATGGCTCAAGGTTGTAAACGGGTGCAGTTTCTTGGAAAACGTATTCCGGTAGGTTCAAATCTCTAAACACTTCCCTTCCAGCGTAGCTTGTCTGACCCATAAAGTTGAAGACATGATCTTTGGGGGTGGATCTTAGCTCATCAATAAAATCCGGATCTTCGTTTATAATATCCCATTCGTCGGTCATCATGAGTGGGACGGGTATAACATCAAAATCTTCGCTCTTATATTCCAGCGGCTGTGCAACAAAGAAGGTTCCTCCACGCTGATAAGCTATAAATGGCGAATCATCATTTAAATAAGGGTACTTAGTCCCCCCTATGTCTATGTGGCTACATGCTTCAAATGGTCTAGTCATTTGTTATTCTTTCCTTTGGGAATCCTAGTTCCTTTCTCTTGTTAAAGACCACTTGGTCTCTCCCCGAGTAGTGCAATGTTTTTTGGGCCGCTAGGTCTAAATCTCCGTGATTCTCTGTGCCTTGTACGCTATAGTGTTCATGAGAGACTATAACTTTGTCAATAAATTTAGCTTTGGACATCTTGTTTACCTCTTCTGTAAACTCGTTATCGCAATACAAGCTCTTGTAATCAGGATGATAAATATAACCAAAGTGATCGTAAAGAGCCTTCCCAAGAATAGAAAAAGTAATAAGTTCTCCATTTGTATTTCCGTCATTAAAATGAACACAGCCGTCTAGGTTTGGAAAGTGCTCTTGCATAGCTATAGCTATCTCGTTATCCCAATTATGAGCCTTTGGAACCATGTCGTCGGACGCACATATAACTATGTCAAAATCTTTACCCTCTATGTGGTTGTTAATAGCACTTATTTTTTCCGTACTCTGATCAAAATTGACCACGCCATCAACATTAGACTTTTTATTTAAAATGTATTGTATTCGTTCTTGCACATAAGAGTCTGTCATACTCAAATCTGACAGATCACAATTAATGTTAAAGAAAAGTTGGTGGTGCGAACTAGCCGTTTCCACGTATTCATTTAGCACCCTCAAAAACTTTTCTGCCCTCGCAAAGGTCGGGAATTGTATTAGTAGCTTCATATATATTATATCCCCCTTATTGGCCTTTTACAACTTGATTTTGTAGTTTTTGTAGATTTTTTACAGCCTCTTCATTCTTAAGAAATCTCATTAATCTCTCTGCTCGATTGAACGGGGTATGCTTGGCTACGATCTGTTTCTTTAGCTGAGTACCGATATCCGTACACTCTTCTTCGGGTTCTTTGAAGATACTACCTAGAAACTTATTAAATTGTTCTACAGAGTCCTCTTGTGGAAGTATGTCAACCTTGTGGCAGGCCAAACATGAATCAAAAAATATCTGAGACGTTGACAGCTCAACAGATCCAGCTATTACAAACCGTTCATAGAAGTGGTATAAGTTATGTAACATTGCCACATCGGTCTCAATATCTGTATATTCACCACCTCCAAGGGATAAGAGGTGATAGTTCTTATTTGACTGCACTGCTTTCTCTACAGACTCTTTATCGCCCTCGTTTAAAATACCTAAAGCCATAGCCGGTTCGGACGGTCTTTTTTGAAGAAAAATATCAGCCGCTGGATATATCCCATTTAACTTAAGTTTTCTAAACTTCTCTTTTTTGTTAAAGGCGTTAGTGAAAACAAAGGGAATATTTATCTTGCCCTCGCTCACCTTTTCTATTGACTCACACTCTTCTGGGTTTGCCCCCGTGACGTTAAGAACCAAATCTGGCCCGCCGTTTCGCTCAATATATTTTATAACATCATTTCCAAGAAATCTGTAGTGCGTGACCATTACGTCTGGCTTAAATGAGTCAAGTGCGTCGTATGCACTGACATTTGGATTAGCCCAAATTTCACAGTTGACCCCAGCTATACGCAGAGCATGTGACAAGTAATTCGCTTCTGTAGACAGCTTATTGCTGTAATTTTGAAACATTATTTTCATAATTCGTTAACCCTTTTTAACGTTTTAATTGTATTTATTTTGACTATCGGTGTACCGGCATTCTCTTTTAGTGTAACCCTTCTTCTGTTTGGCCAAGCGTTGATCGCCTCGAATAAAAATCTGTTTTTATACTCGGGGTTTGATACGGTATTGTAGAAAGACTGGACTAAGTAGTCACCGGTAATATAAGTAAGCTCAGTCCATCTGTTCTCCGATACTGCCAATGATAAATTTTCTAGGTTCCCATTATTATCTATAACTCCAACATCAAACTCATCGTCACTATGTCCAACCTGAAATAGCGTTGAAGACTCTTTGAGATCAATTGATTGTAGATACTCAGGGGTTAGCAAGACGCCCCCACCACATATCACTATATTAGAGTTTGTAACGTTGTTCAAACAAAGCCTTATGCTCTCGCAACAGTTTGAGTGGAAGTAAACTTGGTTCTCCACTATTCTTATGTTTTCAGAATGCCCAAAAGTTTTTCTTATGAAGTTGTATATTTTTGATGTCTCGAAACCGGAACATATGATCACTTCAAAATTTAGAAATGATGCTTTTATTGCCTCTATCTGCCTTTCTATTAGTGTTTTATCCCCAATCTTGACTAAAGATATCGGACCATATGACTTCATCCTGTAGCCATGATTCTCAGCAAGTAGCACAAAAGAAACCGGACTTTCCCTTTTCTTCCTGTCTGCCGCAAGAGGACTTGTTATAAACTTCTTATTTTTAGATCTACTCATATAAATCTTGATACATTCCTTGTTTTATAGATGTATTTTGTAAATCTTTTAGCATTAGATCATAGTCGTTGTGGTTTAAATAAATCTCTCTTACCACTTTTGACTGTGTGTAGTAAGTGTTACCCATGCCCCTAAAGAGACATATCTGCTTGAGGTCATCATTCAATATTTCATCGATCCGTTTGAAATCGCCGGAACCTATTAGGTCGCCACACTTGAGGTACACAAAAAAATTGTAATTAACTATTTTTTGAAACGAGTCCTTTTCTTTGAGTGGTTTGACATCGTGTAAGTGAGAAACAAATTCTACCTTATCAATAGATTTTTGAGACTCGTGGATTAAATTTACTAACTTTGCAACATCTCTGGATGGGGATGTGGATACAACAATTTTTACCTTTTCTTTGTCATAATCTACTGAGGTTGCCGAAAGGACAGATTTTTGTAATTCTTCAAATGTTTTAGAGGGGTCGTCCTGAACGACAACTCCAAACGAAAGAGTTACCTCTTCTCGTGCCTCTTCAGGTGTCTCACCGTTCCACCGACTAGATCTAAACATGTTGCAAAACTGTGTCAATTCGTAGGAGTCTTGATCTACCCGCCTAGTAGCTTTACCCCTATCAATTAACTTTTGTAGTCTACCGGCCTCACATCCGGTCTGACCTCCACCCCAAGGGCCACCACTCATTGGTGGGTTCCCATCTGTAATTTTAAAAACACAGTTTCCACAGTCCATCTATTAAGCCCTCACCGCTTTAATTTCAAAGTGTATTCCCGTCATATGGGTATCAACCACCTTGAGACCCAAGCCAGACACGATCTCTTCAATCGTCACGAGAGAAGACGCAGAGCTAATAGATGAAACCACAGAGGACGCCTGATTTAGATCGATAATTCCGTTCAGTACTCCTTTACAAAAAAGTCTTATATCTGTTCCTCCGATGGAAAGCTCCCCATTCATTCTTAACTTAGTGGAAATAGCTGAAATTAATTCAGGGATAGCATCAATGGTAAAGTCGTCTAAAATATCAGTAGCTAATATTTGGTCACACTCGTTATTGACAATTTCGCTTAGATCTACGTTGTTTGTCGTAACAGTTATGTGGTGGTAGTTCTCTATTTTGTCTTGACCTTCTCTTAGAATTTGTAGCTTCATTTTTTCACCTCGTAAGCCTTGTTAAAAATTGTGTTCCATTCTTCGATAAACCTATCTTCGGAGAAAAGGTTTTTAATTGTCTCCCTAGCACTTTCGCCCATTTCTTTGGCTAGTTCGGGATCTGCTAATAGCTTTTGTATATAACCCCTTAACTCCTCTTCGTCATTCGATATAAAGCCGTTTTCGCCGTTGTTTATTATATTGGGCATTTCACAGGTAGCTGTTGTTACTACAGCACAACCGCAAGACATCGCCTCTAGCATAGACGTTGGTACTGGACTTAGTGTGCTGGGGTTGATATAAACTAGAGAATTTTGGTACTCCTCGACAAGGTGCTCTACAGATTCACTTTGCTTCGATAGACCCTCTGTTTCGCCTACAACCTTTCTTGGGAGGTCTTTAGTTATTCTTTCCCAACCTTGGTAGTTTAGTGCGTAGTCCCTATTTTTGAAATCGTGAGCAACCGTTAAAACACCCTCTCTTTTTGCTTCTGGGTCTGGCCTAAAAAGTTCTGTGTCAATTGAGTGATACACAACTTCTCCGCCCATCCCCCATTCTCCCATAGAGTATTTCGTTATGAATACATCAATATCACCCTTCATGTTTTGATAGCTTTTCATTTGACTATCCGGCCAGCTAGATAGTGGTAATGTATGCTCAAGTGATATCACGGGAATCTGTAGTGTCCTATTTATTTGCTCAGAGATTTGAAATTGACCAAACTTACTATTGGATAGTATGAAGTCAAAATTTATCGCGGAGAATAGAGAATTCTTGGGCAAAACATAATAATTCTCCGGCATCGGTGCGTGTCCACTGTACCAATCTTTAGCACCCTCATGCATAAAAGCATAAAAGTTATGTCCCGTTTTCGCCAGTTGCGACTGGTATCTTTCGTGGGTATTGAAAGTCAGTATATTGTACTTTTTAGAGGTTCTTTGTACATCACCTATTATGTTTTTTGTTTTAATCATTTAGAATGTCCTTCATTATTGATCCTACGCTTTCAAAAGAAAGGGACTCGCATACTGAGAATCCTGTGCTTTTTGCAGAGTTCTCAAAAGCAACTGGGTTTTTCTCCCAGTCGTTGTATGCTGATCTCATGGAATTTTTAAGATCTCTATCGTCAGATAGACACGTAAAGTCATGGCCGCAATTCATCTGTAAAATGCTATCTGAGGTTGTCTTGTTAGATTTTAGACAGAATCCTACTGGATATCCTTGATTTTCCGGCGTAACCTTGAGCAAATCTTTAGACGCTGAAATGTTAGTTAGTATAACCCTGCTACCAAGACCCAACGCATCGACACCATGAGTTGCTGATGGAGAGTTTTTGAGATCTATAAAACAGTGCCCATACTGATGTGCTGCCATTAAGTGGTCTTCACTAAGGTTATTGTCTGTTATAATAACCTCTTTTAAGTAGTCTTTTGCGTCCTTGTTTAGCCTTAGCGTTTCCTTTACATTTGCAGCCGCCCTATTAACCGTTTCCCTAGCTTGATCTGAAGGATTTGTAACAACAATTATTAGTACAGCTCGATCAGTGTAGTCAAACTCGGAATGGAAGCTAGAAAGGATGGAGTCAAGAGAGTGACTATCACTGGAATCCACAAAGCAGTAAAGTCTAAATTTATTTCTAGCGTAGGGTATATCTATTGGTTGATAGCGTTGTTTAAACTTCTCTAGGTTGCATGAGGCTGGCACCACCTTGGTTGAAACTAAATCCCCAATGTTATCACTATAATCTTGATTGGGAACCCATACCTCATCTACTTGCTGTAAGTGTTCTATAGTAGAGCTGTGTCTTATGTTTAGGAATGTATTCGATAAGATTGCTATATTCTTTTTAAATTTACTAGAGCCTACTATCGAGTCTGGAAAAACATGCTGTATGCAGACATCGCAGTCGTCAGCTTTTTTATTCTCAAGCTCAAGTATTCTTCCCTGCGAGGGGATTGAAGACTGTACCTTGATCCCCCTACAAACAACGTCAACCCCAGCCTTATCTAGGGATAAAATGTTGTTTCGGGTTATTTGACCCCAATCGCTATTTTCCTTATGGTATCCAATATAGAGAACTTTCATTAGTTATCTCCTCCCGACTTCTTAGCCACAATCATAATATCGTCATACCTATCTTTGTTAGATCTCAGGTCTATGGTTTTAATGTCATTAAATACAACCGGAAGACTATTCATAATTGGTTCGCAAAATTGTATATCTTGCACATCTTCGATAACAAACACTCCGTCATCTTTCAGTAGCTGAGACCAAAACTTACAGGAAAAAACCTGATGATTGGGAAGGTGTGAGCCATCGTCTATGATTATATCAAATTTAATACCTAAGTCTTCTATCTTTCTAATCGTGTCAAAAGAGATGGCATCAGTGTTTTCGTAAATGGTTACGTTTTCAATGTCATCAAATTGTCGAAGACCGCTTCTTTCATCTAATTCTATACCAATAATATTTGCGTCAGAGAAATAATCGTTCCAGAGACTAAGCGATCCACCGTGATGGTTCCCAATTTCAAGTAAATTTATCTTCTTATCCTTGTACTCTGAAAACAAGGAGTCATATGTTTCTATGTAAGAATGACTAGTGTCCTTATCTGTCCCGTAAGACCCACTAGTTATTAGCTCTTTTAAAGTTGACATTGTTTCTCCAAATTGTAAAACTTTATGAATTGCATTCCGGCGTTATTGAATTCTCCGTGAAATCCGAAGGATGAATATGACAATAAGACATCCCTGTTAAAATATTTATACTCAGTGGGATGCTCAACGGAGAACTTAGCCGCAAGAGAGGGTGGTGCAAAGGTAATGCCCTGTTCCGTCATGCGATCATAATTGAAAACACAAGTGTTGAGGTCTTCGTTCTTATGCTCCCACCCCAGACTTGCCGATTCTTCCACAAACTTACGTGTTCTCAGGGAAAACCCTCCGTTGCCAACAACGTTCGGGATTTTCTCTATGCGACCAGCTACCATGTCGCTTGCTTGAACTATTGACATCGGCCAAGGAGCACCTATATAGTCATACTCTAAATATTTATCATCCCAATTGGTTATATCTATAATAGTTGAATCATGCTGCACATTCAAACAAAAATCATCTAAAATATACTTATTTGTCTGTTGAATAAATGATTCGCAGAATCCGCTTCGATTTTTATCATCATCCGACATGTTTGATGTTAGTTCTACGCTCATATCGCAGACATCAATGTCGTACTTGTTTATTACATCGTCAAATAAACTTAGGTTTGTTTTACTACTATCTGTAATTAAAACCGCACGCTTAAACTTTACCTGATCCATACCAATCAGCATAGATCTTAAAGATTTTCTTACATGCTCCTCTCCCCAGCAGAATGTAAAAATAGTTACATCCGGAAGCTGCAACTTATTTCCAATAGTCATAGATTCCCTTCTCTATTTCGTAGTCCATTCTTTTCTGTTCTCTTTCCGGTTGCTTCATAGCCCACTTGAACATTTCGTCGATAAGTTCTTCTAGATTTGTACCATCGTGAAACCCAAGATTTCTAGGGTCTTTTGCCAACGTGTGGTCGCAGTGTGCGTGTTTAGCTTCATGACGACCCTCTACATGCTTCTTTTCTGCTTCAAAGCCATTCTTCCAAGCTACACGTTGAACCGTGTCTGCAAGCTCGTTAATCGTATATGCTTTGTCTGCACCTAAATTAAATGTATAACCATTACATCTATCGATTAAGGTTTCAAAGGGTTTCATGTAATACTTAACGTCTGAGAACGCACGTGTTTGTTCTCCATCGCCATAAATCAACATCGGCTCGCCAGCGAGGACGCGACGAATAAAAATGCCCGCTACGTTACGATATTTATCCCAGATATTCTGATAGATACCAACAACGTTATGTGGCCTAATAATAGTGTATCGAAGGCCGTGTTGTTCACTAGCAATCTTTATATCCATTTCAATAGCATACTTTGCAACCCCGTATGGGTCGATGGGTGCTGGCCCCATCTTTTCGTTGAAGGGAGGAAAGTGGTTTCCGTATACCGCCATAGAAGACGTGAAGATCATCTTCGTATCATGTTCGATACATTGATTGATGATATTAACACTCCCTAAAACGTTATTTGTATAATTAAAGTGTCTTATATAGGGCGATAACCCCTCAGCTGCGTAAGCGGCAAAATGAAAACAGGCAGCTACATCATTAAAATGGAAGATATTATTTAAAGCCTTACTTGCCCAACGGTCAGAAATATTAATGGGCCAGAATTCAAATTGTTCTGGAGGTGCTTGCGGCAGATAGTCTGAGTATCCACCGCTAAGGTCATCAATCCCAATAACCCTGTAGCCTTCACTTAAAAGGTGTCTACTAAAATGACTACCAAAAAGCCCAGCTGCTCCTGTTACAACAACGGTTCTCATTGAATGACTCCCGCCTGCTTCATGGCCTCAATTCTTTTTTGTTCCCAGTTGTTTCTCCTTTCACATAACTGCCGCATGTGAGAGTATGCCATGTCTATATTAAACTCTTGCCTAACGTTTGATCCGTCAAAAGCGGCGGACGATTCATTAAAATACATTCCCCCTGTAGAGCCTGTAGAGGACTTATACATTAGGTCTCTAGACATCCTAGCTTCAAAGAAACTATTTATTCGGTGAGGCTCTCCAAGGACTTCTGCTATCAACCATTTAGAAATTTGATTGATTGGTAAAGAGTTTATCTGCTCCTCTGGTAGCATTGGTGAGGACTGGTGAATTCTAGGCTCAGAACCCCAAGTCTGCTTTATATCTGGAGTCTCAAATGCATCAAAAATTCTTTCCCACTGCTTACCACTAAGATCCCACTGATAATACTTATCAAAGTTTTTGCGAGTCTCAGTCCCAATCTTGGCTATTTCCTCGTCGCTCTTTTGGAAAAACTCAAGGAACAGTTCACTCGCCCTATCATTGTCGGGGACAGCACGTAGACAACCAGTCTCTAACTCTTTATAAAGTGCTGAGGGGCGTATGGGGAAGCCTCCGAGCTTTCTCAGTACACTTTCCATTGCGGAATAATCTGTACCGCAGACCGGAACCCCGCACGCCGCAGCCTCAACCTGTGGTAAACCAAAACCTTCACAGTTTGCGTATTGAGTATAAAGGTCAAATAGGTTAATGATATTGGACAGATCTTCGTATGACGCACCGTTTTTCACGTTAGATAGGGTACTTCCCCACTTACCCGTGAAAGGTGACTGTGCTACGGCACCTTTAAACAGAGACGGAAAGGGCTTCTTTGTTTCTGGACATATATACGTAAACAATACGTGTGATGCTAGGTCGTTCTCGATTATGAGTTCTGGTATGTCCCACCCCAAATCTGGATACGACGTGTGGCAATAAAGATAGAACTTTTTATTCTCAGATTTGTCTAGAAACTTTCTGAAGGCCTTAAAAAGATCTGGGTACAGCTTGCGTCTTTGATTACGCATAACTGTTCCAATAATTTTATATGAGGGATCTATACCGTATCTCAGCTTATGTTGCATCTTGTCCTCTACGGGACTGTAAGCCGGATGTGCGGACGGTGGTGCGGAACCAAGATACTGTATTTTACCGCCAGATTGATCGTTCAGAATAAGGCCAGCCCAGTCGGAATAGGTGAGACAGGCATCGGCAGACTCATATGTTGATATCCACTGTCTAGCTTGTGGCCTAGCGTCTACGGTGGGCATTACGACCCACTTAAAATAAGGTCTAAAGGGGCTTCTTTCAGCAAAGTCTAGCATCCAGAAGTCTCGAATATCACAAACGACATCTGGGAGAAAGTCTAAACAGACATGCTCGAAGATCCATTCTCCAAACTGATTGGTGCCGCCCTGATTGTAGGCCTGCATTTCTTCTGGGGTTGCCTTGGGTTCAAAGTCAGTATTGGGTGCTACCCCGTAATATTTCCAAGGTATACTAGCTGCCCTCGGGTCATTCCTTTGCCCGTATGCACCAAGCTCTGCAAGCTCATACTTACCTGTACTGTGTAGATAATTCAATATCTCCCGCGTATAAGTGGCGTACCCAGTATTTAAAAACGTAGCTTCGCTACAGAACAGTATCCGTTTCTTTCTCATTTTATTCCTTATCCAAACATCCGAAGTCGAATTGATTAACCCTAAAAATGACTTCTGTGTCGCTTTCGGGTTCTAGGTTTTTAGCTGAGGCGTTTATGGTCATTTTCATACCTTCTTTACCCAATTTTGCGATTGTCCTTGCCCCACTATCCCAAGCTATGAATCTAAGATATGTAGAGTGTCTTTTCTTTTCACCCCTTTTATTTCTAAAATACTCATAGATATATAGAGTAAACTCGCAGTATTCAGCACCGGAATCTTCATCTATTTCGACCTCTGGGTCATCGTATAGGTATCCCGTAAACATGCAGTTGTTCATTAATTCTCCTTTATACGTATAGTAGTCTACACGTCGTCATAAACCAATTATATTTCGTGAATTTTATTGACAATGAACGAATTATCCTTAGCCACGTCTCCACACAGAAGAAGGTTATTACCTTCATAAAGTATATACTGGTATTTATCTCTTGCCTCTGGGAACACGACTACACTATCTAAGGAACATGTATTGTCCTCTATCGTAAGAAAAGCCATCTTCCTCCCCTTAGTTTTACCTCGTTTAACCGTGGTGGTCGCTACTCGGTTCACATTAGCTGCTATGCAAAGGTTTTTGCCCGTCTTTCCGTTGAGAACATCCTTGCAGTAAGTATTTGCAACCGATGTGTCCGCTGAGTCAATTTTAGACAGGGATACTGGACAGCCCAAGAATTTGCCCTCCTGTTCAATGATCCATGCAGGATCATCATCCAAGCTGTATGGAGGGTTTTTGATCAAGTTTGCCTCGTTTTCCACTATCTGACTTCGTTCGACCTTACTTGTTCCCCCACCCATCTTTTTCGTGGGAGATAGATCTATAAAGCAGTCATACAGATTGTCCCACTGTTTGCTCTGATAATTCTTTACGACCCAGTTAGACTCTGCCTTAGTTAACTCTCTGAATATAAGGTACTCATAAAGTGCTCTATTTCTAGACGTGTTGGTTGCGGCTGTAGAGAAAAAGCCTATGGAACATAGTGCTTTGAAGGCTGTCGCATTAATTTTTGGCGACAGGTAAACAATGATGTCCATCCAAGAGAACTCGCTAGGGTCTTTGCCCGTTTCTTCAGACGCCTCCTGCACAGCCTTCATCACTTTATCGCCCGTTACCCCCGTAAGAGATTTAACGTCCTTGACCCCGAAGTATATCCCATCATCCTGAATGTTGAATTTGGACTCAAACGAGGAAATCTTGGGAATCTTCACTTCAAGGTCAAAAAGCTTGGCTTCGGAAACCAGTTCATAAATTTCTTGATGGGGGTCTTGTTTCTCATTCGCATGGTATAGGTAGGACAGGAAGAATTCCTTGGTGTGATTTGCTTTATACCAAGCGGACCAAAATGAGTCAACCGCATACGCAACAGCGTGAGACTTGTTGAAGGAGTACCTAGACGACTTCTCGATCCAACCAAAGATCTCAGATGCGGTGTCCTCGTTGACTAATCCAGTCTGGTGACATCCTAGAATAAAGTCTCCTCGTATCATAGCCATTAGCTCTGCATCCTTTTTACCAATAGCTTTTCTCAGGTCATCGGCCTTCTTGAGGTCAAAACCTGCAAGCTTCTGTGCTATACGCATAGATTGTTCTTGATAAACAAGTACGCCGTATGTTGGCTTGAATATCTCTTCGAGAGACTCGTGTAGATACGAGACTTCTTCTTCTTTATTCTTTCTATCAACAAACCTTTGCGTCATAGACTTTCCGTCAATAATCGCCTTCAAACAGCCCGGTCTAATCAACGCTATCAGAGCCGCAAGTTCCTCTAGATTTGAAGGTGCTAGCCTTTTAGACCAAGCACGCCCAAGGTTACTCTCTAGTTGGAAAACCCCTTTTGTGAGGCCGTCCTTGAAGAGGTTCCATGTTTTCTCATCTTTATAATCAATCATTATCTTTACTCAAATAGTTAATTGCTCTTTGTAAACCTTCAACACTATCGCTAAATGCTCCAATTCCCCTATTGCACTTATGACATAGCCATCCCCTAAAAACATCTGTTGCATGGCAATGGTCAACGACAAAGGGTGATGCTCTCTTGCTGCCTTCGCCAGAGACTTCCGATGCTGTTCTTCCACAAATTGGACACTCATAATCTTCTGGCGGTCGCCCATATTTGGTCCGAAGCTCTTTCCTTCTTTTGCTTAAATGCCTATTACAATCTTTACATTCTGTCCTCAAATAGTTTTCCCCACCCCTTTTACTGAAGTGTATTGTGGGTAGTTCTTTTTTACATTTACTGCATGTTTTATACGTACAAATTTCCATCAGCAAACGCCTTATCAAATTTCATATTTCTGTATACTGCACGTCTTGATTTTTGTAGTTTAATAAAGATGTTTGCAGTGTCTTTAACGTCTTGGAGGGCGTCATGAGCGTTGTCTCCGGAGAGACCCATGCGTTCTCTGAGGCTATCCATACTGATGGACTTTACGTTTGGATCTCCTTCAGTCCAAAGCCACACGTCATCCATAACATCAATTTTATAAATCTGGTGAAACAACTTCTGGGATTGTCGCTTTTCGTCCCAAGGCCCGTATTCTTTGCACAACCTGTTCACGATATGCATGTCATAACCGATAATATTAAAACCGGCGGGAATCGGTGCGAAGTATGGCGTTCCCTTCCAATTATATTTATTGACGAAGTTGCAGAACTTTTTCCACACACCCTTCGGAAGCGGTGCTCTCGCCAGCTTCGATCTGGTCTGCCCAGTTACTTTCAACGCACCCTCTTCTAGTGGGTCAACTCCAGCAGCTATAGCCTCATCGTCATCAATAATAGGACGCATCATACTATTGAACTCACCCTTTAGTCTAAAGTTTCTTCCGTCTAGGGCAATCGCAGCGATTTGTGTAGGTTGGCATCGTAAAGGATTTCTACCGCCTGTCTCAAAGTCAAAAACAATTATGTCACGATTCATACTAACTCCTTGATCATCATTAGTTTATCCAAAAGGTTGATGCCTAAAACATCAAACTTAACGTGTCCGAGAGCCTCTAGGTCGGCCATTTCAAGGCCAGCGATCTTCTCTGTTCCGCTTTTAGGATTAACCATAGGGCAAACTTTGTAAAGTTCTTCTGCCGATATTACAACACCGGCTGCATGTTTTCCTTGTGTCTTAAATGTTCCTTCTATGTCAATAGCCTGCTGAAATAGTTCAGAATAATCACCCTCCAATTGACCCGCATCATTTATAAAACAATAGTCACGGAGGTCGTCTGGATTATTGAGCAATGCCCAACGAATAATCGATCTGTCTTCTTCATCCATCTCGGCTAACTGGTCTGAGATAGCGGCTTCGTCTGGAATAGACTTAGTGATTTCATTCATTTCACTAAAACCGCAAGCATTGTTCACTCGCAACACTTCTTTCAAAGCACTGCGTCCCTGAAGTCTACCAAATGTTAACATCTGACTAACATTATTTTGTCCGTATTTATCTTTTAGGTAGGTAATGATTTCATCTCTTTTGCCACCGGGTACGTCCATGTCAATATCGGGTAGGGAGATGTGGTCATCTGTGTTACGACCGGCATTGTAGAATCTTTCAAACAGTAAATCAAACTCAATGGGGTCTATCTGAGTTATACCAATGAGGTACGAGATTAGACAACCCGCTGCTGAACCACGCCCCGGACCTACCATCCACCCCTGAGTAACGCAGTAGTTAATAACATCCCAAACAATTAGAAAATAACCAAAAAGCTTGGCCTCTTCAATAACCTCATATTCGGAACGAAACCTATCCCCATAAATCTTTTTCAGTTCTGGGTCTTTTATCTTGTGCGACAGAAGATCCGTCCACCCCTCACGAGCAAGCTCTCTAAGGTATTCCTTTTGAGTTTGTCCGTTCGGTGTATCGAATCTTGGTAGAATCGGTTGGCTAAGTATATTGTAGTTCTCGCACTTTTCAAAGATCTCGTCAAACGAATCAATCACTGGGTCTTCTGTTAATATCTTTGCTACTTCGGACCTATCTTTCAGGTAAAAGTCATTGGTCTCAAAGAAAACCGAGTTATCGATATCTTCTTTATTTGCTAATGATTTCTTAATCTTTGGTAGCGTTGTCTTCATGCTTGAACATAATATGACCCTGTGTAATGGTGCGTGCTCCCTTTCTGTATAGTAGACATCCATAAAGGCTTCCGACTTCTTGTAAAAGTCCTTGCCTTTAATTGGTGATTTAGCTGGGTCTTCGGCAACACAGATAAAGTTCCCGTGGGAAGATAGCCTAACCAATAGTGGTTTGTCAACAACTCCGTCCGAATCTATGCTGGAGACTATCTGTATTAGCTCAAGCCAGCCGGAGTGATTTTTGGCAAATAGCGAAAACCCATCAAAAGAACAGCCCAGTATGGGCTTTATATTATTACTTATGCACGCCTTGTAAAAAGTAACAGCACCAGATATAGACTTGTAGTCCGCAATTCCGCAAGCCGGAAAAGAATTTTGTGAGCATTTTTTAGCAAGCTCTCTAGGCTTAGAGAAACCCTTTTGTAGAGAATAGTGTGTGTAATTGCACAGTGGAAACCACTTCATAGTTTGATCCTTCAATATTTATATTCAACTTGTCTACCCTATTATAGGCTAGGGAAGGCTATTTTGCAATGGGTTTTATGAATTTTTTACCCTTTTAATTATATCTGTTGTTGAAATGTCCCTAGTGTAGGGTAGATATATCAGTAGGATCTCCCGCTCATCTAGCCATTCCTGCGTAAAATCCATCTGCTTGTAGTAGTCTCTTTTACACCAGTCGTCGCCAATGGCAATTATGTCCGGTTTAACAGAAAGTATAGCTGGCTTGCTATCTGAGCCACCTGAATTTTCTATAACTTCATCTGCACATCCAGACATTAATATGCTTTTCTTTCTTTCTTCAAAACTTAAAAAGGGTTTTTTACCCTTGTACTCCTCTATAAATTCATCTGTGTTTAAAGAAACAATAACTCTACGTGACAATCTTTTGCAATTTTTTAGAAACTGCATATGCCCGTAGTGAAACAGATCGAAGGTTCCGCCGGTGTATAACTTCACTTAACGAAACATCCTTGAGTAAGTAGCCATCCCACCCTTAGCTGAAGCTATAAAATGGAAAAATATAAATTCGTTTTCTGAAAATTGCCGCAAATTTAAATCGCCACTACCAACCTGCCAAGGCGATCCACATATCGACGAGGACTGCTTGAAGTTGCTGTCCTCCCAGTCGTCAGCAAGTGTTAACTCTATAATATGCTCATCGTGAAACTTTGTTAGACCGGGGTTTAATTCCGATGCGATTATTTGCCTTCTCCATTCTTCCTGAAGAAAATTTATTCTTTTTTTTCCAGCCGTCGTTAGGGGGTTTATACCATACTCGTCCATCCTGCTTATCACTTTTTCGCAAACAGACCTATTAAAGATTGAAAAGCCAGTGTCAAGATTCAATCGTCTCTTAGGGGTGATTCCCACTTCTTTAAAAGCTACCTCATGTAGGAATGGCTTTCTAGCTAGAGTCCAAGTGCGTTTGTCCAAACTCAAGCTCATTTGGGTTTTTGCGAAGTTGCTAAGTTCATCTTCGTCGCTCTGATATATAGAGTGGTTTATGTAATTAAAACCATCTTCTATGCAACCTCTAATGTCAACATGTTTGTTTATTACAGCTGTATCTAAATCAACGAAGATGCCGTATTGAGCGTCAGTTTCCAAGAATCTGTACAATCTAAAAATCTTTCTCAAGAGCGGAGTTAAGTTATCATTGTCACCGATTTGCTTGATTAGGTGATTATCACTAGACAATATGTTAAGCTTGATATCGTGGTTAGCGAAGTAAGATGTTAAACTTGCAGTCGCGTCTAGATGCCAGCGTTCAGTGTTTGGAATTGTATTTAGTAAGAATGCTTCAAATTCCATCTCTACCTCCCTTTATTTTGTTATAAATTTCCATGTGCTCTTCTACAGTTATCGGTAAAACAGATTGAATAAATCCTACGGGAAATTGCCCGTAGCATTTTCTCTCTATAAAATTCTGTAGGTTTGTGTATATATGTTCTTCCTCTAAGGAGAAAATTGCAGCGTAATGAGTCTCCCCCAATGCATACATGTCTGCTATCATTGGCCAATAGTGCGTCCAATATAGTGCGTTTTCGGTACAGTCGTGATCTGGATGGATTGCTTCGTATAAGTTTACCGCCTCACAAAAATCTCTTGTTAGCTGAGTATGATAAATACATGGGGTGACTGAGCAGTGAATTGGTGGGTTTGGCTTACCGAGGTATTTTGAACAAGCGTTCCACCATCGCGGCTTTACCTTTAGTCCGTGCGTTTTCATCTTAGGTTTTCCGTCTTTGAATAACATCTGCATAGCATCCCCACGTTGCATAAAGAAGCAGTCTGCATCCATAGTCATAAACCATTCTGTTTCAATATGTTTGCTGGCCATCAATTTTATTATTTGCTGAATACGCCACCCCGTATTGTTAGAAACCATATCCATATCAATGATATCCGAATCTGAGTGTGTGGACTTCAAAAATTTTGAGTCCGAGATAAGAAGGTGCTCGAAATTATAAATATACTCCATTGAAGGTTTCTGTATATTTTCGTAGAGCCAAGCGTCCTTATGCTTAGATCCAATTGGGGTTACGATGGTTATCTTATCAGATCGCATCAGTCTTCTTTCCTGTCGAGAAAAAATTTATAAAACCTTTTAGACGCATGTCTTTTATCTTCAACAAACTCAAATATTCCATCCTCATTGATGTATATGTCATTATCTAGGTCTAATTCACAATCCGTTATTATGTCGTGCCTAGTAACATATTGTCTGTTTTTAGAGTCTCCGTGCCAAATATGAAATGCGGGCCAAGGGCAAAAGGTTGAATTAAAATGTAGCTCCGCTATGTTATCTATAGTTTCTAGCATGAGCTTGGAATAGGTTTTGCCAAACTCTTTAAGTGCTCGATGTTTCGTACCACCTATTAAAGCTGACATAATCCTTTGTATATCTAGCTGCCTTACTATACCCATGCAAAAGTATTCGTCACCACTACCTATTACAGCATTTGGCCAAGGGGACTCACCTATCTTTTTCAACGAGTCAACCCTTGCCCCCCAAGCCAATCCTGGGTTTCCTACATATGGGTTGATTTCAACTCCGTCAAACTGACTCGGAATTTTTGCGGATTGATCCTGTAAAGATGACACCCTTCCCCTTTTTATCATCTCAATGTTACCGTATTTATCAGACCACGCAATCACATCAAACAGCTGAACAAAGTCAAAGCCACTCTTCATTTTATCCAATGCGTACTCTAACCATTTAGGACTTTGAAAACAAGCGTCGTGATCAATCCAAAAAAAGTATTTTTTATTTTTGTCGATGTTTTTGAAAGCTAGATTTAGTAGGGACTCCTTTTGCCATAGACAATTTTTATCTAAAGATGCTGGTATTACAATGGAGTTTGGTATCTCTGGTTCTCTACCATCAAAGACAATCTCATAACACTTTACGAATGGTGCTATATTTTTTAAACTTTTTATCCATAACTTATATGTCTTCGTGAGCCTTTTGGACTGTATGGCGTTATAGTGGATTGTAACTATCTCTACTTCGTCCATGTTATCCGGCATGGCATAAGAGGTGGGCAGTTTCCAGTTTTTAGAAATGGCCTCGTACTCAGACGTTACACCGCTGACTAATTGTTGCAGCAGGTTTTTTCTAGCCTTCTGTTTTCTCTCCCCGTTCACATGTTGAACATAAGAGGTTTTTAGCCCGTCCCAAAAGCCGCTGGTTGCTAGGCAATTATTCCACCTTCTATCTAACCTAAAAAACTTATCATCGGGTAAGCACATAGAAAGATATTGTTGGTCAAAGCACCATATTTGAGGATAAGGCTCGCTAGGCTGCTTATAGTATTCGCAGCATGAGTTTGGTATAACAAGAACCCCGCTGTTGATCATAAACCTTGGGATGTTTGAATCAAACGGTCTACCAAATGCCTTATTTATAGTTTGATATTGGCTGATTATCCATTCGCGATCAGTCCAGTCGTGGTATTCATCGTATGCAGATATCTTGTCGTCCGGAGTAATTCTAAAAAGATTAGGAGCGTTATCTTTCACCATAACGTCGCAGTCCAAGAATACTGTTTTTTCATAGACGCTGGTTACGTGATAGAGCCTGAACTTGTTCCCAATCGGCCATTCTTCACATTGGTCTCCGGTTAGCTCTATGTAGTCTGCACCGCATCTCTCGGCATAAGACTTTATTGAGTCCCTGCTAATGTCTAGAAGTTCAGTTGCCGATTTGTTTGCGGGAATAACACAGACTGCAAACTTACTATTTTGCTCTGGAAGTTCGTCATAAAAATTAAAAACCGGAACAAAGTGTTCTCGTTCCTTAACCTTTCTTACGCTTTTAGACATGTTACTAAAAAATTTCTTCCTTTGCTTCTCAGTGGCGGATTGACACCAAGCAAAGTTGGGCGGAGAAATACCCATCTCCATGTTGAAGATAGGGCAAAAACCCGCCCGTTCACATTGACATTTAGATAAATCTCGGTCTTCCATCAAGTCCTCTTCACGGCAAGTCTATAGCTTTTAAAAATAACTTCCGTAGACCACCCCTTAGTCATCTCAACAAAACAATCAATTGCCACTTTTGGCATCTTGTGTCTTTGGCCACCATGATTATTATCCCATAGGTAATCGTCAAATAAAATTACACAACCCTTTTTAATAAGCCTGAATGATTGGATGGCATCACTCATTACATCAATTGCTTCATGACTACCATCAACGTAGATACCGTCAAAGAGCTGGTCTTCCAATGTCGGAAGGGTGTGCTGTGACTCACCCCTAATCACTTCTATTCTGTCTTTAAGGTCTTCCATATTGTCTAAGAATAGATTGTAGTGTTCGTTATCAACATCGCCCCGCCACCAGTCAAGACAATAAAGCTTGTCCTCTGGGTGATTGAACATGTTCTCAACGATCCACCTAGATGTTCTACCCTCAAAACATCCAATTTCTAGGAAATTGATGGGGTGCTCCCTTTCCTCGAAGAGTTTTGGGAACACTCTAATCATATCCTGCGAAGCAACCGTGGTCCAGTTTTGCGTGTACCTTACCACGCCCTACAACTCCAGTAACGAGCTTTCCATCTCGGCCCCGGATTATCGCAGTTATGGCGTGCCCTAAAACTTTTTCTGCGTTTTGGATTATCTTTTTTGATCTCCATGTTGGGATCTCCAAAGTTGACCTTAACCACATTCCCTTTACCATTCTTCACATAGACTGACATTTTTTTAGGACCATCTGGTGTTCTAAATGGCTTGCCAAGTTTGACCTTTCTACCCTGATACTCTGCCGCCCTAACCGGAACTAGATTCCTACCATTTTTTTGGTAGACACCTTTTCTCTCGTACTCGTAAACCTCGCCGGTCTTAGGGTCTTTGTATTTATATTTATTCTGGGCCTTCTTCCAAGACTCAGGATCTGGTCTGTCGGGGTCTCCCTTTTTTGCGGGCTTGTAGTCCTTACCTTCACGTTCTTTCTTCTTGCGGATGTTCTCCCATAGACCCGGTTTAGCTTCTGAGATATCCCAGTCTTCAACCTCAGACTCTTCGTAAAATACTTCTTCGGCAGAAACATATTCTTCCTCTGCCGGTACATAATAATTTTCCTCTGTAATTTCTTCTTCTGAGCCGTATGATTCAAAATAGTAGTGTTCATCAGCTTCAGATATGTAATCAGGCATGTTATCTCCTAAAAGTGTGGTAGTTCTGGAAATAGTTTATATCGTATATCTTCCCACACAGCACCAGTAATAATCATTGATGCCTCGTTGTCGGAAGGGTAGTGTACGCCCATAAGCATTCTAGCCATCCCAGCCATCTGAACCTTGTCAAAAAAGTGTTCTGAAAACTGTGGATATTTAGCTGCTAAGATGTAAGCACTCAAAGCGGCACCAGCCGTATGTCCGGATGGATAAGCTGGAGTTTGTGCGGTGTGAGAATCGAGCAAGTTGATGTCTATACCGTATTTCTCGGCAAGCTGATAAGGCCTTGGTCTGTTGTGTCTGTGTTTTAAATTGAGAATGATTGGTAGGATTATACTCCAAGACTTGTCAAATATTTCCTTGGGAAAAGTTATATTTAGCTTTCGTAGGGTCTTATGAAACAAATCGTTGGGTTCTCGGTCTACCAGTTTAATTAAATCAACTTGAGAGTTACTTCTGTTTCTTGTCAGATTAGAAAGATACACAAGTTCTTTTTTGGTTGTCTCACTATTATTTTCTGGAGGGTCCGGAAGAATATCGTCCCAACCAATAGTAACCTTGTTAGACACCTTCCAAGTTCTTGTCTTGTCGGTGTACTTCATGTTCTTAATTTGTTCGGATATAAATTTATCCGCACCGATTATATAGTTCATTGCTGTACCATCATATTCTTTGACCTGTTATGTTCGTCGCATAGTGGACACATGTCCTGTTTACCAGCCGGATGTATTTCTCTGTCGTGATGTATCATTAAAATACCCTGAAGTATCTGTGTATCTCTAATCATCGAGTGTTCATTTATTTCTCTAAGTGCTGGATCGGGAGCCACAATAACGTTGGGCGTTCTTAGTTCCCTATACATGTAAGCACTAAAACCTAAGTTACATAAACTGATTGCAAACAGCACGTATGCTGCACATCTAAAAAATTTCATTTTGACACCTGCTAGGAAAATAGTTCGGAAATTACTTTTCCTGAATTAGCTATTTTCATAGGTCGCCCACTATTACTTGTGTAGGTGGTTTGTAGCGAAATGCCAAGAGCCTTACAAACTGAGGCCATAACATCTTGGGATGAATATGCCATTGACTCCACTCGTGTGCCGTCTTCGTTAGTTTCACCAACGGCTATGCCGCCGTTCATGCCAGCACCGCCAACGACAACACTCCAGCTTCTCGCCCAGTGATCTCGTCCAGCGTTTTGATTGATACGTGGAGTCCTGCTAAATTCACCCATCCATATGATAGCTGTGTCCTCCAATAACCCTCTTTGCTCTAAGTCCTCTACTAACGCACTCATGCCTTGATCTAGCATGGGTAGTTTCGTGTCTCTTAAGGTTGGGAAGATGTTCTGATGATTATCCCATCCACCTAAACCAACTTCTACAAATGGAACTCCAACCTCTACTAAGCGTCTAGCCATCAAGCATCCTTTGCCAAAGCTGTTATCCCCATACCTGTCCCTTACAGATTGTGGTTCTTTTGCTACTTTGGTTGCGTCCATCTCTGTGCTTGTCAAGACGTTGAAGGTCTTTCTTAATATTTTCTGATGCTCCTTTGCCATACTTCCCCGATTAGTGTTGATAAAATTAGTTTCTATCATATCGAGAACTTGTGCTCTTTGATAAAATCTTTCATCTATCTTTATGTTGAGATTTCTAATGTTGCCATCACTATTGAGAACCAACGGAGAAAACTCTGCACCTAAGAAGCCTGCCCCCATACTCCCACCATTTACAGATATAAACTGTGGAATCATAAGCTCTCTGTCTAATTGCTTAGAGATGACGGAGCCATAACTTGGGTGAACCATACTTTGGCTTGGAACATATCCTGTGTGCATGTAGTATCTGCCACGCATATGATCTGCTTCTCTGGTACTCATGCTACGGATGATTGCCATGTTGTGCATCTGCTTGGCCATTAATGGCATGTGCTCGCAGATTTCAACGTCGCCAGTCGTAGAGATTGGCTTAAAAGGCCCACCAGTAGCAGCTCCGGGTTTTAGATCCCAGATATCCATAGTAGATGGTCCACCGCCCATCCAAAGTAGGATGGCCGATTTACCGTTTTTCTTTAGCTGCTGCTCATTAGCTTTGAGCGTCGTGGTTAAGGTGGCAACTCCCGCTAGGGATGTTAGAAATTCTCTTCTTTTCATATTAAAACCTAAAGTGGAAGAACAGCCCACTGAATGGGGCGGGATAAACCGGCACGGGCTGTGGTTGAATAATGACGGGAGGTCCGTAATAGTGATGATGAATCATTGGCGGATATACCCTGTACTGATATGGATAAACGTATGGCCTACCGATTATTATGCTTCCATGTCTATAGTTATGACTGGGTCTAACTTGGGGCTGCTGAGGCCTCTGCCAATCTTGTTTTCCAAAACCAGAAGGTCTTTGCGGTTGTGGCCTTGTAAAATCCCTAGGGACGCTCTTTACAGTCGGCGGTTTAATAACTTTACGCTCAGGCTGTTGTGCTTCAGCAGACAACGGTATAAAAAACAAACATAACAGTGATGCTAAATATTTCATTATGCAGCCTCGCAATCTGGGCATTCACAACCGTCTTGACACACACATTCTTGAGTTGGGCATGGGCATTCGTTTTCGCAGATATCACAAATCACGGGGTTCTCCTTTGTGAACATATTTTTAATTTCATCTTTGTTAATTAAGCAGATTGCGGCAACAATAATAACCGCTAAAAAAGGTATTTTAAACTTCATGGTATTTTCCTTAAATGAGAATGTCTGTTAGTATTTTGCCACCGTCTACAATTTCTATTGGGCGGTCACCGGGAGCCATAAGCTCTTTATCAGCGACAATACCAAGTCTGTTGTAAATAGTAGCTGCCCAGTCTTCTATATTAACTGGGTTTTGATCTGGTTCGCTCGCCGTAGCGTTGGAGGTTCCGTATGTCATCCCCCCTTTGATTCCACCGCCAGCCAAAACTGTACTGAATACTTTTGGCCAATGGTCTCTTCCTGCACGATTGTTAATCTTTGGAGTTCTTCCAAATTCAGAAACCACACAAACCAAAGTAGAATCTAATAATCCACGTTGATCTAAATCTTCAATAAGGGTTGCAAACCCTTGATCAAAAGCTGGTAGCTGACTTTTCATTCCGTTCGCTATGTTGTCATGCATATCCCATCCGCCATAGGTTAAAGTGACGAAGCGTGTACCAAATTCCACCAATCGTCGAGCGAGTAACATTCTAGCACCAGCGGTGTTTCTACCGTATTTGTCTCTGGTTGCCGCTGACTCCTTCTCAAGATCAAACGCATCTTTTGCGTTCTGGTCTCCTATTAGGCTATAGGCACGGTCATAAAAAGAATTGACAGCCGAGACGGAGTCGGCGTTTTGTTTTTTATTGAAGTCGGTATTTACTATGTCTAGCACACGCCGCCTTCTGGAAAATCTCTCGTCTGGAACTGGAACTTTTAAGTCTCTAACCTCGAAGCCCTCGCTTGCCGGATCAGACCCTAAACCAAACCCAGAATATGAGCTACTTAGATATCCAGTACCTGCATATTCATTGGGTTGGTTTGGTATGCAGACATATGGAGGAAGGTTTTTGCGTGGGCCAAATTCATGTGCAACCACTGAACCCATAGATGGGTATTGAAGGGCTGGGCTAGGTCTATAGCCAGTAAACATATTGTGTGTCCCACGTTCATGAGCAGCCTCCCCGTGTGTAATACTGCGGATAATTGCAATCTTGTCTGCTACCTTGGCTGTTTTGCCCAATAGTTCTCCAAGGCGTATGCCCGCAACGTTGGTACTAATACTACCAAGTGGTCCTCGGTATTCTAACGGGGCGAATGGCTTAGGATCAAATGTCTCCTGATGAGCCATTCCACCCGGAAGATAAATGAAAATAATACTTTTAGCTGGCCCTTCTTTACTATCGTAGTGTTTTTGATCTGCTCTAGCGAGAGACGCACCTAAAGTACCTAAAACGCCAGCCTTTAAAAAATATCTTCTTTTCATCATCATTTCCTTGTTAGAATAAAAACCTTGACCACCAACCTTGGGATGCTCCCAAGAAGTACACTCCTACTAGAGCACCACCGATGAGGGCGGCACGTCTAATCAATCGGTGCTTTCTAATAAAGCTAGCGATAGGACCGTTAAACAGGGGCATAGTTACCTCCATTAGGTTAAAGAATTACTTTTGCTTCACCCTCCAACAAATATCTGGGACGACCAGACATGTCAGTACGTTGAATCGCTCCATCAATTCCAAAATGGTCAAACAGCGTTGCTTGTAGATCGAGTGGTCCCACTGGGTTTTCTATGGGGCTATACGACCTGTCTGCTTCACCAATCGTTCTTCCTGATTGATAATTACCACCAGCCATCATCATTGGTGTAATTGCAGGCCAATGGTCTCTACCAGAGTTAGCATTGATTTTGGTTCTACCAAACTCTCCGGTAACTACCAGTAAAACTTTCTCATTTAAGCCTCTATCCCAAACATCTTGTAAAAATCCTGCAATCGCTTTGTCGATGGGGGGAACTCTTCCCTTCAATGACTTAGAAATATTACTATGCATGTCCCATCCACCATAGTGCAGGGTGATGAACTTGGTTCCATACTCAACTAATCTTCTTGCTAATATCATTTGTTCACCAATGTCGTTGGCCTTTTCAGAACCGTACAGAGCTTTTGTCGTTTCTGATTCTTGATCTGTAGCAAACGCATCTTTAGCAGAACCAAGAATCACGTCATAGGCTTGCCCCTTATAGAAACCAACTGAATCAGCACTCTTCCCCTGAATACTTTTTGATGCTGAACCAAGTGCTCCCAATAGATCCTTTCTAGTGTTGAATCTGTTAATCTCAATCCGTGGTTTAAGATTATCCTTATTGGATGGGTCAAATGGTTTGTATGCACCACCAAGCCAAGCTCCCTCATCCCCCTCGATTTTGCCTTGCTTCACATAAGAAGGCACTCCATTTCGAGGGTGGTTGGTTCCATACACTGAAGATATCAGCGAACCAAAAGAGGGGTATTTAGCAGTGGAGGTGGTTGTTCTTTCTGGATTATAATGCCCAGTCATCATAAAGTGGGTACCCTGTCTATGTGAGGAATCTTTATGACTAAACGAATTAACCACGTTTAACTTAGCTGTGTGTTTAGAAAGCTCGTACCAGTCCTGACCTAAAGTAATGTTAGTACTGGAGTCATGCGTAGCACCGTTTACTGGTCGCCACTCTGTGGGTACCGTGTCCTTTGGTGCGTGAAAAGTTTCAAACTGCGTAGGACCGCCACCAAGCCACACCCAGACAACAGCTTTGTCATTCAGGCTCTGTGCATTAGCGGCAAAGACTTCATCAGAGAAGCCTGCCATTGTCATCCCCGCTCCTATAGATCCAACCCTAAGAAAATCCCTTCGATTAAAGATAAAATCGAGCATTTTAGTCTCCCTTTTTCTAACTACCCCGGAGCTTCATAGAAGCCTATGTTAAAGCCCGGACGAGTACATTCGTTTACTGTTTTTTCCATACCATGTTTTTTAAGGTGCTTCTCTATATATATACACATTTTTTCGTCTGTACCCTCCCAATTGTTTTTGCAAAAATGACAAAGGTATTTGCATTTCCAGTGACTTCTCGTAGGATCTAGGGGTTTAGGGTTAACATTATGTCTTATTTCTTCTACTCTATTCTTTAGCATCTCTAAAAATCTAGCTTCGTCGCTTTTATCAAACATTAAAGAAAACGGTTTTGGATCTGGTTCTCCTTCTGCGTCCTTGTAGAAAAAAATACTCATAATTCTATTTGGATACTCTGGATAGAGCTTAGATATGGCGTAGAAATAGAGGAGAAGCTGGGCGTCATTCTCAAGTTTTTTATAGTCCTTAACCTCACCCGTGGCCCAGTCCATACGACGACCTGATTTCCAGTCAATAACCTCTATCGTATCCTCATTGAGTAGTGTTACGAGGTCGATTGTTCCCTTGATTGCTAACTGCCCCTGAACCTTCTCTCCATCTATTTCGTATTCAAACTTTGCCCAATCTTCTTCAATCGGGATGTCAAAATGAGGCTCAGGGTGGTGGATATTTCTTTTTCTGGGGTCAAACATTCCGTCACTATGCGTAAGGAATGTCCATACCGTTTGAGCCACCTCTTTTCTTTCCTTTGGATAGAATTTATGTTTAGAGTTTTTTGCGTAACAGTCTATGGATATCTCTATAAGATCGTTCACAAAGTCGTCTGTATATAACTCGTCCTTCTTAATCCTGATTTTGCCAGCAGCATCATCTTCTACAACCAAATACTTTCTTCTAGGGTTGTCTTGTTGGAACTTCTTGAGTCCAGCTAGGATCTCCATAGCTTTATGGGCCATAGTCCCCATATCTGCCTTTTTACCGCTATCAGATTGGTGCCCAAGAACATAGGTAATAAAGTACTGCATTTGGCAATACGCATAATTATTATAGCTGGAACTTCTCACATACGTGACTAACATACTTACTCCTTAAGGGATTGGTAGAAATGTTTAACCTTCACCATTAAGGAATCAATGCTATTATCTTGGTTATCTATATAGTCTGTGAAGGGATAATCGTCTAAAGCTACTTCGCTAGAGTGATTATCTTCAATTGTTTGTCTTGTTAAGCGAATTAGAGTGCCGCCAGCTTTTTCGATAGCCTTGGCTTCGTTGGGAAATCTCACGTCAGCAATAATCGCTAATTCTGATTGTTCTTGCTGTATTTTCTTGATGCAAGAACTGACCCAAATCGGTTCGTACATTTTACGCATAACGTCTGTACCAAAAAACTGCATAAATTCACGAGCCGTCATCGGCCCTCTTTTGTTCGGATTGTTTAATATTTCCAAACAAGGCATATTTTCCCAGAGTAGATGCGACTGATGTTGATTCTTTTGTTCGTCAGTTCCCCACACACACTCATGCGGAATGTTAAACAGTTTTACACATATCCACTTGAGATAATCTGCGAAGCTATATAGTTTTACGAAGGGCCACATGTTCCCCTCTGCGTATTGTGAAAAGGCTTCATCATTTCTAGTAATGTCAAACTCTCCCCAAGACCCCTCGGTGAGAATGAGAAGCTCACCCTTCTTGCCAATCTTCCACCCCTCGACATTATTTAACCGTTCAAGCACAATACCATGTAAAATATTTGCTGTGGTGTTTTTACCCGCCTGCTTTCTTCCTGATATGCCTAGTATTCTCATTAATAAAGTCCTCGTAGATTTATTAGTATTTCATTCTTTATCTTGTTGACACTCGTGTCACCCAAGTCTTTACCGTATGTCGCTGGAAAGACTAGACTAAAGAGCCTTCCCAGTTCCCTATTTATTTTTATTTTCGACTCTCTGCCAGCCTGATCGTTGTCTGTTAATACAACCAAGGTCGTTACACCACTTTTTAGTAGTAACTCTTTTTGTCTAATAGAAACATCTTTACCAAATAGCCCAACAACATTGTTTACTCCAGCCTCGTAGAGTCTCCATACATCCCCCTGCCCCTCAACCAAAAAGAGGCAGTGTTTGTTTCTGGCTGTATCTATTGCATTATCATAATTATAAAGATAGTCTGTTTTTTTTATACCTTCTGAAAATAGATACTTCGGTTGAAGCCAGTCTTTTGTAGACCTAGCTATGTATCCAATCTTTTTACCGTTGTTCTTTATTGGAATAATTGATCTATGTCTCATGGCACAGCTATTGTCTTGACAATCTTCTACACCAAAATACCTCAGTGTTTTGCTCTTGAAGTTTCTACTTTCAAAATACGGAGAACTACCAATAGTATGTACGTCTAGACAAGATGCGGTTGGTTTAGTAACCGGATCTGATTTCTTAAAAGTTCTCACTAGGTCTGAAAAAAAGTCTTCAGTGCGTTCACCCTTTTCTTTGTACTCTGTTTTAGCATTGCTTACATTGTATATATTACATATCAACCTTAAAGCGTCTGAAAACTGGTGCGGCTCATCTCTGGAATAAAGTACACCTCTAACAAAAGCGAAAATGTCCGTCCCAAATTCTTCATGACACCCACGAGTCCAGCATCTCCACACTTGCTTATCCAGCGATATGGACAATGCGTTTGGGTTATCACTTCCCTCGTGAATGGGACAGCTCATAAATATATTATCCGAATCTTGGGCATATTCCAAATCAAAATGCCCAAGAAGTAAATCTATATCGTTAAAAACGATGGTTTTCACTTTGTTAAGATCAAGCGTTTGGGTTTTTTGAAAACTCATACCATAAAAATCCTGTGTTAGCCGCTGCGTACGAGAACCATATCAATGCGTGTGGAAAATCCTTTTGCCTTAAATTATCTATGCCACAAGCTAAATAACAAAGCGTTGAAATTGTTATTGCGTATGTTGCTAACATCATACCTCCTCTACTGATAAATCGTTATGCGTTCTGTTAACTCTTACAAATCTTGCTGTTTTACTGAAATCCTTTAGTGACGTAGCACCGGTGTATGCACAGGCACTACGAACGCCACCGAGTATGTCGTTAACAACCAACTCGGCTTTACCTTTGTATGGAATCTCCTTGACTCTACCCTCACTAGATCTGTAACTGAGTAGTCCATCTCCATGTTTTTCTTGTGCTTTTTTAGAGGACATGCCATAGAACACAAGTGACTTCTTCTCGTGCGTGTCTGCATATTTAATCCACTCGCCTTCACACTCTTCTGTGCCAGCTAGCATACCGCCAAGCATGACAAAGTCGGCTCCTGCTGCATAAGCTTTAGCTACATCTGCTGGATAGCGACATCCACCATCTGCACAAATCAGTCCCAGCCTGCCAGTGTCAGAACGTAATCCATGAGCAACATGGGAGCATTCAGCAATAGCGGAAAGTTGTGGATAGCCGACCCCAGCTTTAAGCCTTGTTGTGCAAGCAGAGCCGGGACCAATACCGACTTTAACAATGTCAACTTCTCCGTGTAAAATTAGTTCCGATACCATCTCTGGGGTGGCTACGTTGCCAGCCATGATGATTGAATTGGGAAACTCTAGCCTGACTTTAGCACAATAGTCAATAAACTTTTCTGTGTATCCATTGGCTATGTCGATACAAATGTTGGGCTGAATTGATGTATTATCTTCAATTTTGAACAAACGTTCAAGTTCATGTTCAACGTCCATACCAATACTAACCCATACATTGCTCTCCACGTTATAGTACTTATAGTACCCCTCTATAGCATCTGAACTGTAGTATTTATGTAAGCACGTTATTGCTTCATGATTGTTCAGGGATATACCCATATTAAAAGTGCCGGTAGTGTCCATATTTGCAGCCATGAGCGGTACACCATGCCACTCTTTATCGGACCAATAAAACTTAAAGTTCCGTTTTAAATTTACTTCCTTTCGACTCGCAGCATATGACCTTTGTGGTACGAGTAAGACATCATCGAAGTCTAATTTAATGTCATTATCAATTTTGAGCATCTTCTTCCTCTATATCAAATGGTAAATCTGAACCCTCAATTATGCCTCCCTCTGGGGAAGAGCGAACCTCGTCTCTAGTTCTAAGCTCTAGGAGTTGAGAGTGAGACCCTATCATATTCATATTAATGTAATTCCCATCAAGAAGTCCAGCCCCATGCCTAGCTTTGAGGGTAACTAGCTTTCTATTACCCGAGCTTGGACCGTCCTCTGCTAGCTCCTCTGCCGACTTTAATTTAAATATGGAGAATGACGTGCATAACCAGATGAGTCTGTCAGATCCACTCACAGCGTCTGTAGATTCCTTTGTTATCCCGTCCCTATTGAGTTGTACAAAGGAAAGGCAAGGGAAATCTAATTTTACCGCGAGATTATGAAGATTGGTGATCTGAAAACCCAACGCTTGATATTCCTGCATATTGTTATTGATTGAGCTAGAGGACATTAGCTTTAGGTAATCGTATACAACTAGACAGTCGTTAGTTTTTCCAAACTCGTCTTGACCAACCTCTTGCATAATCCAACGCTTTATTGTGTTGAGTATGGTTTCAAACGGGGCACCAGCAACACTCACATATGTGTAGGGAATATCCCTAATCTCCTCCATAGCATTGCGAACTTTTATTAGCTTTTCATCATCCTCAGAAAATCGTCCGGTAGAAACTTCTTCGATTGGAACTCCACTAATGTTAGAAAGGATTCTGTTGAGGTGATCTTCCTTGCTCATTTCGGTATCCAGCATCAACACTGGAATACCTTTACGGGCATTGTGTAGTGCTACATTATCAGCAAAAACTGACTTACCAACCCCGGGGCGAGCAGATACAAGATCGACACACTTACGCCGTAAGCCACCACCGACAACAGCATCAAACCGAGGGAAGCCACTTGATAGTCCGATTTGGTCACACTTATTCTCCACCAAAAAATCTAAATACTCATCTATGTCATCTCCGAGCTTTTCCGGCTTTTGACCAATCTCATCATTTCTGAGAAATTCTGTTATTGGGTTCTCAATTAAGTTGACAATTTCATCTATAGATTCATCGCCTTTTATCTCGTCGATATCCTTTGATATTTTATGAGCAACCTTCTTGGCCTGTCTAGCCAGTTCAAACTTTTTGATTTGGGCAGCAAAGTGAGGAACGTTTTCCCTCTTCACTGGGTAATCCATTAAGGCGTTTATATACTCAAGCTCCTGCTTTGTGTGAACGCACTCAGACAAATTCAACTGTTCGGCAGCAGAAAGTATGGACGGTATATCTACGTGAGCATCCGACCTTAAAATTTTCTCAATACATTTAAATAGTACCTGATTGTTTCTGTGTGCAAAACTATTATGCGTTAGAAAATCAGATATCTCAACATATGATTCGACACCAAAAGAGAAGAGACCGGCTAGAACAGCTCTTTCGGAACCGAGATCTGACAATTTAGAATCCATACTACCTTCCTGTGCAACGATTGCATCTTGTAAATTCGCCGTAGATTAAGTTCTCGTTGATGTGAAAGTTCTTGCCGCACACATGGCACTCAACCTGAATCTTTTTAGCTCTGCCACGATTTCGGACTGTTTTACCCATACGTTCAAATTTTTCTGGATCGAAGTCCGGATCTCTATCCTCTCCTGTATCCACCCATTGATTTTTTCTACCTCTCACTGGAGTTTTCCTTTGGTCTAAATCATTTTGTTTTATAACTTTAAAATCCTCAGAAATGTTTGACTGAGGCTCCGGAGGTGCTACGTCCTCCTGTGTTTCGGGAGCATCGCTTTTTGCATTACTGCTTAAAAGCTGATCTATTAAATTTGACTTCTGCTCCGGCGTTAGTGATTCTAACAATGCTTTTACAAGGTCGTCACTCATTTTCTCTTCCCTTTTTCTATTAGAATATCTGCCTTACGGCGAACGTTGTACTCTCTACTCTTAATGTTTTCTAGTCTGCCCTCCGCAGTCAATTTCCACTCGTTTATCTTTGCCGCTAAATCGTCATTGCGTAGAATTGTTGCGACTTTGGTTTCATGTTTAGCGTATTGATCCCAAACGCCACCATTTAGCTCTTCGCATATTATACTTTGCAAGGCATTTCCGCACCACCTGACTACATTTTCGCAGTGTGCCTTCTCTCTAGAAACGTGGTCAGCAAATTGGTAGAGCTGATACGCATAATTAAAACATTCATCTTGTTTTAAGTTTTCCATATCCTCTATTGAAAGAGTTTCGGGTATTATAAAGTCTGGTTTAAATGCGGTAGGGACTACATTCTTAGCTGCAATGTATGCATCTATTCCGTCCAAAAAATGTTTTAGTCTATCTGCTGCGTTCAATTTGTTCTCTCCAATACTCTGGTGAATCATCCCACCTAAGTTCAACTAGGTTTATGTCGTTCGTACGACACCACTCTCTTTTATCCATGTCTCTTTTCTTAGCCATAGCAAATCCTGCCTTGCTTTTATGAAAGTACGGAGTATATTTATAATGCTGTTGTCCATGAACCTCAATACCCATTATAGCACTCGGTATGTAGAAGTCAAGGTATAGAACAGATTTTTTTGAGGGTTTTACAGATCCCGGTAATTTAACCTCTTCGTAGATATTATAGCCACGAAACATTTCTTTCAATAGAACTCTTGCAATTTTATGATAGAAGGAGCAATTTTCTCTCTGCTTGGTGTACTTTTTTAAGTCTAGATTATACTCTCTACCGTTTAACCCAGTCACCTTCATAGCAGTACTTCTCTAATTTGCTCATATAAGAACTGGGTTATAGTCTCATTTGTTTCTAGAAAGTTGGTGACCTTCTCCATACCTTGAAACTTGAATGCTTTCGTGATAGCTTCTTCATCTTCTAGGTCTACTTCATTATCTATTAACCAACTTTTTATTACCGGATCTTCTTTGTTGTCTATCGCACACGTTATAGTGTACCAAGCACCGCTACGTTCGATCATAGCAAACTCACTTGCTATCTGAGATATCTCCTGACACTCATCGATTCCTACCCCATATCTAATCCAGCTCTCGGTAGTTTTCAGTGGTGTTCCACCTGCGGCAGAGGTCTTAATTAACCAGTTTGCAACCTGCCCAACGTGTTGCCCAGAGTCTTTTGGAACCTCCCATTTTCCTCGGTGCGTGATAACCATATTGGTTCCAGCTTGATACTGAAGCATGTTTCCACAATCCGCCATCTTGGAAGGTGCCCAGCGACTACCTCCGGTATTTGCTATGTTGTGTGTAATAAAAATTACTATAGCTTTCATTCTGGATACGTCGCCGCTTATACGCTTAAAAAACATTGACAACAATCTTGGTAGGGCGTTGCGTACACCGGTTCTGATTTCCCCTTCTATTTCATCTTTGGGAACCATGTTGGAGGTGGAGTCTACTATCGCCACTAGGTCTGGCGTTTGTTTGATGTATGACTCTAATGCGTTGAGGTACTTCTCGGCTGGCACAATAGGCTCTTCATCTGTAGCTTGCATCACCTCAATAGCACCTATATCAAGATCTTTGATGCCCTTGAAATTTTCCTTAGTCAGCCTTCCCTCGGTATTTAGATAAACAACATTCTTCCCCTCTTTTTGGGCTTTGGCCGCAAAGTATAAGGCCGTAGTTGTTTTTCCAGTTTTGGGGTCGCCAGTCATAACAACACAGCTCCCTTCTCTGAGACCGCCGCCCAATGCTATGTCCAATGCTGGAGATATACCGATGGTTTTAAAGTTCTCAAGTGACTCTAAAACAGCGGAGCCAGACTGAACAATACGCCCATATTTTTTATTTATGATGTTTGTGACTGGGTTATCGCTTTTTGCGACCTCGGTCTTCTTCGTTTTCTTCGCCATTTTCAAATTTCCTTAGAGTGTCAAACAGGTTTCTTCTACCGTACTTCTTTTTCTGGTGGGAAGCATTCTTCTTAACGTCAATCTCTTGACATTTTTCGGTCTGGTCATTTAATAATAGCTGATACTTGCGAATAATACCAATGGCTTTTGGATGATTAAGAGAAAAAATACTCTTAAACTCATCTGAGTGAATAGCCTTTACCAGAGCTTCCTCGGATATTTTATGGTCTTTCAATATTTTATTAGCCGCAAACATTTGCTTCTTAAATGTCCAGTCCCAAGGCTTTTTGTTCCAAAATTTATAGGGTAAAGATCCTTTGTTCTTTCTCTCGGCATTTCTCTTACACATTATCTCAGCTACGTACGCAGCACAGGTACAGTAATCCCCAGTGCTCTCGTGTTTATACCTACTTTTCTGACTTCGCTTTCGTTTTTTCTTCATTGTAAATAATCGCCTCTTCAAAACAGTCCTCAATTTCATCCTCGTATTCCAAGTCTTTAAGTAGTTCGGGTATCATCCACATCTGTTTATGAATTAACCCGTCATCCTTAAGCAAACCGAGCGTTAGGAAGTTGGTTGTCCCTGCTCCCATCTCACCCATAGCAGATCTAACCAAATAAATTCCAGCGGGATCTCCTATGTCTAAAACACACTTGTGAGACCTAAACTGTAGATGCATCTCTTTTACAAAAGTCTTTTTAGACTCACAGTGTTTTTTAACTTTCGCCCAAGTCTCGTGTTTGCCGTCAAAGAAAAAGTGCTTTCCATCTTTAGTCATTACCTTAACCCAAACCTTATCCTTGTTTGAACTCCTGTAATGTTCCCTCCATTTTTCCTCGTCCATACTACTCTCCCTTAATTGTTGTTACGCAGGAAGGTCTCTTTTTTGCATTGAATTCGACTCTTCTGGAGTCAGCCATCTCGGAGGCAGATTGTGTCATAACGGTAGACCCCTTTTCGTTTCTGCCGAACTGTTGATATAAAAGGCTGTCCTCTGTTTTTTTCTCTTTTGGTAATGTGCCTAGAAATTTTTTCACGCTAGACTTCGCCCTATCGAGATCTTTACATAGCGTGTCTAAGTCAACGCTCTTATGGTGTTCTAGGTAAAATCTTTCAGCCTTGCTTAGTGGTCCTTTTTTAGTCATTTAAAAATCCTCTCTGAGCCTTTGTTAAGTAAATTGAATTATTAGTTTTTAAATATGTGATATAAAAATCAAATGTCGCTTTTGATACCCTTCTAATCTTTGTGTCTATGAATTTTTCACGCTTGCCGTAAGGCCCGTTTGGGTCGAATAAGCTACTCTGATGTATCTTAGCAAAATAACTCTCATTGCCGTCTTCAGTTGTTATAACTTTAGCGTAATGGGAAATTATATACTTCTTTTCTTCTTCTATTAAATTCCCAGTTTTATCAAAAAGACTTATACGGCTCGTATTCTTCTCTATATAACCCTCACCTATATACTTCATTTTTTACCCTCCATTATATATTTAGCTTTCTGTTTATTTGTCATTGAGTTTATCTCTTTTGATGTAGCGTTTCCGTGTTTATGGTACCATGCCTTACTCTCTTTCGGTTTAGATTCATTTTTCTTGTGCGTTTCTTCTGCGATTTTATTTTTATTGGCACTCGCATTCTTATCTGCGATGCTACCTATAGTATTAGAGCCTTTTACAAAACTATGAACTCCTCCCGTTATAACCCTATATAAGGCGGGTTCCTTGCATTCTGGGCAGAAGGATAATGGGTCGTCATTAAAAGACTGCTTGACATCTAAAATTTGATGTGAGCATTTTTCACATTCGTAATCATATAGTGGCATTTAATTCTCCAATGCAGTTAGTACCCTGCCTATTATATCATTTCTCTGTATATCTTCGTATCCCAACCTACAGATACCCACCCCGTCGATGCCCTCAAGTTTGGATATGCAGTAGTCTAGGCCACTCCTTCCTCGGAGGTCGTCTTGGTTAACATCTCCATTGATGAGAACCTTACTGTTCTTTCCCATCCGAGTTATGAACATCTTGATTTGTTCGGTTGTACAGTTTTGTGCTTCGTCTAATATCATGTAAGCATTATGAAAAGTTGAACCCCTCATTATTTCCAATGGCTTATATAGTATCTGCCCCTCGTTATCGTAGTGGCCATAATAGGATCTTCCAAAGAAAAACTTTAGATTCTCTTGCATTGGTAGTAGGTAAGGTGCTATTTTTTCACCAAGTTCTCCCGGTAAAGAACCAATATCCTTTCCTGTGCAAACCAATGGTCTAGTAATAATTATCTGTTCTATGTCTCCTCTGTGTAGATGTTCTGCTGCTATACCGGCAGCGACAAAAGACTTGCCTGAACCCGATGGGCCAGAGCAGAACACGATATCGTTCTCTACAATTGATCTTATATATATTTTTTGGTTTTCTGTTTTTGCTTCAACATGCTGTACTTTGGGCTTTTCTTCTCTTCTGGTTCTTCTATTTCTCGCCATTTATTGTTACCTTCTAGGAATTACAGGTCAGTTTCTTTAATAAAGATTCCGTCAACCATCCTACCTTTTCTATCCTTGATATCGTCCCAAGCCTTCGACAGACAATCTGCGAGACTTAACTTGTTCCGTTCTGCTATATTTAGTAGAACGACGATCATGTCTCCAATGTCGTCAGACACGTCCTCGCCTTTACAGATGTTGTCGGAAAGCTCACCGGCTTCCTGTATCAGTTTAGCAAATTGGTCTTTATCTGTTGACCCATCAATGAGATTACGATCATGGTGCCAGCCAACGATCTTTTTTACGTAGTCGTCGGTAGATAGATTTTCTTGCACTGTAATCCATTCTGGGTAACTATTAAAAACAACATCTTGTTTCACTCCGTGAACAGTCTCTAGTTTGTACCTGTGTAGTTGATCCATTCTAGCGTCTTGGTCGGGATGTGAGTTTTTTCCTGTCATAGTTTCATATCTCCAAAGTCCATATCGTCCAAATCGTTTTTACTAGCACCTATTTTATAACTAGTGATCTCGTGTTCTTGAGGTGCAACCTGAACACTCTCACTCTGCATCCACGCCTGAGTCCATCCTGCTATTGGGTTCTTGCCGACATTCTCGTAAGGTAGCCCAATCATTTTTCTTCTGCTCATACAAAGCCAGTCAACATATTGATGCAAAACTGTTTCGTTGAGACCGATAATTGAACCATCCTTAAATAGGTAAGACGCCCACTTCTTTTCCTCCTCTGCGGCGTTTTCAAACATTTTTACCGCATCTTCTTCGCACTGTTGAGCAATCTTGGTGAAACCCTCTGATTCTTCTTTTTGCAATATTTTAAGTATTTCTTTCGTGTTTGTTAGGTGTAACGCTTCGTCTCTTTTGATTAGTTTAATAATGTCCGCATTTCCTACCATTTTTTTATTTTCAGCGAAAGCAAAACTGCAAACAAAGCTAACATAAAATCTAACGGCTTCTAGGATATTAATGCTCATTACGGTCATATATATTTGCTTCTTGAGGTCTGAAGGTTTGTTTTTATCACAAGCCATCCCCATCAGATTGTTATAATCACGAATGGCACCGTTTGCACGTTTCATGATTTCTTTATCCTCATAAATCCCCCCAAAGACCTCTGAGCTGTCTGCATACACGTTTTGAATAATGTATGAGTAAGATTGGCTATGAATTTTTTCAAAGAACTGCCACGTCATGAGGCAGGCCTCTAGCTCTGTATTTGTAACAAACTCTAGTAAGGTTGGTACGCCTCGACAAATTACGCTGTCGAGCATAGTTTGATACTTCAAGTTAGAGGTGAAGATAAATTTCTCATTATCTGACATCTCTTTAAAATCTCCACGATCTTTTTTTAGCTCTATCTCTTCCGGCCTCCAGAAGTTCATCATCTGCTTACTGTCAAGATCCTTAAAGATTGGATACTTAAGAACGTCGTAACGCTGAACACCTAAATCCTTCCCCAGAAATAGGGGTTGTGTCATTGGGTCTACGTTCTTGGTGTTGAAAATAGTCTTCATTTTTTTTTGGCCTCTTGAATTTTTTGCCTTAAACCGGATGATGAATACCCGAACCTCTTGCAGTAATGAATTTCTATGTCTAACTCACTACCAGTAAAGTCCGTCTTTGTTATGTAGTCTTCGCCTAAGAATCTGATATGATAGTCACCACTTTTTAATATGACATACAGGTCTTCCTCAGTCTCGTAGGGTATTATTTCATCAATAAACACGTTTGATTTTAATCTTAGGTATCTTTGATAAACCGTCTCTATTGGTTTGTTTTTATCTGGTCTATCAATTGTTGGGTCGGTGTGTAAGCCTACTGTAAGTTTTCTACAGTGCTTTTTGCACTCTTCCAACATAAGTATATGACCGGCATGACATAGATCAAAAGCCGAACAGGTGAAACCGTTTTTCATATCGCACACGCTCCAGATTCGCAATTCATGCCCTTCTCTGTTTCTCCGTCACCATCTGGAGTGTTAGCATAATAAAAGTTTTTTAACCCATATTTGTAGCCGTATATCTGATCTTTAATCAGCACACTGAGTGGGATATTACCATCTTCATAATGGGAGTAGTTGTAGTACAGATTTGTACTCATACTCATGTCCACAAACTTCTGTATTACTGCGGCTATATTTATAATAGCCGTGTTATCTGTCATTTCCCAAGCTAAAGTATAATGTTTTTTCCTCATGTGGTAATTTGGAACTAACTGTTTAAGGATTCCGTTCTTTGCTTTCTTGTGTATCAACAACGATCTAACGGGTTCAATTCCATTGGTAGAGTTCTGAATGACGGAGCTAGATTCACAAGGCATAATAGCAGATAAAGTAGAGTGCCTAAGACCATGTTCTTTAATCCTCTCACGCAACCCCTCCCAGTCCATGTTATAGTTAGGTTTTATTAGTTCGTCTACAGTTTTTTTGTACCAATCGATTGGTAACAACCCCTGAGAATACTTTGTGTCTTCAAACTTAGGGCAAGAACCTTTTTCTTCAGCTAACTCACAACTAGCGTTGATAAGGTTCCACTGAATTTGTTCCATAGTTTCATGTACTAGCTCTAGTGCTTCAACATCTTCGTACTTCAGCTTGTTCTTAGCCAAGAAGCCAGCTAGATTGGTGATGCCAATACCCAAAGATCTTCTGTTTTTAGTAAATGTCTCACCAGCTAAAACTGGGTAATCTTGATAGTCGATAACAGAGTCTAGAGTCCTAACCGCCATCCGGCAGGCGTCCTCTATGTCTTTCTCGTTACCTAGTTCTAATAAGTTTAGTGCCGAAAGAATACAGATGCCTATTTCACCCTCTGGATCGTCAATGGATTGAATTGGTTGGGTCGGGTGGATGATTTCTTGACAAAGGTTGCTCATATAGCAAGGTGTCGCCCATGACCCATGTGCATTAGCTGAGTCAATATTCATGCTATATATACGACCAGTTTCAAGTCTCTCCCGAGCAAAAATCTCAGCCAGTTTACGTGCTGATACCTTCTTCTTGAACTTTAGCGAAGTGGCTCTCTCATATTTTAAATATAGCTCTTCAAATTTTTCATTATCACCAAACGCATCGTATAGACCAGTTGCCTCTTGAGGACTAAACAGGGTAACGTCTTCATTGGCTATTAATCGGTCATAAAAGATCTTGCAAAATTGAATGCTATAATCTAATTTACGAACACGATTATCGTCTGTTCCTGCGTTGTTCTTGAGAACCATAATGTCTTCAATTTCATAGTGCCAGAACGGTACATGGACCGTAGCAGATCCTCCACGTAGTCCATTCTGAGACGTTGACTTTACAGCAGACTCAAAGTTTTTTAGATATGGAATTAGGCCCGTATGGATAACCTCACCACCCCTGATGGGAGAATTGATTGGTCTCATTCTTCCAATGTTGAGTCCAATTCCCGCTCTTCTCGCTGTATACTTGCCCACCGCATGAATACTCGAAAATATACCGTCAAGATTGTCATCAACATCAACCAAAACGCAACTGGCGAACTGACGTATGTTAGTCCTAACACCAGCCATAATAGGAGTAGGAAGATTAATTTTGAATGTAGAATAACAGTCATAAGCTTTCTTTACCTCATTTATGTCATCAAACAAGCACATTGCTATACACATATAAGCGAATTGAGGGGTCTCGTATATCGCTCCGGTGCTTCTGTTTTTTACTAGGTACTTATCAATAAGTTGTTGTAGCCCAGCAAACGTGAATTTGTCATCTCTAGAGTGGTCTATATATTTTCCTAGCTTGTCAACGTCTTCAATAGACCATCTAGCTAGTATGGCTGGATCATAGACCGCATTATCTACGTTTCTTTGTAGGAACAACAAGAAGTCTGTTGGTTGGTCGCCATACCCCCAAACCTCTTTTCGTAGCTGCATATTTAACAGTCTTGCGGCAACATATTGGTAGTTGGGGTTGGTTTCAGAAATTAAGTCATTAGCCGACTTGATGAGTATCTGGTGTATGTCTGAGCTACTAATCCCATCGTAAATAGAGAGATTTGCGTTCATGCAGATATCTGAGAATGAAACCCCATTAATACCCTTGGTAGCCCATTGAACGACTTTGTGAATTTTTTCTACGGAGAACTCTTCTTTTTCTCCGCTTCTTTTGGTGACGTGCATTTAGTTATATCCTTATTATATCTGCGATGTTGGCACATCTTCATTATAACACATCTAGGCCGTAAGTCAAGTGACTAGATGCAAATACCCCGCAATAATCTGCTGGCGACTACGGCGGGGCATTAAATCATTTTAAAATTTTAATTTCTACATTATCACCAATCTTAATCAGTATAATGTCTTTTCCATTCTCCTTTGTGAAAGAAATCATATCGAGTATTTCAGTTGCCTTGTCTATGTCTTTTTGTTCTACGTTTACATGTTCTAGTATTGATTCAACTATTTTGTCCGTGATGCCCATTATTGATGTACACCCCATGCGATAGCACTGAGTGAATCATGCAAGCTCTTTCTCTTTTTCGCTGTTAACTGACTATCTTCTAGACCTATTGTATTTACGATAATACTATCTATCTCTTCTCCAAGGTTGGGATACTTATCCTTTAGATCTAAGCCCGCAAAGTTAAGGCCACCAGACTTTATATTGAACTCTCTGAATTTTCCTGTGGAGTCCAAAAATCCGGGATCTGACTTAACTACATCTGCGACCTCTAGGAAGAAGTCCGATATCTGCGTTGCGTCTTTTTTATCTATATCCATATCTACAACCTTCTGAACGAGCGTTTTGTATTCCAAAGTTGGCTCGTCCACGTTAACTGACGGTGTGTTAACAATCTCTACGTTATTTTTTACAATTTCAATGATCTGTTCGCCAAAGAAAGCAGCTACCACAAGGATGGTGGCTAGTATTAGCTTTACAGTATTAGGCATTTTTCACCTCTCTATCGTCCACCTTTGGAACAAAGAGAGGGAAGATCTTATCTAATTCGTCACAAGCAGAGTTTAGTTTTGCTTTCTCACAGCTAACCTTTAGATGCTCCCAACACCTGATAATTTCCACCAAGGAAGAGTCCTTCGGGATTCCGTCTTGGGGAATATATGGCTTTACATCGCTAGGTTTAAAACTAGAGGCAAAGCCTTTAATATGGGGCCAAAAAACACTCAGTGCTAATATGGCCGCTCCAACAAGCATAATAATTTGAAAAGTGTTCATCTTTACTCCTGTATACTTTCCATTAAATCAAACAATTCTCTTTCTGAAAGTGTTTTTGACACCTCTGAGAAACTTTTGTATAACGCTTTTCTTTCGTCCTTGCCTTTAAAATTCTTCCTTATTTCTTTTCTTATTAGATATCTATGGATAATGTTGTCGGATCGAATTGCCGACAACATTTTTTCTTTCGAGTAACACATATATAATAGCTTAACTACGGATATAATGCAATTACAAATTGCCATAATGGTGAACGGATCAAAAGAAAACTTGTCACATCTTGATTGTGCGTGTGCTAGTATTCTTCGACCGATCAATTGTTGTGCTTCTGGTAAATCACTCATCGTTTAATTTCTCCTGTATAGTCTCAACCATTTTACTAGCATCCATAAAGCCCGAAAATCTATGTACTGGGTTTTCTAGGTTATCATGATCGAGAAAAATTACGGTCGGGTAATACTTTACTTTGTAGTACAAAAAAAACTTCTTATGATCTGGATTATCCTCGTCATAAATAATAAGTTTTGCCTTCTTCTGCTCTATCGCTTCTTTGACCCTCCTGCTTGCCCAAGTCTGCTGTTTCATTTTCTCGCATGGGCCACACCACTTCGCTCCAAAATGATAGATGTAGAATTCTGGATCGTCTGAAGATATCAAAAAGTCTTGGGATGACTCTTTTTTTTTAACGTCTTCTTTTAGGGGGAAACATTGACCACTTTCTTGACAGTTACACTCTTGTTTATCGCAGCCGCAGTCACACCCACTGTTTGGCTTTGGGTCTGGCTCAGGCTTAACTTTGTCTTCGCACGCAGAACATCCGGGGCATTCTGTTTTGTGACCATCTCCGTGAGTAATCCATCCAGAACCATCACACTTTTCTTCTACTGTGTCCTCATCTTCAGTCATTATGACTTTGGCTAGGTTTGTAGATATATATGGTCTATGGTTTATGTTGTCTTCGTTCCCTGTAAAATTGAATGTCACTAAAGCTGAGGCTAAAAGCCAAGTACCTAGTATTTTCATGATAGCACCCTATAGGTATGATGATGTACCGTAATCTGGTAAGTTTCTAGCTGGAAAACCTTCCACGTCACTAAAAACCCAAGATCCTTGTTCTGCCAACATTCCTCTGGCGTCCTTTTCACGTATCCAAAAACTACCTTCTGGTTGACCATGTACTTTTGGCCCACTATTCCATTTACCCCAACTGTTTTGAACTAGGAAGAGGGTTTCTCGAAACCGTTTTTTGGTGTCATCACAAGCTATCCAAGCCATAGCATGGTTCCAGCCGGAGCCACGCTTGGCAATCCCGTTAGTATCCCTACGACTGCTGAACCCATACCCTGAGCATACGCTGAGAGCGTAACCATTAGAGAGTGCATCTCTAGCTTCTTCGACTGTGGTTATCATTGAAATAGTTTTTACCTGATGCTTTTTAGCCTCTGTAGAATAAATCTTAGAGGGTATTTGATGTCTAGCACCAAGGGCTGAGTTGTATGTAGAGAGATCTACTTCGCCATAGTCTTTTCTTAGTAGAATACCGCCCTTAGAGTGGACGTACTTAGCGGCACCGGAACAGGTCATGCCTTGTCCTCTGTGGCCCCTAGATTGATATATTGCCTCTGTAGCACTGCGAGTTTCAAAAGATTCTAACTCGCCTTTTATGTCTATCTCCACTGCTCTCGTTATATCGACGGCGTTTCTGGTGGAGTGAGAAACACAGTCTCCTGTCGTTTGCCTTTCAGACGGCCCAAAACTTGAATCAAACTTCAGCAAAGACTTAAACGGCAGGGAGAGTTTACCCTCTCCGCTACCGAAAAGTCTGTAGGCGGTCGCACCAAAAATAGGTGTTTTTAACTTTGCGAGAAGCTCTGCTGTTTCTTCTGGGTCGCAGATGCTTCCCTCAAAACCGTTTCTGTAGGCATTCAACAATTCCCTCGGACTGCTGAATGTGTCCATTATTACTCCTCGTCTTTGTTGTCTTTAAGCCATTTAATGGCGGTATCCAAACCAACAGCAACGATGGGTACAAAAAGTGTACCAAGAGTACCTAGATCAATTTGATCCAAATTGCCAGCTACGTAGGTAAGAGCTGCTGCTCCACCCACCAACAGGGCGTTCTTGCCGATCTTAGAAATATCGGCCCAGTTTAGTGTAAATTTCTTAGAACCCATATCAGTTCTCCTTATAAAGATGAATTAAAAAACCTTCGTGAGACTTTTCACTGATCCTGTACGGATAACCTAAAAAGTGAATTTTCTGTCCATGTACCGATTCAGTCTCTATATCGACTCTCCTGCACATTCTGAGGCAGGAATTGAACTCCTTTAAGAACTCTTCTCTTTCTTCCTCATTTATTATAGAAATCCAGTCAAGCCCCTCCGTGAAATCTCCATTGTCTTTCGTTAGTTCTTGAAAAGATTCATTGCTCCAAGTCACTCTACCGGTTTTATCAGTTTCAAAGAGAGGTCTACCGGTGTAGTGAAGTGCCGCTTTTGATCTTTGGTCTAAAACCTTTTGCGTTACTTCTATCCTTTGACAAGTATCCTTAAGGCAGTTGATTGCGTCTTTCATTGAGCCTCCGCCGTTTGGCGTGACTTCGCTTTTAATAGTCTCGATAGAATCCTTTAAATACTCATGATCTTTTAGAAAAACCCTGCTAACCTTGAACACCCTCCACAAGAAAATAATTAATGATCCACCAAGCCCTAATATTGTACCTATAGTTGTAGCTTCTTCTTGTGATAACATTTTAAGCTCCCAGTGTTAAAAATACCCCACCCCCCAGAGGGGAGCGGGGGTTTTTAAGATGCACGTACAGGGGTTTAGATCACGCCGCTTTCTGGGGTGTCTTTACCTTTGTACTGATCCTGTTTCGGATTCTTACCACCAAACATGTAGGTAAGTTCACCCGGAACAGCTCTGGTCGTATTAGCTTCATTGTCACTAGCAGCAACGTCTCCAGCACCACTTGGTGCTACCATGTTTACGTCGTTGGCAGCACCAGTTCTACTAGTTACGAAACCATTAATGGTTGTAGATGGGGTAGCTAGAATATCAATGACCGTATCACCGATTTTCTTACGCTTGTTGTTTGACGTAACATTGCTTCTAGTTGCGTCCATACCTTCGCTATCAGCCGCACCGCCAATCAGCTTGGTGTTCGCTGCGTTGTTGAGAGTAGTGGTAACATTACCACCCTGAACAACCCACTGAGTTGCGGTTGAATTGTATGCAATGGTTCCAGCTTGACCAGCTCTAGCTTGACTAACACCGGCTCTGTCTGTGGTATTAGCACCCGAACCAGCATTTACTACAACCTTAGAACCAAAGCTCTCGCCAAAATCATCAGCGATGTCAGCGAGGCTAAGGTTCTTGGTCATGACTCCGGCGGCATTGCTACCACCGTGGATGACGGTACCACCATCATTTTTTGCACCAGCTCCGACAGCTTCGTCGCCAGCACCACTTGGACGTACAGTAGGCATAAGGAATCTCCTTAAATAAGATAAATGAAATAAATTGTTTAGATTCCTTTTGTCCTGTAATGTAGTCCGTTTCCTGATATATTATACACCATAACTCATTGATTTTCTCAACTTTTTTAGGTTTTTTTGCAACCTTATTCGTATAGTTTCTCCGCAAACCCCTCTGTCTTTTGCGATTTCGTTAATTGTCATATTTTTGTAAAACCTGTCATATATTAATTCGGGATCGTCGCACTGCTGTATTTCGTCCAGCATGTCAACTCTCTCCGTGTCATTTCGCTTCTCAGGCACACTTATTGTTAGCTGATTGGTTCTAGCTAGGTTGAACTTTCTCTGAGTCAAGCACTCAAACACAACCCCTCTATGTATAAAAGAAGTTAATTTACATTTACTTCCCGTTTTATACCTCTTTTTAGCTTTCCATAATGCTGAGAGTATACAGCTCTGAATTTCGTCCCTAGACAATGTAGAGGAAAAAGATGACGCAGCCTTATTTGCAACCTTCACAATGTCCTCATTTGATAAATAATCCTCAATACCATTACTCAATATTATTCTCCTTTTTAATTATTGTTTGTTCTATTTTCTTTCTGACATCTTTAAAATCAAACATCTTTCCGACGCCAACAAAGAATCTATATCTACTACAAATCTTAAGGGCTTCTACACCCTCAGTTTGATCTAATGCTGTTTTAATGTCCTCTGTTATGTTAAAGTTTGTGTGACCCATCCAACAATCAAAATTTGTTACTAAATTTATATTTTCAATAAGTTTGTCGTCAACTGGTATAAAACTTTCCTGCGGGTGATTCATTTGTTGTCCACCCTGAGACTTTAACAATTCTTCTATTTCTTCTTCAGTAAAATCTTCTAGCTCTGTTATTTCACCGACCTCTGAAAGCATGTTATCCTGAAATGATCTGTAGAGCTGTTGAAATAAAGGCGATTGCATTTGCTCTTCCAGCATGTCTTCATATTTTTGCCAGCCTATTTTATTTTCACTCATGATATTCTCCTATAGTATATCTGAAGGTTTGATGCACGGCTCGTTGCTTCCTTTTTGGTCTTCCTCCTTAAGTTCCTTTGACTGTTGCATTTTGGTTAGTAATGATTCCGATTTAAGTAATATTTGTGAAATAAGAAGCTCAAGCTCCTCACCCTTACCATCCTCTAGGAACGCATCTTTTACTATGTTCATGGTTTGAACTTGAAACTGCACGGATGGAATTGATGCTAAGAGTGTTGATAAATGAGTTAGGGTTTGCTCTTCATAATCTTCTATATTAATATCTACTGAGTACTCATTGTCATAATCTATACTGTAGCAAACAATTATCTTTTTATTCGTCTTTTGTTCATCAGACATCTAATAAATCCATTATTTTGCTGGCAGAGTTGTCCCAACAGAACCTCTTGGCTGTTTCTATACCAGCTTGATTAATCGTACCCTTCTTGTCGAGTATAAACCTCATCATTTTCATGCTCAAATCCCACTCTTCATGACTACCAATTTTAGCCCATTTTCCTTGACCAAAGAACCATTTATTGTCAAACGCCAGTTCTGTATCTTTTATCGTCACTAAGCCCGCATTTTCTTTAGTACAAAATTCAGTATGGGCTGAATAATCAGTGGCTATTACGTGTTTACCACAAGACATCATCTCTAGGAGTTCTAAGTTCCAACCTTCTCCACGAGAGGGGAACACTCCACAATCTACTTGGGACATAATATTATACACTTCTGCCTGTGTCTCAGCCCTTGGAATAATCTTGACATTTGGGTGAGAATAAAGATTTAGCCATTTATTTTCTTCTTCTGGGGAGTTGAACGGATTTGAACACATCATCCATAATTCTGCATCTTCTCCATGCTCAACAACCTTCTTGAAAGCGTTAATGAGAATATCGTGACCCTTACGAACCTCCCATTTACCACAATTAAAAAAGATTGTTTTATCGTCTTCTCTTACTGGTGCTGGGGAAAATAGTTCTGCGTCTACACCAAGAGGAACAACATCAACATGGGGTACATACGTTTGATCCAAGCATACATTTTTTGCCCACTCTGAACAAACCATTAATCTGTCACAGGAATTTAGGTGGTGCTTTTCTAAATCGCTAAAGGTATCTAACTCAAAGATGGGAAAGCCAATGAACTTGCCTGACCCTATACGTTCTGCCATCTGGTTCTGATGCCAAATCTTAATACAGGGTGCATAAGCATCAAATCTCTTAGACGTTTCTACAGCACTCCTGACGGCATCTGCATCTGCCTGACTGGTAACTTGAGGTTGTCCAATCGGGAACAGGGATACGTTCGCCCTTTTTTGCAATGCTTTAAGGATGTTTAATCCAGCTACGCCGTAGCCAAGCTGATTGATTGGAGCCATTAAGTTTATGTTCACTTTACGTATACTCCTGCAATAAACTCTTCAACTGATTTTGTGTTTGGATTATTTGTAAAATAATTGTTTGTTGTTGATTTAGCGACGGACTTCTTCTCCCCTAGACTAACCAGTGCTGCTATACATTCTTGTATAAGCTCACTATTTTGCTCCACCTTTTGCGTCTTTGGTTTCTTGCTTTTTGGTTTCTTACTATTTGATTTCTTACTCTTTGATTTCTTAGTCTTTGATTTCTTAGTCTTTATCAATTCAGGTGCGTACATCTCGTAGTATTCAGGTGGATTCCAAGCATTCCCACTGTTTCCGGCTATATCTACAGCGTCCCAACCAGTACCGTTATATTCTTTAGGTTGGCTTTTCTCTCGTTTGTTTGCTCGTTTTAACTTTTGTATTTCCAGCTTGAGTCTTTTAACCTCTGAGTCTTGGCTTTTTACAGTACGTCTAGCCGTGGCTTTTTTTGTCCCTAGCGTGCAGTGTGCAGCTAGATACTCTTCATCACCTGTGGCGACCGCAAACAAGTCTTGATCGTCAATATTTGTTTTTAGGTTAGAGCCTACTGGTTTTACTTTCTCTGGCCCAGCAATCATTCCTATCATGAAGCAAACCCCACAAAATGTAGCTATACCAAAAGCCAATAACTCTGCTATCCACTGATATGCCTGTAAATCTGATACGCCATCCATTCCCATAACTACACACTGCTCCGCAATTTAAACTAGTTAATTGTAAAAGTTTTTAACTTCTTCTCTTCAGGAAGAACTTCCTCAGTAGACACGTATAACATGCCATCCCTCATAGAAACGTCCTTCACCTCATGATATTGTCCAAGAGAGAATTTAGTTGTAAACGCCCTCTTTGCGACACCTCTATAATTATACTCTATATCGTCCTGTTTGTCAACCCCACTTGAGGAAATTGTCAAAACTTTGTCCTGAATAGTCACAGAAATGTCATCCCTACTGTATCCAGCAAGGGCTAACTGTATCTGTGTACCATCACCATCCTTAACGATATTGAATGGAGGGAAGTTTGAGCGGTTATTTGTAGAAACAACTTGGCTCAGTAGGTGTTCCCAACCTACGCTACGTCTTAAAAAGTCTTGAATTAAAGTTGAGTTTGTCATAATAAACCTCCTTTGTTACCCATTAGGCATAACTTGGGAGCAGTGCGTAGTTATAAGAATGAAAAAGCCCCGCCAAGCCATTGAGACTCGACGAGGCTACTCGGTCGCTATAATTATCCGTTTTCATCGTCCTTAACGGTGGTACCGAGTCACGAATACTAATTAAAACGGAGAACTTCCATCTTCACTAGTGGTTCGCTTAGTAATTGTAGATGGATCGGGGCCAAGAGAAATCTCATCAGCCATGATGCAAACAGAACTTCTTTTGTTCTGGTTTTCATCTTCATAATCATCAATCTTCAGCTTTCCAGTGATAGAAACGAGTCTACCTTTGAGCAGCATAGGATTGAGGCTTTCTGCCATCTTACCAAAACAAAGCACATTGATAAACAAAGTGTCGTCCATTCTACGGTCATTCACCGCCAAGCGGAACTTGGACATCGGTGTGCCCTTCTTTGTTGTAGTAAATTCTGCGTCTTTTGTGAGCCTTCCGGCTCCGTTCCAACTATTCTGATTCATATTAAACTCCTAAAGCTGATCGAACCTTTCCACGTACTACCTGAGTATTGCCACGATTTGAAACGCTCGTAACCGCGTCATATACATGAGATGTAAATCCAGTATTGAGACCTAAAACTTTTCCAGCACGAAGTGTCTCACGCTTATTTGTGCCGTAAACAGTGCCAGTAGTCTTGTAGGCTACCGCTGTCACGGGGTTTACGGCTTCGCCTCGGTACTGACCACCAGTAATCTCACCAACCAGCGAGCCTTCCTGATTGAAATAGCTCTTAGGCAATTTTGCTAGTGCTTTGTAAAACTCATTACTTTCCATAATTATCTCCTAAAAAGGTTTGACTTTGTGGAATTGGTGATTCCACTTGAATATCTTCTTCCAAAGTTTTCTTCCCCTCATCCAAATAGCTAGCCAGTCTAGCTATGTCTTGGTCGATGGCAGCTTTACGCTCATTGAGTTGTTGTATCTCTCTCTGAACATTAAGCAGGTGTGCCTCAGCCATTTCTTTTAAAGTTGCCATTAAAAATCTCCTTTGTTTCGGTTTACTTATATTATAGTCCACTTCGGCCTAAAAGTCAATCGGGTTCTTCGGTTTTTTTGAAAGTTTCTAAAATACATTCCAAGACATCGGTATCTAGCGACAACTTTGGTATGTACTTTAACTCCAACTTACCCTTTAGTAATCTGAGAATTGTGTCATATTTTTTGGAATAGATTTCCATCTTGGGTGATGAGATGTCTGAGAATAAAATCCTTTTAATTCCACATTGGTGAAGCATTTGGACGCAGGACAGACAGGGAACTGCTGTCACGTAGCAATCAGAATCAACTGTTGAGACACCATTCTTGGCGGCATTGTAGACTGCATTAGCTTCGGCATGAATCATAAACGGATATTTTTCAGGTCTCTCTCTCGGTAAAATGGAGTCGTCTATACCAGAGATAAAGCCGTTGTAGCCAGTTGAAATAATCCTTTTGTCTTTAACTAGCACTGCTCCACACTGTGTTTGTGAATCGTGGCTTCTTTTAGACCATAATGCAGCACTCAAGAGAAACGAAGTCTCCCAACTGGTCGGCTCTTGACTCTGCAAGATTAGCTTAGACAAAACCCTGTTTATCATAGGTACTACTCTTCATCTTTGTTTTTGGGAAAAAGTTTTTTAACTATCTTGGGTATGGACTGCTTCATTTTTTTACCCTCCTCGGTGAGTTCGTAGTAAAAATTTCCATCTTCACCGACCAACTGGTCAATTAGCCCTTCCCCCATTAGCTTTATTATCACTTCGGTAACGCTTTGCTCTAAGGCGTTATTGGACTTTTCTAAAAATGTTAAGATGTGTGGTTTCTCATTAAGGTCAAACTCTAAGACATCATAAGCTACATCTATATTTTTTTTAGGTTGGTCTAGGTCTTCTAGTTTAACCGCATAGTTTAATGCTATATCTAAATCGTTAAAAGCACCAATCGGTTCTACTGAGTAGGAGTTTCCAAATAGCTTATCAATAGATATTTCCACGCAGACTAGAACGTAAATGGTTGAGGGTTTTGACATCTTTAATCATCTCCGTATACGCCTCTAAGCCACTCTATAGTTTCTAGCCTATCATTAGCATCTACTAAATTGTTTAAGGACTCATTTAGGTTAGAAAGGAAGTCTGACGTTGAGTGATCGCCAATCCCGACTGCCTTTTCTAGTAATAAATCAAACGCTAGTAACGCTGCTTGCTGATCCGACTCCGCTTTTTTTTGTAGGTAGTTTAACGCCTTCATTTATATCTCCTGCTTGAATATCTATTTGGGTCAGCGAGACCGCTGTCTAACTTTTTCTTTTCGGTTATATAATAACCATTGTCATCTTGACATAATACCTGATCTTCGGAGAGGGTTACATCTCGCCCTCCAATTTGCACTTCCGAATGATCTACTACCATTGAAGCGTGTGAACCAAACCAAGTGGGTGTAGTTATACTGCTTCCTGTTTGATGTCTCGTTCTGTTTCTTGCCATTTTAATCTCCATAGGGCCAAATTTTGGCCAGTTCATCAGTTACACCTTGAATATGTACGATCCAACGACCGTACTTCCCCGTCTTCTCTGTCCTAATTATTATCTTGCCCTCGTAAGGAAAGGATGCCGCAGCTTTGTTTAGCAGCTCTCTACATTTTTGGGTAGCAAGTAGGAAATCAGGTTGCCCTCGTTCAGGCGTGTCAACGCCAGCAAGCCTAGTCCGTATTTTCATACCAACACTGAAACCTAGATCAACATAAAAGTCAACCGTATCCCCATCAACTACTCTATCAACTATAGCTTTATATTCATACATTAGAACATGATCCCATAATATAAGTATCCATTGTTACAAACTACAAGCATCATAGCTATGTCTAGGATACATAGAAACTCATTGGTTATTTTCTCTCTAAAATAGTACAATGCTGCACAAACAGCTATCTTTTGAACCCAAAGCCCATATGGTACTAGGAGCATGAAGATCGCTACCGGCCCAATCTCTTGATATATGGGCCATTTTGTTATTTCGTATGTAAATATATTATCTATTACACATAAAAAAACAAATAAGACCGACAGTACTATCCTAGCCGACATTGAATTGCCTCCAACGTGTGTTTAAACGGTTCTCCCTCAATGCTCTCAACTAAATCCCACATCGACTGTGCGATCTCTCTAATCTCTTTTTGTGCGTGTTCGCTATTTCTTAGCTTTATAAAGTTAGCAAAACTACGCATGTTAAACATAATGTCTGCCTGAATCTGGCTGTTGTAGGTCTTGAAGAAGCGGGCGGATTCCTTCGCCCTCTTTCTGCCCAATGTAGGTTCAATATCTTCCACGCACTGGTGATACAATAAATTTCCTAGCTCTGTATATCTTCTTAAGATCGTAGTCCACTTTTGGTGCTTCTCCCCATTCCCGTCTATACGAAGGTTAGGATTGGAGTTTCTAATTTCAGTCCAGTCTTCAGGGAGGTAATACTTATCTTCTTTTAATTCTTTATAGCGGGCTGATTCAGCATTAAGAGAGCTAATCCTATGTTTAAGGAGATGGATATGAGAAGCAATCTCACAATCCACCAAGAAGTGCACAACACCCTTCTCAAAAGGAGTTTCGTGTCCTTCCCTCCACAACATGCTAATGAGCTTTCCAATTCTACTTCTTTTTTCATTTGTTAAATCTCTTGATGTAGATGTCCATGCGGAGCAGGCGATAACTTCGTCTGATCCATAATATCCTAATAAATCCACCTTGTTATTCAAAGTCAATCCTCATACAGTTTTCATGGTGAATAAATCCACAGGATTCATAGAATGGTATATTTTCTTTTGAGCAGTCTAGTATAGCTTTGTAACAAAATCTTTCTTTACAGAAATCTATACATGCGTTGATAAGCCCTCTGCCCACACCAGATAGCCTTGATTTGCTGTCAACTACCACATCTTCAATATGTCCAACCTTAGAACCGCAGTGAAGTAGTTTGTTCTCTATTAGAACCGTTGCTGTTCCTACTATGTTGTCGCTACCCTCAAAGACAAAGGTTTGGTGGTCGTCGTTATCTTCGTATTTCAACCAAAATGTCATCGCGGTTTGCCATTTAATATGTTTGTTTTTTCCGCTGAGTTGGCAGAGCAACTCCATGTAATCATCATTAATATCTAGTAACTCTAGACCTCTAATCATTCTTTACCTTTTCTAGCAGGGTGCTTGATGATTCGGTTTTACCTCCACCAATATTGTAGAAGGTTGTTATACCGTTTCTAGAACAATATTCTTCTTCGGGGGTGTTACCCGCAACTCTATCGCCTCCATTCATAAACACAAATGAGGTCACAAACGGGTCATCTCTATTCCAGTTGTAAATCCACTCTATACTCTTAACCACTGTTCCGTCATCGTCTTTAGCAATCAATCCCCTATCTACGGGTTTTAGTGCTTTCACGATTCTTAACCTACTCTCCTCGTCCATAAAACGCTCACTACCTTTAATGTCTACTTGTTTATCACTGTTTACTATAACATACAGTAGGTCACAAGCATTTTTTGCTCCCTCAATATAATCTAAATGTCCTGTGTGGACGGGGTTAAAGTACCCCGATACAATTCCTACTATCATTCCGTTCTCCCGTAGTCGTCCTCTACCCTAACAATATCATCTTCCCGACAGTCACCAGTTTGCAGTTCTAAAATCACTAATGGTACGTCGCTCTCGTTCGTAATCCTGTGTACCTCAAGTTTGCCTATCTCAACTCTGTCCCCAGTCTCAACATCCCAAACAGCATTCCCGATCTGCATCTCACCTTTTCCAGAGAGTATGTGCCAAGTCTCCATTCGATTGCGATGTAGTTGTAGGCTAAGTCTCCGGTCGCGGTTTACAACAATCTTCTTGACCTTGTAGCCCTCTTCGTCTAATAGGTTTTCAAACGAACCCCAAGGTCTTGTCTCCCTCTTCTTGTCTCCAGAAAAACCACCCAGTCGAATGACATGATCTTCTTTGTCCACCTCCTCTGCAAAGAAAGATGTTTCTCCACAATGGTGACATTCATACGGAACCTTATCCACTATTGCTTCACAGCAACTAAGTCTAAGTTGTCTCAATTCCAATTCTCCTCTACGAACCATTCGCTAAAGTCTTTTTGTTTTAATACAACGCCCGACTTACCACCCATATAATTTATCGGTTTAAACAGCGACTTTTCTTTAGCGTTATTGTAAAATTCTTTCACTCTTGGAGACCACATGATACCCCACTTGATTTGGTCTGCTTTCGACTCAATTAAACGTATGTGTCTCTCAAAGTCGTAGTCTTTAGGCTTACGCATGTCCGTACCACATCTCACAGAATTGTAGATGAAAAGAATACTTGCCTCTTCTTCTACATATGCTTTTAAATCATTTTCCTTTAGGGTGAACTTACCAGCCGTTGGAACCCATTTAATTTCTAGTGGTTCTTCAGTTAGTTTTGCATCTAGCCCGACACCTCTAACTGACCCGCTAATTTTATAGTCAGCACCGGCTGTATTCCCCTTTGCGATAAATTCTCCATCGTTACCGCAGCCATTGTCTGACCAGTCGGAAACATATATGCTTGAACTTTGTTCGAGAACATTAAGCCATTGGTGAAAAAAATATTTCTCTAGCTTCGTGCTGAACTTTATGTCTTTCTTAAATGTGTTTACGGTTCTATTATCAAATCTACTTGGCACCAAACCACTCCTTAATTCTTTTCCATAGGGATTTCTTGCGTCTAGGCGGCTTCGCGTTAGCCTCAAACCTTCGACGGCGTAATTCCATTATACTACATCTTTCTATTTTGTCAAGAGTCTCTTTGTGTTTTTCTAGAAAAAACTTTTGTGATCTGTAAAATCCGCTATCGGATAATCCTGAGTCTCCTCTTAAATTACTTTTCATTCTTCTGTTCCCATGACATATATTGGGGTGTGTTTGCCAATGTAAGACGATATTGTGTTAAATTCAATCCATTCAAGAGCGTCGTTATAAGTCATGCCAGCTTCCACCATGCAGGCTTCCACCATGCTTGCGTAGCAGTATACAACTCTCTGAGAGTCGTGACCACAGGCAACGCCTATTATAGCATCGTCAAAACCATCGGCAAAGATTAATTCTTCTCCGTAAATATTTGAAAGTTTTTCTCTTACACTAGACATAGTAACTATTTATTATGCTCCTTGTATCTTTCCAGCCATCGACTTGGTGGAATTTTTCTGACGCTCTTGAAATGGTGTAGTCGTTTCCTCCTTTGTGACACTTGTCTCCAAAGAAAATCGTCTCTCCTTTCATGTGTTGTAATACTTGGCTTTTGTCTTTCCCTTTGGGATATATATCTGTGCTAATTTCTCCACCTACATCGAACTGTAATCTTGGGTATCTAAGAGATAACCATTCTGCATTTTGTTCTCGCTCCTTAGTAAACTTGTCCCACAAGGCATATGCTTTTCGTTGTTTCTGTGTTGCCGTTCTACCAACCGTAGAGAAGTTTACCATTCCAATACGCTCCTCTATATTTTGCTCGGCCTTACCAAACCAAGGACTCCGCTCCGCTAGGATTAAAAGGTCAAGTCTTAGGTGTGCCGAGATAACCCATTTTGATTGATATATTAGCGAGTTGCGAATAAATAGCTGGTTTCCACAATTTTGGTATACTCCATTCATCAGTCTATATAGAGGCAATCCAACCTGTGATATTGTTTTGGGTTTGTCGGAGCCTGTAACTAGGAACACCTCGTCGCCGTTTGATTGAACATCTAATACCCATTCCCCAAAAAACCTAGAAAACTCTGGATTAACTGGTTCTCTTGGGTTGGTTAGTGTTCCGTCTACATCAAACAGAAAATGTGTCATAGCTTCTTGAATATCTCTACTAAAAAATCTATAAGTAGGGGTTGAAATAAAAAAATAGAAAGGATCACAACAGCAAAGATGAACCCGCCCCAGTCTGTCTCGTCTTGCTCTCTAACAGTTTCAAGCCAACGGTCGTAGTCCCTTTTGGGATCAGTCTTGGGGGGTTGATACGGGTTCTTCATTTAACTTCTTGAAATTGGCGGCAAACTCTTTGAACAATTTGACACCTTCTTCTCTGCTGGCCTGCCTTGCTATTGATTCCATTTCTCTTGGAGCCATCTCAACAAAACTTTCCAACATCATGTGAATATCATTGATGTGCTGTTGTTGACCTACGAACGCCGACATTTGCCTGTCTGCCTTCTTTTCTAGTCTATATGACTCCCAGCACAACACCCCGAGAAACAATAAGATTACGATGTTAAACTTATTCTCCTTCATTTTTCTTTCTCCTTTTAATGACCTTATTTTCTTCGTGCGTGAGCAGGAGGAACATAAGGGTAGCTACGATTAACTCGATGCTCCATGCCAACAGGCCAGCTATAATTGCGTCCATTTACACAAACTTAAAAACTAGGTAGCCAACGATTACAGCGGCGATGATTAGGAATAACCATTTTCTTTTTGCCGCCACTGCGTATATTTTTTCTTTTAGTGCGTGTATTTTTTCAATTCGGTAATTTCGCTTGGCCTCACGTTTTTTCCGTCTGTCCTCCCAGCGTTGACGGCGGGACTCAAGTCTTTCCTCTCGCTTGGTTTTTTCTTCAGGGGTTTCGTCCACTGGTGCAACCTCTAAGTCGTCACCACCTCGGATAAAATCTACTATCCAGTTAAACATTAAATTATCTATTTATTCTCCTTGTAATTTTGTTTGTTGTCTTCGTAGTATTGTTTATTCTCTAGTACAGAAGTTGCCTCGTGTTCATGCTTAAAATAATGCTTGAATTGTTTGTATAGTGCTTTCACCTGCTCAAATGCTTCTTCTTCGCATATCTTGCCGCCTTGCTCCAAGTCACATATGATAGACATCTGTATATTAAAGGCTCTAAAGGGGTCATCGTACTTTTCAAATTTGAATTTACTCATTATCTCCAGCCTTCACGCAACACTCTTAAAGCATTACCTCCTAAAAACTTAGCTATTACTTCGTCTGAATATTTTTGTTTTCCAAGCCCGCTTGTGAGACACTTAAGATACTTCGTTATTCTCGGAATCTCTGACATATCTGTGATCTCGTCTGGTGGATCGGTGAAGCCATCAAAGTCCGTGCCGATGCCAACAATGTCTGAACCACCAATCTTCATGGCGTGTTCTAAAGTTCTTTCAATATATTTAATCCCTAAAGGTGAGTCAACGGGACTAATCCAGTAGTTCATAAAGATAATACCTAGAACGCCTCCGTGTTGGCTAAACCATTCTAGCTCCCAGTCGTGTAGGTTGTACGGGTCTGGGTTTACCTCGAAAACTCCTGTATGACTGCTTATGACTCGGTTCTGCCTGTCCCCAACAATTTCGTAGACCTGCGACCTAGCCTTTGGTGTGCAGTGTGCGATGTCTATAATCATACTTAGTTCACACATACGCTCTACAACCTTCTTGCCTATCTCGGAAAGACCTACGTTCATATCCCAGTTAGCCATGAGCTTCTTCCAGTTGCCCCTTTTGATGCCATAGTTGGGGTACGGAAACACTGGGTGTGCGACGAGGTTGGGATAGAAGTGTGCAAGTGTCAGATACGCTACGCCTCTCTCAGCAAAATAGTCTAGGTGCTGTAATATTTCAGCTTCCTTCACTCTCATATCTGTTGAGGTTTCGCAATCAACACCCTGTAGACTATGACCCCCTTCAATAGAGTGAATCATAGCAATGTGATTGTTTTCAATACACTGTGTAAGTTCGTGATTGTTCTTAACTATACATACCGGCTTAGATTTTGAGAAATCTATTTTATTATTATATTCAGTTATATGCTTCTCCATGTCGTCAATCATGTTGACGGTAGCATCAAAGTAAAAGGGATCAAAAACCCTTCTTCTTACACTCGGTGCTAGGGCTAGTGCCAGCTTCACTAAACTCTGGTCTTCGAGCCATTCCCTTTCTGGTATATAGCAAGTAGAGAGAATAATATCTACTCCACCCTTCTCCACTAGGGGAAATGTAGTACGCTGACTTAGAGGCCAGAACGCTCTTTTGAACAGGCCAGCCAGAAACTTGGTTTTGCTGGCAGAGAGATCCCTGTCTAGTAAGAAACGCTTGAGTACAGCATGGTTGTGTAAGTCAACAACCGTAGAATTTTTATGTAAGTCTTGCCAATTCATTTTTAGTCACCTATATATTCGTGAGAGTAGCAGACACGAAGTGATAGCGACTCCTTGATCATATTGTTGTAATTCTTTTTTCTGTTAAGGTTGTCGGGTCTGGCTTTCCCGTTCTTGCTTGTGGGTCGCCAGATGTCCTTCCCGTTTCTATACTCTCCAAGTTTTATATTTGCGGTTTTTGAAAAGAACCGCTTATCTTCCGATCTTAAAATCTTACCGATACATTCTGACATTCTATTACCAATGCCCATTCCTTGATAGTCAGACAGAACAACCAGTCGATGTTCCCTCCAAGCGTTTTTTAATGAACCGCTAGGCATAGCAAGAACCGAGTTAAATGCAACAGGATTTTCCCAAAGGTAGGCAACCCAACAGCGAGCCGCTTTATTTAATGTCTCTCCTAAGTAGTGATGTTTCTTAAATAATGCCCAATACTTTTCCTTAAGTTCTTTTGGTACTTCGTATACTTCTAGCTCTATGGCTGGTCTTTTAAACATTAGAGTATCTCTATCCTCGCTACCTTTTTTAAGGAATCTCTTGGGTCGTCGTTTACAAATCGTTCGCCACTGTCGCAATCAAAAACCCAATCGGGTTCTATCCACTCAATTATATCTTTATGGCAGGAACATAAAACAACATTCTTAATACCCTTGCGTCTAATATATTTACTGAGTGCGACCGACAAACTCTTTGCCGTTTCCCTGTTTACCTCTGAGGTAAATTCGTCTAGCATCATTCCATCTTGTAGTTTTCTAGCTACGGTGGCACGATACTTTTCACCGTTACTAAGAACGTGGAAGGGTTTACATAGTGTAGGCACTGATGCCAACCCACACGCAAATAGTTTTTCAATAGCTTCGTCTGGTGTTTCAAAGTGTGAAACAACAGCCTTATCTCGTACCCAAGTGGTCTGTTTGTGAACTAAACCAAAGTGGTGACTTAAAATTTGACTTTTGCCAGAACCACTGGCTCCCACTATCATCCCTATATTATAGGGTTCAGTCGGCTGGAGAAACTCCGGTATCTCCGTAGTAATTGTTCCGTCAAACTCTAGGTCGAACGCTTGAGCTACCTTTTCAGTAAACTCATCTGGCTGGATACTAATACTTAATTTCATGCTAATCTCCTAATTTCGGCTACTCTATTATAGTCTAGTATCGGTTAATTGTCAATAGGTTCTTTATAATTTTTCAAGTATTTTTTGTTAATTATCTTCTTCTAGGGACTCGCGTATAAGCTCGATCAGATCGTTCAACTCTTTGGGTGTTACTTCAATACCTTGTTCGGCCATACTCTGTCGTATCATGGATGGGTTCTGTCGGTATTCGTCTACTGCATTTTGAAGTCTTTGGTGATTGTTACTAACAAACTCTAACCAAGTCTTTCTTATCCGTTCATCCATTTGTCAGCCCCTTCTGGTAGGATACACTTTACTCCAAAAAAATGTTCCAACTGTTGGATCATCTTGTCTCGATATTCATCAAGCATGAAACTTGACTTCATTTGGTTAGCGTCAAATGATGCTAAACCGCAGTTCTCTATGTCGCTTGTTCCACCTTTACTCAGCGGTACTATGTGATCTAACGAATACTGCTTTGAGTCCATCAGGTCTATCTTTTCTCCTGATAGGTAACAGTATGGATTTGCTTCCAGTTTATCTCTTAACTCTTTATTGGTAAACTTTTTCACAATCTTATCTCCAAATTCTTTTCTTTCTGCTTTTGACTGAGTTCTAGCGAAGTTACAGTGTTTTCTATGAATTACTCTTGCGATTGTTAGTTTATGATGCTTGGTGTCTGTCATTGACTTTCTATTAAAAGTTTTTGGCTTCTCGTACATAAATCTACTAACTTTTTTCATCAATACTTTATTCATTTGTCAGCTCCTTAGTGTAGTGCGTACATGGACTTAGCGTTCTTGAGATGTGAGGCACAGGCACGAATCGCTGCGTCCTTAGACTTGAGTTCGATGTCCCAGTCGTAGTCATCGCTACATGGAAAATCTACGGGCATGTCTGCGTGACTGCGTGGATTGGTCTTGTCAGGATGTGACTCACTGTAATGAAACAGTGGTTTGCAAGGCCAAGTCTCTGCACACTCTAGGTAAGTATTCTTGGCTGACGGATTGCACTTGTCGTGCAGGTTGTCGTATGTGATAGGTAAGCTAAAATACTTGAGCAGGTTATCTACATTCCAGCAACCTTTGTCTTCGTTCTCTAAGACTAAACGAGAAGTTACGCTTTGATCGCACTGGTTTAGGTTAGACATGAAGCGAGCAGCGATGTCAGCGAGATCGCCCTTAGTACAGTTGACATGGATGTTGATAGGGTTGTAGTAGCTACGCTCACAGCCTAGCTGATCCATGACCCAGCCATGATGGTTGAGTTCTAGGATCGTCTTATCTACTGACCCTTGATTCTCGCTTGCAAGCACGTTAAACTGGTCAGGATGCGTAGATAACCGCACGCCCCAGAAGTTCTTGTTTTCCCATGCGGTATCGTTGAGAGTTTCCATGATAGCTTCGTACTGAGGTACGTCTGAGATGTCGTAACCGAACTCAGGATGTGTTAGCACAGGGAACAGATTGCTTGAAATGCGATAGCCCCAGCGGTTTTGCCAGCAGTGCAGGATAGCAAGTCTAGTGACTTTGACATTATTGAGCCAGCGTGAGCCTAGCTCGTTGAGTGCGTGAGAGACACTGTGCTGACTGCACAGGTCATTGTAACGCTTCCATGTCATGGTCTGGAAGGAGTGGCCTTGTTCTTTGAGTTCGTTACTGATGCAACATAGATTGTACATACTTGTCTCCTGTTAGTTGGTTAGTATCCACTGTATTATAATTTATCTATCGGCAGATGTCAATAGGTATCTTTAATTTATTTTAAATATTTGCGTACCGACAGCGTTTATACCTACGAAGAACTATGAAAGCCAGTAGGTATATGGTAGTGTTTATAGGCAGTATCTTACAAGCTAATGGAAATTTTTTGCTAAAACCGAAGTTATCTTCGTAGGTCTAGGTTGCTCGCCAGCATTGCCTAGATTTAATTTTTCGATACCTCTGAGTGGTCGGACACTCAACTGCAACCTATACTTCTCAATGGGTCAGGAACGCAAGACTGCACCCAGTTACGTCTTTATACAAATCTATGAGAAGCGATAATACTGAACTACCATTATTATCTAATCATTATATTTAATCATTATATTTAATCTCGATGGAGGGGATCGAACCCTCACTCCCAATAAGGGAACCGGATTTTAAGTCCGATGCGTCTGCCTATTCCGCCACATCGAGTTAGTCTTTTCTGAAGAACTTTTTAAATGTGTTCCAGAGAAAACTTTTTATCACGCTTTTATGGACGATCCTTCCCCCTTCTTCTTTGAGTCCAAAGTGTTCCAAAGAGCAGTCTTTACAATACCAAAGATGACATATCCTACAGCGGTAGGACTGGTTAATTTCAATCTCTTTGTCGCAACTTTCACATTTCATAAGTAGCTCGACGAGGAATCGAACCTCGAACTAGGGTTTAGAAGACCCTTGTTATATCCGTTTAACTATCGAGCCAGAAGTCCGGCAGGGTGGAATCGAACCACCGACTCCCGCTTTATAAGAACGACGCTCTAACCCCTGAGCTACTGCCGGTTCACGGAGGTTGTCGCCCTGATTATTCTCAGCCGTTGCACTTTTAAGCAACCGAACACTTAGTGAGAACAGCGGTGTGTCCTGTATTATTATATTCAATCTATCGTCATTTGTCAATGGGTTCTTTAGATAATTTCATAAAAAAAGCCAGCTTTGGTAACAAGGTGCTGGCAAACCCCGTGACCTACGAATAGGTCAGTCGGCCACCTAAGCGGCCATTGCGTAATTCTCTACGCCGTTTAAAGTTGTGATAGATTTTTAGCGTAGCCCTTCTATCAACTACGACATGCAGTCATTAACTACGCAACCAGTCGATACCATTACGCCCCCATGAGTTGGCAAGTGGAGGCGGGGAGAATCGAACTCCCGTCCTGCATTGGTTCACTAATAACGTCTACATGCTTATGCCCGAAGGCAGTACCCCATAGGAGAATTGAACTCCTGTTTTCGGCGTGAAAAGCCGATGTCCTAGTCCACTAGACGAATGGGGCGGTGATGCTACGCAAATGTTCGGTAGATCACAATTAACATTGACAAACTAATGCCAGATAAAAAACCTAAGCTATAGTCTTTTAACATAAGATTTCTTTCTCCTCTTTTTACCATATTCTCCCCTGATTAAAACTTAAACTCAACAAGAGTAATGAACTCTTGATTATCGATTCCTCTATGCAAAGGATAGATAAGATCGCTTGGCAATAATTGCTTATCACACTCCGAGGGAGGTGCTGGATCGCCTAGAATCCCCTCTGGTTCTACAATCGGAGGTTTCGTTGGGAGTCTCTCCAGCTTAGGAGGAACCCAGTAACCTCTTTCATATCGAAACATCTTAGGTTGAGGCCAATAAAATTTAGCCCTGAATGGGGATGTGATAATTCTACCAGCACCCTTAAGCATAGCTCCAGTCCCCCGAATGGTCTTCTGTCCCACGTCTTTAACATAGAGTCCCACTCCCGACAATACGTCGCAAGGGGTGACAGCCTTAAAAAATATAGGCTCTTTTTCCTGTGCCTCTGCGTCTGCGGTGATAGACACGCTAGACGCTAAAAACATCAAACTAATAAATAAGCCTTTCATAGTTTCCTCCTCAGATAAACAACAAAAAAATCAAAAGCACTAACAGTGCTAAACCTACACCAAGTCCTTTCCAAAAGCCCTTCTTCATATTCTGTGTTCTCCCATATAGAACTCGAAGAAAAGTTTAATAGGTAATCCAAAATCTTTTCCAAACATATCGCCTGTATCACCTGCAACGTGGAACGTCAAATAGTAAAACAAGCAGAGTTGAAAAACAAAAACCGGCCATACTATTAATTTATATCTAGTTTTTAACAAGGCCAGCATAATAGCTACGGCAAGCACGGTTGTCACAGCTTTAATTTCTACTAAACCACTGACTCCTTTGGTTTCGATAATCCAAGAGGCAACAGGGTTTTTTTCGTCCATCTTTAAAGTCTTAAAGAAGATGACATTCATCACGTTATCATAAACCGAGATTAATCCTGACAAGAATACTGCAAGTGCTGACAGATAGAAATTGCTAAATAGTTTTTTAAACATGCGTGCATAACTCCGTGTGTGTCGTTACAAGAGTCCTACGCTCTCCAGTTCTTACACACTATTATACACATTTAGCTATTCTTCCTTCCAGTAGAACCCTGACAGTTCTTCTTCTGTCGGACGGTCAGTCATATCATTGTCGTGAATATACCAATAGGGGTCGTAGTCTTTACGGTTTCTTTCGTGAACTTCATCAAAATAAAATTCCCAAACAACTTCTTCAGCAGTCATGTTTTCTTCTTTCCAGTTCCTTGATTTGTGCGTTGAGTTTCTTGATTGTGTTCTCATACTCGTCTGCATCTTTCCTAAAAAGTGTCGTCTGAATGGCTCTTTCGTAATAGTCAATAGCATTAAACATCTGTTGAATCTGCCAGTCAATGTCGTTCATAGTAGCCATAACATTTCTCCTTGAAAAGAAAAGAAAGGGGAGCAGGGCGAACCATACTCCCCATGATCTAACCAACCACGATTAGAAATCTACTCCTTGTTCGTAATAGTCGTCCTCGTACAGGGTTTCGTCTTCCATGTACACTTCTTCTTCGAGTTGCTCACGAGCAACGCTGACCACAGTGTACTTACTGACTCGCATCTTAGAGAATTCGCAGTCAGTTGGGACACTAACGATGTCGGCAGGGTCGAACTTAACAAGCAAGACAACTCCACCATGACCAGCCCAGTCGTTTGCGTACTCGTAAGTACCCACATGCAGACCAGCGGCACAACCCTCGTTGCAGTTATCGCTGACCCTTCGACGGTTCATACTGCACTCGTCACCGATGTTGTTACGGAACGAGGTTCCTGTATACTTGTCAACGTGATCGCCAGCAGTAAGAGGACGACCGTTCTTATCTGTACGATCTTCACCACTATAGATGGACACGCCCTTGTAACCGATTAACATTCCGTCATCAGTAATTGGCAGTCCCTTGTGACTACACCATGTGTAAGACTCTTGCACAGCACGATTGCTGACGTTCTGATACAGACGCTCAAGGTAGGCAAGCATAGGCTTGTGATCCCAACCATTCTTTAGCATGTTGATGATACGCTCGGTTGGCTGGCTGGCTACCTGCTCGTCCTCGTAATATAGGAATCCATCACGAAACTCGAACTCGCCATTCGACCAGTCCTCTATGACCGTCCCTGTATTAAAGAGGTTCACAAACTCGTTCTCGTCACCAGCCATGACGCACTCACACAACCCATTATACTCTGGGTGAGTATGGTCGTACTGGAATGGCTGACCTCCGAGTACAACTGTCCAATGATTGTCATTTGATTTGATATGTGACAACATAATCCTAATCCTTTGCTAAATTAAAGTAATGTGATTGGTTTCACTCTATTATAGTATAGTTATCGTCAAAGTCAAGAGGTATCTTTAACTTTTTTCTAATTTTCTTCTTCTTTTTCTATCGGTTCTAATTCCGACTGCATTTGCTCTGAATAAGTTTCTTCAAAAACATCATAGTCCTCGATGGTATAGTCCCAATCCTCTGGTAGTCCTCTGACATCTACACACATGCCACCTTCAATGACTACTGTGATTTCGTGATGCCTATCCACTACCATCTCATGCTTGCTTAAAGTTACTGTATTACTCATGTTCTAATTCTTCCTAATAAATCTTTATGCTTGTCAACCGGTTCGGCGGTTTTATCCACGATCATCTGTTCATCGGGATAGTAGAAAACAAAATATGAATGTATAATCTTAGTGTTTGGACAGAACTGCCCCATCTCATACGTTGTTTGCCACACGTTAATTCTATATCGTTGAATGTTACCTTTCTCCCATAGGAATCCAGCACGAATCTTAGATATATCTTTTAGCGTACTTAAGTTACATTTCTCCTCTAAAAAGTCTTTTAAAATTTCATTGGGTATCTCAGGCTTGCTCACCTTTGCCTCGATTGGCTTAGGTGCGACAGGCCTAGTTCTCGGTCGTCTTTGCGTTTTCACGAATAGTACCTCCAATATAGTTTGCGATTTTTGTTTGGTATTCCTCGTCAGTATGAGTCATCTCCCAGTCTGACAAGAATGTAAGCATCTCGTACTTGACGAAGAACTCGTCCATCATATCCTGAATCATGGTGTCCTTCTCCATGTCGGCAACTTCACGATCCTGATTGAGAGAGGATAGCCAGTCAGCTACCTCGCTGTTACTGTGACTTTCTACGAGTTCTATCATGTCACTGATGTCCTGCTGTTGCATGTGCTTGTGCATCTGCTTGAACACGCCGAACTGACGAACATTGTAGTCGTAGTAGGTTTTAGGCGAACGTGCGGCCAACTCACGCTTGACGTAATCTGCAAGGTCAATGAAGTTACCCTTCTCGAATTGCTTGGTCTTAAGAAACGCTGACTTCAGAGCAATAACTTTTGGTGCGTCTATGCCACACTTCTCCAGACGAGACAATACCCGTCTAACGTCACTATTGCAGTAGTACACACCATTTGCCCCCTGTGGCTCCCAACGATTGATCTCGATGTACACTATCTCGTCGCCATCAATAGTTAGCTCGGTTTCGTCGAAGTAGTCTTTGTTTGTCCAGCCAGAGTGGTTACGGTCAAACACAAACGTCTTGACTGTGCTACCTGCTGTGGCGTAACTCTGGCGTACAACTTTCGGCAAGTCCTCCAAGTCCAGCAATACGTCCTCGTCGATCAAGCACTCTTTGATTTGCTCGTCCGATAGGATAACCATTGTTAGCTTTCTGAAGCCTTTGAGGTATTCCTTGATACGAGTCTGCATACGGTCTTTATGACGGTAATACTGGATATTGTCACCCACTGGTACACGCTTGGATGTAGCCTTGTCGGTGCTACTCCAGCTACGCTGGAAGTAGGTAAACTCTTTGGTTGGCTCTGGTAGATCGTACTGCTCAAGGTTTGCCTTGATATGCTTACCAAGATTACCCTGACGCAGGCGGTTAGCAAGAACAGCCTGTTTGAACGGAGTGTCCAACTCTGCAATTTGCTGACCCGCTTCTACAGCCAACTTATCTTTTACCTCTTGAAACTTATCCTTGATAGCCTTCTTGGTCTTGTCGTCCATAGCAAGGTTCTCACGGGCAGTATCAAAGCTCAACTCACCCAGATCAAACTTAAGGTATCCCTTAGTGTTGAACTCGTCTAGCTCATCAGGAATCTTGTAGGCGATGTTGCCCATTAGAGCGTACATGCTACCCCAACCAGCGGTCAGGCCAAAGTCGTCACCCCTGAAGGCATATTCCTCACGGGTTTCCTCGATGGCCTCCATGACGCTTTTGTCGTTGATCTGCGGTACAGTACCTTCCCAGAATCGAAACACATTCTGTGCCTCCTCTGAGAACTCGTACCACTTGCCCTCTACGGACAGGCTGACCTCCAGACCGTTAGCCTCATCTGTCGCTAACTCTGTAAGCAGAGCCACCACTGGCTTACGTTCTTCGTCACGGTAGCATGTGTAGGTACGGCACACACCGTCGATATAACTTTTTACGGTAAAACTATCTGTCATAGAGTAGGGTGACAGACTGCCAATACCGAAGCAACCAATGACCTCGTTGCTGTCACGCTTGGTACTGATACCAATACCAGCAAAGATGTTACGCACCTCGTCATCTGACAGACCTGTGCCAAAATCCCGTATAGAGAAGAATGGCTCTAACTGTGTAGGCAGATGTACGTTGAATGGTACGTCTGTAGTGCCAGCCATGACATGGCTGTCGTGTGCGTTGCAAGATAGCTCACGGATAATCGCTCGCTCTTTATGAGAGTACACCTTGTCAGCGAACATATCTACGATGAATGCGATGTCGCCAATGGCAAAGTCGGATGTCTCGAAGTCGCCGTGTACGTTTACGTTCTGATCTTCTGTGTAAAGTTTCATTTCCTAATCTCCTGTGGTTGGTTGGTTGGTTGGTTGCCCGTTGATTGGGCGATACTTCGATTATACAATAGTTATCGTCGAAGTCAAGTGGTAACTTTAGTTTTTCCTAAAAATTTCTCAAAAGCCTCCACTACGTCGTCATAAAGCTCGCCCGCTGGACTACAAGATACAGCATTGCTTCCCAGTACATCGTGCTTATGTTCCAACAGTTCGTGAACTATCCAGTCTACAAGATTAGTCTTACCTCGTTCATGTTCTAGAGCTTCACATAAACACTGTATGATGTAATGTTCTGTGAACCCCTCCAGTGGAACTGAATCTGGTGCTGGATGTTGGTGAGTACCAAAACTGTTGATACATTTAATTATGATTTCTTTTTGCTTGTCGCTATACACTCGGCTCAATTTCCTGTACCTCCATTAACTGGTTCCAGCCCTCAATCCTGATAACTTCATATGCCTCATTATTATGATAGTACAAGTCTCCTATCTCGTAACCATCTTCTAAATCTACATAATAACTTTTTAATTCGCTCACCACTCCTCCTCTACTGATATTACAATTTCGCCCTTTTGTAGTTGCTCGATATACCAAGCGGTAGCTTGCTCACGAGCATCTTCTTCTGACGTTGCTTCAAACGCACAACCTGATTCAATAAACATATAATATGTCACGCTCTGTCCTCCGCTGAAAACTTCATAGCAAGATTGTAGACAGACTCCAAATATGATGCCTTATCTAAGGTTAAGTATGCCTCTGTTGGATTATCACCCCAAGACATACCGCCAGAGTAGGTGAGGTACACGGTATTGCCGTTCTCATCGTACTCAGACCACTCGCCTGTTTCTCTGGTCACAAGGTCAGATGCTTCCTCGATAACTTGTAGCATGTCCTCAATAACTAAACTGTCACTCTCATCATCAAAGTAGTAGCAGTCACGCAAATACTCTTTGTCATCCTCCGTCATAGATTCCAAAGTCTGACGGAACTCTCCCTTACGGGCTTCGTTAAAAGTAAATCTTGGAAACTTAGCCATACAAAAATTTGCACCCATTTCAATTCTCCTTTTTCAATCGTGGTTTGTTTGGGTTATGCCTTCATTATACAATAGTTATCGTCAAAGTCAATAGGGGTTCTTTAATTTTCTTGAAAATTTTTTCACAAATTAGGTAAATGAACAATGCTTCTACAGCACCCTCAAAAGGCAGTTGTATCGCCATCATTACGGACAAGAATCCTATTTCTGCTTTTTTCATCTTTTTACTATATTACGTTATTTGATTTATCCTTGCCCTTTTTTGGTTCAGGAGCAGGCTCAGGAGCAGGCTCAGGAGTAGGCTCAGGAGTAGGCTCAGGAGTAGGCTCAGGAGTAGGCTCAGGAGCAGGTTCTTCTACTGCCGGTTCTGGAGTTACTGCTGGAATTTCTGCTTCTACTTTTTTTGGTTCTTTGTTATTGAACGAAAATTGGTATGACATTTTTTTGCCTTTCTAAATTAGGTTTTCTTTTTCCATGAAAATAAGTTGTTAAGCCATTTCTTTCTTTTGGAGCAGTTACACTCTTTCAGATTGAACCAGCTTTTAAAACGCTCTTGTGTTATTCCTACGCTTTTCAGGGCTTGCTCTACGACATCGCCAAGTCCTGTCATCTCATCGGGACTCATATTGTGAGTTACGCCCCTTGATTCCAGTTCTTTTATGACTTTATTCATATCATCTTTTATCTCATCATTGGATGGCATCTTTTTTTCTCCCGAAAAGTCTTTTTTCTCCGTGTTTCTTTTTTAATGTGGGATTATTACCCAAAAACCATAAAAAGATAAGAGGGTTAATGGGATTGTTACCCATCATATTATACACGATTACGGGGAGTTCACCAAGCTATACGTTCACGAAATGACCCAACAAATATAGTCATTACATACATCCACCATACACACATCCATAAGAAGATTTTAAATCTCCCTATTTTTCTATTTCTTGGTTTCAACCTCCTCACCTCACAATAAGCATTAAAAGTTAATATAAATGTGTAATTAAGAGTAAATAAGTGTCTTTTTGCCTCCAAAAGAGTGAATAATGAGTAGTCTATATTGTATATTATATAGTATGTATATCTATATGTCAATGGGTATGTAGTATATATTTATCATAAAATGGCTGACTATGCTTAAGCTCGCGACCGGCGGCGTTTGGGTGACTCGTGGTTCGGGTGAGACACAGCCTTCAACAATACGATTTTACACGGTGCTTTCGTGATGCTCTCCATCATGGGGGATCGGCATCTTTTACCCATATAAAGATAACTATAACCATGTTTACCATGAGCATGTATACCTAATTTATCTACATCTGCAACAGTATATTTACCTCTATCAACTAAATATATTTTATCTCCATCTTCTCCTGTATAAAATGGCCCAGAGCCGCCCACAACACGAATCAAGTCGCCCTTATTAAGAGTCATATGATCCTCTACCTTCTTCTTTTTATTTCCTTTCCTATATTTCTTCATCTTAAAAGGATAATCACATTTTTTACATTCATATGCACGAACACCATTTACTTCCCCGCAGTTCTCGCATATTTTTTGCCCACGTTTTCTTTCCGTCATATAAAATTGCTCCTAAATGGCTGACTATACGTTATCGTGCGACCTTCCTAGTTTGGATAGTACATATCATTATATACTATAGATCGGCATATGTCAAGTGGTTCTTTAATAAAAAATTGAAAAATACGAATCTTTATTTATATATCATATATATTTAGCCCGAAACCGCTGACTATGGCTATCTTGGCGATATGATAAGTTAGAGTAATACATACTAAAAAATATTAGCATTTAAAAATAAGTGTCAACAAAATGTAACCAAATCTCGCTGGCTATAGGCATCTTGGCGAAACGTTAGCTTCGAGTGAGACAGAACGGGTCAGATCGAGCGAGTGACCAAACGTGTCACACCTATATACAGACATACATACTATACATTATAACACATATATCGTCAATTACAAGGGGTCATCTTTATTTTTATTTTTATGTTGAATGGTATGAATTTTGCTGTATGAGTTTTGGCATGGTATTTGCACAAATCCGGGGGGGCCCGGCCGCAGCCGGTGTCAACCCCTATTCTTCAAAAAAACAGGAAATAGACCAGAAAAAAATCACCATCAAAATTAGCTGTATCATACCCTACCATCCCACTGAAGTTATAAAAACCCCAAGCGGCCAAATGGCCGCAAGGGGTAACACAACAGAAAGGGGTAAGGTTAGGCCGCAAGTTCCAAAGCGAGCTTCTCAGCCGCCTTGACCTCTTGCGAGTTGGATGCACGCAGGATTCGATCAAAGTCACCCTTGAAACCCTCCTTCGCCTGTGCGTCGTGTTGGACGTAGCCCTGAATAGCGTTGTATGCTTCCCAAGCGGAAACCACATTGGTCATCGCTGGACGACCTGTCAGGTTACGCTCACGATTAAGACGCTTCCAGATTGCCTCAGTACGATTTTGGTGAGTAGTCACCGCACGCACTCGCTCGCCACGGGCTGCACGATCCAGTTGATCCTGATCAGGACGACCATAGATAGAATCGAGAAACTCAGTCATGCGAACCTCAGTAGATTCGAGACGGTCAATAACATCGGTCAGGGTAGACCAGCTATTTTTGAGGGTCTCAAATGTTGAGATCAATTCGTCCATGTTGGCACGCAATCCGGAAGTGTGACGAATGGAAACGGTTGTACCGTTCACCATACGCATCATCGCCAGATTACTACACGCATCACGGAAATAACCCATAGTGGCGGTAAACGCTTTACCGTCATAACCAGCGTTAATCATCACGCGAGGCCATACGTTATCCGTATCACGATCCTTGAAAATCGAACGACGATCTTCAGCGGTTGGTTGAATGGACACATAGTGACCACTACGGAAGTGAGTATTGCAAGCAATCTCACCATCGAACGCCTCACCAGCGGCATCGACCAACGCACAAACGTCATCAGTCGTATGGGGAACGTAGCGAGGGGAAACGGACTTCACGCCCTTGAGATAACCCGTATCAGAACGGAACAAGCCGTACTGGTCAGTCGGCATATGATCCGGGCCAAACAGTGGAAACTTGTCAACGGTGAAATCGAAAGCGGAACGAACGGAAGCTGAAACGTCAGCAGATTGAATGTTAGTCATAGTAAAACCTTTCTGAAATGTGTGAAACTAACTTACTCTCTCATTATAATATATATCGGCTAGATGTCAATGGGGACTTGAGCTTTTTTTGGATTTTTTTTATTCCGGACTTTTTTGGCTTTTTTAGCATTTTCCCTCTTGACAAACGACCCGGCCGGGGGGGCCCGGATTCCAAGGTCAACCGGCGACCCTCATGTTGGCGATGAGAGATCTATTTGAATCCTGTTACCCCGTCGCCCTCTTCTCATCTTACAGTTACCGTTGTTAGCGTAAGACGGCGGGCAGGCAACCAACATAAAGGTCAACCGGCATCTCTTGAAAGGAATACTAATCCTCGTGAGGCATTGTACAATATACTTCGTAAGGTGTAGCGGCATAGGTCATCTGTGAATGGTCATCTTCCCACCATCCTACAAACCCCTTCACCCCACCACCAGAAGCAACTTCAAAGCAAGCGATGCGGTCGTTCGTTTGCTCCGCCAGTTTGCAAGTGCCTTCTTCACGAATAATTTTTCTTACAAAGTTGTTAAATCTAACAACGCTTCCTACTTTGTCCACGTTACCACCAGCTACTATACACAACGGTATAGCCTTTCTTAATTGCCGCACGAGCCTCACGGATGAACTCACGGTCTTGCTCTGCGTAATATTCTTCAGAGTTTTCCCCGAAGAAGAAACCTACTGTCTCTGGTAGGGCGTTTTCGTCCAGAGCTTCTTCCATGCTGTCCAAGTCCCCAAGTGTCAATTCGACATCGACACAATTAAACTCACCATCTCCACCCTTTTCACGGTAGAGTTCTTCCATCCACCCCTGCAAACTAGGGTGCTTTCGCCAGTAGGCCAGTTCCATACTGTCCTCGTAGTAAGTGTAGCCATCTTCGTCCTTCTTAGCTTCGCCACGTCGTGCGGATGCGTATTGGTCAAGTCCCATAATTTTACCTTTCAAAAAGTAGTGTTGGTTATACTGTATATTCTAACATACAATTATTGTATGTCAAGTGGTCTAATGAAAAAATGGTGGTTTATGACTGAAGGCCATTACTGCATTGTCGAGGATTGACAAGTCAGCATAGTCAGCGTTTTCTATTGGGCTTGCGTCGTACTGCTTGATGAACGTGTCACAGGTGTATGGGTTGTAGTAAACTTTTTCCCATCGTGTTTCGCCGTTGTCGATCTGCTCATCAGTGAGATGACCGTCAACTTTTTGGTCGGTCGTACGAGTATCAACCACATAGCCCTCAATAAACGCATGTACGTTTTTCTTCTGTTCATCCCTGACTCTCCTTTGTCCTGCCTTGGACACAATGAATTGACAACTTCTCAACGTAACATTTTCTGCATGACAGCGAACGATGCCGCCTTGCTTAACGCTGTAGCAATCTCGATGCAGGTTGCGATAGACTCGCACCTTCTTGGTTGGGTCGATATGCTCCGCAATCTGGAAGCTTTTTTGTGTTCGTGGTTTCTTCATAACTTATCCTTTCGTGTTACCCTTCCATTATATTATATATATCGTCATAGTCAAGGGGTCGGCATTAACTTTTTCTGGCTTTTTTCTAATCTTTTTTTACTGAGAACCAGTCTCAACAACCAAACCGGGGCCGCCCGGATTTGCCCGCCGCGTCAATCCGGCTGGAATGAGTAAGACACCGCCACCGGCTGAGACTACCCCAACCGGCAGCGGCGTATATAAAAAAAATAAAAAATAGCGGTTACCTTTTATCCTCACCACCTATACCGCAAGGTCAGTGGTGCGGGTCATAGCGTCCTACGACTTTAGGAACGGTGCGACTAGGGAACCAACGAAAGGAATTTTAATTCCCCAATTCTGACGCTCTTTATAGAACGCCTTTACACCGTCACGGGTTTGCACCGTGTCAAGGTCTCGCGACCGTTTGAATTCAGGATCGTATTTACGATACGCTCCCGTGATTGTCTCCCAACTAAGCGGGTGCTTGTTGGTGTTGCGTCGTTCCTTAAGAACTCCCCAACGAAACTTAGAACCTTCAACCGGTTGCTTGTAACTGAACATAACTAGACTTTTCATAATCAATATCCTTTTGTGTAGTGGTCTGAAATACCATGAGCTGCTGAAAAAAATAAAAGTAACAATACAAGTTGAATCACACTGTTGCCACCTTTCTGCTATAGCTATGCCGCACCTTGTCCCGTTTCAGCACCTTTAAGGCATCGGCGGCTTCGCTACCTTTGGGCTGTGTTCCGTGTAGCATCAATGCAAATGATTGATTGCGTAGGCTTGGCTTTGCTGCGTGTGTGTCGTCGTGGTCGATAGCTAGTCCGAGATCGTGAGCCTCTTGTTCACTGTATACCACTTTGGCGAATCGCATATCGTACTCGTCGATACGCCAATCATCACGACCGCCATATGATGCGGTCAAAACGAAATTGTGTAGAATTGGAAACTCGTTGATAGAGTGCCAGAACCTGAGCGACTTGGTATAAGCGTAGAATAGCTTGTCGGGGTTTGCCACTGCTACAGAATACCACGCTTCCATATATTGCTGATTGAAGAAATCGCCTGCAACGTGGATGCGAACGATACCGGCATTGGTGGGTAATGAGTTATTGATTAAGTCAATCATCTCGCCGGTTGATAGTTTACGCAACGAATCAAAATTGTGTTTGCGTAGATTGTACACGTTGGTGTACTGTACTTCCTGAGAAGCTGAGAAGCAACGGAACTGCGTTTTGTGTCCGTCTTGTATTTTGCGTTTGCCGTTTGGCTGAACTACGGCTTTGGATAGGCACGACTCTGCGAACGGGCATGAGTAGCCACTGAGAAGGTCAAGGGAATAAACCTTGCGTTTATCTGTCAGATACTCTGACAACTCGTCGTCGTTTTTGAGTGCTTCGATTTTAGCGTTTGCGTTTGAGAACTTTAACATCTGTTTACCTTTCGTTGTGTTGCTTACAGTCTTATTCTACTATATATTATCGGAATGTCAAGGGGTCAAACTTGAATAATTCCGGTTATTTTTTGGCGACGGGAACGGGGACTCGAACCCCGCACTCGTAGGCACCAACTCGATAAGGCCTGAGATAGCCCCGTCGATTCCCTCCCAATCCGTCGATTAGGCCAGTTGTCGAACTATCATGTCGTCGGTGTCTCATCCTACGAGACCATTTTCCCGCCATGTTGTTTACTCTATTATATATTATATCGGCTATTTGTCAAGGGGAACTTTAGCATTTTTCCAAAGTTTTTTTTCATTGTTTTTTTCCTGTTTTTTGCCGATTGGACTTGACTTTTGACCCGGCCGGGGGGGCCCGGCTCGCCGGTTTGTCAACCCCTATTTTTATTTTTTTCGTGGGGAAAGAGAAGCCGCCTGAACGTCACAGGCGGCATTCTCCCCACAACACGAAAGGTCGGCGGTTTTAGAGTGACGCCACGCACTTTTTCAGTGAGAACGACTTGTGCAAGCCGTTGTCCTCTCGGACGGTAATCCCACGGCCATTTGGCCCGGTGAAGCTCGCAACCTTTACGCCGGTTACTGAGCGGAGGATATTCTTACTCCCGTTTTTGGGATACAGGAAAGAAACTTTGCGTTCGTTACGCTTGTGATAAAGATCGTTGTTCATGGATGAACCTTTCAACTTGTGAAAAAGAAAATTGTTTGACACCATCCGCAGTGTCGATTAAAACGTGATCGTTCTTAATGGCTACGACCGTGCCAGCAGGGAATTTGGTGCCGATCCTGCATAACGGCGTTTGTGAGTTACTCACTCTCTGATTCTCCATCTGCGAGTTGCTTGGCTTCCTCTAGACGCTCGGAAGCGATTTGCGTGAGCTTGTCGCCTAGCTTTTTGTGAAGCTGTGCCATGACTTCCTCAGTCATCGTGAACAATACAACGTCATCTCCGTTGTGTAGTTCGACCTCATTGTCAGACTTCCAGCTAGACAGGTAGGTGTGGTCAATCTGACCGAACTCTACTTTTTGTGAAATCTTCATAAGACTTCTCCTTTCAAAAAAAAATGTGTTGCGGATGCAGTGGCTCTTAACCCTAACTCACTAGCTTGATATTATTCGCCTCAAGACAGGCAGGTGAGTTCCAGTTCCGTGCTGTGTTATACTACCATTATACTATATTTATCGGCAATGTCAAGCGGTTACTTGAGGAATTTCCAAAATAATTTCGGAATCTTTTGCGAGTTCTGAATCCTTCTCGATATAGATCGAGCCTGACACGTCGCCGGTTGCTGTAAAGCGTACTTTCGTCTTTGTCTCTTTGTCTTTGATAAATTTGATTGTCATCTTAAAAACCTTTCGCTAAAATTAAAACTCACTAATGGCCGCACGACGTTGTGCCGACCGTGTACGTTGCCGCTTCGGGCGATTATCATGAACCTGATGAGTGTTGGCTTGATGGCCGACTGAGGGTTTCCCCAGCTTGATCTTCAGGGTTATCGTTTGCTTTCGTCTTTTCATTTTTCACTCTTTCAATGTCGTCTTGCAAGGCTAACCAACGTCGCTTCTGTGCCATGCTTGTGAATGTTCTGTGTTTTGCTCGTTCGTCTTTCATGTCTTTATTATACTTTATTTATCGGCGTTGTCAAGGGGTAAACTTTAATTTATTTTGACTTTTTTCGCTGACTCGCTGGCTACCACATTTACACTTTATCCGTTAGGATAAGATGAGACACATCACGATGGCAGGCCTATCCATCTGCACCGTAGTCTGCTGCGTCCTTTTTTAAGTTCACAAAGGAACCGGATTTGACTTACGCCTCGATGCACCCCTAAATCGTCTTACCGATCCTGTCCTTACGTAATGGCTACAAAGGCCTTAAAGGGGTTGTGATGTTGTCTCGTTGTAAGATGCCCCTTTCGGGGAACCAAGTCCAGCGGCGTAGTTCCAACTGGGTTGTAGCTAACTTACTCCTCCATTATAATATACATCGACCAAATGTCAAGGGGATCTTGAATAAAATTCCAGAAAAAACCAGAAAACTTTTTTCACCTTTTTTCCGTTTTTCCTATTGACAAAAACCCGGCCGGGCGGCCCCGGCTCGCCGGTTTGTCAACCCCTATTCTAGCAAAAAGCACATGCGTCGAGCGTGGGCGTGTACTCTCCTCCTTGCTTGCCGCACTTGGGGCAGATGTCGCTACCGTCTAGGACGGTGGGGCAGGTGTTGGATTGCTCCTCTAGTTCCATCTGCTCCTCGCACCACATCCAAAACTCAAGTGAGCCATCACTTTCTGGCTCTTGGTAATCTCTTGGATCGCTCATAACTCCACTCATCATAAAGACCTAACAAAACAGGAAATGTAACAGCGGCGACAATCGCCCAATTCCAAAATACAACCATCTCACTACTCATAATCGCAGTACGCCTCCCATGCGTCGTAATCGTTGTAAGTATCCTCGAACGGCTCGCCGTTGTACGGATCGTCATATAGTTCATTGTCGCCAACGCAGGCGAAATCCTCATCGTCGTAGAGGTTATCGGATCGCATACCTTCTTCCCACGCGATGGCTTCCTCCGTCCACTCGTACTCGTCGGTGGTGTCGAGTTCACCGATAGAATCATCGGTGTCATCTTCCCACCCTTCGGGTGCGGACAGTTGGAAATCCTCCGGCTCCGGCAGAGGCTCTGATGCCTCTTGTGAGTCGAGCCACTCGTGGTACTCAGCCCAATCAGCCGCAGTCGGCTCGTAAGAGGTGATTTCTTCGCAGTGGATTTGTGTGTCGAACTTGGTCATGTTGAAAACCTTTCAAAGAGTGATGTGTTGTATGCCTCTATTATAACTAATATCGGCCAGTTGTCAAGGGGTTCTTGAGAAAAAAAAGAAACTTTTTGGTAATTGAGTGATTGCGACAGAGCTTACCAAACTCCACACCCCGAAGGGGACGGTCAAGCGGTTCTACTCCTCGTCGGAGCCGAACAACTCATTCCAGCACTTGTCACAAGTGCCAGAGATGAGAAGCTCGCGTTGATCCGCTGAAAGCTCGGGGAGAGCATCTTGGATCAACTTGCCGCCTTGCCAAGCAACGAATCCCTCGATGTTAACCGTGAGATCCGTCACCTCTTTACAAAGGCGACAGGGAACCGCAACGACTGATGTCATTGCTAACATGATTTAATTATATCATAAAGAGTTGATCTTGTCAAGGGGTATTTGGAAATTTTACGATAAAACTTCTGCACCCAGAAGACCAACGAGACACGCACAAACCAGTAAAATAAAAAACGTCATATCAACTTCCTCCTTTATACTATATATATCGGCAGGAGTCAATAGCAAACTTAACAAAAAACCAAAAAAAAGCAAAAAAACCCGGCCGGGCGGCCCCGGATCGTCCCGGTGTCAACCCCTTTGGTTTGGATAATACATAGATGGCGGGTACGGCTGGAGGCGTCTCGTCTCACCCTCACACGCTTTACCGACGAGTTGACCTTACCATCTATTTATAGTGAGACATCACGAACACCGCGAAGGATACCCAACCGGCGGAACATGCGAACCACAAAATTGACTTTAGCCTGTCGTTCATTTTCCAATCTCCTTTTTTCAATATTTTCTAATCGTTGACAATAACGTGCCAACTCATTGGCGTGTGTCCTTCTCATTCTCATAGTATCAACCCCGATATAATACAACCGGCAATAAATGCAATCGTGCAAAATATAATTGCTTGCTTCTGTTCTTCGTTCATAGTTCTGTACTCCATTCGTGATATTGTTCGGTACTCATAAAACTCATATCTTCACCGTGAGCAAGTACCCACGGAAAACCAAATTCATCTTCTACCCATAGTTCAAGCAAATCTAAATTGCCAGCGGCTACAGCTTCGTCAAGTACCTCAGTAGGTACAGCGACCTTCATAGAACTAATCGCTCCACCTTCAGGGGTTTCTCCAAACCACTCGCACTGTTGCCAGTTCGACGGTTTCAATATCCTGCAAAGTGTAACCATACAAACGCCCATCGGGGGCAAAATTCCATCATTCATTATTCGGTCTCCAAGTCATCCCATTCAATCAGTCCACCGTTAACCATACCACGAACAAAAGCGTATTCGTTTTTGGCAAGCTGAATTTCATCGGCTTCGTTTTCGCCATAGTCAAAACCACTTTCCATATCGACGAAATCCGTACCGCCTTTATGCGTGGTGTAAATTGCTTTTTCCTCGAATTGCTTTCTCAGCTTTTCGATGTTGCGAGCTTTTGCCGCTTTCGCTTTTTGGTGTGCGGTTTCGGTTTCTTCTTCTTCCGCAATCAATTCATTCAAGCGTGCAAGCGTACGACCACCACGAATCTTGTCGTGATACTTTTCAGGCAGCAAATCGTTAGGAACTTCGATGCACTCAGCGAACACGCCTTCAACGTGTGCATTGAGTTCGTCGATGTTGTTGAATCCGCAGTAAGGTTTAGTTGAGTCTAGCATAGTTTTCCTTTCGAGTGTGTTTTGTATATCTAAATTTTACTTTATGAAATTGTATTTGTCAAGGGGTTTCAGAAACTTTTTCCGACTTTTTTGCTTCTTTGTCTATGACAACCATAGCGTCAATAATAGCGTTTGTGGCTGCCCTTGATGCTCCGGCTTCCTTAGCCTTGTGCCATACTTCCCACAACAGTGATTTTAGTTCTTTCGTTTTCATTTTCTTTCCTTTCGTTATGTTTATCATTATACCATAATTATCGGCACTTGTCAATAGCAATCTTAACTAATTCTCATAATAATTTAATATTTTTGTGACAACCCAGCCGACTGGAATCAACAACGCCGGAACAATTACGAACATCATCAATTCTTCGTTTTCAATCATCCACTCAAAACTCATAGCTTTCCTTTCGTGTTAACTTCTTAAGTCTATCATATATATCGGCCACTGTCAAGGGCAATCTTTAGAAAATCTCAAAAAAAAGGCAAAAAATCCCGGCCGGGGCCGCCCGGATCGACTCACTGTCAATAGGGAAAGTTTGAAAAAGACAAGTTTTTCCCAGTTTTTAGAACCCGCCTAATCCGTGCATGTCGTGCAACACATCCCAAGCCGATTGGGAAGCGTTCCATTCATCGACAGTCATTCCGAATTGTTCATGAATTGGGATCTCTTTGACTTCCGATTCTTTCCAGCTATTGCCGTTTGCAATGCTTGGCTTGTCAGAGCCACCGATTAACAAATACTGTTTTCCCTGTTCGGGCTTATCTTTTTTAGTCATAATCTTTCCTTTCGTTGATTTCTTATATTATTATTATCGTCTATGGGCGTGACACGTTAGGTCATCCGAACGTATTTTCCTACAAGTTTATGCCACTTTTTCATGACATATTCGTATTTGCCCTGACACTCAGGATTGCCTATTGCAGCTCCGGTTGAACCTACCCAACTACAGATTGCCCACTTGTTTGTATGATTGCATCGCACTAGGTAACGCATGCCGGTTGGCGTATCTTTGGTCATTCTGATTGTATAAGGTTGGTAGTTCATAATCTTTCCTTTCGATTGCTTTCTATAGTATATATAGTGCATTACCCGTGCCAAACGTGCCGATTGAGCCAATAAAATAAAATAATCTTTTATTAGCCTGTAAAACAAGGGGTTTCAGAACATAAATAAATTTTTGTGTTTTGGCATGGGTTTTGGCATGGCTTGAAAAGTGTTATCAAATTGATACAACCTGTTATCAAATTGTCCTAATGCTACTATACAAGTATAATACGAGGTAACCAAAAATCAAAATGATGACACATTAACATAGAGCAAATACCGTGCCAAAAATTGCCGACCGGGCGGCCCCGGAGCTGGTGGCTGTCAATAGGGAAAGTTTGAAAAAGACAAACTTTTTCCTAGTTTTTTATAGCTCATCTGGGAAGTCTTCCATGTCAAACAGCTCAACGTGTTTGTGTACCAAGTCCAGAGGGACGGGAAGATTGTACCCTTTGCGGCTTTCCTTTCGTTTAGAAGCCCACTGATCCCAGAACCTTTCGCTAGTTGTCCATTTCAATATGATTCCCTCGGTCGGATGAACAAAAGCGAAAACAATATACTCAAACGATTCCGGACATATTCCCATAAAGAAAAACCGTTTATTAGTCTGATTGCTATTGGTCACCAAAGCCGATTTTACCTCAACTCTCACAGGGCGGTCTGTAAGCTCAACCGTAATATCCCACTCGCCCGTATGAACGGTTTGAGTTGCTTCAAAGCCCATATTTTTAATGTGTGAGAAGACTACGCTTTCAATGCGTGTTCCTCGGTTTGTGGAAGTCATCTTTGACGCAGCGAAAGAGGATGGGCAATGATCCCCATAAAGCGACTTGTTTCCTTCTTGTCCTTCTGCGTCGATTAACTGATCAAGTGTGATTTCGTTGTAGCTCATTTTTTTACCTTTGCTTGTGTTGTGCTTAATTGCTTATGTCTTAATTATAATATACTTATCGGATTTGTCAAGGGGAATCTTTAATAATTCCCAAAGTTTTTTTATCCTGCTACCCATGCGTGCAACGATGCTTCATCCCATTTACGGGGAAAGCCCGAAGCATCGCAATCGCTAGGGCAACCGCACTGAATCCAAACCTTGGCCGAATTCAGAAGCTCGCTCAATGGAGCGTATGGCGAATAATTGAAAACCATAGCGTTGCCGATTGGATCAACGACGTAAGCAATCAGCTTGGTAACCATTACGTTACCATCTGGATCGAGTTCGCTAATCTTATCAACCCATAGGGTATGATCTTCAAGGCCGTAGTTTTCAGAATTAAAGATATTTTTAACAGCTTCAGTTTTCATTTTAACTTTCCTTTGTGTTGTTTTGTTATGTTCTTATTATACTATAACTATCGGCAAAAGTCAAGGGGTATCTTGAACTATTTTTCAAAAATATTGAAATAAATAATGTGTGCCCCAAGCGTTGCGATTGATACAATAATGCCGGTTGAAACGATAATCTTCGAGAGAATTTCTAATTGTGCCATTTTCATTTTCCTTTGTGTTGTGTTTTTGTTATGCTTCTATTATACATAGATCGGCAGAAATGTCAATAGGCTTTAGCTAAAAATCCAGAAAAAAAGCAAAGTTTTTCCGGGGCCGCCCGGATCGCCCAGGTGTCAACAGTAAATCTGGTCTTTTTGTCGAAGTACTGTGACGCCCCTAGGCGATTGGTTAGGCTAAGACGGCAAGCATCCGTCAACTATACCACCGTGAGCGTCAAGCTCTGCCTGTACTACCTCAATCGGCACGAAACCATAAACGGTCTCGGTGTAGTCGCTAGTACCGCACAGCTCTGCATAGTTGCGTAGCTCTGCTGTCTTTGGTGTAGTGGTAGGAAATCCACACTCTACAGTAAGCAGGTTGCCTGCTGTGTTACGTTGGCAGTAGCTACCATCGTGAGCCTGTACGCTGATATTAAAGCCATCGTTGCAAGTGATTCTAGGATTGTGATTGTACATAAGATAAACCTTTTCTAGTATAGTGTAGTTGTGTTGGCCATTGTTATTCTCTTAGGCTTGAGTGGTTATTGTTATAGTGTTAAACCTTCACTCAGGAATAGCTACACGCTACCCATCTACTCGTTGGCGGTTCCGTACTTCTCAAAGTATCGAAACATTGCATCCATCTTGAATTGTGGCACTTCTGTAACGCTGATGGTCTCAACATCATTATAACGGTGATTGTAACGGAAACGTGTTTCACCATGTTCGTTGGTGAATAGCGAATCCTGCCCAACAGTGCAGAATGTAGTCTCTCGGCCTGTTACTGGGTGGATAGCCAGAACGTCAAAGTTTTTTTTGTTAGTCATATTGTTACCTTTCGTGAATG
>VFHP01000006.1 GCA_009391535.1 SAR202 cluster bacterium | reverse complement strand
TACGGCATTATAAGAGTTGGTATTGATATATTGCCAGAAGGCGCCCAAGAATGGATGTGGTTACTTATGGTGCTGGGCACTATAAACGTGGTATATGGTGCCATATCCGCCATGGGCCAAAGGGACTTGAAATATGTTATAGGATACTCCAGTGTGAGCCATATGGGTTACGTTCTAATGGGCATAGCCACCCTCAACGCTATTGGCATGGGCGGTGCGGTGTTGCAAATGTTTTCCCATGGAATAATGACAGCACTCTTTTTCGCCTTGGTTGGAGCAATATATCAGAGAAGCCACGTTCGAGACATTGGTATCCTAGAAGGAATAGGAAAGCGAATGGGTGTCACATCTGCATTTTTTGCTGTAGCCGGACTCGCCTCACTTGGCTTGCCAGGATTAAGCGGATTTATTGCAGAACTAATGGTTTTCATAGGCGTATTTAGCAGCTACCCTCCTATATTTGGTATTCTAGCCATAATCGGAGCCGGAATAACTGCAGTTTACATACTACGATTGCTCGCCAAAGTGTTTTTCGGTCCCATTGATAGCAGATGGACCAACCTTACCGATTTAAACAGGACAGAATTTGTTTCTTCCTCTATCCTAGTGGCCTTCTTGTTGATAGTAGGACTATATCCCAAACCATGGATGGACATGATTGATAGCGGACTAATACCTATTCTAGAAGGAGTTAAGAATCTAACATGAACTTTCTTCTCTTCTTACCAGAGCTGACACTTGCCGCAGTAGCATTTGCCGTTCTAGCTATAGATCTTTTTACACCATCTGGGAAAAAATGGATTTTGACTCCTACAAGTGTTCTAGGATTAATTATAGTTTTACTAGTTTCAATATCCTATTTATATGGAAAACAGGAATCATTGTACGACGGATTGTTTTTGATAGATGATTTCTCTCTGTTGTTCAAAGGTTTCTTCATTATCCTAGGCATACTCGTAATCTTATCTTCACATGATTATATAAAAGAGCACCTGAAACACCCTGGAGAATATTACGGCATATTATTACTGTCGATACTTGGCATGGTATTGATGTCAGCATCTGGAGAATTATTAACTGCATATATATCTCTCGAACTACTGAGTTTCAGTCTATACGTCCTGGTTTCATATGGTAGTAACGGATTTAAACCCAGCGAAGCAGGGGTTAAGTATATTCTTCTGGGTGGACTAGCGTCAGCGATACTGCTGTTCGGTATAAGTCAAATCTATGGAGTTCTGGGAACCACTCAGTTCCGAGGAATTAACGAGGCTTTAACAAGCTCCTCATCCTTGGATTCTGGCGTGTTGATTGGCCTAGTAATGATCATAGCGGGATTGGCTTTCAAGATAGCTGCGGTTCCTTTCCACATGTGGGCCCCTGACATATATGAAGGTGCCCCAACTCCAATAACAGCTTACTTGGCTATAGGCTCCAAAGCAGCAGGGTTTGCACTGATAATACGTCTTTTTGCACAGGCGCTTATGCCGGCAATGGATGACTGGCAAATTATTGTAATAATTCTTTCTGCCTTAACCATGACTTTCGGAAACCTGGTGGCCCTAGCTCAACACAATATAAAACGTATGCTGGCTTACTCGAGCATTGGTCAAGTTGGATATCTTCTGATGGGTATTGCCACTTTGAGCTACATGAGTACAAACGGGATAATATTACACTTAGCCGGGTACGGCGTAACTAATTTAGCCGCATTTTTATGCGTCATAATCTTTTATAACTCTAGTCACAAAGAAGACATTGAAGACTACTCGGGCTTGGCAGATAAATCACCGTTCCTTGCAATGGCTCTCAGCGTTTCCTTGTTATCTTTAGCCGGGCTACCATTTTTTGTGGGTTTCACCACAAAATTCTATTTGTTCACAGTGGTGGCTAATGCAGGATTGCTATGGTTAGTCGGCGTGGCCATTACTGCCAGTGTGATATCTCTTTATTACTACCTGATAGTTCTCAAGCAGATGTATATGGTTGCACCAACAAATGACGCTCAAGTAAATATATCTGTGCTTAACCGAAGTTTACTTTGGGTGCTCACCCTGAGTATAGTGATATTAGGTATATTCCCTAGCCCTTTAGTGAGAATTATCCAGTCAGCATCTAGTGCCATCTTCTCTTAACCCCTAAATGCTGTCGGTATGTCCATCTTGTTACTTCACACCGCATACGTGCTAGTGTATCATCAAGGTAAAAAGAGAGGCCAATGGATTCATCTAGACGCATATATCCTTTAGATCCTAAAGAATTAACAGAAGAACAATTAGCAGTTGTTTTCGCAATGACTTCTCGCAATCCTAAGCCTTTTGACGAAATAGCTCAGTTAGTTACAGAAGAAAAAGCGGCTGATTTCCATGAGCGTTGGGTGTTGAATTATGGCCACTCATCTGTTGCAGAACACGCTGTACTTCACATGGCAGTAGAAAACATATCTAGGCTGGCCTGTGACATGTTAGAAGACAATAGACTAGCATCCTACACAGAAAAATCCTCAAGATACCAACTGATAGACCAAGGTTTCTACCATATCCCTGAAGAACTAACAAACCATCCAAACCTCTCAATTTATACGGAGTGCTGTGATTTTCTATTCGACTCATATGAACAAACCCTTAAAAAAGCACTAAATTATTTAAAGGATACAAATCCTATCCAAGAAGGAGAGCGCCAGTCATCATATGACCTCCGATTGAGAAGAATTGCCATTGACGTTTGTCGATTCATTTTACCTTCGGCCACGTTGACAAATGTGGGAGTCACCATGAATGCCAGATCGTGGGAACATGCAATACGAAAATTATTGTCATCAAATTTATCAGAGGAAAACGAAATAGGCCAAATTTTGAAAGATCAAGGGCAATCCATCACCCCTACTCTAATAAAATACGCAGACAGGAACAATTACTTGGTCCTGGCCAAGAACACTGGCATCTATGAACCCTCTGGAGAAACCGCAAGTGGTTCGTCAGATTGCTCAGCACAGCTTGTTCACTACGATCCTGACGCAGAAACAAAACTGATTGCCTCGTTACTATATGAAAAATCCAACAAGCCATATAACGATTTGTTAGATTTTTCCAAAAATTTACCGGACTCAGAAAAAGAAGCTATTATTGATAACTCTCTTAAAGATCTTGGCCCTCATGATGTGCCAGTACGCCAACTTGAAAACATTGATTACACGTTCGATTTTATAATGGATTACGGAGCGTACAGAGAATTCAAAAGGCACCGCATGCAAACTTACATACCACAGCCGCTTACTGTAGATTTAGGATACATAGTGCCTGACCTTATAAAGGAGTCAGGACAAGAACAAGATTTCACATCCGCAATGGATGCATCTTACAAAACATTTCATCAAATAGCCCATGATCTACCCAGAGTAGCCGAATACGTCGTAACACATGCACATTTACGCCGAGTAATAACTAAAATAAACCTTAGAGAATGCTATCACTTGTTTAAACTAAGAACGAGCCCTCAAGCGCATTTCACGCTCAGAAAGGTAATGAACGCTGCCTTGAATATCGTTTCAGATCTCCACCCATTATTATTTAGATATATCCGAATCAGAAACTAACCCAAAACTTCTCGTTCCTATGTAGAAGGGCTCGCATCTAATTTTATGCTTGTTATAGTGGCTACGGTCATATCTTGCTCTCCTTTGTCTCGCATTATCCATACTCCTTGGGTAATACGTCCTTTAGTCGGCACCTCGGACATCTTTAGCCTTTCTATAATGCCTTGTTCGGTTATTATCATAACTTCAGGTGCATCTATAACCAAATGAGCAGCAGCCACTGGTCCAGTCTTATCAGTAATTTTCAAGGTTTTAACACCTTTAGCTCCTCTACGGGTCCGTCTATACAAATCGATGTCTGTCAGTTTGCCAAAGCCTTTCCGGCTGACAACGAAGAGCTTAGCTCCTGGTGTTACTATATCCATAGAAACAACCCTGTCTTCTACGTCAAGCTTGATACCCCGAACTCCGCCAGCTAAACGGCTCCTTTGACGCAGCTCCAAAACAGGGAATCTAGCGGCCATGCCCATTTCTGTGACCATTACTACGTCATCCTCTTCTGATGCCCTTCTCACAGAAACTAATTCATCTCCTTCTTCCAAATTCATCGCCAACTTACCGTTGCTTCTTATCTGGGCTACAGAGGAAAAATGCATCCTTTTTATTTCTCCTTTTCTCGTAGCCAACAGTATATATTCGCTTTCTTCCTTATCTTTCGAAGTAGCTAAAATCGCATTAGCCAATTCTCCTTGTGAAATCGAAAGCATGTTTACCAAAGGGATACCTCTGGTTGTTCGTGAAACATCCACAGGTATCTCAAAGCATCTCATAGAATATACTCGCCCCGTATTCGTAAAGAAAAGAAGGTTATCGTGTGTATCTGCAACAATCAAGTGTTGCAATGTATCCGCTTCTCTTGTGGCCATACCGGAAACGCCTCTACCTCCTCTATGTTGGGCTTTATAAGTATCTAGGGGCATGGATTTTACATATCCCCGTTCGGTTATTGTAATAACCATATCCTGGTGAGGGATTAAATCTTCTCGAGTAACTGCTTCTGGTTCCTCATCAAGCAGCTCGCTTCTCCTATTGTCACCATGGTCTTTCTTTAATTTTTTAGTTTCTGTTTTTACTTCACCCAATATTTTCTGTGGATCTCCAAGTAGATCTTCTAATTCTGCAATCGACGCTTGCAATGCCTTGAACTCTTCTTCTATCCTCTCTCGTTCTAGGGCTGCAATGCGCCTCAACTGCATGTCTAATATTGCTTGAGCTTGTATCTGTGTCAAGGTAAACCACTCCATCAAACTTGATCTAGCGGTTTCAGCGTCAGCTGATTGCCTTATCAATATGATAACTTGATCTAGATTCTGTATGGCAGATATCAGACCCTCAAGTATGTGAGCTCTTTCTTGTGCTTTCTTTAACTCGAATTCAGCTCTGCGAGTTATTATTTGACGACGGAAATCTATGTAGTGTCTAATCAATCTCTTCAAAGGCAACACTTGAGGCTGGCCTTCTACTAGTGCAAGTGTGTTAACAGAAAAAGATGACTGTAGCGATGTGTGTTTATACAAATTATTGAGAACAACTCTAGGTTGAGCATCTCTTCTCAAATCAACGACCACTCTCAAGCCTTTACGGTCTGATTCGTCTCTGATTTCACTAATGCCATCTATTTTCTTATCTTTAGAAAGTTGGGCTATTTTCTCTACTAATGCCGACTTGTTTACCTGATAAGGCAACTCTGTAACAATTATCTGGGTACGATCTGATCTTCTTTCACCTTCTTCTATAACCGCCTTGGCTCTAACTACCACTCTTCCGCGACCAGTCGAGTAGGCGTTAATTATACCTTCTCTGCCCATAATAATCCCGCCGGTTGGGAAATCTGGACCTTTAACGTATTTCATAAGGTCTTCGACAGTTGCTTCTGGGTGGTCTATTAAATGAACCGTTGCATCACAAACTTCTTTAAGGTTATGAGGCGGTATGTTGGTTGCCATACCAACAGCTATCCCAGACGCTCCATTAACCAATAAGTTAGGCAGCAATGCCGGTAGAACCTGCGGTTCCTGCAATGTGTCGTCGAAGTTCGCGCCGAAATCCACCGTATCTCTATCAATATCTGTCATCATATCTTGTGCTATAGACGCCATTCTGGCCTCTGTATACCTCATCGCTGCTGGTGGGTCGTCGTCTATACTTCCAAAATTACCTTGACCATCTACCAATTGATAGCGCATCGAAAAGTCCTGGGCCATGCGGACCATGGCGTCATAAACGGAGGTGTCTCCATGAGGATGATATTTACCCAGAACTTCGCCCACTAATCTGGCGCTTTTTTTGTAGGAAGAATTTGGTCTCATACCCAACTCATCCATCGCGTAAAGAATCCGTCTTTGAACCGGTTTCAGTCCATCCCTGACGTCTGGAAGGGCGCGGGATACTATTACGCTCATCGCATAATCTAAATAAGAACTCCGCATTTCCTGCTCAATGGATATGGTTTTTATATTTTCTGATTCTGAATTTGTCACCATTTGCGTTCCTCTCTTTATCGATTAACAGAGTGCCTTTCTCAATGTTACATTATTCAAGATTCAACCTCGTTTTTGTGAAAACACTCGAGATCGTTCTATTAAGCCGTCAAACAATCGTCCAAAACTCTTAGGGAGCTCTCTTTCACATTCATTGTGCCACTGAACACCGATCACGCAATCATGATGCGGACTTTCCAATGCTTCAATGATACCGTCTGCCAATGAGTAAACGGAGGCCATCAGAGACTTGGCTTTTTGAGGCTCTTTCAGCCCTTGATGGTGTAAACTGTTGACCCTTACAAATCCGCCAGATCCCAAAATGCCTGCGATTTTACTACCTGGAGAAATGTAAACTTGGTGATAGCTTTTACTGCTTTTACGATCTTCATCATCAAGATCATGTCCAACAATGTTTTGAATTAAGGAGCCCCCAAAGCACACATTGATTAACTGCATACCTCGACATATACCCAATACAGGCATATCTAATGCAAGTGCCGAGCGCAAGAGAGGAAATTCCCATTCGTCTAGTTGAAGGTTTAATTGTAGCTCCGCGTCGGGGTCTATTTGTTCCCCATACTTGTCAGGGTTTATATCTGGTCCTCCAGAGAGTAGGAGACCATCTACAGCAGCTATAGTGTCAGCCACTCTGCTTGCCGGGAGAGGCAAGAGAACATTTTTTTCCACACCCCGTTTTACCATAGCTTCCACATATCTATTTGCCTCAGATTCACTGGAGGCAACAATTCCAATGGCAGGCATATAACCAGCCACCTTTCTTATATGAGCGGATTAAGGTCTACCAAACTTAAACCTCACGCTCTCCAACCTGTAATAGGATATATCAATCCTCATCAATAGACAACTACAAAACATTATTCTCGCCTAGTAGTTACCTCAAATGATGCCTAATAATTGCAATTTGATCTGTGCCTCGGGGGTTAGGTGCAAACCTCTCTTGAAGCCTTCCTTTATCTTGGCCGTTACTTTGCCGAATCCCATATGATCTATCACTTCTTCCGGTAAATTCTCTGATAATCTATCTATTGTTTCGTAAGCTTCGTCCAAATTGCAATAAAAGGATACTAGCCAAGCGACTTCTCTCTCATTTATAGGAGCCGGTATTTCGGTCAAATCGAATATCTCCTTATTGACCTTTGTATACCTTAATATACCTGCCTTGTCAGCCTGATCATCTCCATAAAACCTTTTGTGCTTTAAATCCTGGACTCTCGCCTTATAGTTTTCTTCTCCATATATAGACTTAGGCAACCAAGTCTCTCTAAGGTCTATAACTTCATTACCCTCAGTATCAACAACTGCTACAGCAACATCCACTCCTAGAACATCATCTCTCTCAAACTTAACAGCCTTCCTTAAAACTGCTTCCTGTAAAAGAAGAGTTAGATCCCTGTCAATTTTCTTGTAAAGAGGCCCGGTTGCTTCCTCATTCTTGTCAGCTCCTATGCCGCCGGTATTAAACATATAGTACTCCTGGGGCAACCCACCCTCGCGGATATTTTTCAGTATGGAGTATAATAAATTAGCATTTTCGTCTTCTAGTCCAATAATGAATGGATCTGAAAAATATTCTACATAAGGTCTTCCTATTGCACCTGTAGAAGCACCCGTCTGAACCGCTTCTCCATACATTAGAGCCCTAACGTAGGTCTCGGGACTAAGCCGAACCAATGGAGGCACAATCGTATTTTGACGCATAACGCCCTGCCACAATATCCTATCCATATTTTCCATGGGCACGTGAACCGTTTCTTCGAGTTGGCCATTAGAAAAGAGTTTAGATAGGTGACTTACTCCTTTCCTGGCCAGCAATCTCGATCTAGATAGAATCATTCTCATATTGCGTACAGGATTCTTTGAAAAATCTGGAGTGCCTTCCTTATAATTAAAGGGCACATTTTCCAGTGTCTCTTGTGAGTTTGGATTATTATCTGAACCCCTCAACACGTCGTATGTTATTGGATCACTGTCTTTACTCAGGCCAAACGGTACTGCATACATACTGTTCTCTGTTCCATCAATGGCGTAAGAGATACGAGTCTTCTTTTTCCCTTTATCTATCACCTTGGGCTCTTTCAGTTTTTGCAGAAGGATTATATCGTCGTTCATCGGATATACCCCTTCCTCTGCCTCTACAGTGATTCCTAATTCCTGAAGCAATTTGCTTTCTGCCAGTTCTATCATTATAGTGAGGGTACTTTTGCCATGCAGGGAAGGTCCGGTGGTTACCATGGCGGCATTTGTGATATCTCCGTCGACAGTTTGCACTCTAGCCATACTTAACGCTGCTTGTAAGGCCAATCCTTCCGATTCCTTGACTTTGAACATAGCTATAGAAAGAGGGCCCATTTTATGCTCCCCCATATAGTCAAAGCCAAGATGCAATGATAATCCTAACGTAGGCGCTTTGAAAATCAAACTGGTCAATCCTGCGTTAATCACTCTATTTTTTATATCCAACGGTATCTGTAAATCATCCAGCCACTTAGGGATAGATACTTCTAATATGTCTGGTGGATTCTGTAATTCTTCATGCTGTAAATCGAATGTTAGTTGCCGCCACATATATGGCAATTGAGGATAATCTACACCAAACAAAAGTTGTCTAGCATGGAATGACCGCCCTGGGGCATCCCCAATCTGCCTGTCTGTCTGGATTATCGTATCGCCACTCAAAAAACTTTCGTTCATTTTCTTGGTTATGTAGGGTATGATTTCGGCGAACAGTTCTTGATTCTCTTCACTGAATGAAATGGCATCTCTATTCGGGGTAAACCCATCAGCGTAGTACTGGGTCAAATCTGGTCGCCTTGCCACTCCTAACTGACTGAAGAAGCCCAGCCCTCCGGTTTCCAGCCTCACGGCAACATCCGGCCAAACCTTTTTGCCTGCTTTACCTTCATTGTTTAATTCTCTGGATTCTTTTTCAAGTTGTTCAGCGTCTTTAATCACGGTTTTCTGGGATGAAGGATCAAAATCCTGAAAAACTCTCATTTTTTCTATTAACCAATCGTAGCCCGGATTAAAAAATTCGCTTCCCGACTCGTGACCCTTTTTGGCTACGTCTAGCAGATTCTCTAACGCCTTTGAAAACGCTGGCACTTTCATTGGTCCTGCTTGATGGCTTTTTTTGGATATCATATAACTATTTGCTAATACTTCCAAAATGATAACTAGACATATTTGTTCGTTAAGGAACACTGTTATTTTACTACTAATGCAAGCGTTTTAGCAACCTGATTTAGCCACCCGCGGGCGCACGAAACTGTACATATCACCGAGAGTAATTACGCTTTGCGTACATATATGGCCAATATGCTTCGTAAGGTGTTCGTATTATAGCCTATGTTTACACTGGGCTATTTTGGGCTATTTTGGGCTATTTTTATATGTGTATTGCCCTGTCATAAACATCCAATGCTGCTTCTTTAATAGCCTCTCCGATGGATGGATGCGGGTGTATAATCTTTTCCAAGAATTCCTTTTCTCCCCCTAACTGATTGACGGTGATTAATTCGGAAATTATCTCGGTTGCTTCTGGGCCAATTATATGTGCTCCTAAGATGTTTTTGTTTTTCTTGTTTACTATTACCTTAACTATGCCCGTATCTTCTCCTATAGCCAAAGCTTTCGCGTTGGCTGTCAACGGAAATCGCCCTGTTTTGATTGAATATCCAAGATCCAACGCTTCTTTTTCGGTATATCCGAAACTACTTATTTGTGGCTCGCAGTAGGTGGATCTCGGTATCAAATCATAAATCAATTCATCATGGTCAAATCCTGCTATAACCTCAGCGGCTATAACTCCCTGGGCTTGTGCTACGTGTGCCAACAACAATTTTCCCGTAACATCACCTATGGCATATATATTTGGCACACTGGTTCGCATCTGTTCATCAATTTTTATGAACCCGTTTTCCGTCTCAATATCTAAACCCTCTAATCCAATACCGAAGATGTTGCCAGAAACTCCTACCGATATTAGTGCCTTTTCTGCTTCGATTACCGTTTTGGTTTCCCTATTGGGAACATCAATTTCACACCTTACTAATCCATCCTTTACCTCCCCGGAGGTGATTCGGGCATTTGTATAGATTGATATTCCCTGCCCCGTAAGACTCTTCTTCAACAAATCTGCAATCTCGGGGTCTTCTTTCGGAAGAATCTGGTCTTGCGCCTCTACCACAGTAACTTTCGAGCCATAAGCGCTATACATATAAGCGAATTCTATCCCTGTGGATCCTCCACCAATAATCAGAAGGCTTTTGGGCACTGCTGTTAGGGCCAATATTTCCTTGCTTGTTATAACGCTCACCCCATCGGTTTCCAGCAGGTCTAAAGAACGCTGGGACGAACCCGTAGCTATTATAATATTTTTGATGGCGATTTCCTGATCTCTGTCAACCAGAATACTGCCGTTCGTTAGTATTTCAGCACGCCCTTTTACGTGAGTGACTGAGTTTTTCTTCAATAAAAACTCTATCCCTCTCCCGAGACGATTCACAATTCGTCGACTTCTGGAAACTGCTTTATTTACATCAAATGAAAAATCGTTGAAAGAAATACCAAATTGCCCTGCAGATTTCATCAGGTTTATTATTTCCGCGTTTCTTAGCATGGCTTTACTTGGAACACAGCCCCAATTCAAACAAACACCCCCTAATGAATCCTCTTCAACGAGAACTACTTTACCTCCCAACTGAGCGGCACGAATGGCAGCAACGTACCCTCCTGGTCCGCCTCCTATTATTCCGATGTCATATTTCTCTCTTGGCATATATGTCCGTTTGTCCAATTTGTGATATCAAGTGCTATATATCGTTCATTATAGTTCATCTGGGTAATTAACTTCCAACGTGTGTGGTGGCACTGCCTGATATGCCTTTATCCTAAACTTGAATGAGCACTTACTATTTGCTAAACTAAGTTACTTTTTTAGATCGGAACAGGCATGAACATCCCAAAAATTAGCAAAGAAGAAGTTGAAAACATAGCTTTAGTATATAGACTAGGACTCTCGCCTGAAGATGTAAGTCGCCTAAGCTCTGAACTTTCAAACATTTTAGATCAGTTTAGGATCCTGGACAATGTAGACACGAGCGGCATTAACCCGACCGGGCACTCTGTTTCGGCGGATGGGGCAATGAGAGAAGACGAACCCTCCAAGTCTTTGCCTGTAAACAAAACTCTTCAGAACGCACCCTCCGTGGAAAACGATTACTTCAAGGTAAAGGCAGTGTTGGAATAATGACCTTACCGCTATATGAATTGACCATTCACGATGCGAAAGATCTACTGGACAATCAAATGGTTTCTTCCGAAGATTTGACTCGGGCAGCACTAGATCGGATCAAACAAGTGGAACCGTCAATCAAATCCTTTGTTACTGTTACAGGAGACCTCGCCTTAGAGGAAGCAAAAAGTTTTGACCAAAACCCCGGTGTACTGCCGTCAAGCAATCTACGCGGAATACCTTTCCAGCTAAAGGATAATATTTGCACTCAGGATATTCTCACTACGTGTTCCTCCAATATGCTTAGTGAATTTATTCCTCCCTATGATGCCACTGTTGTCGAGAAGCTAAAACACTCAGGAGGCATAATTGTGGGGAAGGGCAATATGGATGAATTCGCAATGGGGTCCTCAACAGAAAATTCTGCTTTTCATCCCACACATAACCCTTGGGACTTAGAGCGAGTTCCCGGAGGTAGTAGCGGTGGACCTGCCGCTGCAGTAGCATCTGGAGAGTGCTTCTATTCCCTAGGCTCCGATACTGGAGGAAGCATACGACAGCCAGCCAGTCTTTGTGGAGTTGTTGGGCTTAAGCCTACCTATGGTTTAGTCAGTCGATACGGTTTAGTAGCTTTTGCAAGTTCGTTGGATCAAATTGGCCCCATAACCAAGGACGTGCGAGACTGCTCTATTGTACTCGATGCAATCGTAGGCCATGATCCGATGGATTCTACCTCTATAGCAACTGTGAGCAATTGCTATTCAAAATCCCTTAAAGGAGACGTTAACGGACTTAAAATAGGCGTTCCAAAGGAGTACTTTGAAGCTGGTGTCGATAAGAGTGTTCTAGACTGCATAAAGGAGTCTCTTCTTGCTTTTGAAAAACTTGGTGCAACCGTGTCAGAAATTTCTTTACCCTTAACCAAATATGCCCTGGCCGTATATTATATATTAGCCCCTTCGGAAGCATCGGCTAATCTGTCTAGATACGATGGAGTCAAATACGGATATTCATACAAAGACGCGGGTTCCATCTGGGATGCCATGGAGAAAACTAGGCAAAACGGGTTTGGGCCAGAGGTCAGTAGAAGAATCATGCTTGGAACCTACGCACTCTCAGCCGGCTACTATGATGCTTATTATGTTAAAGCACAAAAGGTTAGGACTATGATAAGGGATGAGTTTTCGAGCGTTTTTAATGATTACGATGTTTTAATTACTCCCACTTCTCCTTCAACAGCTTTTTTAATAGGTGAAAAAACAGAAGACCCCCTGCAGATGTACCTTAACGATATTTGCACCATCCCTGCTAACATAGCCGGCATACCCGCCATATCGATACCGGCAGGATTCTCCAATGGATTACCAATAGGCATGCAGATAATGGGAAACTACTTCTCTGAAAATACCATCCTAAATGCCGCTTATGCTTTTGAACAAGCAACAGAATGGCATAAAATGAGGCCCTCACTATGAAAGATATACTAGCAATACTGGAAAACAACGCCAAGGCCACTCCCGAAGAAATCGCTGCTCTGACTGGACGATCAACAAAGGAAGTCGAAGAGCTGATAGATCAAGCTGAAAAGCAAAAAATAATTTTGGGATACAAGACGGTAATAAACCGAGATGTTCTCTACGACGGTGAGGAGGTTTTAGCTTTCGTAGAGGTGCGAATGACGCCTCAGCACGATGTGGGCTTCGACGGGATTGCTCAAAGAATCGCCAGATTCCCTGAAGTGCGCTCTCTGCAGCTGATGTCTGGAGATTATGATCTGGCTGTGTTAATTTCAGGGAATACGATGCAGCAAGTTGCGAGTTTTGTCGCGATGAAGCTCGCTGCTCTTCAAGAAGTGAACGCAACCACCACCCACTTTTTGTTAAAACGCTACAAAGAAGACGGCATTATCTTGAACCAAGATGAAGGAACAAGGCGCCTTCCTCTTTCCCCATAAGGATACTTTTAAATGAACGATAAAAAGGCAAAGTCGGCAGCTTCTAGGATTTTATCTGAACGAGTGCAAAACCTTTCCCCCTCTGGCATAAGAAGATTTTTTGACATTATCGCTTCTATGGATGATGTAATTTCTCTCGGCGTGGGTGAACCTGACTTTGTGACACCCTGGCACATAAGAGAAGCAGCAATAACTTCCCTAGAAAGTGGCCACACGATGTACACTTCCAATTTCGGCCTCATGGAACTCAGGCAGGAAATAGCTACACATATCAGAAAACTGTATGAAGTCAATTATGATCCTTCAAACGAAATTCTTGTAACCGTAGGAGTAAGTGAGGCGTTGGACCTTGTCATGAGATCAATTCTGGATCCTGGTGACGAGGTTATCGTTCCAGAACCAACTTACGTTTCATACGTTCCTTGTATAGCCCTTGCGGGCGGGGTGCCAGTAGATGTTCCAACCTCGATGGGCAATTCATTCCAAGTAACTGCGTCCGACATTGAATCAAGAATAACTCATAGAACGAAAGCCGTACTTCTGGGCTATCCCAACAATCCAACAGGGGCTGTAATGACACGAGATGCGATGCTGGAGATTTCTAAATTGGCCATTAAGTACGATTTAACGGTGATTTCCGATGAGGTTTATGACCGCTTAGTGTATGGAGTTGAACACACCTGCTTTCCGTCTTTACCACAAATGAAACATAAGTCAGTACTTCTAGGGGGTTTTTCTAAATCGTATGCCATGACTGGTTGGCGCATTGGTTATGCGTGTGCTAATTCCGAAATAATCGAAGCCATGATGAAGATTCACCAGTATACTATGCTTTGTGCCCCTATCCAAGGACAGATGGCAGCCTTAGAAGCCCTACGGTTCGGGGAGACTGAAGTGGAAAATATGCGCCTCGAATACGACCGCCGAAGACGACTAATGGTTAATGGTCTTCGCTCAATAGGATTGGATTGCATTGATCCGTTAGGGGCTTTCTATACTTTTCCTTCCATAAAAAATACCGGCTTAACGTCCGAAGAATTTGCGGAGCAACTGTTGATAGAAGAGAAAGTTGCCGTTGTTCCCGGATCAGCTTTCGGAGAAAGTGGGGAAGGGCATGTCCGTTGTTGCTACGCTGTTTCTCAGAACGAAATAGAGGGTGCTTTAGAGAGAATCGGGCTTTTCGTAAAGAAACTCAAGTGACGATGCTTATCAGTGGGCTTTCACTCGTCAAGGAAATCCTTAATAACTTCAGACGCCTCCCTGAAACGTGTCCTCATAAAAAGATGGCCTGTTCCCTTTATAACAAACAATTGGGCATTTTTTATGCGTGCAACCATTGAGTTGGCGAATCTGATTGGAGTCATGATGTCTTCATCTCCGAAAACCAATAAAGTCGGAGCTTTTATCAGGTGCAGCCTATCTCTTGAATTAAATGCTATAGTTGCTTCCATTTGTCTGGTAAACGCCTCGTTCTCCTGATATAAGGGATCGTTGACCAATTCGGCAATGACTTCTTCAACAAAGCCGGGCTTCTCGTATTCCTCATATGTATATCCCCACGGTAAAGTCAATCTCAAGTAATCCTCTCTATTTAAATCACGTCTTAATGAAGCGAATCCTCTGAAAAGATCCTGTGCTCGATTATCGGTACTATCATACGTCGCTAACAAGATCAATTTATCAACTAGTTGTGGTTGGTTAATAGCCAATTCCTGGGCTATCGCCCCGCCCATGGAATATCCGATAACATGTGTTTTCCCAATGGCAAGTCTATCTAGCAAATCCACTACGTCATTGGCCATATCCTCAATATAGTACTGTTCATCTCCTCTCTCACTATGGCCGCTGTCTCTGTTGTCCAAAGACACGACCCTATACTGACTCTGGAGCATTAATCTTAACGCCTGCCACTGCCGCAAATCTCCTCCCAGGCCGTTTATTAAAACAATCACCGGCGCATTTTCATTGCCTTCCGCAACATAATGGATAGCTGGTTGTTTAGCCGGTTTCGTCATTTATTGACCCTCCATGCAGTTTCTTGAGTTTTACTAAGAAAATCACTGTGCAGACTAGGATTCGCTGCAATAATGCTTGTAGATGAAAGAGATGCTGGCTGTCCTTGTTTATCACAAGTCACGCCCCCGGCCTCGCTTACAATCACAAGGGCAGCCGCCAAATCCCATTGTGACAAATGGTGATGAAAGTACAAATCTGTTCTACCACAAGCTGCATAAGCCAAACCCAATGCCGCAGAGCCCATCATTCTTGTCGACCGTATACTGGACCACAAATGCAAAATCATTTCTATTGCAGTTTTGGCTTTTCCATCTGAATAGCCAAGATCATATCCTATAAGGGCGTTTTTCAACTTTTTCTTGCTTGATACCTCGATGAGTGTTTGGTTCAGATAAGCTTGTTGGTTTTTTACAGCATGAAAAAGCTCGTTTCTCATCGGATCATACGTTATTCCCAATACTACTTGATTATCTGTCATTAGTGCGAGGTTAACAGCAAAAAACGGTATGCCGTTTACATAGTTGCTGGTTCCGTCTAAAGGGTCTATGATCCACGTCATGTCTGTTTGTGTCGCTATAGGATCTGATTCTTCCGCCACAATTCCGCATCCAGGAAAAGCATTACGTAGAGATCTTATTATTTCTTCTTCAACAAACTTATCAACATCCGTAACTAAATCGTTTCTTCCTTTGTAAGAAACTTGTTTTTCGCCTTTAAATCTGTCCACCAATACTTTTCCGGCGTCTTTAACTATTTGAATAGCAGAAGACACAACATTCTCAAAGTCACTGTTCTTGGCATTCATTGTTTAGGTGGCCTCTTCAGAATATTAGATTGATTGTGAGATGCCCATGCGTTCTCGAACTTCAGACAGCGTCTGCTGGGCTATTGACCTGGCTCTTTCTGCCCCTTCGGAGAGAACTTCCGACACATATTTAGGCCTGCTAGCCAATTCCTCACGTTTTTCTCGAAATTCCCGAAGCATCTCGTTAATGCCGTCTGACAGAATCTCTTTGTCTTCTACACAACCTATGTCAGCAACTACACACCTAGAGTAAATCTCATCCAGTTTATCAGGGTTGAAGTATTTGTGAAGAGAATACACGTTGCATATCAACGGATTGCCTGGGTCATCTTTTTTTAATCTCTGCGGATCTGTGAAGGCTCCCCGGACTCTTTTGTGCGTTTCTTCAGGCGATATAGCTAATTCGATGTGATTATTTAAACTTTTACTCATTTTTTGCTTTCCGTCTAAACCTCTGATAAGCGGGTGTTCGGTCAACTTGGATTGTGGTTCTGGGAAGATTTTGCCGTACATATTATTAAATCTCCTGACAATCTCTCGGGCCAATTCTATATGTGGCAACTGATCTTCTCCCACCGGAACAGTGTTTGCTTTGTATAGTATTATGTCCGCTGTCATAAGAACCGGATATCCGACAAGACCATAGCTAACATTTTCTTCTGTTTCTTCCATTTGCCGTATCTTGTCCTTAAATGTAGGAACTCTCATCAACCATCCAAGGGGAGTTACCATGCTAAGAAGTGAGTGCAGAATCATTACTTCTGGAACATGTGACTGTACAAAAACTAAACTCTTTTCTGGGTTTATTCCAGCTGCGAGCCAATCTAGTATCATTTCATGTATGTTGGGCTTTATGTCTTTCGTAGAATTGCCCTGCATGTCAGTGAGGGCGTGTACATCGACGGCACAATATATACACTGGAATGTTTCTTGCAAAACCACCCAGTTTCTCAAGGCTCCTAAATAGTTGCCTAAGTGTAGCCTGCCTGATGGTCTCATTCCTGAAAAAACTCTATTTTTCTTATCTGTCATACTGCCTCAAGTCGGAAGTCTAACATAGAACTCCATTTTGAGAAAAGTGCTTCCATCTAAATCTCTTTCTTGTAGTGGTTCATTTGCGCCTGCGAGCTTTGACATTTGACTGGAAACATGTTAGTATTTTCGTGCTTAAATGAGCTTGGTTTGGCTACAAGCCTTACTGGCTACAATAATAAAGAGGGGGTACTCTCTTACAGATAAACTGGCGTTCACTTAACCTGGCAACTGCTTGTTGTCTAGTTGCCGATCCATTACGACCTGATAGGACCATGTATCCTTTTCAGCATAAATATAAAGGTGCAGACAGTGCACACGAGGTAGATCAACTATGGCAGAACTTAACTCTTCTCTAGATTATACAGCTCAAGACATCCAAGTACTCGAAGGAATGGAAGCTGTACGCTTGCGCCCAGGCATGTACATCGGTAGCACAGATAGCCGAGGACTGCATCACCTAATATACGAAATCGTCGATAACGCTGTTGACGAAGCTATGGCAGGTTTCTGCACCAAGGTTTCTGTTCGAATTTTGCCCGATGGTTCAGTTAAGGTCGAAGATGACGGTAGGGGCATACCCGTAGATGTTCACCCAGCGACAGGCAAAACTGCCGTTGAAACCGTCATGACCACCCTGCACGCCGGTGGAAAGTTTGGCGGCAAAGGATATCAGGTGTCTGGAGGCCTTCATGGCGTCGGGGCCTCCGTGGTAAATGCTTTATCTTCATCGTTAAAAGTAGAAGTAAAAAGAGACGGATTCCTTCACGAACAAAATTTCGAGCGTGGAGCTGCAATCGACTCGCTGGAATCAGTCAAAAAGGCAACCGGCACAGGGACTACGACTACTTTTATGCCTGATGAGAAAATATTTGGCACAGCAGAATATGATTTTGGTGTTTTATCTCAAAGATTCAAGGAAATGGCTTACCTAAATAGAGGTTTGCAAATTTCACTTATCAGCGAATGGCACAAAGAACAGGGTTATTCACCTTGGAAACAAAACTACAAATTCGATGGGGGTATAGTGAGTTTTGTTTCTCAACTTAACCATAACAAGGAAGTTCTTCAAAGCGATCCTTTTTATGTCCAGAAAACAATCGATAACACGATGGTAGAAGCGTCTTTCCAGTATAATGGTGGCTATTCAGAGCAAATCTATTCTTTTGCCAATTGTATCAACACCGCTGACGGGGGCACTCACTTAACAGGATTCAGGACTGCCTTGACTCGGGCCCTGAATGGCTTCGCTCGAAAGCAGAAGTTTCTAAAAGAAGATCAATCCAATTTCTCCGGAGAAGATGTAAGAGAAGGGATTGCCGCTGTGTTAAGTGTGAAGCTGATCGACCCGCAGTTTGAAGGACAAACCAAGGGAAAACTGGGCAACGCAGAAGTCCAAGGACAAGTGGACTCTGTAGTCGCCGAAGCTCTCATATATTATCTCGAAGAAAATCCGAACGAAGCTCGTCGAATTATAGATAAAAGCCTCACCGCTCAAAAGGCCCGAGAGGCAGCTCGTAAGGCCAGAGACATGGTTTTAAGGAAAAACGCCATGGACGGCGGCTCTCTACCAGGAAAGCTGGCCGACTGCTCTGAAAAAGATCCGTCGTTGTCTGAATTATACCTAGTGGAGGGAGAATCTGCAGGTGGATCTGCTAAGGGAGGGCGAGAGAGAAAATTTCAGGCCATCTTGCCACTCAAGGGTAAGATTTTGAACGTCGAAAAGGCTCGCCTGGACAAAATGCTTGGCCATGAAGAGATTCGCGTCATAATAACAGCCGTCGGGGCCAATCTCGGTGACGACCTCAACCTAGAGAAGCTCCGATACCACAAGATAATTATTATGACTGATGCAGATGTCGACGGATCACACATAAGGACTTTACTTTTAACGTTCTTTTACAGAAACATGCGACAACTCATTGAAGAAGGATATCTTTACATTGCCCAGCCTCCTTTATACAAGATTCAGGCTGGCAGAGAAGTTCACTACGCTTATCTTGAGAACGATAAGGATTCCCTATTGGAAAAATTAGAGGGGAAGCGCGGTCTATCCATTCAAAGATACAAGGGGTTAGGGGAAATGAATCCCGATCAACTCTGGGATACTACTATGAACCCCCAAACTCGTAGCTTATTGCGAGTTACGGCAGAAGATGCCGAGGCGGCGGACCGAGTTTTCACAGAGTTAATGGGCGAAGAGGTGGCTCCACGTAAGGCGTTTATTCAGGCCAATGCGGCGAACGTCAAGAACCTGGATGTTTGATTCAATGCCAGTAGGCCGGATGCCTACTTAGAGCCCACTAATTCGGCCGTAACTATCAGCCTGTGGTCATAGATATAAGATGGCACACATGCCACTAGTTCAATCAGTGAGCTATCTGAATCTTTTATTTCAAACTCTTCCTGAGGTATGACTCTTGTTTTGTTAACTCGATAAAGGTATGTTTTTCCGCCTTCGTCTTCCACATATACATATACGTCTTTTCCTTGGCGCAGAATGCTTGGTATTTCTGTTAGGTTTCGGAATACGGATCCTTCGCCTCTAATAGGGCTGTTCAAGTGGCCAAACAGGTATGCGATGCCTTCCTGTCCCGGGTTCGCTGTGGTTGGTATGTGTCCAACGACATTTTTCGGTGTTTCCCATCCCCGTGCTTTTCCGTAGTTTTGAATGGTTAGGGATTTAACTTCTGAAAAAAGTTCTATTGCCGGTATTTCTATTGATCTCGGCGGCGCCGGCTGAGTTGTAACTTTACTGTTTTCATACCCAAATTGCTCCGTTGGATCCGTTTTCCTTTCGTTAATGTCGGTTATCCGAGGGTTATCCCAATCCAAAGGGTCCACCAGGTTTCCCGGATACAAAACTTCATGCTTTGTGTCTTCTTTTTCAAGTCCATAAGCTTCGTATTCCATTTTGTCTAATTGCGCATGAGAAACCATTTTGTACGCCTGAAATGATAGGGTTGTTATCAGCAACATGATCCCAGTGCCTAAAACAACAATTGGTATTATATGAGTTTTTCTGCTTTTCATAATAAAAGCTTACTTAAGGTGGTGCCACCTGTCAGTCGTTGAGGTTAATTTATTTGGTTTTTCCAAAGAAGCCGTTTTTGGTGTTTACGGGTTTCGTGATTCTGCTTCTTCCAGTGCCCTTAAGGCTGCCCGGGCTTTATGCAGGGTTTCTTGAAATTCGGATTCTGGGATACTGTCCGCCACAATGCCTCCTCCTGCTTGTATGTACGCCGTACCATTCTTTATAACCATAGTTCTAATTGTAATGGCAGTATCCATTGCTCCATCAAAACCAAAATAGCCGACGGCGCCCCCATATGGCCCTCTTCTTTCTCCCTCAAGCTCCGACAGTATCTCGATGGCTCTGATCTTTGGTGCTCCTGACAAAGTTCCCGCAGGAAGACAAGATCGTAAAGCGTCGTAAGCGTCTTTATCTTGCCTTAGCCTTCCTCTAACTTCAGATTCTAAATGCATCACATTAGAATATTTGACCACTCTCATCAGGTCTGTAACCTCTACCGAGCCTGTTTCTGCCACTCTTCCCACATCGTTTCTCCCAAGATCAACTAACATTATGTGCTCCGCTCTTTCTTTTTCATCTGCCTTGAGCTCCTCTGCCAGGGCATCATCTTCCGCGGGCGTTGCGCCTCTTGGCCTAGTGCCTGCTAAAGGAAAGTTGTAAACTACTCCGTCTTCGACTCTCACCAGAAGTTCTGGCGAGGCTCCAACAATGTGAAATCCGTCTAGTTCAAGAAAGTACATGTACGGAGAAGGGTTAAGCGTTCTAAGTGCCCTGTATATATCAAAGGGTTCTGCGTCTGTTCTTTTTGAAAGGCGTTGGGACAATACTGCCTGAATAATATCTCCCGCGTATATATATTCTTTGACTTTGTTCACCTTGTCTTTGAATTCTTCCTCCGTTACGTTTGAGGAGATTTCTTTTACACTGTTTCCTTGATGGTTTCGTTTAGTCTTGTCCAATAGAAGCGGTTCCTGCAGCCTTTTAACAAGAGTTTCTATTCGTTCTGTTGCTTTGTGATAGGCTTCATCGATCGTTGCTCCGTCTAGATGTATATGGGTTACTACTTTAATTTTATGCCTTATGTGATCGAAAACCAAAAGAGTGTCTACGAACATAAATTGGGATTCTGGCAGTTCAAACGGGTCATTAACAGGGATTGGTACTTTTTCGAAATATTTAACTGTGTCATAGGCGAGATACCCTACTGCTCCTCCTTGAAATCTAGGCAGTCCCTGAACTTCCACTGGTCTGTACTGATCTAGTGTGGTTTTTATGATATCTAGAGGGTCAACCTCTCCTTGATCTTGGCCGGGTCCGGTTTTGACAACCTGAAAAGGCTCTGTTCCTATAAAGCTGTATCTTGCCAACCTTTCTCCGCCCTCAACACTCTCCAATAGAAAGGAATAGGGCCCTGTGGCTATTTTTAAGTAGGCGGAAACCGGCGTTTCTAAGTCGGCATTTATCTCCGTGTACAAAGGTATCAAGTTTCCCTTTTTGGCCAACCTATGCGCCTCTTCTATTGTGGGGTAGTAGATATTCATGGGCTTTCTTTCTTATCCAGTGATATCGCAGGAAACCCGTATTACTCCAGTTTCGTCCGGTTCCAAGACACAAACAAAGGAATATCCTCTTGCTTCTATCTTTTCCCTGCCTCCCTGTTTCCTGTCTAAAACGACCATCACTTTTTCTATTTTACACCCGATGCTCTCAACGGCGTCTATAGCAATAAACAAGGAACCGCCGGAAGTGCACACATCGTCAACTATCATCACGTGGCTCCCTGGTCTCAAGTTTCCCTCTATTTGTCTTTCGGTACCGTGATCTTTTGCCATCGGTCTTACGAAAAAAGCTTCGACTGGATTTTCTTCGATGTGGCTTGTTAGGGTAACTGCAGAGACTATTGGAATGGCAGCCACTGCAGGCCCGCCTATTGCCGATATATTAGTCCCGCGAATCGCGTTCAGAAAAGTTTTTCCCAGCAAGTAGCTACCTTCGGAATGAAGGCTAATCAGTCTCCCGTCAAAATAATAGTTGCTTTTTGCTCCCGAAGATAGAATAAATTCCCCATATTGTAGTGCACGGAGTTTACCCGCCAAGTTCAGGATTTTGTTGGCTATTGTCGAGTCCACTGTTTCACTCCCCATACAAATTGTTCTCGTATATGTATCGTTCTACTTCATCTGGAACCCAGTAGGTTATTGGTTTATGGTCGAAAACACGTCGCCTGATTTCTGTCCCGCTAATTCCTATTCTTAACCCATTTAGGAACGTTATGTCTTTTGATGCTCCTGGTTTGATTTTTTCTATGGATTCCGGGTTAATGCCTAAATAAGCGGGCCTAGCTATAACCACCAGATCGCATAAATCAAACAGTCGCGCAGGCTGGTGCCACCGGTGTAGCGTTTCCAGAGAGTCCATGCCAACTATGAACGATGGCTTTCCCTGATAACCCGCTTGATTTAATTGTTGCAAGGTTTCTACGGTATACGAAGGGCCCGGCCTATCTATTTCTATAGAACATGCCTTAAATCTACTGTTTTTACCTATCGCTAGATCGAGCATTGCTAGTCGAGTTCTTGCGGGGGAGACGTTGGTTCCTTCCTTGAGCCATGGTTCTCCGGTAGGAACAAACCAAATTTCCTCCAGGCCTAATGTCGACGCTGCTTCTTGAGCCACTAACAAGTGGCCTGTATGTATGGGGTCGAAGGTTCCCCCGAAGATCCCGATCTTGTCCAGTCTGTTCTTCATTCCCATTCCATCTCCCAAGAACCTATTCTTACTGTAGATCCCGACCCTATTCCTGCTCTTTCCAGAGCCCTTATAACTCCCAGTCGTTTCAGTTCATTCATCACTTGTGCTAGTATAATTTTGTCTTCAGTTTTTGCCTTTCTAACAATTCTTTCTGCCTTCGACGAGTTTACTAAAAACAGTTTGTTTTGCCTAATCACCTCTACTTTTTCCATTCTTGGTTTGGGCGTTATAACAGGAGGGTTGTTCTCTGTTCTCTTTGCGCTGATCTCCTTTTGTGACAGTGTTTCGGTTAGCGTGCTTGCTAGTTCTTGCATCAACTCATTTACGCCCTCTCCGCTTACTGCCGACACAAAATGAATCTTTCCTCTATTTTTTCCTTCCTCGGATCCTCCGCCCAAAAGGCATAAAAGTTCTTTTTCTATCTCTTGTTTTTGATTTTCGTTTGCCACCATGTCTACCTTATTGACTGCTATCACCTCCCATTTGTCTAAAAGGTGTTTATCGTACATGAGCATTTCTTCTTTTATTTGGTTGTAGTCTCTTGTTAAATCATCCGATGTACCGTCTAATAAGTGCACTATTCCTTCCGTCCTTTTTGCATGTCTTAAGAATTCATGACCAAGGCCGGACCCCTTGTGAGCTCCTTCGATTAATCCCGGAATCTCTGCTATAACAAATGTTTTGTACCCAACATCTACCAGGCCCAGAACGGGCTCTAAGGTGGTAAATGGGTAATCTGCCACAGCTGGTCGCGCTCTAGAGCAGGTTCTAAGAATGGACGATTTCCCTACGCTAGGTTTGCCGATAATTCCAACGTCCGCTAGAACTTGTAATTCCAAAGACAAGTTCTTTTCGCTGGTTTCTTCTCCATCTTCGGCTAGGAGAGGGGTTCTGTTTTCTGATCGTGCAAATTTCTTGTTCCCTTTGCCTCCTTCTCCTCCAACTGCCAAAACAAACTTAGCTCCATTTTCTTTTAGGTCTGCAACTATCGCTTCTTTGCCTCTTTCGTCTTGTTCCTTTATTATTGTTCCAACAGGCACTTCTAGTATGCAATCTTTCCCTGATTTCCCTGATTTAAGACGCCCTCTTCCGTTTCCTCCGTCTCCAGCCTTAAATCTCCGAATGAACCTGAACGCCGTTAGCATGTGGTGCCCTTCCGAGGCAACAATTATTACGTCTCCTCCTTTACCGCCATCCCCTCCATCAGGACCTCCCAAAGGAACATATTTTTCCCTTCGGAAACTGACACATCCTTCCCCTCCGTTACCTGCCCTAATAGATATGTTTGCTGTATCAATCATCTTTATTTATATAGGTTATATATATGTATATATATATTATCTAACAATAATAATACAAAGTTTAAAAGAGTATAAAGAGTAATTTGAAATCAGACAAGGCAATGTAAAAGCGTTAGCTGAGAGGACTGCTCACGGTTTTGAGGCGGAGGAAAACAGGGGAAACAGGGATGAATTAACCAAGGGTTAGTTCTTCTTGTATAGCAGAGATTTCTTGACGGAGGTCGGGGTCCTCTTTAAGGAGAGATGTCACCTTCGTCCAAGAATGACGGATTGTCGAATAATCTCTGCCCCCCAGGGTGGAAGCTATATCTGAAAGAGACAGTTCTCCGGTTTCCCGCAACAAGTAAACAGCTGTTTGTCTGGCTCGAGATATTAAGCGGTCCTTTCTGTTACCTGAAAGAAGACGCCCATCGACCTTGTAGAAGGATGCTACCTCAGACAAAATCTGGTCAGAGGAAGGAACGGTTCTGTTCGAGGAAGATAAGAGATCAGACAGGCTAATGTTTGCCAACTCCAGAGAAAGAGGGACTGCCGTTAGGTCGGAATATGCAAAAACTCGATTGAGGGCGCCTTCCAACTCTCTTACGCTGGAAGAAAAACGGGCGGCTATAAAAGAAAGAACGTCTGCCGGGACAGGGGAACCCAAAGAGGCTGCTTTAGCTGAAAGTATGGCTAGGCGAGTTTCCTGGTCGGGCTTCTGTATGTCGGCCGACAGACCCCAGTCGAACCTCGAAAGAAGACGTTCTTCTAAATATTTCAGGGAGGCTGATGGTCGGTCACAAGCTAGAACAATCTGCTTATTGTTATTATGGAGCTCGTTAAATGTATGAAAAAATCCTTCTTGAATAGCCTCTTTGCCCGCTATGAACTGTATGTCATCGACCAATAGTACATCAGCTGAGCGGAATTTATTTCGAAACTCTCGCGTTTTCTTGGTTTGAATAGATAAAATAAACTCATTCGTGAATTGTTCGGAGTTGATATAAACACAGTTTAGGCCCTGATTTAGGAATGTTCTGCCTATACCCTGCAGAAGATGGGTTTTGCCCAGCCCTACTCCCCCATACAAAAACAACGGGTTATACGCAACACCAGGATTATGAGTAACTGCGAGAGCTGCTGCATGGGCAAATTGATTTGAAGGACCCACAACGAACGAATCAAGGGTGTATTTTGGGTTAAGTTTTGGGTAATCGGGCGCCGGTCCGGTCCCGCGGGTAAGATGACGGGAAGAATGGCCTCCGGCCGTGTTGGTTAATGGTGGTGACTGAGGGGTGGCTCCCGATAGAACGAAGCAAACGTCGCACGGACCTCCGAGGACTTTAGTTGCTGTAGTTTGTATCAGGTTTATCATTCGGGACTGCAACATTTGCGAATGAAAAGATGAAGGGGCTCCAACCGTGAGCAGATTGTTCTCAAAAGAAACTCCTACAGTAGGTTTGAGCCAAGTGAGATATGAGGGTCGGCTCATTTGCACCTCAAGGTGTCCCAAGACGGCTTGCCAGATTTGATTCGGCGTTAAATCGCGCAAAGTAGCTTCTCCAAAAAGAATATAACAATACACAAGAATACTAAGGAAGAGGGTCCATATAAGAGAGCGAGTAACCGCTAAAAAAGAACTCTACATCAACGTGATAGAGCAAATAGGATATTGTTTAAAACAATCAACAAAACCATTACACCAATACAATATACAAGACCTTTTTCGTGGGGTTCCAAGGGGAAAAAAAGGAAAAATTTGCTATTTTTCTGTAATTATTGTTGCCGCAGTCATGAGACTATATAATTGAATTAAAATCATTTTACAAAAGAGTTAAATTAATGAAAGTTGTATACATGGGAACCCCTGAATATGCAACATGGCCACTAGAAAAATTGTTGTCAGAGGGACACGATATAGTGGGAGTTTACACCCAGCCAGACAGGCAATCAGGCAGAGGAAGGCAGACAACTCCCCCTCCAGTTAAAGTGATGGCAGAAAGGGAAGGCCTAGATGTTTTCCAGCCCAAATCCTTTAAGGGAAAGGGCGACCTGGCTGATCTAGAGAAACTCAAACCAGACATAATAGTTGTTGCTGCATATGGAATAATACTCCCGCCTTCAGCACTACAAATCCCTGTGATAGGGACATTGAATATACACCCTTCTTTGTTGCCTCTATATCGGGGCCCAACTCCGGTGGTAACTGCGATTCTAAGGGGAGATCCTGTCACCGGGGTAACAATTATGGAGGTTGATGAAGGAACTGACACAGGTCGAGTCATAGTTCAACAAGAAGAACCAATAAAGGATGAGGACACAACAGTTGAGTTAACACGCAGATTGTTTAAACAAGGAGCCAACTTATTAGCGCAGCAGATGACAAACTATTATGAAGGCAAAATAAAGCTATTTAAACAAGACGATACGAAAGCCACATACACGGAAAAATTGACCAAGGATAGTGGCGCAATTGATTGGAGCCAACCGGCAATCAACATTTGGAGGCAAGTAAAAGCTTACAGTCCTTGGCCGGGGGCATACACCAGATGGAACAATAAAAGAATAAAGCTATTAGATGTCTGGCCTAGTGACTTCAACATAAATCCGATCGCCGCAATAGGGAAAGTGGTAGTGGATGATACTAAACGGCCATATGTCTGTAGCGTTCAAACAGGTCATGGTTTATTAACACTTAGAACAATACAAATGGAAGGCAAACAAGCAACAGATCCAGAATCCTTTGTTAATGGGCGCCCTGATTTTGCCAACGCAAACCTAGCCTGATGAACAGCAATTCCTATTCTTGTGGCTCCTCTGTCGCGGCAGTAGGCTCTGTTTCGGTAGAGACATCTATAGAATCATCGTCGGCGTCACCTCTAGCAGGCCGTGCGGCTCTCGGGGCAGAAACTCGGGCTATAAGGTCCTGTGGATCCGACAAGATTTTTATTCCAGATGAAGGCAGGTAATCTCTTACTCTTATAGATGCGTCTATCTCTTCCAAAACGGAGATGTCTATTTCTATCCTTTCCGGTGTTTCAAGCGGCAAACATTCTACCGATAGGAACTGTATGCCCTGGCTCAATAGTCCTCGGCTGATCCGAACAGCAGGTGATTCTCCTGTTAAATAAATTGGAACATCTCTTTTCATTGGCTGGCTAGTATCAACTCGCAAGAAGTCTACGTGCAGTATTTCATCGGAAGAAGGGTCGTATTGAACTTCTCCTACGAAAGCCAAGCTTTGTTCGTTTGAGTCAGAGTGACTTATTGTTACGGGTATATTGTGTCCAGCTAGATTAACAATTCTCGCCACATCGGAAGTTTTTGCCTGAAGGGAAGATGATGATATGCCTCGACCGTAAAGATGAAGCGGTGTGATTCCTTCTTTACGGAGGGAGCTGACTTTTTTCCTCTGAATAATTCTTTGACTAACGTCTAGGGAAAGGGTATCCATTTTCGTCTCCTTGGAGGTTTAAGTAATTTATCAAACACCATAATATAGCTTGTACTTGAAGCTGTACAGAGGGAATGATATAATTCTGTTCCCTTAATACAATAGGAGTAGACGGGATGAAGGTGTCAATGAAAGTAGACTACGGGGTCCGGGCGCTAGTAGAGTTAGCGCAAGGATACGGAGGCCGCGCTGTCAGTACAACAGAGATAGCAGACCGTCAACATATCCCCGAAGCGTATTTGAATCAACTTTTGATGACCTTAGGGAGAGTTGGTTTGACTAGCAGCAGGCGAGGCCCTCAGGGTGGATATGCGTTGGCTAAATTACCAGAAGAAATTAGCTTAGGTATGGTAATTACCAGCCTTGAAGGAGAGTCAGCTTTGTTAGAGTGTATCTCTGTGCCAGAGTGCTGTACCTTTTCCACAACATGTGCTCAACGAGAGGTTTGGAGTTCTGTTGAAGAAGTTGTTCAGAAGGTCCTTAGGTCTACTACAATAGCCGATTTAGTGGCTAGACAAGAGCAATTAAAGGCTGTAAGTTTACACTGACAGCAACGTGGTAAAAAACCTCTTTGAGGTCTACAGGCAGGGCAAATCTCCCCTTAGCTTTAATATCATAAAACAGAATATTGTATTAAATTCAGTTAGGAAGGCCAAAAATGACTCAAACATCAGTTCTTACCCCCGATCAAGTTAAGCGTTACAGCAGACACATTATAATGCCCCAAGTGGGCAGTAAAGGGCAACGGAGCCTGATGGACGCAAAAGTGCTTATGGTTGGTGCAGGAGGCCTGGGTTCTCCAGTGTCGGTTTACTTAAGCCTCGCAGGAGTAGGAACAATAGGCATAGTGGATTACGATACTGTTGACGTGAGCAACTTACAAAGGCAGATTTTGCATCATGAAAGAGATATAGGGACACCGAAAATCGTATCTGCTCAACGTACTATCGGAGAATACAATTCAAACGTTAAGGTTGTAGGACACGAGGCACCGCTAACATCTGATAACGCGATGGAGATAATAGGACAGTACGATATCATTATCAACGGAGCTGATAATTTCCCTGCTCGTTACTTAGTTAACGACACTGCTTATCTTTTGAATAAGCCGCTGGTGGATGGAAGCATACTCCTTTTTGACGGACAGGCAAGCGTATTTATTCCTGGCAAGGGATGTTACAGATGTCTGTTCCCGACACCCCCACCGCCAGGGGCTGTTCCCAGTTGTGCGGAGGCAGGAGTGCTAGGCGCTCTGCCGGGCATGGTTGGTAGCATACAGGCAGTAGAAACCATAAAGCTAATAATAGGAGCAGGAGAGCCTCTTGTCGGAAGACTCTTGTTAATAGATGCTTTGAGTATGGAATTTAGGACAGTAAAGATTCGCCGCAACCCCGAATGCCCTTTATGTGGTGACAACCCCTCCATAACGGAACTGATAGACTACGAACTGTTTTGTGGGATTGACCCCGCAACCGCTCTAGGTTGAAGGTAGAACAGAACATATAAATAACGATTGGAACATATAGCCACCTATGAAAAAAATGGATATCCTAGACACCGTTGGAAACACTCCTCTGGTTCACTTGAACAATATGAGCCCCAACAAGGACGTGCAAATTTTTGCCAAGCTTGAAGGAAACAACCCTACCGGTAGTGTTAAAGATAGAATAGCGAAATACATGATTGAAAAAGCAGAGGCGGACGGGACGCTTACAAAAGATAAAACCATATTGGAACCAACTAGTGGAAACACAGGGATAGCCTTGGCGTTTATAGCCCGCCGTAAAGGATATAAAATAAAAGTAGTTATGCCTAAGAACGTTAGTATAGAAAGAGCTCAACTGCTGGAAGCATACGGTGCCGAAATTGTTCTAAGTGACGGAGAGAAAGGTACCAATGGGGCTATAGTGGTGGCAGAGGAAATGGCTGCAACCGACAATTCTTATTTTATGCCGTATCAATATGGTAATGACGCTAACCCGCGAGCCCATTATGAAACTACGGGAAGCGAAATAATAGAGGACCTACCGGAAGTGGATGTTTTTGTTGCAGGATTAGGAACAGGGGGCACATTAATGGGCGTCGGCAGGAGGCTCAAGGAATATAATCCTGCAATTCAGGTAGTGGCAGTGGTGCCTCATCCTGACGATGTTATACAAGGTTTGCGTAGCTTGGAAGAGGGCTTTATTCCCCCGATACTGGACTTGTCCCTTTTAGACAGGCGAATAATGATAGAAAGCAGCAAGGCATTTAGTTTCACTAAAGAACTGATGCAACAGGAAGGCATTTTCGCCGGCATTTCTTCAGGCTCTGTGGTTTGCTGCGCAATGATGCTAGCTGAAAAAATGGAGAAGGGTAACATTGTTTGTTTACTGGCTGATGGAGGATGGAAATACCTCAGCACTTCTTTGTGGACCAAAGACTTTGCAGACATGAAAGAAAACGTGGAATATAAGATCTGGTGGTAGCGTGGATGTTCCGCTAAGACTCTTTCATCTGGACACCCTCAAGCCCAGAGCACTTATGAGTGCTTGAATCTACTTGTGTTTTACTTAAATTCTCTGATAAACTCATTGTAGTGCTTTTATTAAGGAGAGGCGATTGAAAATATCTCAGATAATGGTTTCTAAAGGTCCTTTAGGAGAAAGCCTCCCACCCCTGCAATCAATGCTGTTGGAGGAACTAAATAGGCGGCCTGACGAAGTTTTTGACAACAACGATGAAAGCCTGCTTAGAATATTTCCTCGACTTAAGCGATCTTCTCTAAGCTGGTCGCTGTATTTGCTACATAAACAGGGATTAATAGCAAAGAAGAGGATTCGCCTGAACGGAAGGCTTAGTACAGTTTTCGGCTCCCATGAAGCGGTAGAAGCTTTAAAGGAACATATGGAAAGTTGAATCCGTTAATGTTTAGTTGTGAAGATAGAGTAAGAAGCAGACAGGGTCGTATTTTCTGAGGTTGGAGATACGGTAATAACTCGTTTAGAAACAACTTCCGACGGGGTTATGAGAAATGTCCCTTTACCAAATTCGTCCAACGGCATTGATTGGACTTTAACTTCGTCTCCTATTTCTATCAATTGGACTAAGTAAGTCTGAGGAATAATGTTCTTTGTACGTATGAAACCTCGACTCAGCCATACGGAATCTGTGATATCCATTGAATCGAAAAAATCTAGTTCTGGTATGGAAATGTCGTCAATGCAGAGGCCAATATCATGTCTCGACTCATCAGTTATGTATTCAAAGCGCAGCAATATCTCGTTTCCTGCGTACGGAGTAAGATTAACAGTCTCAGAGACCCAACCACCACTATCCCCGGTGTATCCAGGTCCATACCCTCTACCAAGCGGATTCACTGAGGAGGATGAAGAACTGTTTACTATTTCCCATGTCTCACCGGTGTCTAATGATATTGCAACATAAGCGTAATCCCATGACTCTTCTATCGAGTACCAAGCTTTAAAATGAAGGTTGGCAGTCATAACATCAGACAGATCCACAGTCGTGGTTAGGGTTGAATCTATAGAATCACCTTTGTTTCCCCACCAACAATAATTGTCTGGTTGATTAGAAAGAGGAAGTATACGATTGGTTTCGGTTCCATTAAAATGCAGATAGAAAGGTTCAGGGGAAGAGCGTAACTCGATATAATCTGTGGAAAATTGAGGCAAAGTTGCAGAATGCTGCTCGTTAAAAGAAAGCGTTTCGGAGTCTAATGTTAAATCAAAATTATTGTAATAGTAAGGATATACAGCGAGAGGATCTAGATAATTGGCGATAACCCAATCACCGAAAACATCATAAAAATTTTTTGTGTAGCCAGATTCAGCAAGAAAGTTGTTTATGCCATCAATGCCGTCCGACTGAGACTTTGTCAAGATTTTCAGGTTGTTGTACCCACCGAAATATTGTGACAGATACTCTATAAACAAAGAAGAAGCCCCATAATTTGGCAGGGAATCAGAATCGTCGTGAGGCCAATTAATTAACGAAGTTTGAGGGTGCTCCTGGAAATTATCAACGAAACTCAGGTTGTACCCAGTTATGTTTTTTGCCACCTCTGATAGACCTTCATTGATCCAGGTTTCTTCGTTCGGATCTTGAGCCCAATGGATAGCGTGTTGAAGTTCATGAGTTAATAACTCGAAATAAAAGGTAGAACCGAGCCTTGCCGAGGATGGATCTATATAAAGTATTTCGTATTCATTGCTGTATCTAGCAATTTCCCTCGGATACTCATCTGACATACTGTAATAACCAGCTACACCGTTTATTGGGGTGTGTAGTATGTAGAGATGGACATCATTATCAATGCCAGGAACCCATTCTTGTCCCAGAGTTTGGGTTAATCTTGGGTATATGGAGGATTCAAAAGTATCAGAGATGAATTGTAAAGTGCCGAGCGAAGGTAATGCGTCTTTTTCGAAGAACCAGTAAGCGTGGTCGCTTATATAAGCCAACTCAGATGACACTTCATATACTTTGTTCTCTATTAGATCTGATACCCAAAAAGAATCCAGATCACCTACAACTCTGACTGGAGGGTCGAAGTCTTCTCTGTTTTGTATATGGTCGCTCAAGTCTTTCCCTCCTGCAAACCGTTGATGTAAAGAAAACAAATCTCTATTCTCAGGAACATCTGAAGAGGGACCTACAGGAAGTGTAATATATTGAACACTGCTAGGGTTGGAGGAGGGAATAACAGTATTGACATTGGTGGGTGAGGAGGTGGGTGCATTATTACTACAGCCAGCCACAATCAGGAGCATTATAGATGCATAAAATTTATTAATAACCATTATGTCGTATCACCGAGAAGAGTATCTTAGAAACGAACCTTCTTGTCCATATAATGCCGCCATGCTATCATGATTTCAACATTGCGATTAGGAAAGAAATGGTCACTGAAAAAGAAAAAGCGTTAGAATTAGCACTAGGGCAAATAGAGCGACAGTTAGGAAAAGGGACGATCATGCGCCTGGGTGAGGGAGCTATGGTTGTAGATGCAATTTCGACCGGATCACTCTCGCTGGATATTGCCTTGGGAGTTGGCGGCGTGCCAAAAGGAAGAGTCACTGAAATTTTCGGCGCAGAATCAGCCGGGAAGTCGACATTGGCCCACCATATTATGGCTGAGGCTCAGAAAGCCGGGGGAATAGCCGCTTATATAGATGCAGAGCACGCACTGGATGCTTCTTATGCTAGCAACCTAGGCGTAAACTTAAACGATCTTCTTGTTTCTCAACCTGATACAGCAGAGCAAGCTTTGGAAATCGCAGAATATCTTGTAAGGAGCGGAGCGATAGACGTTGTAGTTATTGATAGCGTTGCAGCGTTAGTGCCAAGGGCAGAACTTGAAGGTGATATGGGGGATTCTCATATGGGGCTTCAGGCCAGATTGATGTCTCAAGCTTTGAGAAAACTGTCGGCTGCTATTAACAGGTCAAACTCTTCGGTGATTTTCATAAACCAGCTGAGGGAGAAAATCGGAGTGGTTTTTGGTAACCCAGAAGTAACTCCGGGCGGGCGGGCATTGAAATTTTACAGCTCTGTTCGAATAGATCTGAGAAGGATAGATTCTATTAAGCAAGGAACAGAAGTAGTTGGGAATCGAGTTAGAGCTAGAATAGTTAAGAATAAGGTTTCTCCTCCATTTAAAGTGGCAGAATTCGATATTATGTTCAATCAGGGAATTAGTAAAATGGGCGAAGTGTTGGATTTGGGGACTGAGCAAGGAACAATTACGAAGAGTGGGTCATTTTATTCTTACGGAGACAGTCGCTTGGGTCAAGGTAGAGAGAATGCAAAAGACTATTTAAAACAGAATCCAGGCATGGCAGTAGAAATTGAACAGAAGATCAGAAGTGTTCCAGGCGAATCAAACCGAACGGATCCCGAATGACATATTAACAGCATTAATCTCCTCTGTGACAGGCTTAAATGACCGAACTACCCCAATTCCAAAAAGCACTTTCCCAAGCCTTGAGATATATATCTTATCAACAAAGAAGTGTGTTTGAAGTCAGGACTAAGCTCTTGGCTAAGTATCCCCTTGACACAACAGAGGCGGTGTTGCAAAGGCTACGAGAATTGCTTTTACTAGATGATGAGCGATTTGCCGCCCAATGGGTAGAATCACGGATCAAAGGTAAGCCTAGAAGCATAAAACTATTATCTGTGGAATTGTCTCGAAAAGGAATATCATCTGAAGTGATAGCGTCATCTGTTAGTAATGTTGACGATGAACACAATGCTTATGTAGCAGGCAAAAAATTTTTAGACAAAAGAATGCTTAATGGAGTGAATAAAGTAAAACTGAAGCTATTGGGGCATTTAACTAGGAGAGGTTATAGCTATACAGTAATTCGCAAAGCGGTTGAAATGCTTGGCAACGAAATGGACATGGATTAGATTAAATTGAATAGCCACTAGGCGTTATCTCGGAAATTCATTTCATATAACTTAGAGTAAAGACCATTAAGCTCGAGGAGTTCACTGTGTTTGCCAAGCTCTTCTATCTTGCCTTGTTTAAGAACGAGTATTTGGTCCGCCTCTTTTATCGTAGATAGGCGATGCGCTATTATTACAGCAGTTCTTCCCTCTAATAGTGCCTTCAGGGCCTTTTGGATTAATTGTTCCGTATGGCTATCAACATTAGCAGTGGCCTCATCCAATATCAGTATTCTTGGGTCAGCAACTAATGCCCTAGCAAAAGAAATCAGTTGTCTTTCACCTACACTCAAGTTACTGCCTCGTTCCAATAAAACCGTTTCATATCCTCGAGGCAAACTCATGATAAACTCATGAGCACCTAAAGCCTTGGTGGCTGTTTCTATATCCGATTGAGTCACGGATTTTTTGGCAAATCTAATGTTTTCTGCGACTGTGGTTGAATATAAGAATGGTTCTTGAAGCACCATGCTCATTTGTTTTGCCAAGGATTCGTGTGTTATGTCTCTTACATCATAACCATCAACAGTGACAGAACCTGATTTTACATCATAGAAACGAGCGACCAGTGACACAATGGTAGATTTGCCCGCGCCTGTCGGTCCTACTATTGCTAGAGTTTGGCCAGGCGGTATTTGGAGGCTTAAGTTATCAAGAACAGGGACGTCTGGAAGATAAGAAAAGGAGACATTATTGAAGCTCAGGTGACCTTTAATAGGCGGTAAATCTTTGGCCGTTGGAGAATCAACAATTTCAGGCTTTATGTCTAGAAGCTCAAAGATTCGCATCCCGGCTACCATAGCTCTTTGCATCTGGGCGTATTGCATAACGAGAGCACGGATTGGTTCGAAAAAACGTTGAACAAATAATGCAAAAGCAACCATAGTTCCTAGTTCCAGGGAACCAGACTGTTCCATTCTGCCACCTACTACTATAACGGTGCCAAAGGAAATAGCAGTCAATATTTCCACCGATGGCATCAGGCTTGCTGTTAGCTTTATAGCTCGTAAGTGAGCAGATAAATGAATATGATTTAATTCTTCGAAGCGTTCCATGTTAACGGATTCTCTGGTCATGCTTTGTGTAACTCGGATGCCAGTTATATTTTCGTTTAGATTAGCGTTGACTCCTGCTATTGCATGACGAATTCTTATAAACGCCTGACGGGCTCTTTTCTGCCAGAAAAGCATTATAACCATAAATACCGGAATTATTGTGAAGCAAATTAAAGCTAACTCCAAATTCCAGACCAGCATTATGGCGATTATTCCAAATAAACTTAGTATCTCAGCAAATCCAACTACAAACACGTTAGAGAATTCTTGCAAAGCAGCCGTGTCATTTTGTACACGGCTCATTAAACGACCTACTTCATTGTGGTCGTAGAACATGGAGGAAAGTTTTTGTAGGTGAGCGTGCATTTCGGAACGTAGTTTCAATAAGATAGCCATATGTATAGAGGCTAGACCTCGAAGATGCAAGTAATTTCCTGCTAAATTGATAAAGACTACTGCCACGAAAGCCAAGCCAACTTTGTTGATTCCGGCAACTCTTTCATCAATGGACAGGTTTTCTGGACGGAGGAAATCGTTAATAGCTATTCCAACCAGCACCGGTATGGAAACTTGTGTGGCGATATACAAGAACATGGTAATCATACTGAGGAGCCCCAGCTTCCAGTGTGGCTTTACATAAGAAGCCAAACGAAAAACAATTCTCGAGCTAAAATTTGCCACAAAATCATTGTCTTCAAGTACTAGGCTCAACCTGTGTCGGATTCTTCTGACCTCTTGATAGTCGGGTAAATTAGGGTTTTTTGCCTGATTAGCTTGATCAGCCATTTTGGAGGCTCGTTTGTGGAGATGAGTCGGAATGAAGTGTAGATGCATTGCCAAGGTTTCGATTACTGACGACGCCATTGGTCTCCTGAGGCCTTAGTTGTAATTCATATATTTCCCTGTAAGGTCCGGGAACTCCCAAAAGTTCGGCGTGTGTGCCTTGCTGCACAATATACCCTTTGTCCAAAACTAACAACTTGTCAGCTTTTTGCACGCTGCTCAAACGGTGGGCTATAACAAAGGTTGTACGACCTTCCATGACATTTTCAAGAGCCTTTTGTATCAAATGTTCGGTTTCTGTATCTACGCTGGATGTTGAGTCGTCAAGAATTAAAACAGGAGGATCCATCAACAAGGTGCGGGCTATGGCTAGGCGTTGTCTCTGACCCCCTGAAAGAGTAGATCCGCGTTCTCCCACATATGTGTCATAGCCCTCGGGCAGTCCCATTATAAAGTCATGCATTTGGGCTAATTCCGCAACCCTTTTGACCTCTGCATCTGATGCGTGAATGGCACCGTAGGCAATGTTGGCCCTAATGGTCGATGTAAATATAAAAATATCTTGTTGCACTATTCCAACGTTTTGTCGAAGAGATTTAAGAGTTACATCCCGAATGTCTTGGCCGTCTATAGTTATAGAGCCAGAAGACACATCGTAGAAACGAGGGATCAGATGTACCAGGGTAGACTTTCCGCTACCCGGAGCTCCTAAAATGGCCACGATTTGAGAACTGGGTGCTTCTATGTCTATGTTAGTAATTGCATTGTTATCGGACTCTTCATATCTAAATGAGACGTTTTTGAATGCGACGGACCCATTTGCCTTTGGCATAGTGGTTGCTAGTGCACTTTCTTGAACCGGAGACTCTGCATCCAGCAGAAAGAAAATACGTTCCCCGGTAGACAAAGCTCTAGCAAAGCTATTTACTATAAAAGCAAACATTCTCACAGGCATCGAAAGTAGACCCATGTACAATAAGAAGGATACCAACTGACCTTCTGTTAATTGGCCGTCGATGACTTCCTTACCCCCAAACCATAAGATAACACCAGTTCCTCCGAGGAAGAAAAAATTGTTTAAGGATGTCGTAATAGCCTGAAGTTTTTCAGCCGTGAATCCATAGTGGGCAACTAAAGACGCGCCATGAACAAACTTTTCCTTTTCATGCTCTTCTGCAGCAAATGCCTTCACTACCCGTTGGCCGGACAAATTTTCTTGAAGAAGAGTATTCAGCTTCCCCATCTCCTCTCTTTCAGCCAGCCAATTTCTTCGCATTGCCATCATTATTGTGGAGGTTCTTAATATGATGAGGGGCATGAAGACAAGGCTTAAAATGGCTAATTTCCAACTCGTGAGTATTAGTATTACTGACACTCCAAAGATTAAGAGAATCATAAAGGCACCTCGAATGGCCCCTCCCTGTATAAACATTCTTATTCCCTCAACATCTGCGGTGGCCCTAGACATTAAGTCCCCAGATTTTTGACTGTCGTGGAATGCAAAGCTTAAGCTTTGCATTTTGTCGAAGTACAGGTTGCGAATGTCATAAGCTACTCGCTGCCCTAGAGATTCTCCAAGGTATTGTTGACCATAAGCACAGATGCCTCTGCCTACACTTACGGCCAAAGCCGCCAATGCCAGCATTACGAGTGGCCGAAGGTCACCCGAGCTGATGACTTTATCTACAGCCTCTCCAATAATACGAGGAATTACCAAGGCAAAAGCTGCTACGCCTATAGAGGAGCAGTAGGCCAACAAAAGTCGGTATTTGTATGCTGCCGCATGTCTCATTATTCTTAGAAAAATAGACATTTATGCTTCAGCTTTTCCAATTAAACTTAATATAAAGATACATCAGTGGATATATGCTTCTGCCACACCAAAAGAGTTGCGATGCTGAGCATTCTATACTTATTGACTAAGGTTGTCTAGCTAGAGCACTAATGTTGACCGAGTAATGTGAACGTGAGTATTATCAAGAAAGATGAGAAAAGAAAAAACTGATAACATCAACAAACTCATTTGGTATAGAGGATTAATTGATTCGGCGCGACCTAAGCAATGGATAAAGAACCTGATCGTTTATTTCGCGTTATTTTTCACTGTGGGAGAATCCTGGCAGTTGAGTAATTCAGAGGAAGCGGCACGTCTACTATTAAGAAGTACTGCAGCTTTTGCAATTTTTTGTTTGATAACTTCATCAATTTACGTTGTAAATGATGTTTTTGACAAAGATAAGGATCGGCATCATTTTAAAAAGAAAGATAGGCCCATTGCTGCTGAACAAATAGATACCAAGCTGGCCTTAGGGTTTGCAGGAATATTAGCCGTTATAGGAGCAATGGGTGGCTATGTGTTGGGTCTGAGCAGCTTACTAATGATTATAGGTTATTTTTTGCTTATGATTCTATATTCGGTGTACCTGAAACAGATTGTGATTGTCGACGTGATTACAATAAGCCTCGGTTTTGTAGTTCGGGCTGTGACAGGAGCGATAGTTATAGATGTATATGTGTCCCCCTGGCTTTATGTTTGTACCGGTTTAGCAGCTTTATTTATAGGATTTTCTAAGAGATTGAATGAAAAAAAATCTGCTGGAGTGGATGGTTATTTACAGAGGGAGACATTGGAGGAATATTCGGTCGACTTCTTACAGCAACTTATTGCAATATCTGCAACTAGTTCTCTGTTGGCATACACACTGTATACTTTCACTTCGCCAAATTTGCCAACTAACAACTCTATGATGCTTACAATTCCTTTTGTTGTCTACGGTTTGCTTAGATACCTATTTTTGGTCAACGTTAGGAACCAAGGAGAATCCCCAGAAGAAATAATCTTAAAAGACTTACCGTTGAAAATAAGTGTAGCAATTTGGTTGTTAGTAGGTTTTACTATATTGATCTACTATAGATGATTAATCCAGATTGAAAGCTGTAGCGGCTGTGTCTACTATACCATTTGATATGGCAAGAGAAGCAGTAGCCCCGGGAGACGGGGCATTCCTGACATGAATTGCTTGAGGTGTTTCAGTTATATGGAAATCATCCTGCATAAATCCGGCAGACGTAACTTCTTGGGCTCTTACACCCGAGCCTCCTGCTGCAAGATGCTTTTCTTCTATTGCAGGAATTAGTTTCTGCAAAGATCGCACAAAAGCCTTTTTACTTAGTGATCTATAGAATTCCTGCATGCCTCGAGACCAATATTTCGCTGTCATGTTCCAAAACCCACTAAATTTCAGCGTATCAAAAGTCTCAGATATGTTTATCTTGGTTTTAGAATAGCCTTCCCGGGCAAACGCAAAAACAGCATTAGGCCCCGCCTCGACTTCTCCATGTATAGTATTTGTGAAGTGGACTCCCAGAAAAGGAAACTCCGGATTGGGTACTGGGTATATTAATCCTTGTACCATTGCTGCTGCCTCCTCAGACAACATGAAATATTCGCCCCTGAAAGGTATAATGCGAATGTCATGGGTATCACCCATCATTCTAGCGATAACGTCGGAATAAAGACCAGCGCAGTTGATAACGTATGATGCTTTAAATAATCCAGTGCTAGTTTCTATATTAAGCAATCCATCCTTTTTGATAACAGACTCAACTTTTGTGTTGGTTTGTATATCTCCCCCATTCTCTTTGAAAACCTTTGCGTAGCCGAGAGATACTTGTACATAATCTATAATGCCCGTGTTAGGAGAAAGGAGGGCTTTAATGCCGTTCGCGTATGGCTCGTAGTCTTTCAATTCATCAGCGCCAATCATTTTTAGGCCAGCAACTCCGTTGGCTGTACCCCTCCTGTGCAACTCCTCTAGTGCAGGAATTTCAGATTCAGAGGTTGCAACTATGACTTTTCCACACATTTCATAGGGTATTGTGTTTTCATCGCAGAAAGCTATCAATTTACGACTACCCTCAATACAGTTGATGGCCTTAAGGGAACCAGGTTTGTAATAGATGCCTGAGTGTATTACACCGCTGTTATGGCCGGTCTGGTGTTGGGCTAATTCTTTTTCTTTGTCCAAAACTGATATCGTAAGCTTGGGAAATCGGTTTGATAATGTCATAGCCGTGGCCAAGCCTATTATACCGCCGCCTATAATTATGATGTCGTAAGATTTACTTATCATTATCTAAGCAATCCAACCCTTATTCGTTGATAGGATTATTAGTTGTTTTTCATCCATGACAAAGATTTAGCAATGTGGTTTTCGACAGTATATTGTCCAAGACCCGATTAATCAACAGGGCTGCAGTCTGTGACGTTGAACAAATTGACCGCATTATGCGCCCATGCTATGATTCTATCTGCATTCAAATTACACTACTTTGATCTAAAAAATGGATACACTCGAGCAGATAAATTGCGAAGTGGTAGCTTGCAAAAATTGCATTCTCTCCGACACAAGAACTAACACTGTTCCAGGGGAGGGTCCAGAAAATGCCGACATAATGATTATTGGCGAAGCTCCTGGATTCAATGAGGATAAAGAAGGAAAGCCTTTTATCGGGGCGGCAGGAAGGTTGTTATCGAGACTCCTAACAAACGCGGGACTTACAAGAGACGACGTTTATATAACGAATACAGTAAAATGCAGACCTCCTGATAACAGAAACCCTTTACCATTTGAAATGGATCAGTGCAAAAAATATTTGGAAAGACAGATTGAGTTAATAGATCCAGAGATTATAATTACCTTGGGTAGGTTTTCTTTCAATAGGTTTTTCCCGGATGAAACTATAGGTGCTGCGAGAGGCAAATTAAGGAAACAGGGAGATCAAAAATTTTATCCGATGTATCATCCGGCAGCAGCATTGAGGCAAGATAGATTTAAGAAATTACTAGAAGAAGATATGATGAATTTGAGATCATTGTTGAAAGATATATACATTTCAACTGCATCTACGTCATCTAAAGAAGAAAGTATGAATAGTGGAGAACAGTTAAGCATGTTTTAAGAGGTAATATGGCAGAATCTTTAAAGATTATCCCTCTAGGAGGTCTCGGAACTATTGGAAAGAACATGATGGCGATCCAATACGAAGAGGACATAGTAGTTATAGATGCAGGGGTTCTATTCCCAGGCGAAGATTTACCGGGAGTCGACCTTATTATACCCGACACGACATTCTTGAAAGATAATCGTGACAAAGTTAGAGCAATATTAATAACTCATGGGCACGAAGATCATATTGGAGCCATTCCTTATATTCTTAAAGATTTTAATGTTCCAGTTTATGCACCCAAATTGGCAAAAGGACTTATGGAGCTAAGAATCAGGCCAAGGAAAATCCTAAAGGAACGCACAATAGAATCCATAGAACCAGAAAACAAGATCAAAATAGGGAAGTTTATTGTTCACTGGTTCAGAGTTTGCCACAGCATCCCAGATGCAATGGGTATAGTAATAGAAACTCCCTTAGGCAACGTGGTACACACCGGTGATTTTAAGATAGATCATACACCTGCAGACAGTAATCCAACGGATCTTGGTGTACTATCTAAATTAGCAGAGCAAGGGGTTTTGCTATTGCTCTCAGACTCTACATATGCTGAAGTTCCTGGCTACACGCCATCTGAAAAAATAGTCGGAGAAACCCTTGAGAAAGTCATTGGCGAATCATACGGTAGGGTTATAGTAGCAACATTTGCGTCGTTAATAGCAAGAATTCAGCAAATACTGGATGCAGCGGTTAAATATAAACGCAAAGTTTCTTTTGTTGGCAAGAGCATGAAAGATAATGTGAAGCTTGGATTAAAGGAAGGATACTTGGAAGCTCCTAATGGTTTGATTGTTTCGACCGAAGAAATAAAACATGTTGCTCCAAGGGAAGTTGTAATAGTAACTACCGGTAGTCAAGGAGAACCAACATCAGCCTTGACACGTATTGCAAAAAACGAACATAAAGAATTAACAATTATCGAAGGCGATACGGTGGTTATTTCCGCAACTCCTATTCCGGGTAACGAAACCGTAGTGAGTAAAAACATAAACAATTTGTTGAAACTTGGGGCCAAGGTACTACATGACAAAATAGCGCTGGTACATGTTCATGGTCATGCTAGTCAAGAAGAATTGAAAACGGTGTTGAATGTGACTAAGCCGCAATATTTTGTCCCAATTCATGGAGAATATAGACATCTTAAGGCACACGCTGATATAGCGTGTTCTTTAGGAATGGAGAAGAAAAACACATTTGTGTTAGAAGACGGAGATGTCTTGACGGTAGATGGCAACCACGCAATGATCAGTGGCAGGGTTAAAGCAGGACCAGTATATGTTAACGGACCTCAAGCTTGGGCGATAGAGGAAAAACTGATTGAGGACAGAAAGTCTTTGGCGAGAGAGGGCATTTTGTTCATTGTGGCAACTATAGACAGTAGAGCAAGTGTAATATTAAGAGAACCAGAGATATTTTCCGAGGGAGTCATTCCCACAGATATGGCATTACTGTTGGACAATGAGATGGGGACTGTGATAAAAGAATCTTTATACAGACAAATAGGGTCAAACTTAGATAACGCGAGTTTAGAAAATATTATAAGAGACGAAGTGTCTGCATTATTGATCCATAGAACCGGTCGCAAGCCGATCATAACTCCTGTGATAATTGACTTGGGGGGGGGTAATGTGAATGTTTGGTAGGATGTCTAGTACATATACACGACTGAAACTAAGGTTGATTGTTCTGATTGTCCTTTCTTTCAGCGTTCTGTTTGTATGGAAAGTGGAACAAGCTACGGATCAGCTTCGTCTTGCGCTGGATTCTCTCTTGGCAACCTACGGGTTAGGCTTTCTGATACCTGGCTTGTGTGTAGCAATAGGGGTCTTCTGTGCGACGAAGAAAAGAGAATTTTTAGACAGAAAGTATTGGAAAATCTGGTTAACGATTATAGTGTTTTCCTTTATTTCATGGGGTTTCACTGCAATTATACCTAACCCATATCCAGTAACCTACGTTAATTCTTTAGGCGGGAATGTGGGACTATACATTTCTGGCTCTAGTAACTTAGAAGCAGCGATGCGATTTCTTCTTGCTATGGTTGTTTTAGCCGTTATTTTGAGTCCAACACGAACATTGGCAGCGCTTGTGGGCATTATTCGAGTTTCTGTATCTGTATTCTCAGTAGCTTTATCTACATTAAGTAAATATATTAAGTTAAGGTATAGAAGAAAAACTTCGAACGACACACATCAGTTTATAGCAAAACAAAATAAAACAATTTCTGTGGCAGAAGCACCAGTTCCCCTCGTTGCAGGTACGTCTATAACTAACAGAATTATTAATGCAAGGAAAAGAGCCCCTAATGTACCTGAAGGAAGCGGATTACAAACTAATCAGAGCCAGCCTGTTATCGGGGAGACGGCACAATCTACAAAGAGTGTTAAGGAATCTGCCGATAGCAAAGTGATTACGAAGATATCTGTGAAGGATATATCAAAATGGAACCTCCCTGAGATAGCAATGTTAACCTTGCCGCCTCCGGGCAGTCAAAATCCAGATATAGATCAAGATAGAACATCTCTACTGATAGAAAACACGCTTGGCGATTACGGAATAGAAGTGACTGTTGATGAAGTTAAGCCAGGCCCAGCGGTGACTATGTTTGGCTTAGTCCCGGGTTGGAATAGAAGGTCAAAGAATGTTAGGCAACGCAATGCTGAGGGTAAGGCGGCGCTAGACGAAAAGGGTAAACCAATTATAACTAAGGTGGAAGATAAAACTCGAGTTAGAGTAGACAGTATAGTAGCGAGAGAAAAAGACTTAGCGTTGGCATTAGCAGCACCCAGTTTGAGGATTGAAGCTCCTATTCCAGGAGCCTCATTAGTTGGAATTGAGGTACCTAATCCAAAACCGGCGGTAGTTACCCTTAGGACAGTTATGGAAACCCAAACATTCGCTCGTGCGAGTAATCAATCTAAACTGACACTGGGACTTGGCTTAGGAACTGGAGGGGAAGTGGCAGCGGCAGATTTGGCCAAAATGCCACACCTGCTGATAGCTGGATCTACGGGAAGTGGAAAGAGTGTTTGTATAAATTCGGTTATAGCTTCAATTATTATGCAGAATTCACCATGGGAAGTAAGACTGCTTCTTATAGATCCGAAAAGGGTTGAGCTCACTCCTTATAACGGAATACCTCATTTAATGGAACCAGTAGTAGTCGACGTGGAAAAAGCTGTATTAATGCTCAAAGGAATGATTCAAGAAATGCTCAGAAGGTATAAAATTTTTGAGGAAGCCGGAGTAAGAAACATAGAAGGATATAATGAAAGACTTTCCCTAGATCAAAAAATGCCACTTTTGGTTGTTGCCGTTGATGAATTGGCAGATTTGATGATGTCGGCCTCGTCTGATATAGAGCGTTCCATTACCAGATTGGCACAACTTGGAAGAGCCACTGGCATTCATTTAGTTGTGGCTACCCAACGACCTTCTGTAGACGTTGTGACGGGATTAATAAAGGCCAATTTCCCTAGCCGAATCAGCTTTGCCGTAGCCTCGCAAGTGGATTCAAGAACAATTTTAGATTCAGTGGGAGCTGAGAAATTACTTGGACGTGGAGACATGCTCTTTCAACCACCGGATGCCCCTAAACCCAAACGCATTCAAGGAGCTTTTATATCTGATTCAGAGATAGAAAAATTAGTAGACCACTGGAAAAATCTACAAGGACCACTTCCACCAAAGATATCCTTGGAATTTAAAGAAGTGTTTTCGGCTGGAGAACTTGGATCTGACGATAGAGATGATGAACTATTTGATAAAGCTTTGGAGGTTGCGTCTCAATATAATAGATTATCTACCTCATTGCTGCAGAGGCGACTAAAGATCGGTTATCCAAGAGCTGCTAGACTTATGGATGTTTTGGAAGAACAAGGAGTGGTTGGTCCAGGTGAGCCAGGTAAGTCTCGCGATGTGATAGGATAGAATAGGACCAATATAGGTAAGAGGTTTAATATGTTGCGTCAGTTCGCAAACCGTTTGACATCTTTCATTAGAAAAAAAGGTACTGCCAATACAAGCCGAGATCAATTACTGACGGATTGTTTATATTGCAAGAAACCTGTATCGGGTGCAAAAGAGTTCTTGCAATACAGAGTATGCCCCCATTGTAATCATCATTATGTGCTGACTGCTAAGGAACAAATAGATGTTTTAGTAGATGCTGGTTCGTTTAAGGAATCTAGCACATCAATAGTCCCTCCGTCCTCTGTGCAAAATGCGAGTGAGTTATCGGAAGCGACCATTACGGGAGTCGCTTCTATTGGAGGAGTTCTTTCGCAAATAATATCTTTAGATCACAGGTTTTTTGGAGGTACTATCGGGACAATATCAGGGGAAAAGATAGCTCTTGCCTTTGAGAACGCAACCAGAAAAAAACTCCCGATTGTGGCACTGCTTTCAACAGGACAGACTGAAAATAGGGGTCTAATACAGCTGATGCAGATACCCAAGATATTGGTTACATTAAACAATTTCAAAGACAAGAGGCTACCTTATATTTGCGTTATGGCTAATGTTGTTACTGGTCAATCATATTCCTCCCTTGGTAGTCTGGCAGATATAGTTTTTGGCGAAAAAGGAGCTATGATAGGTTTAGCTCCAGAAAGAACTGATGATATTACTAATGAACCGTACGGCAACTCTTTTAACCAAGGATTAGCGGATATTGTGCTAAACCACGGAATGATAGATAAAGTAATAGACAGGCGTAAAATGCGGGATGCTGTAATCATCACTTTGCATGTATTGTGCAACACAAAAAACAAAGTCGGTGCAAAGATGGATGCCCTGCTCGGATCTATTCAGGAATGGAAGAAAACAGAATCTTCACAGATAGAGGAACTTTGGCCATCTAGCTGGCAAGCAGTTCCATTGTCTGAAGAAAACCAGAGGCCAACTTCCAGCGATTTAATTAATCGTACATTTGACGTGTTTATAGAGCTGCATGGAGACAGATTGTACGGTGATGATCCAGCTGTGATTGCAGGATTGGGCTTATTAGAAACCTATCCGGTACTAGTGATTGGTCAAGAAAGAGGTCACGATATTAGTGCCAGAAGAAGGCATGAAGGTAGAACTAATCCTGAAGGATTTCGAAAAGCGCAAAGAATAATGCATTTGTCATCCAGACTAGGGATGCCTTTGCTGAGTTTAATAGATAGCCCAGGGCCGAACTATGGACGGGACTCAGAAGAACGTGGCATAGGAAGTGCAATAGCTTTTTCAACAGAGACTATGCTCAGAATAAATGCTCCTACAATATCTGTGATAGTTAGCAACACTGGTAGTGAAGGTGCTTTGGCATTTTGTGTAAGTGACATCGTAATGATGTATCAAAATGCAATCTACACCATAGAGAGCCCCTTCGAATCCAAGCAGAATTTTTACAGAAATAGATTAAGTGGCGATTCGGTTCAATTTGATGCCGAGCAATGCAAAGAATTCAGTATAATTGATGAAATTATTGAAGAACCTGCAGGTGGGGCCAATCGTAACCCGCAACAGTCCGCCATAAATCTTAAAGACAGTTTGCTTAAAGAACTTCAGGTGATAGTCGATATTCCTATAAAAACATTGTTGAAAGAACGTTCTGCTAAATTTAGGCAAAGCGGTGAATACTCTTCAGTTACAAAAGAAAGACTAATAAAGGAAAAATCTAATATCAAAAATTATGTTTCAACGAAAATCCAAGTAGTTCAGCAAGGAAGACGCTTCAGGAAAGCAGCACGGAAGCGTAAATCTTTAAACCAGGAGTAGTTTTATTGAGTCAGGCTATACAGAATAAGCTACTTAAACCGATGATAATTTGTCGACAATTTGGTTTAAGGATGAACAGAGGCTTTCATACTCTGCAGATATGAGTGGATTTGATACCACTGCAGGAGTTTTTAGATCCATGTAGTCAGGCCTCATGTCTATCCTACCTATAAAGGGCAGATCCATCTCCTCGGACAACGTCTCTCCGGCTCCGGTACCGAATATATTACCGCTGAAGTTTTCTACGATGCCAAACACGTTGATTTTTAGCTTCCTTATCATGTTAATTGATCTTTTTGCGTCCAGTTTAGATAATTCCTGGGGAGAAGTTACCACTACAAAACCATCCAGGTTCAACACTTGCATTACAGTTAAAGGGGCGTCAGAAGTCCCAGGCGGTAAATCTACTATCATATAGTCCAATTCCCCCCAATTTGTGGTTTGCATAAACTGATTTATAGCATTGTGTATCATAGGTCCTCGCCAAATAATGGCTTCCTCTTCATTTTCCTGGAAAAATGCCATGGAAAGTATTTTGACACCAAACCTTTCAGGAGGTATTAGCATCCCCTCAAAAGATGTGGGTTTTTCTGTTATGCCTAGAACTCGGGTTGCATTAGGGCAGTCTATGTCTGTGTCCATCAATCCGACTGTGTAGCCTTGTTGAGCCAAAGTAACTGCCAGATTGACAGCTATAGTAGTTTTCCCAACCCCTCCTTTGCCACTATAGACACCGATTTTATTCTTGATTTTGGCTAGTTTGTTACCAATCTCTTTTCTTTGTTGCCAAGTTTTTTTAATTGCTTCTAGACGGGCTTGCTCTTGAGGAGACATTTGACGGGTCATAAGGTCATCTCTTTTCTTTTAATTAGGTCGACATTGTCCAATCTATGTGATTTATCAGATAACTCGACCTTGTTTGTGACTATACATATTTGTTCACCAAGCGGTTTGAATCCATGATTCGTGAGTTCTGAAATATCGAATAATGTAATTAGAAGCGTCACAAGGACGGTTTAGTCTAATCCCAACAGTTTTTTCCCTTCCTCTGTTATCAGTTCGGGGCTCCACGGAGGGTCGAAAACCATGTCAACCTCAACGTCTTCTACTCCGTCTATTTCGGCTATGCGCCACTCAGCGTTTTGAGCGATATACGGACCCATTCCGCAGCCAGGGGCAGTAAGAGTCATTTGGACGTAGACCTGGCCTTCATCGATTTTAATATCATATATCAATCCTAAGTCTAAAACGTTAACAGGAATTTCAGGATCATATACATCTCTGAGGGCCTCTTGGATTTCACCTATTGTAATTTCGGTTTCCGCCATAATTAACCTCTATTCTTCTTCTATCAAAAAAATTTTATGTGTGCGTGTGATTTTATCAGGCACATAATCCAGCTGTCAACGAAGCGAATTTGGTTGGTTGCATAACGATTCATACTAACAAAACTGCTTTAATGAAACTGGTAGCCGTTGGCAAAGGAAAATAGGGTAATGTATTATTAGGCAATGCCAAGTATGTGTTACGTAGGAAAGATGAGTGAGGAGAAAATTCTTAATCTATGTCAAATACTAATAATAATGTTGGGTTTGCAATAGAGGCGAAGAGATTACGCAAATCTTTTGGCTCTAATTTAGTGCTAAATGAATTAGATATGTCTGTAGATTGGGGGAGCTTCACGGTGATTTTTGGGTCCAATGGTTCCGGCAAGTCGACCTTAGTGAATAATCTGGCAACAATATCCACTCCCACATCAGGTGAAATATACGTAGCCGGATTTGACATAAAAAAAGAAAAAGCTCTCATTAGAAAGAACATAGGAGTGGTAACTCATGAGTTGCTGCTTTATTCTGATCTTACCGCCTATGAGAATTTGTTTTTCTATGGCAAGATGTTCAATTTGCCAGACATAGAGCACAAGATAGAATTAACAGCAGAAATAACTGGTGCTAAAGACTATTTGAGGAAAAAAATTAAGCACATGTCTCATGGGATGCAAAAAAGAATTGCCATAGGAAGGGCTATACTGCACGACCCGCCGATACTTTTCTTGGATGAACCGGAATCAGGGTTAGATCAAGAGGCACTTGAACGGCTTTATGAAATGATAAGGTCTGGACAAAATGGTAAGAGAACTATTTTGATGACAACCCACAACATTGACAGAGGATTAGAAATGGGAGATAGAGTGACAGTTTTGTCGAAAGGCAAAATCTCCTACGATAAAAAGAGAGTTGATATAAATAGAGATGTATTCGAGGGGGATTACATTAGTCTTAGGCAGAGTCAATTATGAAACGATCATTGGTCGTTGTAAGGACAATACTATGGAAAGATTTGTTATTAGAATTAAAGAGCAAAGATGTTATTATTTCTATAGTTTCCTTTGCAATGCTAGCATTGGTCATATTTAATTTTGCCTTTGGGTCATCATCTCAACTAGCTTCGTTAATTGCTCCTGGGGCTATTTGGGTCTCTATAACGTTTGCAGGAGTGATTGGTCTAAATAGACTATTTGTTATCGAACATGACCAAGGTAGTATTATCGGTTTGTTACTTACCCCTGTTAGCAGAGACTCGATATATTTTGGCAAAATGCTGTCGATGTTTGTTTTTCTGACTATTTCAGAAATAATACTTTTACCCATATATGCTATCCTGTTTAATACTTCTATAATACATCCGCTTTTTTTATTAATCGTGGCATTGGGTACAATAGGATTTGCGTCCTTAGGAACACTTTTTTCGGCTATGGCAGTTAACACACGATCTAGGGAGATTATGTTACCTGTGATGTTTCTGCCGATAGTGATGCCAATTCTTATAGGATCAGTTGTGGCATCTGCAAATATATTGGATGGCGGCGGATGGTCAGATGCTTCTAGAGGTATACATATAATAATAGTTTTTGATGTATTATCTTTAATTGTATCGCCATTATTATTCGAACAGATAATTCAGGAGTAACCGTATGATAAGTATGAGAGATAAAAACCTTGGGACCATCAGAAAACTGTTTCTTGCTATTGGTGGATCTGCCATGGTTTTAAACATGTACCTGATATTCATGTGGGTTCCGACAGAAAAAAACTTAGGAATCATACAAAGAATATTTTATTTGCACGTACCAACGGCTTGGGTAGCATTCATAGCTTTTTTCCTAGTTCTAATAGGTAGCACCGGATATTTGATTAAGAAAAGTAAATTATGGGACAGACTAGCATTAGCAAGTGCAGAGGTTGGTGTGTTGTTTACAACTGTTCTAATAGTTACAGGCGTGATGTGGGCCAAACCTGTTTGGGGTGTTTGGTGGAACTGGGACCCACGACTTACGACGTCATTGATCCTTTGGCTTATATATTTGGCATATCTTATGCTGCGATCTTATGCCCCTTCACCAGAGCAAGGAGCGAAATATGCGGCTATATTAGGCATTGTTGGTTTTTTGGATGTTCCGATAGTGTATTTTTCGATAAAGTGGTGGAGAACCCTGCACCCTCAAGCTGTAATAGGACCGGGTTCTACAGGAGAGCTTGATTCTTCCATGAGGTTGTTGTTACTAATATCGACTGCCATATTCACAATTTTATTCGTTCATCTTTTGACTACACGTATGTCCTTGAGGAAAATGGAGGAGCGATTAGAAGAGGCTAATCATATTGTTTCGTGACCACCACTCACATTTTTTTACAGGAGGACATATGTCAAGAATGAAAACTAAGAGTCTAATTGCATTTGTGACAACGTTATTACCGAGTTATTTATTGACCATACCAGCTTTAGCGCAAGACGGGTCCAACCAAAGTGTGGTTGACACGGGTGCCAACTTGGACTACCTCTTTATTACTTTTGCTATAACATGGATTATATTTTTTGGATATCTTTATTACATTGCCCAGAAACAGAAAACCCTGAGTCAAGAGCTAGATGATATAAAAAAGGACAAATGAGAAACCTTTAGACTTGAATAAACAGATAGAATAACAATTATGACCCTAGATCTTAGTATGAAACATGATTATATATGGAATCCCAGTATATAGTTGTAAGAGGTGCTAAAGAGCACAACCTGAAAAATATCAGTGTGAATATCCCGAGAAATAAACTTGTGGTTGTGACGGGGGTGTCAGGCTCTGGTAAAAGCTCTCTGGCGTTTGACACTATATACGCGGAAGGGCAGCGAAGGTATGTTGAATCTTTGTCAGCCTATGCAAGGCAATTCTTAGGCTTAATGGACAAACCTGATGTGGAGTATATAGAGGGTTTGTCTCCGGCAATATCCATCGATCAAAAAGGGGTTTCCCATAATCCTAGATCTACAGTAGGTACTGTAACGGAAGTTTATGATTATATAAGGTTGTTGTATGCCAGAATCGGCAAGCCACATTGTTACAAATGTGGAAGAGAAGTTAAAAAACAAACCGTACAGCAAATCGTGGATGCTGTTTTAGCATTGCCGCAAGGGAGCAGGATTGTCATTCTTTCTCCTCAAATTAACCACAGGAAGGGTCAGCATAAGGACGTATTCGATTCCTCTAGAAAGGCTGGGTATGTTAGGGTCAGAGTAAACGGAGAAATTCGAGATCTTTCTGAAGATATAGTATTGGATAGACAGCAATGGCATACGATAGAAGTGGTTGTTGACAGGGTAATCGTGGAAGATGAACCAGATTTAAGCCGTATAGCTGATTCGTTGGAAAATGCTTTAAGACTTGGTGGCGGTATAGTTCAGGTGTCTGTTATAGGTGGAGAAGAGTATCTTTTCTCAGAGCATCTTGCATGTGTTCATTGTGGAGAGAGCATTGGCGAATTAGAGCCGAGAACCTTTTCATTTAATAGTCCTCATGGTGCATGTCCTAAATGTACCGGTTTAGGATACCGATTAGAGATTGATCCAGACTTGATAATTAGGGACAGGGAAGAGAGCTTAGTAGATGGAGTTATAACCCCTTGGTCATCTGGACTGGGATCTCGATCAAGAAGGACAAATTCATGGCATACTAGAATGATCGAATCTCTGTCTGAAAAATATGGTTTTTCTAAAGACATTGCTATTAAAGACTTGGACGATACACATCTAAATTTAGTTTTGTATGGTGATACCCAAACAAAAGTTGAGATGAATTATAAGACTAGGATGGGAAGGATTCTGAGGTGGCGTTCTACATTTGAGGGAGTTATTCCAAATCTGGAAAGACGTTATCGAGAAACGGAATCTGAATATGTGAGGCGTGAAATTGAAAAATATATGGCAGCGATAACTTGTCAGCAATGTAAGGGGAGAAGGTTAAAACCGCAATCGTTAGCCGTAGAAGTATCAGGAAAAAATATCAACGAGATTACTTCTATGACCATAAAACAAGCTATTGTTTGGATAAATGGCTTGTATCAGGAAAGCTTTAATTCCGTAAGTGCGAATGCTGATAAGAATCTAGTTTTAACAGAGAGAGAAAGAAGCATAGCAACGCAAATAGTACGCGAAATCGATGCAAGATTGCAATTTCTTAACAATGTAGGCTTGGATTATCTAACGCTAAATAGAACAGCGTCAACATTGAGCGGAGGGGAATCTCAGAGGATTAGATTAGCCACTCAAATAGGATCTGGCTTGACCGGAGTACTTTATGTATGTGATGAACCAAGCATAGGCTTGCACCCCGTTGATGATAATCTCCTAATAGAAACACTAAAGAATCTTAGAGACCTAGGCAATAGTATAGTCATAGTTGAGCACGATGAAGCTATTATGAGGGCGGCTGATCATATTATAGATATGGGTCCTGGTGCTGGTGCCAATGGTGGAGAGATTGTAGCCCAAGGCACATTAGATGATATATGCAGTGACAAGAATTCTTTAACTGGTTTGTATTTGAGTGGGCGAAAAAAAATTAGTTTGCCTAGAAAACGGCGTTCAGGCAGTGGGCATTCAGTCATTATAAAAGGCGCCAGAGAAAACAATCTCCGAAACGTGGATGTATCTATACCGCTGGGTAAGTTAGTTTGCATCACAGGAGTTTCAGGGTCTGGTAAAAGCACTTTAATATATCAGGTTTTGTACAAAAAATTAGCCCAGATATTATTTCAAAGCAGGGAAAAACCCGGACTTTGTGACGGCATAGAAGGAGTAGAAAATATTGACAAGATTGTGAATATTGATCAATCTCCTATAGGCCGAACACCCAGAAGCAACCCGGCCACTTACACAGGTGTTTTTACGTTCATCAGAGAACTATTTGCCACTGTGCCGGAAGCCAGGGCTCGCGGATATAATCCAGGGAGATTTTCCTTTAATGTAAAAGGAGGTAGATGTGAGGCTTGTTCTGGAGGAGGCTATATTCATATAGAGATGCAATTCTTACCGGATGTTACTGTTCCCTGCGAAATATGCCAGGGAAAACGATACAATAGAGAAGCTCTGGAAATAACTTTCAAGGGTATAAGTATAGCTCAAGTTTTGGATTTAACAGTTTCTGAGGCGCTCGCTTTTTTTGAAAATTTTCCCAGAATCAAAAACAAATTGGAAACAATGAAGGATGTAGGATTAGGATATATTAAATTAGGTCAGCCAGCCACTACTCTAAGTGGTGGTGAGGCACAACGTGTAAAATTATCAACAGAGCTTTCCAGAAAAGCCACAGGAAAAACTCTTTATATTCTTGATGAACCTACTACAGGATTGTCATTTGAAGATTGTTCACATTTGCTTGGAGTGCTTCATAGATTGGTAGATTCTGGTAACACTGTTGTTTTGATCGAGCATCATCTGGATTTGATAAAGAACGCAGATTGGATAATTGACTTGGGGCCAGGTGCTGGAGATAGTGGTGGTAGAATCGTAGCTACTGGAACACCAGAAAACATCGTGAAAACTAAAAGATCCAAGACTGGGCCGTATATAAAGAATCTTTTAATGTGACAAAAATCTTAATGGCAGATTATTGCTAATATTGTCGTGAAAACTGGTCTTAGTAGTTGATCCTCTGACATGCAAAACAGCCATGGTTAGGATTTAAGAATAACCTGAAGATATATTCATTGATGTTTGCCAATCGGAAAATAAATCGATAAGCAAACCAGAGCGGGGTATTGTATAATGATGCTTCAAGGTAGAGTCATTAAGGAGAAGATAATGGATCAGGGAACTTGGTTAGTTAAAACAGGCTTGGCTCAAATGCTTAAGGGAGGAGTTATAATGGATGTTGTGGACGCAGACCAGGCCAAAATAGCTGAAGATGCTGGTGCTTGTGCAGTCATGGCTTTGGAGAGGGTTCCTTCTGATATCAGGAAGGATGGAGGCGTGGCTAGAATGTCAGACCCAAGCATGATAGAAGCGATAAAGAAGGCGGTCACAATTCCAGTTATGGCTAAAGCAAGGATAGGACATTTTGTAGAGGCTCAAATATTGCAATCGTTAGGCATTGACTACATAGATGAATCTGAGGTTTTAACTCCGGCCGACGAATCAAATCACATCTGGAAACACGATTTTACTATCCCTTTTGTTTGTGGCTGCAGGAATTTAGGAGAGGCATTGAGGCGCATCGGAGAAGGTGCAGCTATGATTAGAACCAAGGGAGAGGCAGGGACTGGAAACATTGTAGAAGCGGTGAGACATGCGAGATCTGTATTGGGGGAAATCAACAAAATACAATCTATGAATGAATCGGAATTAATGGCAATAGCTCGGGATATGCAGGCCCCTTTTGATTTGGTAGAACAAGTTCACAAAACTGGCACATTGCCAGTAGTAAACTTTGCCGCTGGAGGTATTGCGACACCTGCTGATGCAGCGTTGATGATGCAAATAGGTGTTGAGGGAGTTTTTGTAGGCTCTGGAATATTTAAGTCGGATAATCCAGCATTGATGGCTAATGCAATAGTGAAGGCGACGACAAACTATGAAAACCCGGACATATTGGCAGAGGTTTCACGTGGATTGGGCGATGCAATGCCAGGATTAGATGTAAGAACGATGCCAATAGAAGAGCAATTGGCTCAAAGAGGTTGGTAATTGAGTGTTATAGGGGTCTTGGCCCTACAAGGTGATTTTCGAGAGCATGCAAATGTTCTCCGAACCACAGGTTGCGAAGCTAAAGAAATACGACTGCCTGAACAATTAGATTCAATAGATGGATTAATAATACCCGGAGGCGAAAGTACCACTATAGTTCAACTCATGGATAGTTTCGGGTTTATTAATAGAGTGAAGCAATTGGCCAGAGGTGGAATGCCTATATGGGGAACTTGTGCAGGGATGATAGTTTTGGCAGGAAAATTGATGGGAGATAGACCAGAGCCTTTGGGGTTAATTGACATTGAGGTGGAACGAAATGCATTTGGGCGTCAAATCGATAGTTTTGAGACTATGATTAGCGTCCCTGTATTAGGATCGGAGCCGTTTAAAGGGGTTTTTATCAGAGCACCGATCATAACTCTTATAGGATCTGGTGTGGAAATTATAGCAACCATAGATAACCAACAGGTAGTGGCAGCTAAACAGAACAATATTCTGGTAACATCATTTCACCCAGAATTGACGGACGACCCTAGGTTTCATGAATATTTTTCCACTATGATATCAGGAGTTGGTAATTGATTAGGACGATTCGCCCAACGGATGTTTTAAGGCTCATCTTTGATGGAAGAAATTTAGGTCCGGACTGTTCACATACTTGGGATAAATTAGGTGTTTACCAAAATACTGTATTTGGACCAACTCAAAATGTTGGAAGCATAATTCTTCAAGGGCAAAAAGAACCCTGCACGGTAATCGTTAACGGAATACATTTAGGGGGATTGGCTTCAGTCAGGCTGCGTTCCGGGCCCACTACTTGGGAGGTGCATTTTTTAAATTTGCCAGATGATTCCATAGAGGACTCAGTGTCTTTACTTGAATTTGTCTGCAAATTAGCTGGCGATCGGGGTGCCCATAAGATATTCTTGAGGGTTCCAGTTGAAGATTCCGTAATAAGTATGGCAAAACAATCAGGATTCGAGGTTTTGTTTAAAGAAATTTTGTACAAAAAACTGGGCAACGATCGTGCGCAGAATGAAACCAAATACATTTTTGAAGAAGCAAGCGTTACATCGGATAGTATGTTATACAGAATTTATAGTGAATGTATTTCTCCCAGTGTTAAATCTGATTATGGCCTAACTTTTGATGAGTGGAAAGATTCGCTTGAGCCAGCATACGGTGATGTCGAGGAAGCTGTATATGTGAGTGAAGGCAAAATACACGGATGGATCAGAGTTATAACTGGAAAGACTGGGTCGAACAGAATGGAAATCCTAATACACCCAACGGAGGAACTATTTGTTTGGGAGGAGGCGATAAATTGGGGATTAGAGAAAGGCATTAGGTCCAACCCTTGTTTGATATTAGTACCTGAATATCAAACAAGTTTAAAATTAGCTTTAGAAAAGTCGGGTTTTATCCCTAATGAAACCTACCAATTAATGGCAGCCTCATTGGCCGTAAGAATAGAAAATTCCGAATTGATACCAGCCAAGGCATAAATCACAAGGAAGATATATATTGTACGATAAAATAAGCTCAGAAGATCTTAAGATAACGGATGATATGGAAAGTTTTCTATCTGTATTACCACGGAATGTCAGGCTACAATTGACGGCAATGGAAGATATCGGAGACCTTTTAGAAGTCATTTTAGATCTTGGTCGTCCCTCAGAATTGAGATTTTCTAACCATAGGGTAGAGATGTCTCCGGAAAAGATTACGGCAAAGGACATAAAGTACGTAACCAATCGGATAGGTGAATTCGGGGATGATAATCGAGCAGGCATCGAACACACTTTACACAGAATATCGGCTATACGAAATAAGCGAAGCGAAATTATTGGATTAACCTGTAGGGTTGGTAGGGCTGTTTATGGAACCATGAAGATCATAGAGGATTTGATTAAAAGCGGACAAAGCATTCTTTTGTTAGGCAAACCAGGAGTGGGTAAAACCACCATGCTTAGAGAAGTTGCTCGTTTTCTAGCAGAAGAAGCCAATAAACGAGTAGTAATAGTGGATACTTCTAACGAAATAGCTGGCGATGGCGACATTCCTCATCCGGCTATAGGAAATGCCAGAAGGATGCATGTTATAACACCTTCCCTTCAACATGGAGTTATGATAGAGGCCGTTGAGAATCATATGCCAGAGGTTATTATTATAGATGAGATGGGTACGGAATTGGAGGCAGCAGCAGCCCGAACAATAGCCGAGAGAGGAGTTCAGTTGATAGCTACCGCTCATGGTAACACGTTGGACAATCTCATATTGAATCCGACTTTGAGTGATCTTATAGGCGGCATACAAACGGTAACCTTGGGGGATGATGAAGCCAGAAGACGAAGAACTAGAAAATCCGTTTTAGAAAGGAAATCAATACCGACGTTTCCTTTAGTAGTGGAAATACAGAATTGGGATCAAGTATCTAT
>VFHP01000005.1 GCA_009391535.1 SAR202 cluster bacterium | reverse complement strand
ATGGTCTGTTATTAGCCTGTATATCCAGGAATGCAGCCCCGTTCAATTGAACTCCCTTTATCCATTGGGAACTGTCAATATGTTGACCCTCACCGGTCATATTTCTGTGATAAAGTCCGCTTAATGCATACATGGCACCATACATGCCACCAGTATCATCCATATATGACCAGCCCCAACCTGCTGGAGGATGATTCGGAAGTCCCGAGGTGAATGTGAGTCCGGATAACGCCTGTGCTATCGGCCCCATAGTTTGATAATCTTTATTTCTGCCTGTGTGTCCAAAACCAGACATGGATAAGTAGACTATGTCTGGGTTCAATTTTTTCATTTCTTCGTAACCAAGACCCCATCTATCCAGGACTCCAGCAGCGAAATTCTCTATTACGATGTCAGAGATAGAAACCAATCTTTTTACGAGTTCATTACCCATGGGAGTGCGTGTATTTAGCGTTATGCTTAGCTTGTTTGAGTTATTATCACTGAAATGTCCGTCTGTGTTGAGGTTTACCGGGAATCCGTCTGGTGCTCTGCCTCCGGTAAGTGCTCCTCTGGTACTGGGGTTTATTGGCCATTCGACTTTTATCACTTCTGCGCCAAGTGCTCCCAACCACCTATTGCACCATGGTCCTGCTCTTACCCATGTGAAATCAAGAACCCTTATTCCATCCAGTGGTCTCGTCCCTTGTGTAGCTTTTTTCTGGGTATTAACCATCATGAACCTCCTAAATGTTACTTAAGTGGTTTCGATTCGGTCGATCAGCCAACACAAAAATTTTAGTGTCTCATATGCGAAAGGTCAATGATTTAAACAATGTTTGGCCTAAATTACCCCATAAATAAAGGTTTAAGTGGTAGGATAATGGTTGAGGCAAAATTCAGTTTTTGGGAAGGAATCAAGCATGAATGAAGATGTTATAAAAATAGGTATTGTCGGAGCGGGTGGCAATACGAAATTGAGACACATACCGGGGCTAAAAGAACAGGATAATGTTGAAATAGTAAGTGTTTGCAATAGTACTAGAGCATCCAGTGAAAAAGTGGCTGAAGAATTCGGCATACCAAATGTTTATGATAATTGGATCGATTTAGTGAGATCTTCTGACTCAAATGCTATATGTGTTGGTACATATCCTAACTTACATTCAGCAATAACAATTGAGGCATTGAATGCTGGTAAACATGTGCTTACTGAAGCCCGAATGGCAACTAATGCTAAGGAAGCCAGGAACATGTTGATGGCAGCCACTTCACATCCCGGGTTGGTGTCTCAAATTGTACCTGCTCCAATGACTTTACCTGTAGATAAAACGATACAAAAGGTCATATCCGAGGGTTCTCTTGGCGATCTAATATACCTCGAAATGAATGTTAATACGGGTAGCTTCCCGGAAAGGGAAAGTAAACTTCATTGGAGACAAAATAGGGATTTAAGTGGTTATAATATAATGCAGATGGGCATATGGTACGAGGCTATGATGCGTTGGATTGGTCCAGCAAAAACAGTCATGGCAATGGCCAAAGTTGTAGTAAAGGATCGTAAAGATAACGACGATGTGACAAGAGCAATAGATATACCTGACCATGTAGACATACTGTGTGATATGGCGATTGGCTGTCAGGCCCATATGAAAGTTACTTCGGTAATAGGCTTGGCGCCCAAAACCGAAGTGTGGATATATGGGTCCGAAGGAACTATGAAATTATCACAGTCAACCTCCTCCACCGTCGATAGAGGGAACCTCGGTGTTTACGTAGGATATAAAGGGTCTGACGGGCTAACAGAAATCCCAATCGATCTTAGTGATCAGGGCTATTGGAGAGTGGAAGAAGAGTTTATAAATGCTATCAGAGGCATTGAAAAAGTCACGCACACAAGTTTTGCGGATGGTGTTAAGTATATGGATTTTACTGAGGCTGTTACTAGAAGTTTTAGGTCTGGAAAGTCTGTGGATTTGCCACTATTAATATGAATACCACACATCCACTTTACTCATGCGCCAACTTGTATCTTGTTACCGCAAGCACGTTTTAGTGTTTCTACAGCAGATAATACTGCCAAATAACTTGTCATATGGTTTTTCGGATGAGGAACGTTTTCCATAGTGAATTTCATGCGTCCACTTTCCCCTATGACTTCTATTTCATGGGTGTTGCCATTAGCATTAGGATCAGCTATTACTACTACTCGTGTGTTTTCAGGCCCTAAACCTGCCAGACTTATGGTTGCGGCAACGTTTATATTAAACGGAAATCTTTTTACTGCATCAACGGCATTACCGTCAAAAATTGTAGTCGGTCGATGTATGGTGTCGAGATCTATGCCAGACGTGTCTGACAAACTGTGTGGAGGTTTCCTTGTAGTCAATGTTACACTTCGGAGTCCGTCTTTGGCTGCCTTTATGGCATCTATTCCGCCTACGGCGCCAGAAGGGGCATATATGCTAACTCCGGTGGTCTGAGATGCAAGACTAAGATCAGCGAATACTCTTTCTGACAATAGGGCTCCGGTACTCATCATGAGGAGATTCTTGCCACTAGAAACAATTAGACTTGCATAGTCAAATATAGCCTGTTGTGAAGCTGCCTCTACAACCATGCTTAAATCTTTCGTACCTATGAAGTCATGGAAGGAGTCTGTGAAAGGTATGTCTCCTAATTGCGTGGATAACTCTCTTGCTTTTTCTATGTCTTGATCAAAAAGAATTAACAGAGATGCTCCGTCAATAGATTTAGTCACTATTGCATTTGCTAAACTGCTCCCTATTGAACCGCAACCGAGTAATCCTATATATTCCATTTCTTCTCTCCGCTTCTATTTGCAGGTTATCTCCATACCATATAGGTTTTATCTATCAATCTATTCGCAATCAACATTTATGCATGGTAAACTCATTGCAACTGTGAATCAGGCCATATCACAAAAATATATTATTCTGATATTTCAGTGTTTGCAATGAGGGTTGTTTCAAAGATGGAAAATAAACTAGATTTATACAACGGAATGGATGTGGAACTCGTTTTCAGTGGGCAGATTGGATTATCTGATAATTACAGTGATGAAACAGAAATCTTAATTCTTACCCATAACAACTTAATTTCGAAAGGTTTCGACAGTGATAAAGATACCGAACATATATCGTTTGTAAAAATTGCGGTTATTGATCTGGTTCGGCTGAGCGTAACGGCAAAAAGTAGGAAGCCTCTGATTCGAGTCGCCTTGTTGTTACTAGGTTCTTGGGCTGCGTTTGCCACTGTCAGCTTAGCCGGTGTTTCCATTTTGCTAACATCAGTTTTACTAGTATGGGGTATATTCAATTTGGCATCATTTTTGTTAGAAGAGCCAAAATCAAATCTCAGTTTCATTGCAGGAGATATGGAAATAAGTGTTCAATTTCGCAACAAGTTAATTGGTGAAGCCCATGTTTTTATGGATAGGTTTTTTGAGTTAAGGGATGGTAAAAACGACATAGACAATTCTTTATTAGGTTTTCCACACAATTAATATCCATATCTAACGTAATTTGTGAGACGTGAGTTTACATACATCTTCACCCAGTTATATTTTTCAGGTTGCTTACTATCCTAAATGCAGGTTTGGGTAAACATCTAAATCCCACTGACTTTCGTGTTGTTTGTTTAGCTTAAAATAGGCACAAGCAGCTATCATTGCCCCGTTGTCAGTGCAAAGTCTGGGGGCCGGTATGATAACCGGTATATCAGATCGTTCAGTCAAAACCGACCTTAACTTAGCGTTAGCTGCCACTCCCCCACCCAATAATATGCCTTTGACTTCATATTGGGTGGCCGCTTGGATGGTTTTAACAGCAATAACGTCGGCAACGGACATTTGGAAGCCTGCTGCCATTTCTCTTATCTGTTCCTCATCTACGTTTTTGCTCGGGTCTGGAGGGTACATGCCCAAGTCCTTAGCTTTATTTAGAAATGCAGTCTTTAGTCCGCTAAAACTGAAATCCAAAGAGCCTCTAAGCCAAGCTCTCGGCATATCTATATTGCCCAAAGCATTTTGAGAGGCTTTTTGTATCTCTGGTCCACCTGGAAAACCAAGCCCGAGTACTCTTGCAGCTTTATCAAATGCTTCTCCTGCAGCATCGTCCCTCGTTCTTCCAAGAAGTTCGTATTCACCGTGATTGCTCATCAAAATGAGGTCTGTGTGTCCTCCAGAGGCTATTAAACATAAAAGAGGAAAACCAGGGGATTCATCGGGAGCATCTCCATCCAACCAGTTGGCATAAACATGGCCTTCCAAGTGGTTTATACCAATGAGTGGTAAGTCATTTCCAAATGCTAGTGCTTTAGCGGTGTTTAATCCGACAATTAATGAGCCTGCTAAACCAGGTCCATTTGTCACTGCTATGGCATCAATATCATTGAAAGAACATCCGCTTTGGGCCAGTGATTCTTGTATGGTAGGGATGATTTCTAACACATGCTGCCTGGAAGCTACTTCTGGGACCACTCCACCATATCTGTTATGAAGTTCGACTTGGGAGGCGATCACATTGGATAGCAGTAATCTGCCATCTTCCACTACTGATGCAGCTGTATCGTCGCAGGAGGTTTCTATGCCGAGAATTTTCATCGCTAACAAATATTATATTAATTGATTATAAGGTTTCAACATAAATCAGGCATTCACTTAATTAAAATAGGAAAACAATATAACTTAGTTGGATAATCTGTATATCCAGTCAGCAAAGTCATCTAAGTTTTTTCTGACCTGGTCTATAAATGTTTCTCCTGTGAGTTGCCCAGAATGGTTGAAAACTAATTGTTTTCCGGACAATCCGATGTCTCCATTAGGCATTGGTACAGCTCCAGGATAGACCAGTACTTGCCTGATTTGTGTTCTAACTAGGTTCGCAGAACCCGTAGATCCACCAGCTATAGCTATTATGTCTACTGGCAGGCCTGAAAGGACGTTGCCGTGTTCAGAGTTTTTTCTGGATAACCAATCTATTATATTCTTTGTAACTCCAGGAATGCCATTGTTGTATTCCGGGGTTACTATCAGAAGACCGTCAGAACTAGCCACGGATTTTTTCAATTCTACAATTGCACTAGGAGTTCCAGCATCTTCTAGGTCTGCATTAAACATGGGTATTTCCTCTATGTCTAACTCCGTTATGTTCATTGCAGAAGGTGTTAGTTCAATGCTAGATTTTAATAGACGCCTGCTTATAGATCCCTTCCGTAGGCTTCCTGCGAATGAAACTATATTTAGATTTTTCTCAGGCATATCTTATTGGTATCACCTGTAGCATATTTGATCGTTATAAGTACTTTGGATTATCTAACACTCAGATATTTATACACCTTATACGTAAATTATTAAAGTACATCTCTGTATTGTTTAAGGAAATTCGATTGCAAGAACATGTGTTCTGTTTGTTAGGTGTAATTGTCTTGATGTAGAATATTGCTGGGAATAAAACAACAACTGAGTCTTAATTACATATGTCTCAAGATAATAATAGATTAATATGCCCGACATGCGGTAGGGAAAATCAATTGTCATCTCACTTTTGCGTTTTCTGTGGAACTAACATATATGACTTGATAGATACTGAATCTCCACAATCAACCGAGACCGAAGTACTGGAACTAAGAAGATGGCTGGCTCAGTTGACACAACGAATCATATCATTAGAAACAAAAGTAGGAGACATCTCAGGCAAAGTTAACACTACTCCTTCAGATCAAATGCCTGTCCAATCGATTCAACCAACCCCGGATTTAGTAAATGTTGGAGTATTAGCATCTGATTCTAGGTCTGCTGAATCGCAGCTAGGCGAAGAAGTTCGTATTGATCCATCTGCATCAGAACAAAGAAAAGGAAATATAGACTGGGAATATTTTATAGGATTGAACTGGATAGCAATAGCGGGAGCAGTGACATTATCTCTCGGTATAGGCTTTTTCTTAAAAATAGCCTTCGACTACAACTGGATTAATCAGACTGGTAGGGTGTTATTGGGATTGGCCACTGGGATTAGTTTAGTAGTGGTCGGAGAATATTTCCACAGAAAGTACCCGATATGGTCACGCCCTGTTACAGGAGCCGGGATAAGCATAATGTATCTTTCTGTTTATTCGGCATTCGCGTTTTTCGATATTGTGCCTCCTCTTCCAGCGTTTTTCGGTTTGGCCGGGTTGGTGTTTGTTAGCGGATTCTTAGCGTTAAGATATGAATCTAGGACGATAGCCATTCTTGGTTTATTTGGTGCTTTTGCGACACCTGTTTTGCTGGAAGGAGAAATTGATACTGAAACTTATTACATAATGGTATCGGCCTATATTATACTAGTGGACCTAGGTATATTGTTTGTTTCTTCATTGAGGAACTGGCCTTACTTCGTTTTAGTTGGACTTATCTTTTCTTATGTTTTGGTAGGTCGGGTTTGGGATGATTCCTCATTGTCACTGCAAGTAGTCATAATCTCTCAGATACTTGCAACTTTTGTGTTTTTAATCTTCGTAGGTTCGACCAATTTATTTCACCTAATTTGGAGACAACGTTCCACACCTAATAGATTAGATTTGTCTATCATGATATTTAACGCATTTCTTTTCTATGTAGTCACACTAAATTACTGGGACAATTATGATTCTTGGTTTGGTGCTGTCACTGCTATTATTGGATTATTTTATCTGTTATTAGGTTATTTCACTACTAAGGAAACGGAATCCACCGCAGTACTTTCACTTTATTCATTTTCAATATCTATAATTTTTGCAACCATTGCTATACCTGTTCAATTCTCGGGACACTGGTTGGGAGCTGCTTGGTTTGCTGAAGGCGCAACTTTTATTTGGTTAGGTTTCATGCTCAAAACTTGGAAGATGAGAGTTTTTGGCCTAGCCGTTTTGGTTGTAGCCTCTCTATACACAGTGCTTTATTCAATTCAATTAGATACTGAATCCTTCAAACCATTGTTGAACGAGATCTTTCCAGTATTTCTATTTGGTGCCGCCTCGTTATTTGTTGCTTCTTTTGCATATCAGAAGTTTGGTGGAAGAGAGTTGCAAGGCTGGGAATTGCTGATTGTCAAACACTCTAAGACTCCTATGAATATTGCGTTGGGTATCACGGGCAGTTTCTTGGTAATTTATGCTTTTACAATCGAGATCATATATTACTTTGAAGAACGTAAAATAGGTGTTATTGCTGAGGGGCAAATTAATGAATTAACTAGTAAATCTCTACTAGCTATAACGGTTGTTTGGTCTCTCTGTTTTGCGATTTTAATCGTGATATCCTTTTTGATTCAATCCAAACAACTAAGAATTGCTAGCGTTATACTTATATTGGTTGCCGCGGTTAAATTCTTGTTTGTAGATACTCCAGAATTCTATCAGCTTGATTTCATCCCGATCATTAACAATTCGTTTGTAGCATCTTTAGTATTGACAATGTCTGTAGCTTTGGGTGGCTACTTGTATTGGAAGAATATGGTAATTATAGATCCAATTGAGAGAAATACTCCTGTAATCTTGTTGGTTACAGTTAATATTTTATCAGTTTTTATGGTATCTGCGGAGGTTATAAGATTTTTCGACTACAGAGATATGCAATCTAATATCAACTCCGACAGTGCAAAAAACTTAGTATTAACGGTTTTTTGGGCTCTTTACTCAATAGGTGTTATAGGTTCAGGTATTTGGAGGTCGGTGAAAGAGATCCGGATCGTGGGGCTCGTATTACTATTTTTGGTATTGTTCAAGCTGTTCGCTTTCGACGTGCGAGAATTGGAAACGGGCTATAGGGTAGTGGCTTTCATTTCTCTAGGTATTTTACTTTTGGCAACTGGCCTTATGTATCAGAAATATAGCGCTGCTATAAAGGGGTTCATCCTGGGAAATGATAATGAAGGTACCGATTCTCATTCTCTATAGAAGCTTAGAGATCCTGTGTTTTCTATTTAGTAGATGTCCGATGGAGTCACCCAATATGGCGGAGCAAACTACCGTAATACTCATTGCAAAACCCGGAAATAGAGTCGTCCAAGGGGCAGTTTCCATATATTGAGTTGAACCTTCCTGTATCATTCTACCCCAAGATGAATATGGAGGCGCTACGCCAAGGCCAAGGAAACTCAAAGTTGTTTCTGCTACAATTGCCATCCCAAAATACCCTGTAATTTGTGACAGCATCACAGGGGTTATATTTGGCATAATATGGTTGAATACAATTCTTCCCTCTGTTGCTCCTATAGATTCAACGGCATCTATGTAAGGGTCTGTCTTTATCGACAATGTTGTGGCTCTGGATAATCTTACTATTTGAGGTGTCATTGCTACAGATATTGCTATAGCTATGGCTGTAGCAGAAGATCCGAATGAAACTATTATCACTAAAGCCATTACTATTGAAGGTATTCCCAAAAGGGTATCAACTACTCTTTGTACGATCAGATCGGTATAGCCACCCATGTAGCCTGAGAATATTCCTGTAATACAGCCTATTATGGAGGCTAGCATTATAGATATTATTCCTATATACAGGGAAATTCTGCTTCCGTGTACTACACGACTAAATATATCCCTTCCGGCCCAGTCAGTTCCCATAAGGTGAGTGGAGCTAGGTGCTAAAAGTATGGAGTTTGCGTCCTGTGCAATCGGATCGTGTGTGGATATTACGGTAGGAAACAAGGCAAACAACACGAGGATGAAAAAGCTCAGCATAGCTATAAACACAGTTATAGTCCATATGTATGATTTTAACGTTTCAAGAAAAGTATTTTGCATATCCTTAATTCCCATTTTCAATCCAAGTTATATAACCTGGGATCAGCCTTTTTGTATAAAATATCTACAAGTAGATTGATGAAAAGAGAAATCATTATAATTACGGTAACGATCGTTTGAATTACAGGATAATCTCTCACTAATGCTGCCTGTATCAATCCTCTTCCTAGCCCAGGCAGGCCAAAAATTGTTTCTAACACCACGACTCCTGTTATTAGTGATCCAGCTTGCAAACCCGTCATAGTTAGCGTGGGAATTAGTACATTTGGCACTGCGTGCCTTATTATTACAGATATTTCTGTTAGCCCCTTGCTCCTAGCGGTGACAATGTATTCCTTGCCAAGGATATCTAACATATTTGATCTCACCACTCTGATCATATGGGAACTTTGTTCCCAGCCGATTATTAGGGCTGGCAATATTACTATCTGAACATGGAGCCATATATCAGACCCAGGGGAAGAATATATTACTGGCGGAGACCAACCGAATAAAAGTAGCAACAGTAAGATAATTATCAAAGCCATCCACATGTTGGGAAAGGCTAATCCTATTAGGCTGGTAAGACGGGTGAAAATGTCGGTTATAGAGCCTTTTCTCAGAGCTGAATATACTCCGAGTGGCGTAGATATACATATAGATATTACCAAGCTATAGAATGTTAACAATAGAGTTACTGGAGCTTGTCGATATATTATAGAACTAATCGGCTCTCGGTTTTCTAACGATCTGCCTCCAAATCCTCCTGTTAGAAAACTTTGCGCCCAAGTCAAATACTGTTTTATTAGTGGTTTATTAAGTCCTAACTCTTCACGTAAAGCCTCTTTGGCTTCTAGACTTACTACACCTTCACCAGAACCACTTAGTATCACTGTAACCACATCCCCAGGCAGGCTACGCATAATTACGAATATCAAAAGGGATGCCAGTATCAACGTGGGTATAAATAATACAATTCTCTTAACAATGTATGAGTTCATTGCCTATCCTAATAATTAACATAGCGAATCATTTTTCCATCCATACTGTTGAAAAATCGGTGTTAGCGTGGGCGTCTTCGGCTGGAATTGCCAATCCTTTTACGTAAGTACGATACGGAATAACGTTAATATACTCAGCTATGGGTATTATGTAGGTTTTGTCCTTGAAAAGATATCTTTCTATATCCCTCCATATTTCTATCCTGTGTTCTAATGTTAGAGATTCTTTTAGCAACTTGTAGAGATTTTCCACGTGTTTGTCGTTATGTTTAGCATATGCATCAGGATTGTTTTCGTACCTACCATACACAGATTGTGTTCCTTCTGGTATTTGAGAAGGAGTAAGTCTACCCTGTTGACTGTCATAATCTAAACTAGTCCTGCCTCTGTTCCATTCACTCTCGTCTGTCATATTGAGTTCGAGTGTGATGCCTAAACCCGAAAGTTGATCTTTCAAGAATTCGCATGGTTTAGGGTTTAATGATCGGCAGAGATGTCCCATTGAAAATCCATTTGGATAGTGCGATTCTGACATCAATGTGAGTGCTTCTTCACGTTTTGTATCCGGATCACCTAAATCGAACTTCGGCCAATTTATGAAATGTCTTTGAACTGCAATGTTTGGTGGTCCCAAATCTGGTGATGTCCAGCCGAAGCCATTTAGTACTATTGGTATGGCATCTGTTTTATTGATCCAAAGAGCGATGGCCCTGCGAACTTTTGGGTCTTGCCACGGTCCATCCTTCATCATATTGAATGCTAGCCTGAAATTGCCTCCTTCGACCTCGGCAAAAAATACTTCATTAGGTAAATCTTCGACATATTTCTCCTTCCTGTTGGAAGATAGATAATGAGATTGACCTCTGGCGCCTCCGTCTATTCTGCCAGATCTGAATGCTATATCCATAGCGAAAGGATCTTTAGTAATGACATAATTAATACCATCTAGATAAGGTAATTGGTTTCCTTGTTTGGATTTTTCCCAGTAGAGATCATTTCGTTTTACAGATATCAGACTATTGGATTCGTATTTATCTATGACAAAAGGGCCAAGACCCACTAGTCCTATATCTAGTGGGCTGACACTCATATCGCCAGAATCTAGCTTGGGTTTCATTAGATGACTAGGATGCGCTATTTTAAAGCGTGGATTGGCAAGAATTTCCAAAAAATGAGGGTTTCTATCAGTGAATATTATAGTCAGTCTGTTGTTAGGATGAACTTCTATATTCTCTATAGTTCCCAGTTCCGTTTTAAAATAGGCTGGGGCACGAGATTTTTCTCCAGCTTCATATCCAAAAAATGCCAGTTCAAACCAAAATTTAGCATCGTCAGCTGTAAATGGAGTTCCGTCGTGCCAAAAGACATCATTGCGTATATTGAAAGTCCATTTAGTAAAAGATTGGTCTGAAATCCAACTCCTAGCTAAATATGGGCAAACCAAATATGTGTTATCTCTGCATCTCATAACCAAATTCCCTGGACCAAAAATCGCCCCTGCAACATGATGCAGCGCGATGCTACTTGTTCTCAATGTGTCGAAACCAGCCGGTGGGTTACCTCTGTTTGCCAAAGTCATTATTCCACCGTATTTCTTATCCCCAAAATCTTTTGCTATATGAACATAATTAATTTGGGATGTGGGAGCGGATAAATTATTGTTATTCGAATCCGAATTTGACGGTTTTTCTGAGCCTATAATGTTTGGATTTTGTTCTTGGGAAGAATTACACGAAACCAGACAAGTGATTAGGATCAATGTGTAAATGGTCAACACCACCAGATAAAACTTTCTTTTTGGTTCGATGTCCATATTATAAATAGCCCAAATTTGGTATTTCACACATAGATTGCGAGTTTAAGATGGTAATAGAATCAAAATTAAGTTACGCTGTTATGATTGGAGGGATGGCCGAGTGGACGATGGCGCTGGTCTTGAAAACCAGTAAACCGCAAGGTTTCGTGGGTTCGAATCCCACTCCCTCCGCCATATACCTAGACCACTTCACTCTCTGAAATTAATGTACTGAAGTGGCTGATCTATTTCCAAATCCTTTATAAAGTTTATAGTAGATTGAAGATCGTCTCTATTTTTACCTGAAACTCTTAGTTCTGATCCTTGGGTAGATACTTGAACTTTTATCTTGCTGGACCGAACGGCTTTCGTTATTTTTCGAGCAAGATCTCCATCTATGCCTTGGACTATATTGATTTTTTGCCTGAGTGTTCCTCCAGAGGCGCTTTCTGCATCAAGGAATACTAGGGATTTTTGTTCAACTTCTCTTCTGGCCATGTATTTTCTTAGCAACTCAGTCAGCTGGGTGAGTTTCATAGTATCATCAGCAATCATTGTTAGCGTGTTATCCAGCCGAGTTATTTCGCACTTTGATCCTGCAAGGTCGAATCTCTGTTTGGTTTCTCTCATAGTCCCGTTTATAACGTTATCAATTTCCATTAAATCTGTTTTCGAAACCACGTCAAATGATGGCATTAAAACTCCCCCTAATTCAATTATATTGTTCAAAAGCGTTTGGTTTGCTGTTTTCTTAAAATAATCCCCCTAAATCTGTTGAAATTCCAGTATAGATGATGTATTTTCAACAATCTACTATATATTCCAAGGAATTTTGATGCTGTTAATCAACCAATATTCTTTTTTGTTGGTTTCGTTAGTGATTGTAGGAATAGCAATGTTCTTAAGCTCCAGATTTATGGAGTTTCGTTATACGGCCGTTTTATTGGTCTTGATAACATCTTCATTGGTAGTTTTTCAGCTTCAGTTTAAAACTGGAGCAAACGAGGAGTTTTCAGTTGATTTGTTCAATGAGGCATTGTCAACCGAAGAGCCTCTTGTAGTCATTGTGTATTCTGATATGTGTGTAGCCTGTCTTTCTGCAAAACCAGCAATAGACGATTTGGAGCAGGAATTAAACAAGTTGTCAAAAGTGATTCGAGTAAATGTTACATCTGATCTGGGCAGATATCTTAGATCTGAACATGAAAGTGGTTTGGTGCCCTCGTTTTTAGTGTTTGACAATAGGGGGAAAGAAATTTGGAGATACAATGGTGGTGTTCCTGATTTGGATATAATCAAATCCTTGGATTTTTGAACACAGTTATCTAGGCACCGCCAGAAATGGCTGATAAGAAATGGATTTCACTGGTTTCAGATACTCTACTTAAAAGTCCCGAACGTCTTACTTCTCCGTCCACCACTATAGATATGCCGCGTTTTATCCTGTTGTTTGCCAAAAGCTTATCTTTAAATCCTGGGTATATTTTTTCAACATTATCTATCACAGATTTTATAGACAGGCCATCAACTATTATTTTGGTAGGTTGTGATTCTAGTTTCTTAAGGTTAGGGGTCAGAAAAACTACTGGCATTTGATGATTCCTATTCCTGAGATGACCAGATACCCTTCATAACAGTTTCTGGATTCATGGGTAAGTTGTTTAGACGTATCCCAACTGCTTGATAGATTGCGTTCGCTATTGCGGCAGGAGGCATTATTATTGAAACCTCGCCAACTCCCCTCACTCCGTATGGATGTCTCGGATTTGGGACCTCTACTATGACAGTATCAATCATTGGTATATCTAAACTTGTAGGCATGCGATAGTCGAGTAGGTTTGAATTCATCATATGACCTTTATTGTCCATGATATATTCTTCATTCATTGCCCAGCCGATTCCCTGAACACTGCCACCTTGCATTTGCCCTTCAACGTAACTGGGATGAATTGCCTTTCCCACATCTTGGATAATGGTGAATCGTGTAATATCAACTTTACCGGTTTCTGGGTCTACTTTTGCATCCACTATGCACCCGGCAAATGCCCCTCCCTCTCCTTCTCCATTAGTGTTAGCAGATCCTGTGATTGGTCCACCAGTATCTTCTAGTTGTTCAGCTAATTCCCTAAATGTCATGTGTTGCTCAGGATTAGACGCGTGATCTATGCCTGCGATGAATTCCCCATTTTGATATGCAACGAGCGTAATATCAACATCCCAGATTCTTGCTGCTCTAGACATCAATTTGCGTTTGAGATCCAAAGCTGCGTCGTAGGCTGCTCGGCCCGTTTTGAACGTCACACTACTGCCTCCAGTACCACTTGTATAACCTATAGCATCCGTGTCCAAAACCGAAGGGAAAATATCTTCTGCCTGTAGTCCAAGTACCTCGGCGGCCTGCATTGCAACAGATGTTCTTGTTCCTCCTATATCAGGAGATCCCTCGTTTAGGTTTATGGTTCCATCGTAATTTACTTGCAGCGTACATGATGCAGGTCCACCTCCGTTCATCCAATATCCTATGGCTATACCTCTTCCTTCATTAGGTTTATTAATAGGCGTATTGAAATGGTGATGTTCTTTCATGGCCTTAAGAACTTCAAGAGAGCCTATTTTGGGATGAATTGGCCCATCTGGTCTGCGGGTTCCTTCTTTGGCGGCATTCTTAATTCTTAGATCTAGCGAATCAATGTTCAATTTTTCGGCTATTTCATCAATTACTGTTTCTGTAGCAAATGCGGCATTGGTTGCTCCAGGTGCGCGGTAGGCAGCAGTTTTTGGTTTATTGACGACCACATCGTATCCATTAATTTCCAAGTTTGGTATATCGTACGCAGCGAATATGCATAATGCACCAGAATCTACAGGAGAGCCAGGATATGCACCAGCTTCGTAAGCTAATAAAGCCTCTGCGGCAAGTATCCTACCGTCTGTATTAGCACCTATTCTTATCTTTATATAGGATCCCGGTGTCGGGCCAGTACTTTCAAGATCCTCTGATCGGCTCATAACTATTTTCACTGGCTTACCACTTTTTTTAGATAATAGCGCAGCAACCGGATCCCCATAAGGATCGAACTTTCCGCCGAACCCACCGCCTATTTCCAGTGGTACAACTTTTATTGAAGACACATCTATGTTTAATATTCTGGCTGTGGTTTCTCTAACTTCAAATGGTCCTTGAGTGCTTCTCCATATTGTTAATCTACCATCCTTATTCCAGAAAGCAGTTGCATTATGAGGTTCAATGTAACCCTGATGAACAGTTTTGGTATGAAATTCTTTTTCCACCGTTACATCGCATTCTTCGAAACCTTTATAAACATCACCTATTGAATGCTGTATGTGACTAGCTATGTTCCTAGGGTTTCTTATTGAGGCATATGTTTCAGTAGTATTTAGATCTTCGTGAATAACAGTTGTGTTTTCATATATTGATTCATAAGCGGTGGTAACTGGATTTAGTATTTCATATTCCACTTCTATCAATGTCAAAGCCTCTTCCGCATCATGAGAGCTTTTGGCAGCGACTGCGGCCACTGGTTGCCCTTTGTACAACACTTTATCACTGGCAATAACATTATCTCGAAGATATTTCAGTGATGCATTTTCTTGCCCGGGTTCCATTTCAGGCAAATCGGAACAAGTTACGACGGCTTCTATTAGTGGATTATCTATCAGTTTATCTACGTTGATGGATAAAATTCTTGCGTGGGCATGAGGGCTTCTTAGTATTTTCCCGTATATAAGTTGAGGCATATGAATATCCGCACCGTACAGTGCTCTGCCAGTAACTTTGTCTACGCCGTCATGTCTAACGGGTCTAGTACCTACTACTTTGTATTGGTTTTCTGATAAAACTATATTTGACTCGTAATTCAAATTAAATCACCTCGGATCTATGGCGTGCATTCAAATTCTTACTATTCATATCTGAGCGCTTCTGCTGGTGCTATTTTTGCAGCCTGCCTAGAGGGTACAAATGTAGTTATTATTGCAAAAATGTATGTTATAGAAATAATAATGCCTAGTTGCAACCATGGAACACTGTAGATCAGATTGTCCACATTTGCGTCTTGCCTTATATCCAGGAATGCATTGTAAGATAGTGTAAGACCCAGCACCAAGCCTATAAGAACACCCATCAACGATATAAAAGACGACTCTAGAAGAAAACTTGCCTGAATCATGTATCTTTTGTATCCCACGGCTCTCAACACTCCTATTTGTTGTCGCCTCTCTACAACCGCCCGTGTACTAACTACACCGAGTGCAGCCACTCCAACAAGTAAGCCAAGCGACATGAATGCGACGAACAGTCTTTGGAAAGTTTGCCCTGCAGCATTCTCTTCTCGTAAGGCTTTTTTAACGTCTTGAGTTTCCATACCTTGTCGCAAGAAAGACCTTTGTATACTTCTGGACACTTCCTGAATATTTGAGTCCGGTTTCAATTTGAATCTGTAATTTGTTACAGGCAAGTTATACTGCATCACACTATCAATATTACCTTTTGAGGTATATATGGCTTGAGAGCTACCATTTTGCTCGTGTACTCTATCTAAAACCCCGACAATGGTTAGTTTTATGGTAGCATCTGAGTTGTTAGCATTTACTTCTATATCAAATGGAGTGAATGACTCGCTGTCATAATATAGACCTTTAAGATAATCTTTCCTCCAACCATCTTGTCTGTTTTCTGAAGTTTGTACTTCATTGCCGCCCACTACTGCAAGATTTGGGTTGTCGATTAATTTTTGCCATATGTCTTTGCTAGTTGGTCCATATCCATCAGCAGCAATTTTTATATCAAACCCCGCGTTAGCCATAAATCCATCATCCAGTGCCCATAATGCAGTGGTTTCCCATGCTGGTCCTTCGTTATCAAACGGTCTGACCTCTGCACCCATCAGTGTATGCCCCCCAATAGCGTCTATTTTTTCTAAAGTTTGCGGATTCATGTCTTTCCTGATGTCTTCTATCGGTGTCTTGGCATTTATGGTTCCTTCTATGTCCCAACCTCCAGTTACAACCTCAGGATCTGAGAACTGAGTACCGAACGTACTGCTTAATACAGACATTACAGTGAGCGTGAACACTACCAGGGCAAACATAGCTAAAGTAATGCCAGTGCGAAACTTTGCACTCATAGGATAGGCTACGGCAGTGACTAATATTGGTCGAATTTTTCCTGATCTGCCAGATAATAGTGTGGCAATTTTTACAATAATGTCCGCATTGTACATTATTGTCCATACAGCTGCTGCTACCATAGAGACTCCTGAAGTGAAAAGTATATCTGGACCTCCTTCGAGTTCGCCGGTTATTTCCTCATAAGGTATAGGGAATATCCAATAGATCAATATAACAATACCCATAAAAGTGAAGATGAATCTGTCTATTATAGCCACATCTAAATTGGCTAATCTTAGTAACCTTCGTGCCGTAAGTCCTATACCTACTATAGTGATACTTATTCCAAGTCCAAACAGTGACTCCCTCTCTCTTATTTCAGACCCCCAATATGCTATTCCAGCACCTGCTATTAGGGCTAACCATCCCTGCATAAAGAAGTGTACTAAGAGTCGAATTATTGTTACCAAAATTACCTGAGGTAGGAGTATCAATGAAAAAACAAATTTTAATAACTGCGATGCTGAGAATATTACTCGCAAAGCAAAAAGATTCGAGAACGTGGAGACTAACAGTGCAATGGGTTTACTAAATCCTTTAATTAGGGAGACAATTATTTCTTTAAGAGAAGACGAACTTTCATTTAGAGGAGCAGGAAGACCTCTTACTGCTGTAACTATATTCAAATAGCTCACCCTATATGCAGACACGGTCACCGTGGCGAATGATATTACCATTCCTAGGCAGTAAGATATTATTATTCCGTTAATGGAAAAGTTTGGCGAAAACTCAAAAAAATCTGTGAAAGTGGAGAATATGTTATTCAAAGTGAGAACTATTAAAGCACTAACACCCAATCCAGCAGCTACACCAGCGGCTGATGATATCAATGAATAGGCAGTGCCTTCAAATACAAACATTTGAATCAGGTGACCTCTTCGTGCACCTATTGCCCTAGTCATTCCCATTTCAGATCTCCTTGCAGCAGCTAAGAGGACAAATATGAGAAATATGAGTAAAACACCGACCATCATAGAAAATGAACCAAGTATCATGAAGAAGGAAACAATGAATGCTGCAAGAAAGTCGGCTAATTCAAGTAGTTGAGTCTTTATATCTTGTATAGAGTAGTCAGACAAACTTTCAAAAAGAAACTCTGCATTATGTACCTTTTCCTTGTTTATGCCGGCATTGTTGAGCGCTGTCAGTACTTCAGTTCTGGTAGAATCCTTGGATAATAGATCTACAAGTTCATCACTAATGGGTTCCTTTTGTAGCAATTCTGTAAGTAGGTCTATTTCCTCTTTTTGCGTTTCGCTTAGATTGTTGTCGTGACTGGATATAGCAGAAATCATTTGATTTTCACTGAGGAGACGCTGTAAGTCTAGAGCAACGGATTTATCTGCTAGTATGACACGAATGTGTTTTGCAACCTCTTCACTTAACTCTGTACCCTCGTAAGCATCTCCTTTGTTAGAAATCAAAACCCAGTTAATTTTATCTTCAACTTCAAAGATCTTTTGTGCATATGATAAAGACATGACTATTGTAGGCTCGACTCCTCCTGCACCTTTAGGTTTAACTATCTCTATAACAGATAGATCATTAATTTCGTCTTTTTGATAAAGCTGGATAGTATCGCCTTTGACAGCATCCAATTTTTCAGCCAGAGGTTCGTTGATTATGATTTCATTTGAATTCAACTGATCATAGTCTACAGTTTTACCGGAGATTGCCTCTAAATCACCTGTTGAATCTCCAAAGTGGTTGCTTTGTTGCCAGGCAGTAAGGTTTACTCTACCGTCTGTTAAGGAAGTTCTTGGATTGCTGACTGCGACATTTTCAGATAGTAATGCTGCTAGACTGTCTATGTTTTCGTATTCCTTTAATTGCTCTGCAAGATTGTCGTATTCGGAATATGACATATACGAAGGTGAGAATTCCCATGTGTCTGGAGCAACAATCATCTTTTTTGTCACTATTAAGTCTATCTCACCAAGACCATTTACGGCGCTTCGCTTGATAGAATAACTGAGTGTATCTCCAGTTCCTAATGAAGCGGATATGATAACTGTACTAAGCATAATGCCTACAATTATCAACACCGTTTGTCCGGGTCTTCTGGGTATGTTTCTCAATGCTAATTTTAAAATTATTCGGTTTCTTAAGCCCATTACTAATACTATGGATATTGCTATAACGAATCCAATCAAAAGAGTCTGGGCTATAGTTTCTGTAGATAACCCGAAAATATCAGTCATGTATTCTACCTACTATTTGCAAATATGTTGTTTTCACATTTAACTCTTTCTTCCGTCATCCACTATAAGTCCGTCCCTCATTCGTATTATACGGTTGGTGCGGTCCCCTACTTCTTGTGAATGAGTGACTATGACGAAAGTCTGGTTTGTATTTTTGTTCAGATCCGTCATCAGATCCATTATTTCGTTAGCGGTTTCACTATCAAGGTCTCCAGTTGGCTCGTCAGCCCATATTATTTCCGGGTTGTTAACAAGAGCACGGGCAATAGTAACTCTCTGCCTTTGGCCACCAGATAGTTCTGCAGGCAGGTGTTTGGCCCTATCTGTTAGTTTTACAGTTTCCAATATTTCCATGGATCGGGACCTAGCCTCCTTTGCATTAACACCGGAGATCAATAGAGGCAATTCAATATTTTCTACTGCATTCAATACGGGCAAAAGATTATAAAGTTGGAATACAAATCCCATATTTTTTGCCCTGAAATCACTACGATCATTGTCCTCTAATTTATGTAGTACAAGGTCGTCTATGATGACTGACCCAGAGTCGATATCGTCTATACCTGAAAGACAGTTAAGTAAAGTTGTTTTGCCGCATCCTGAAGGACCCATTATTGCTATCATGTCGCCGCGCTCAACTCGAAGATCCACTCCCTTCAATGCTGCAACTTCGGCCTCTCCAGTAGAGTAAGTTTTCCATATATTTTCTGCAGATATAATCAGATCTTCCATTGTGCTCCTATTTGATTCTGTTTTTTCTAATATAATATTTATTCTTATCGTACGAAGGCATCCCTTATGCCTGCGTCGACGGGTATCATAGCTCCAGTGGTCTTCATGGATCTGTCACTTGCCAAAAACAAAGCGGTTTCTGCTACGTCTTCGGCAGTAACAGCCTGTTTTAGCAGCGTTCTTTTTCTGTAGAAATCTTGTATTTCTTCTGCAAGTACTCCGTGGGCTTTAGCTCGTTCCTCTTTAACTTCACTGGACCACAGATTGGAATCTTCGAAAATGGCGTCTGGATTGATTATGTTTGAGCGTATTCCGTATTCACCATTCTCTATTGCTATGACTCGTGCAAGCTGGGCTTCGGCAGCTTTGGCTGCACTGTATGCCCCCAAGGCTGCACCAGGGGAAGTGACATTTTTAGTAGCTATAAATATGATACTACCACCTATGTTTTGATGTCGCATCGTATTTATAGAGTGTTTGGATACTAGGAAATGGCCTGTGGCGTTAACAGCGAAACTTTTCTCCCAGTCTTTACTATCTAGATTGTTAATTAAACCAGTATATGCTACTCCAGCGTTTGAAACCAATATATCAAGACCACCGAAATTTAACTTTATATTTTCGAATGCTGCCAAAACTTCTGATTCATTTGTTACATCCATCTTTACAGGGAGTATCCTGTCATTGCCGTAAGATTTGCAGAGATCGTCACTTAATATTTTGAGCGATTCATAGTCTACATCTGTAGCAATTACATGTGCTCCTTCTTGTAAAAATCTGTGAGTAATTGCTTTGCCTATTCCGCTGGCTGCGCCAGTTACCAATGCCACTTGTCTGCTCAATTCCTTGTTTGCTGGTGCCAAACTTTTCTTATATAGTTCAAGTGGCCAATATTCTGCGTCATAGGACTGTTGATCTGACAAGGAAGTATAACTGTCAATTGAGTCAGCGTTGATTACGATGTCGATTGTGTGACTATATATATCTTGTGCTATGTGTGCAGATCGTTTATCTTTACCTGCTGTCCACATTCCCAACCCTCTTATTATAATGACCCTAGGAAAAGGGTCTAGCATGGGATGTGCGTGATCGGAGTGTTTTGAGAACCATTTAGTATAATTGTTAGTGTATTTATCGACAGCGTTCTTAATCTCTAGTACAAGTTCTTCTGAATCGTATTTGTCTGTGTTTTTAACAAAAAGTGGCAGACGTTTAGAATGCATCAAATGGTCAGGAGTAGCAGCTCCGATTTTAATCAAACTTTCAATGTTTTCCATGTTTGCAAATTCAATAATTTTTTCGTCGGAGTGAAACGTTAATACAGATTTATCATTCTTGCTTATTAGACCTCTAATAAATGGTGTTACTGCTGACACCAATTTCTGGTCGTAAAAACGCTCTTGGGTTTCTGTTTGTGTTTTATGCTTACGGGTCTTTGTTACGAATTTTTCGGCTTGTGTGACGATATCTATATGTTTTGAATAAGCTTCCTCTGGAGTATTTCCCCAGGTGACTAGGCCGTGGTTTACCAAAATTAAACCGTTGGCATTGTTTTGTTTCTCCAAACTCTCTGCACTTTCCTTAGAGAGTTTGAAGCCTGGTCGCATATAAGGTAGCACTATAATTGAGCCACCAAGAGCCTTTTGTATGATGTCCTTGTGTTTTTTTGTGTTGGTGAGAGATAGTATGGCGTCAGCATGACTGTGCACCACACTTTTAAATGGCAGGAAAGCATGCAGCAGTGTTTCTATGGATGGTCTAGGTGCACTTGATTCAATCAGGCAATGATCCAGAAAGTCTACCATTGCATCGTCAGACATATGTTCTCTCTCGAGTAGAGGCAGAACCCTGTCTAGATTTATTGCCGGAAAGTCCTTAGCCTCTACGGATTTTAGATCTGACCCACTTCCTTTTATTCTGAGAACGTTCTGAGGCACGCCGAAAAAATCTTTTTCAATGGTTTTGATGGATGTATTCCCTCCACCCCAAAGAACTAGTGATTGTTCCGCTCCTATGAGGTGGCTTTGATATACCAATTTTTCCAAGTCTGACAAGCTTTTAGAATATTCGCTTTTCCAGTTGTTAAGCATATTTATCTATATTGTCCTAAAGGGTTTCTCTCAATGGGTTTACATATAATATATTGGTGATTTGAGAATTGCTTTTGGTAAACAGCATTGTTTCGGTGACACGTATATTAGTCAGGTTGTAACCTATAGTCAACTGCCTATCCTAACATCAATTTATTTGTTAGATTGATTATGGGGTGATTTAGAAATCGTTAACAACTATAACAACGCGAGGTACGGATTATTTAGGCACAACCTATTAAGTGCATTTCAGGTTAAAGACTTTAGGTGGTATTGGGTAAGTGTGTTTTTTTCCTCTATGTCTATGGGTGTAAGAATGCTTGCCCAAGGCTGGTTGATTCTAGATCTTACTGGTTCACCTTTTTGGGTCGGTGTTGCAGCTGGTATAGGTGGGGTTGGTTTAGTAATTTTTGGAGCGGTTGGAGGCACAATAGTAGATCGCTTTGATAAAAAAATGGTCCTTTGTGTCCTGTATGTTTTTGGAGCGACAGTTATAAGCACAATTGGATTCTTAGTTATTTATGATCGGATTGTTTTATGGCATATTCTTTTGGGTGCATTTTTCCAAGGTATAGTAATGGCCGCACAACAACCAGCAGTCAATTCAATAGCTCATCAACTAGTTGGATCCAACAGATTATTGAATGCTATGGCCGCAAGGTTGCTGGCCATGAATATTAGTAGAATAATAGGATCTGTAATCGCTGGCTATCTAATCTATCGGTTCGGCATTGGAAGCAGTTATGTTTTTGCATCTTCGTGCTCCATAGTAGGACTTGGATTTCTATACTTTGTTAAGGTTGAATCTAGAGTACTAGGTTCTACCAACGAGAGTTTTTGGTTTTCTACAAAGCAGGGAATAAAGTACATTTTCGCTAGGAAAAACATCAGAGAACTTTTGTTACTAAGTTTGATTATGGAAGCGTTCGGATTTTCACACCTGATCATTTTGCCGGTGGTGGCCAAAGACGTACTATTTGTTGATGCGATGGGATTAGGCATATTGTCTGCTGCCAGTGGTGTTGGTGCAACTGTAAGCACGCTACTGGTAGCATTCTTAGGGGACTTTAAATATAAGTCACTGTTGTTAGTTACTACAGCTATATTTTCAGGTGTGGGATTGGTTCTGTTTGCATTTTCGAATTGGTTTATCTTGTCTACTATATTGGTTGCTTGGGTGGGTGGGTCTTTAATGGCATATGATGTTACCATGGGCACCCTGATACAGTTATCATCAAAAGAGGAAATGAGAGGCAGAGTTTTGGGAGTATACGGCCTAACGTTCGGATTTACTCCTGTGGGAGGATTTTTTATGGGGTGGATATCATCCCTTTTCTCTGCTCCTATCGCTATTGCCACTGGCGGCATAATAGTCATGGCATATATGGTCCGTGTTACCAGATATTTGGTCAAATTATAGTAACATTTATACCACTTTTTGCTACACTGACTATGAAAGGGTACAAGTACAGATTGAACGGGAACGTCAATGAATTATGATAATCGAATTTGTATCAATGAATGCAGAGCAATGTGTTGTAGAGGTCCATTGGTTATTCAACTTACTGTCAGTGAGAACGAACTCTTAAAAAGCACAGGAAAACAACTTCAAGTCCCTGTTGTTTCTTCAGTAACCATGGACGGCAAGTACATATTGAAATTTTCAGACCATCCCGGCCTTCATTGCCCTATGCTTGATTCAGAGACATCAATGTGTCGAATATACGATGATAGACCTAAAGTTTGTAGAGAATTTCCTCTTAAGGTTACTCCCGGATGTTTTATATCTGAGAAATTAAGGTAAACATAAAAAAGCAGATGGTTAGTTTATAACCATCTGCTTATTAACTTTCCTGAGTGCCGATTGAGGGTTTATTTTGGTTTAAGTTCGTCTACTTTGCTTCTCGCACTAGCCTCATCTGTGAAGAAATCGTAGTTTATTGGTATCCAGGCCTTGTAGTTATCTGGAGTATCATCTTCGGCAAAAATAGCATTAACAGGGCATACAGGTTCACATGCAGCACAGTCTATACATTCATCTGGAGATATATAGAGCATACGATCCTCGTCATTATCTAGCCCGTATATACAATCTACAGGGCAAACATCGACGCAGGCTCCATCTTTCGTATCTACGCAAGGCTCGGCAATTATATATGTCATGTTGTGTTCCTCCTAACACGGTTGGTTGTAGCGTTGCAGCAATGTTCGGCATTATAGCATTGCGAAAATGTGTATTCAATCCTCTCAACGTATACTTTGCAACATTGTTGCCAGTATACTGGTTGTCTTGTTGGTCCAATAAATCATATATTTGTTAAGTTGTATTAGCGATATGGCTAATATATTTGTTAATTAGGGAGGCTTCAGAATGAATCTAAATCTAGAAGGTAAAACGGCTATAGTTACAGGTGGTAGTTTGGGAATAGGAAAGGCAATTGCAAGACAGCTTTCTTTTGAAGGAGTCGACGTAATTATATCGTCCAGAAATCTTAATAATCTTGAAGCTGCGGCAAGAGATATTACCGCTGAAACAGGAGGGAAAGTCATTCCGATAGTGGTTGATACTGGGAATCAAAAATCCGTTGAATCTATGGTTGAACAGGCTGTGACAATATTGAATAGGATAGACATATTGGTCAATTGTGCTGCTCAACCAAGCAGCAGGTCAGTCACATCCGACCTAGATGATTTGACCGAAGACCAATTTTGGTTGGATATGAATGTTAAAGTTATGGGCTATTTGAGGTGTGCAAAAACAGTAGCCCCGCACATGAAGCAAAATGGTTGGGGGCGAATCATTAACATCAGCGGTCTTAATGCTAGACAATCTGGTAATACCATTGGCAGTATGCGTAACGTTTCTGTGGTAGCAATGACAAAGAATTTGGCTGAGGAATTGGGTCCACATGGTATTAATAGCACAGTGGTCCATCCTGGAGCTACGCGCACGGAAAGAACTTTTGAGAACCTAACCAACCAAGCTGAAAGCCTAGGGATCAGCTTTTCTGAGGCTGAAGAACTAATGGCGAACACCAATAGTGTAAGAAAGATAATAGATGCCTCAGACATAGCATACATAGTTGCATTTCTCGCTTCTCCTAGGTCCATTGCCATTAATGGAGATGTTATTGCAGCTGGGGGAGGCACTAGTAAAGATATACATTATTAGTTGAATAATTAATGGTATATATCAACTTTGCTACTATAGACAGGTTCGGATAAGATGGTTATGATTTAACTCAATGGGTCTCCAGTGTCGATTTAAACTCTTGTATTACTAGAGTTGCATTGCGGCAGATCCCTGGAGCTCTCACACAAATCCTAGTGGAGATAAAGAATGAAGGTACACGAGTATCAAGCAAAAGCTATTCTCTCTCAATTTGGCATCCCCGTGCCAGATGGTGGTGTTGCATCAACTTCCCAAGAAGTGAATGACATCATTGAGAATTTGGGCGGATCTGGTGTTGTTAAAGCACAAATACATGCCGGTGGAAGAGGCATGGCTGGGGGTGTTAAAGTCGTTGGCTCCGCTGAAGAAGCCGCAACGATCGCAGGAGAACTTCTGGGTGCTAAATTAGTGACTCACCAGACTGGTCCTGAAGGGGCTCCAGTTGATAACGTTTTGATAGAGAAAACCCTATCCGTATCTAAGGAATACTATTTGGCTATAGTTATTGATGGTTCTACTAAGAGCCCGGTTATTATGGCCAGTGAGGCCGGGGGTATGGATATAGAGGAAGTTGCTGCAAAAACTCCGGAAAGGATAATCAGGGTCAATGTCGATTCTATAGTAGGACTACAACCATTTCAATGTAGAGCATTGGCTTATGGTATAAATATTCCTAACGATCTAATTAGGTCTGCTTCTACTCTTATAGCAAATCTATATAGAGTTTTCGAGGCGAAGGACTGTTCTCTGGCGGAGATAAATCCTCTGGCAGTAACAGAAGACGGACAACTCTTGGCTCTTGACGCCAAGTTGAATTTTGACGATGACGCTCTTTTTCGCCATCCTGATCTAGTAGCATTGAGAGACCCTTCCCAAGAAGATCCTTTAGAAGTCGAGGCCAGCAAATTTGGTATAAATTATGTAAAGCTGGATGGAGATGTGGGATGTATGGTAAACGGTGCAGGTCTCGCCATGGCTACTATGGATTCTATATCTATGGCAGATGCGATGCCAGCGAATTTTCTTGATGTAGGTGGAGGGGCTACTGAAGAACAGGTTTCTCAAGCATTCAGCATATTGCTTGCAGATCCACAGGTTAAACGCATCCTGGTAAATGTATTCGGTGGAATTCTTAGATGCGATGTTGCAGCTAGAGGCATTGTAGCTGCGTGTAAGGAGACTGAAATAAGGATACCAATTGTAGTTAGAATGCTTGGCACTAACGCGGATGAAGGCAAGGAAATATTGGCTGGTTCAGGACTAACAATTTCATTGGTAAAGGATTTAAAGGAAGCAGCATCCGTTATTAAGGAATCTGCGTCTTAACACTTGAAATTAAGAGGAGGTACCAGTGAGTATACTGGTCGATAAAAATACAAAATTATTAGTACAAGGTTTGACTGGTCGAGAAGGTAGTTTTCACGCCGCCAGATGTATGGAATATGGTACAAATTTAGTTGCAGGAGTTACTCCAGGACGAGGAGGAACTATTTGGGAGGACAAAGTTCCTGTTTTCGACACCGTCTCTCAAGCTGTGGATGAAACTGGCGCCAACGTAGCTTTGATATTTGTTCCCGCTGCGTTTGCCGCTGACGCAATATTAGAGTCTACTGATGCAGGAATACCATTGATAGCATGTATTACAGAGGGAATACCTGTAATGGAAATGGTAAAGGTCAAAAAGTATTTAGAAGACAAATCTACTAAATTGATAGGTCCCAACTGCCCTGGGCTGATATCCCCTGAAGGAAAAGCCAAAATAGGGATAATGCCTGGTAATATACACACTCCAGGCAGAGTAGGAGTGGTTTCTCGGAGCGGAACGTTAACTTATGAGGCTGTAAATCAACTTACGGAATTGGGTATCGGGCAGTCGACGTGCGTTGGTATAGGTGGGGATCCAATCGTAGGTAGTTCATTCGTTGACATACTGGAATTATTCAACAACGATCCTGATACCGATGCTATAGTTCTTATCGGTGAAATCGGAGGAACAAAAGAACAAGAAGCAGCAGAATATATTCGCAAAAATGTTGACAAACCTGTTGTGGGTTTGATAGTTGGAACCACGGCCCCTCCAGGTCGTCGCATGGGTCATGCGGGGGCGATTATTACAGGATCTGCTGGAACAGCCGAAGAAAAAGTCAGGTCTCTGATTGAGGCGGGTGTGTCCATTGCACCTTCTCCTGCTGAAATAGGAGTAACTGTACAAAAAGTCCTGACCTAGTAGCGGAATGGTAGCTACTAGGTTTGCGATTTACTGGCACGTTTGTTCAGTGCATTTCGTACAGTTTCGGCTAGTTTTTTTCCGTGTATCTTAGGCCCGTATTTTCTTTTATGACGGGCCGCTTGTCTCCTGTCACTCTTGATCTGGTCAAATTCCTCGTTTTTGTTATCCGTTACTCTTTTCATAGGTGTGTATTGCCTGTCAGAAAGGTTCTAGATTGGATATATAGATTACCAATTATACACCAAATAGAAATATAACTAAGGGCAATCTGGACTTGTAGGTTAGATTGCCCTTAATACGCTATTTAGTTCTACTTAATGTTATCCTAACGATCTGACTATTTAGTCATATGAACCTATTGGCTGATCATATTCTTCTCGAAGCACCCTCTTTAGCACTTTACCCATTGGGTTTCTGGGTAATTCATCTATGAAAACAACGTCCTCTGGTCTCTTAAATCCAGCCATTTTAGGCCTACAGTGTTCTACTACATCTTCAGCAGTCAATTCTTGTCCAGGCTTGATAACGACCATTGCTCTCACTCGCTCGCCCCATTCCACGTCTGGAACCCCTATTATTGCTGCTTCGTCCACCGAGGGATGGGACATAATTATTTGTTCAACTTCTTCTGGTGCTATCATTTCGCCGCCGCGCTTTAGGAAATCTTTAGCACGGCCAGAGAGAAATATATACCCGTCTGGATCCCAATATCCTAGATCTCCGGTATATAACCATCCTCCCCGAAGAGTCTCTTTTGTGGCTTCCTCTCTGTTCCAATAGCCCTTCATTAACCTATCGCCTCTGGCAACTATTTCCCCATTTTCACCGACGGCCACATCCCTACCATCTTCATCAACTATCTTAACCTCCACATCAGGAAGAGGTTTCCCAATAGAAGCTAACCTCTTAAGTTTCTTTTCGTAATCTGGATCACTCTCTTTTATATCATGATCATCAGGAGGCAACATAGTTATTGTTGAAGCTGTTTCTGTTTGACCAAAAGCATTGATGAATCGAGTGTTTGGAAATTCGGAGATGGCTTTCTTGATCACTTCTAATGGCATGGGCGCCGCTCCGTAGGTAATGACTTTTAGGCTGGATAGATCATATTCACTGAAAGTGGGCTGGTCCATCAACATCTTTAGCATTGTTGGAACCATCATTGCTCTATTTACTTGCCTGTCTTGAACAAGTTTCATCCATCCTTCGGCATCAAATTGTCTCTGCAGGACAAGTGTTCTTCCCCCGTATATAGCTGCCATTACAGCTTGCATTCCTGCAATATGGTGCAGAGGTACCGTAAGTATATTCCGCTCTGCTGACTCCATATCAACTGGTTCGACGTTTGCCAATATATATGATGTAAAACTGTTATGACTCAACATGACACCCTTTGGAGTGCCTGTGGTGCCTGCTGTGAACATAATAATAGTAGTTTCGTCACCGTCAGCCAACGGGAAGAGATCATCACTAGAAGAATTCTTGATCAGGTCATCATAGGAAACAAATCCTTCACCTGCAGATTCAATGGTTATTTTGCTTTCTACGGTGGTAAGTTCGGGAGATATTGTATTGAGCATATCCTGATATCGTTCACCAAGAATTATTGCCTTCACACCTGAGTCGTTTAACATAAAGGTTAGTTCTTCTGCCCTAGCCCTGAAATTAATGGGAACAAATATCGCGTCTAGTTTTGCAGTTGCAAAATAACTTTCTATATGTTCGTTACAGTTCACTTGCATGACTGCTACCCTGTCGCCAGACCCTACTCCTAGAGAAGCCAAGCCGTTAGCGAGTCTATTGACTCGGTCTCCAAGTTCTCCGAATGAAATTTCCTTTTCGTCAAATATTATTGCAGGTCTATCTGGAACTATCAGAGCTGTAATATTAAGTAATTCGGTGGTATTCATGTATGTTGTGCCTCCGTCTAAGATTTTTATGTGTGTATTTGCTATATAATATAATACAACTTATACAGGTAAATAAAGCGTTCTTGCCATTATCATGTTTAAGGCAGTGTTGTATTCAGCATTCAAGGCTTCCAATATTGGTGAGTCTAATCCGTTTCTCACATTTACTTTTATACTTTCTAATGATAATCCATCATGGGAGGATATCTGTTCAGCTGTTTTAATAACATGATGCCACAAAGATTCTCTGTCAACTACTTCATTAACGGCTCCCATATCTTTAGCATCTTGAGCAGATATATTCTTGTGTGTCAACAGTAAGCTCATAGTTTTCCCTATTCCTATAGTTCGAGGTAGGATTTGTGTTCCTCCAGCTACTGGGATCATTCCCAAGGCTGCTTCTGGCATTCCGAATATGGCATCGTGTGAGGCTATTCTTATGTCGCAGAGCATCGCCATTTCCATACCAGAGCCTAACACATAGCCATGCAAACCCGCAATAATTGGTTTATTTATGCTTAACATTAAACCCCACAGGTCTCGTTCCCACCTCACCTGTCTAGCTATAATTCGGGATGGAGCCGTGCCAAATTCGGTAAGGTCTGCACCTGTGCAAAATGACCTTTCACCAGCACCTGTTAATGTTATACACGTAACATCTGTGTCGTCTCTGACTGCTTCTAGTATTTGGTAAAGATCGTCTCTCATTTGGATATTGTGAGCGTTCAAAACATGTGGCCTATTTAGTATTATGCTAGCCACCCTTCCACTTTTCTGATATATGATTGTAGGAAAACTGTTATTCATTCTATTAAATCTTTGCAGGTGGTTTTTGATTATTTTCCAGTAAATTTGGGTGTCCTTTTATCCATAAATGAAGATAAACCTTCAGCTCTATCCTCGGTAGTTTGCAAAAGAAGATTCAAATCCATCTCAAGCCGCATGCCTTGTTCTATAGTCATGTCTATTCCCTTCAATACGGCTTCTTTGGCATACCTAGTGGCTATTGGTCCCAATTTCGATATCGAATTGGCCAGGGTCTTGGCTTCCGTCAACAGTTTTGGCTTGGGTATTACGGATTCAATTAGGCCAATGCTTAATGCCTTTTTGGAGTTAATTGTTTTACCAGTCATTAGTAGTTCTGATGCATTTGATCGTCCAATTAACCTAGGCAGCAATTGTGTACCCCCGTCCCAAGGCATTGAACCGTGGATTATTTGGGGCATGCTGAACTTTGCATTTGGTACCGCAAGTCTGATGTCTGAGCACATGGCTATCTCTAGCCCGTGTCCTATCGCATCTCCGTTTATTGCACATACAACCGGTTTATCGATATTGAGTAAAGATTTTGCTACTCTAAAGTTTTGCATCCTATATATTTCATTTCTCAATTGGTCGGAGATCTCCGGGCTAACACTATTTTCATCATCTCCTCCACAGAAGTATTTCCCGGTACCTGTTATTAGAACAACGTTTACCTCTGATGAAAAATTGAACTCTTCACATATTGCACGAATGTCATTTGCCATCGAAAGGTTTATCTTGTTTTCATTATCCGGCTGATTAAATGCAATAAATCCCACTCCATCGTTAACTTGGATATGTAAAGATTTGTAATCTTTGTTGTTATATATCAAAGCTACTTTAACTCCTTACGATGTTTTTTCTATTCCAATTAGTAAATCAAAATCGTTAACGTTTTGACGTTCTGTATAGCTATCATTTGTAGGTTTTTCAGCGAGTAATGAATCTGCTAGGGTCTCTTGTTGTATATAAGATGAGAATTCAGTGATTGTATCTGAAATGTCATCTCCAGTTTCATAATATATACAAATCTGATCCTCTATCTGAAATCCAGCAGATTTTCTCATGCCCTGTATTTTGTGTACTAGTTCTCTTGCTATTCCTTCACCGATTAATTCTGCAGACATTTCAGTGGCTATAGTTATTGTATATCCATTCTCGGATATGGAAGTAAAATTTGGTTTATCAATGATGTTTATCGAAATGTCTTCTTGGAGTAATTGATAACCTGCCACATCAAAAGATTCGCCGTTTCTAGCCTTAAGAGCTATTTCGTTACTGTCTAATTCTTCGAGAGCTTTAGCGATTGCCGACATTTCTGATCCGTATTTGGGTCCTAATACAGCTTTATTGATGTTAACTTGGAAGTCTAAAACTTCAAGTTCATTATCGAGTTTCAGTACATCTTTGACATTTAATTCTTCAATTATCTGATCCTTAACCATATTCAAGTCATCTGTTTCACTGCCATTCGGTGTTCTTACCAGAACCGAATGCAGAGGTTGTCTAACTTTTATACCAGCCTTGCTCCTAGCTGAGCGTCCGATACTTGATATCTTCATGGCCAACCTTGTAGCAGTATCTAACCTATCATTGATTTTACTAGTATCAACGACAGGAAAACGAGACAAATGTACGCTTTCCGGGGCTTCTGAGTCCACGTTTCTAACCAGGTTTTGATATATTTCTTCTGCTATAAATGGGGTGATAGGAGCAATTAATTTGGCTATAGTTAGTAAACATATATAGAGGGTGCTATGAGCAGCTATCTTGTCCTCATCATTTTCGCTTTTCCAGAATCTTCTTCTATTTCTGCGCACGTACCAATTGGATAATAATTCTACGAATTCTTCTAAGTTTCTGGCAGCGGTAGTTGAATCATATTCATCTAAACTTTTAGTCACGTTCAATATCAGTGAGTTCAATTCTGACATTATCCAATTGTCCATGTTCGTATTAGAGCCGGAATCCATCCGTGATATTTCAGATGGATCAAAGTTATCTATAATTGCATATGTGGTGAAAAACGAATAAATATTCCACAGGGTTAAGAGGAAATGTCTTCGGACTTCTTCCACTGCCGTATACCCAAAACTTAGGTTTTGTGCAGGATTATGTCTCGCGAACACCCACCTCATAGCGTCCACACCCATGTTGTCAGCGGCTTCTATGAACTCTATGGAGTTACCTTTGCTCTTGTGCATTTCCTCACCCTTTTCATCTCTCATTAGTGCGTAGCTAAATACTGAACGAAAAGGTTCATGATTCTCAAGTACCGTACTCATTGTAAGAAGGGAGTAAAACCAGTTTCTAAATTGTCCTGGAAAACTTTCAGATATCCATTCTGCCGGAAACCATTCACTCCAATATTCTTTGTCAGATAGATATTTTAAAGTGGAATATGGAACGATTCCTGCATCCAACCAAGGGTTACCTACATCTTTTACTCGTTCAATTATAGAGTTGCAAGCTGTGCATCTAATTTTTACGTAGTCAATCCAAGGTTTATGTGGTGAATGTTCTGAAAAGTTTGACCATCCTTCTACCGCTCTTGATTCCAGTTCGTCTTTGCCTCCTATTACATTCACGTTACCACATTGACATTTGTATATTGGTAATGCCAGCCCCCAATAACGCTTTTTTGAGATCATCCAGTCATCCATGTTTTTGAGCCAGTCCAGTTCTCGTTCCAAACCAAAAGACGGAATCCAATTTATCTTCTTAGTTACATCTGCTATTAAATGCCTTAATTCTTCCATAGAAATAAACCATTCATCAACTAATCGAAATACTAACTCAGAGTCGCATCTCCAACACACAGGATACCTGTGTGAGTACTTTTGGATCTTTAAAAGGTATCCTTTGTTTTCTAAGCTTTTGAATATGGGATCATTTATGTCCGCAACATTACTACCTTCAAGCCAGTCGAATCCATTCACGTAATTACCGAACTCGTCTAGGGGAGCTATTACGGGTAAGTTAAATTCCTTAGATAAGGCAAAGTCTTCTTTACCACATCCTGGGGCTATGTGTACTATACCTGTTCCCTCATCCCCGCTAACCATATCCCAGGGTATTACGGTGTGTTTAATATTTTGCTGTGCTGTTAGTTCATCAAATGGTCCTACGTACTCAGTATCTACTAACTGTTTTCCATCTAGCTCTTCTAACACTTCAACTTCGTCTCCGAATATTCCTATTAGTGTTTTGCAGATGTAGAAAACGTCGCCATTATGGGATACTTTTGAATATTTCAGCTCGGGATTCACGGCTGCGGCAACATTAGATGTTAAGGTCCATGGGGTGGTAGTCCAAATCAAAATGTATTCATTTGATTTCCCGACCAGAGGAAATTTTACAAATACACTCGAGTGTATTATTTCTTTGTATCCCTCGGTTGCTATTTCGTGTTCAGACAATCCGGTTCCACACCTTGGACACCAAGGCATTACATCGGTTCCTTCGTAGAGCCATCCTTTTTCATGGCATTTCTTCAGAAAATGCCATATCGTGTAATTGTTTTGATCTGACATTGTATGGTAAGAATCTTCCCAGTTCATCCAATAACCAAGTCTTATAGATTGTTCTGTTATGATATCGGAGTAATGCTGAACTCTCTTCTTGCAGGCTTCTACGAAACGATCAATGCCGAATTCCTCTATATCTCTTTTGGAATTGAATCCCATTTCTTTTTCTACTTCCACCTCTACCCATAACCCTTGACCGTCAAACCCGTTTTGATATCTTTGTTTAAAACCTTGCATAGTTTTATATCTTTGGTATAGATCTTTATAGGAACGACCCCATGCGTGATGAACTCCCATAGGGTTATTGGCTGTTATAGGTCCGTCTATAAAAGACCAGTTTTTGGTAGCATTTTGATTGGCTACCAAGTATTTCTTCATAATGTCGTTCTTAGTCCACCAAGACAGAAGGTCTTTTTCCATTTTAGGAAAAACCACTTTAGAATTTACTGAATTAAATGTTTTTTTGTGTCCCGTATTGTTATTTTTCTTGTTAACCATAGATATTCCTTAGAAGCAAACTAAGCTATAAATCTGAAGATGTACCAGTTAAACAGATATCTGCACTATTTCTGTATACTCGTATAAACAAAAAACCTCGTCCATTAAGGGACGAGGTTAATTCCCGCGGTACCACCCTAATTCCCCGCTTGGGGCTCTCTAAAGCATTTTGCTATAACCCGTTAACGGAGGATCCCGTCTCATCCTACTCTTAAGATACGCTTAGTTTCAGAGAGCAACTCCAGAGTGATTTTCAAGGAAGAAGATTCATCTGCTTTCACCGTATCAGACTCGCTAAGAATCTTGAGTTCCTTTACTCTTCTCCTTCTCAGTCTTTAGGCTATTAGCCTATCTGATTATCATTGGCGGTGTCAAGGATAGTCTGTATGACGTATAAACATTATGGAATTCATCAGAAATTATGTTTATCTGTCTTTCACAAACTGACGTTAAGTAGTATAATCGCGTGGTTTTTCAGAGCTTCCACTGACTCGTTGAAATCTAATTACAGGGGAGACTCATAATAATATGAGATGGTTGTTACGGTCAAAAATACATAGTGCCACTGTTGTTGAAGCCAATGTTGATTACGTTGGTAGTATAACTATAGACGAGGATCTTATAGATAGAACTGGATTATGGCCAGGAGAGAAAGTACTGGTGGTAGACAACACTAATGGGTCCAGAATCGAAACGTATGTTATGGTTGGAGAACGTCACTCAGGCATGATTTGCATGAATGGTGCTGCTGCTCACTTAATAAAAGAGGGTGACCAGATAATTATAATGGGGTTTGAATTGTCCGATGAAACGATTGAGCCTCAAACAATAATTGTAGATGAAACAAACAAGTTTGTTAGATATCTGTAGAATCAACCAATCACAGTGTTTTTATGGCATTTACTATTTCAGTAAGAGCCCGTCGAGCATCGTCGAATAACATGCGAGTCTTGGGGTTGTAGAACAATGGGTTGTCTATCCCAGCGAAGCCAGGACTAAGACTTCTCTTTATAAATATTATTGTTTTCGCCATGTCAACGTTTAGGATAGGCATTCCGTATATAGGGCTTGCTGGAACATCTCGTGACACTGGATTGGTCACATCATTTGCCCCCACCACTACCGCTACGTCGGTTCGCTCAAAATCTTCGTTAATATCTTCCATAGAGTATAACTGATCATAAGGAACATCCGCTTCTGCTAAAAGAACATTCATATGCCCAGGCATTCTTCCTGCTACTGGGTGTATAGCATGCCTCACATCCACACCTCTGGATTGGAGTAAAGTGGCTAATTCTCTTACTTGATGTTGGGCTTGTGCTGCTGCCAGTCCATATCCAGGTACGAATATTACAGACTTCGCATAAGCCAGAATTATGGCGGAATCTTCAGCCGTTGTAGAGATTGCTTGGTTTACCTGGTTATTGGTATCACTCGAATCAGCTGTTACAGCTCCGAATGCACCAAACATAACGTTCCAAATAGATCTGTTCATTGCGTCACACATGATTTGGGTAAGAATAAAACCTGAAGCCCCGACCAACGATCCACTAATGATTAGTAGTAGGTTGTCTAAGGCAAATCCAGCAGCAGCAGCTGCCATGCCTGAGTAGGAATTCAATAATGCTATAACTACGGGCATATCTGCCCCACCAATTGGCATTACCAATAATATACCTAAAACTAATGAGGTTATTATCAAGGATAGAAATAATAGATCATTCTCCGGTGCAATTATGATACCCGCGATCATTCCTACCAAAGCTATGAATAGTATTGGATTCGACCCTCTCACCACCATGGAAGACACGGCGTTGGACGTTACTATGCCTTGGAGCTTTCCGAATGCTATAAAGCTACCCGACAATGTAACTGAACCAATAAAGGCACCAAGTGCAATAGTGAAGCTGTATTCGATTCCAATTGATTCATATGATGAAAGCTTGAGGTATTCTCCCGATGCCACTAAAGCAGAGGCGGCGCCACCTAATCCGTTGAAGATTGCCACCATTTGAGGCATTGCAGTCATTTGTATGCTTCTCGCGAATACTGCTCCAATAATGGATCCTAAAACAATTCCTGACAATATTTGTATATAGTCCAAAACCTCTCTGTCTATTAGTGTGATTACCACCGCAAGTAACATAGCAGTGGCGGCCAATAAATTTCCGGACCTAGCCGTTGCTGGAGAACTCAATCTTTTCAGGCCGACTATGAACAGTACAGCCGAAACAAGATATGATATGTTAACTATCTCAAGTAGAGTCATGGGTTGTTTTCACTAGGGCCTTTCTTAAACATTTGGAGCATCCTGTCTGTGACCATGAATCCACCCACTACATTTATCGTGGCTAATACCACAGCTCCAATACCCACAACGGTACCCAGCATTTCATCGGTTCTTACCACAACAATCAATGCCCCTATAAGCACTATGCCAGAAATTGCATTTGAACCAGACATTAGTGGGGTGTGGAGTATGGAAGGCACCTTACTTATGACTTCAAATCCCAAGAATATAGCCAAGATAAATATAAATAATGATACCAGTAGTCCCTCTATCATATTTTAATCCTCGTAATATTAATAACTGCACCTCCAGTATTCATGTGATACAGATGCCAAGTAATTAGCTGATCAACTCACCTTTATGCGTGATACAACAGCCCGAGGTTATGACATCGTCTAAGTCCAACACGAGTTCTCCCTCACTCATTATATGTTCTAGTAAATTCACAACGTTTCTTGAATACATTTGACTGGCGTGGATTGGCATTGTGCTAGGTAAATTGAGAGGTCCGAATATAGCCACTCCGTTTTCCATTACCTTTTCACCAGGTTTGGTTATTTCGCAATTACCACCAGATTCGGCAGCCAGATCAATAATGACCGAGCCAGGTTTCATTGCTGTAATCATTTCTTTGGTTATCAATGTCGGGGCTGGTCTTCCGGGTATTAGAGCGGTAGTAATTATAAAGTCTGCATCTTTGGCATAGTGTTGGATTAGATCTCGTTCTTTATTCTGTGACTCTTCATTCATTTCTTTGGCGTATCCACCAGAGTCTTCTGTATTTTCCTCTTCGGTTAATCCTACGAACGTTGCACCTACGCTCTCAACCTGTTCTTTTACTACTGGCCTAACATCAAATGCTTGCATAACAGCTCCTAGTCTCTTGGAAGTTGCTATTGCCTGTAATCCAGCCACTCCTGCACCCAACACCAGGCCTTTCGCAGGAGCGTATGTTCCGGCTGCTGTCATCATCATAGGGAAATATTTTTCCAAGGTGTTGGCGGCCATGATAGCGGATTTATATCCAGCCAGAGAACTCATTGATGAAAGCACGTCCATGCTTTGTGCTCTGGCTATGCGTGGTATGGCATCTAGGCTTAAACTGGTGATGTTTTTGGATCTCAGTGTTTCTATCAAACCTGTATTTGATAGAGGTTGCAGGAGACCTATAAGGCATGAGCCATCTTTCAACAAATCAGTTTCCACTCGACCCAAATGCTTATCCATATTAGGTGGGTGTATTTTCAACACAATATCAGACTCGGAAATTAGTTCCTCAAATCTTTCAGCTATAGTTGCTCCAGCTTCTAAATATGATTTATCAGGGAAAGTCGCTTGTTCCCCCGCACCGGTTTCAATTATAACCTCATTGTTTTGTGAGAGTAATTTTATGACAGAATCTGGCACTAGAGATACCCGAGTCTCTTTATGCATTATCTCTTTTGGTATACCAATTTTCATTAGATCATAACTCCAAATACTGGCTGTATGTCGACATTCTTGGGTTACTTGCAAACAAGATACTACCCGTATGGGCATAACTTCTTGCTCAGGTATTGTATTAGAGTATATAAATTGGCAAGGTTATCGTCAACATGATACGATACTGGCTCTATACACATGCGAGGTGACTTGACATGCTGTCTAAGTTCGAGGGTGTTCGTCAACTAAGATGTTATTAAACAAATCCAAAAAGATACTATATTTTCTATATATATTGCCGACAGTCTTTATATTATGGGGAATTATGAACTTAATATACAACAACACTGCTGACAAGAATTCTTCTGTCGTGACGGTGTTTGCTGCATCTTCTTTGACAGACTCCTTTACTGCCATCGGGGACTTATTCATGGCTGACAACTCAGACTATGACATAGTTTTCAATTTTGCTGGCACATCGACTTTGAATGCACAGTTACGCCATGGAGCGAATGCTGATATTTTTGCAGCTGCTAGTGAAAGTCAAATAAAAGTGGCTTATGATAATGGTTTCATAGATAATTACACAGTTTTCGCAAGAAACAAATTGGTTTTGATAACTCCATTTGACAACAACAATATTAAAAAAATAGAGGACATAGGCAATAAAGGTGTAAGGTTGGTTTTATCAAACGAAGTTGTTCCATCTGGAAATTATTCCAACAAAACTTTGTTGATGATGGAAGAGTCTGGTCTGTATGGAGAGGGGTTTTATAATAGGGTTATTGAAAATGTTGTTTCTGAAGAAATTAATGTTCGTCAAGTAGTGGCGAAGATTTTGTTGAACGAAGCCGATGCAGGTTTGGTTTATATAACTGACGTCACGGATAATAACAATGATAGAATGAATATCATACATATACCTGAGATACATATGCCAGAGATACTTTATCCCATAGCAGTTATCATTGATGGATCTGACAAATCAGGGGCCTCTAGATTTATGGAATTTGTCTTGTCTGATAGTGCACAAGAATTACTCTCAAAACATGGTTTTGGGATAATTGAACAATGAACAAATATTTTAAATTTTGTATGTTTAATAGCTTTAGGATTTCAGGATCCATTGCAACTTTTCTTTACATTTCTTTCATAGGGATTCCGCTAGTGGCACTCTTATATGCCGCTATATCCGACGAAGAGTTTTTGGTAAGCCTTAGTAATCCGATGGTCTATAAAGCTTTGTATTTGTCACTTTATACCAGTGCCATCAGCATGTTTATAATAGTTATCGTGGGTACTCCTGTAGGATATATTTTGGCTCACAACACAAAAGGAATATTTCGTGTCGTAGATATTCTCATAGAGTTGCCAATAGTACTTCCTCCAGTAGTGGCAGGCATAGCACTTCTTATGGCATTCGGTAATAATGGTATCCTGGGACAGTTTTTGGTTGGTATGGGGATTAGTTTGCCATTCACCACAGTTGCGGTGATTTTTGCGCAGATTTTTGTCTCAGCCCCCTTCTATGTAAGAGCTGCAAGAATAGGCTTTCAAAGTGTGCCAAGGACTTATGAAGATATTGCACAGACACTTGGCTCCACACCAATGGAGACTTTTTGGCGTATTTCTCTTCCTCTCACTTGGCAGGCTTTATTGGGAGGATTAGCTTTATCTTGGGCTCGGGCACTTTCTGAATTCGGGGCAACCATAATGTTTGCTGGCAGTATTATTGGTAAAACACAAACGTTGCCATTAGCTACGCTGAGGGCTATGGAGACTGATATTACATTTGCAATTGCTATATCTGTGTTAGCACTGTTGATATCAGTGTCAATTCTTTTTTTCCTGGGATTGATGGCATCTAGACCGTCATATGGGAGATCTGCATGAACACCCAATCTACGTATGGATGTTTTGAAGTAATTGTTGGGGGATTTAAACTCTCTATGGATTTGGAAGTGCAACCAGGCACGGTGTTAGTGTTGTTTGGGTCTTCGGGTTCTGGCAAAACTACAGTTTTACGCACTATAGCTGGTTTGCTGACTCCATCAGAAGGTGTGATCAGTATAGGAGGAGTCGAGGTATTTAATAAGATAAACGGAGTAAATATACCATCTCATAAAAGAAAAGTTGGATATGTTCCTCAAGATATGTTGGTGTTTCCTCACTTGACTGTTATTGAAAATATAGCTTATGGAATAAGAAATTATCAAGAATCCGACAACTTGATTGAAACTCTAGTTGAAAAATTGGACTTGAATGGTTTGGAGGATAGGTATGAATGGGAATTATCTGGCGGTCAAAGACAGAGAGTGGCTTTGGCTAGGGCCCTAGCACCTGATCCAAGGTTATTACTATTAGACGAGGCGTTTTCTTCTCTGGATTCTGGCACACGCAGTAGGACCAGATCATATGTGAGACAGATTCTCCAGAGTATCGGCATACCGGTCATTATGGTCACACATGACAAGGAAGAGGCAGTTTCAATGGGAGACAGGCTGGCCATAATAGAATCAGGTGGTCTGGTGGAATTGGGTGATCCAGTGTCTATGATTGGACATCCCGCTAGAGAGAGAGTTGCGAATTTGTTAGGAGTGGAGAACGTATTAAGCCTTAAAGTAAAGAATATTTTTCCAGATCAGGGGATTATGGAGTGTGTTTCAGAATCATTTTCTTTGGAAATTCCAGTATCTAATGATGTTTTGATAGGTCAGGATGTAAGAATTGGTTTGAGAGCAGATGATGTTATACTGGCGTCTGTTGAACCAGGAGGTTTATCCGCCAGGAATATTAAAAAGGGCATTATAAAAGATATATATATAGAGTCTGGTATGTATAGGATAGAGATAGATTGCGGTCACATTGTAATTAGTCACGTTACTAAGAGAGCGGTGGACGAATTAGGACTAATTTCGGGCTCAGCAATATGGTGTGTTATTAAGTCTGCGTCATGTTTTGTTTTACAGGACTGAAACATATCCTATGTAGTGATTATCTGCAAATCTAAGCCTGTCCATCACAATTATTCAGATAGATTCGCGGCGATCCTGGTACCCCTGGCGGGATTCGAACCCACGCACCTGGCTTCGGAGGCCAGTGCTCTATCCCCTGAGCTACAGGGGCCGTTGATCTATCTGGTCCCCTGCCCCCCATTTTTGAAAGCGGGTACTAGGATAATGGGTGCAAGTAAGGTTGTTATAACCGTCATCATTATAGCTATGCCAAATACATCAGCTCCGATTATTCCCCGAGATAATCCTATTCCTGCCATAATTAAAGCTACCTCACCTCTGGGAAGCATACCAATACCGATCCTCCATGCCCCTCTTCTATTGAACCCTACTGCTAAGGCCGGTAGACCTGAGCCAGCAACTTTACTAATGATTGCTAGAATCGATAAAACAATGCCAAAAGTAATTACAGATTTCATGGCACTTACATCTACCATCATTCCCATAACCACGAAAAATATAGGTACAAAAACGTGGTAAACAGACATGACAGATTCTTCTATATGGCGAGCCAGATTTGTGCCTGATATAGCTAAACCTATCGTATAAGCCCCTATTATCATAGCGAGCCCAAAGGACTCCGCCAACCCTGAAGCTACGAATGCTAATGCCATGGCCAGTGCTAAAGGTGCACCTGTGCCCCGGAACGATAAGAATGCTATGGATATATACTTTGAACAGAGTATGCCGCCCACCATCAATGCTATCCAAAACCCCAAAGCCTTAATGCCAGTAGTTACTATATTGGATAAAGAAAAGGCTCCATCAGGCGATGCTAAGCCGACAACTACAGTTAACACCAATATCCCCAAGACGTCGTCTACTACTGCTGCAGCGAGAACCGTAACACCTTCCGAAGAATCTAGTTGTTTTAGATCGCTAAGTACTCTGGCTGTTATTCCAACCGAAGTAGCTGTCATCACTGAACCTACAAATAGTGCGGAGTACATTAGTTGGTCACCTGCAATACCTCCAGGTTTAAAGAGGAAAGTTGCAACTACACCGAATATGAACGGGACTAGCACGCCACCTATTGCGACACCTGAGGCCGGTCCGGCATATCTCAAGAATTGTTTCAGGTCCGTCTCTAATCCGGCTGCAAACAATAATACTATTGCAGCGATTTGGGACACGGCGAATAGCTCTTGGGATAGAGGGAATCCACCGTCTGAGTGTGCGTTAAGTTCGAACAAAGGCTGTAATCCGAATGCTGATAGTCCTCCTAAGGCGTAAGGTCCGATAATTATTCCTACTACCAGTTCCCCCAACACAGAAGGAATTTTTAGAAAACGATCACAAAGCTCTCCTGCTAGTTTAGCAGCTGCTAGGATGACGGCCAATTGGAATACCAGGTGTGTTGCAATATCAGCAAAGTGACTCTCCATGCCTGGCGATACACTGAACATCAAGGCCTCCAACCGTTTCTCAACGAAAAATAATTAAGGTAATGGTCAATTTAAAATTTAAAGTGATACCAAGGCCGAATTATACCAAATAGGATCAATAAATACATCCACTTGTATACGTAGAAAATATATATTTGATTTGCGACAAAGGCTGGCTTTATCGCATAATTGCCACAAATTCGTTATTGGCACGGTGTGTTTTGTACAAACAATTGGAATTAAGGGTTGACATAAAAGCCTGTAATGATATGATTACCTCGCATATGCTAAGAAGGAGGCCGACCTAATATGAAGAGTTTTTTGTCCGCAAAAGGCATTATAGTCTTAGCTCTATTGACCGTCATGGCCCTAGGATCTGGGACTGCATTGGCTGGTGGTCAGGGCTCAGCAGCTTCTCAAGAAGCCACTGTAAGACTTGATGGTGCCGAGGTAACGCCAGCTAAGAATTGTACTAACAACAATTCTGAATTCACGGTCTGGGGTTCTGGTTTTGGTTCCAACGAACTGGTTATTTTGTCCGTTATACAGAATGCCGAAACTGCCATTATCTGGTCAACAGGTAATGCAAACGACGCTGGGACTATAAATATTACTAAGACCCTGAAGACCAAGCCACCGAGCAAGACAAGTGATATTGCCAGATGGCCTGGAGAGGGACTGCTGACCGTTGAGGCTTTGAGCGCTAAAGGAAGACTGGCAACAGCTCCTGTGATGTTCACCAATGGTAAATGTCCTGGCGAAGGCGGTTTGCTCGACAATTATCCATTGCCGTAAGCAAATTTAATTCTCATAAAAAGATGAGGGAGAATAGTGCGAACTGTTCTCCCTTATTTTTTATGTATTTACATACATAAAAAAACCAAACAAAACACCATCAAAAAAGGTTATATATAGGTTAATTTCATAACTTGGTTGGTATAAAGGGTTGACATAGACAGCCGTGGTGATATTATTAGGTGAGTTTCGTGAGTTAACGACACAGATGGTGTGGTAACGTGAAAACTAGGAAGTTAAATAATAAGGGGGCTGCTCTAATATGAATAGAATTTTGTCTATGAAAGGTGTTCTCGTCCTTACACTTCTACTGGTTATGACCTTGGGATCAGGTACAGCTTTGGCTTCTAAACAGGCTGGAGCTGCTTCACAGGAGTCATTGACTAGATTAGATGGTGCTACGATAGTAACAGATACAAATTGTGTTCTGAACGATTCACCAATAAGTGTTTTCGGTTCTGGTTTCCGGGCTAACGAGATTGTGATTCTGTCGGTAGTTCGAGATGCTGATACCAGCATTATCTGGTCAACCGGTAGTGCAAATGCCGCTGGTGCGTTGGAAATTACTAAGACCCTTAAGACCAAGCCACCAAGTGCAACAAGCGCGATAGCTAGATGGCCTGGTACAGGTATATTTACAATCGAGGCCGTTGGAGTCTCTGGCAGAATAACCACGACACCATTGATATTCGCTGATGAGAAGTGCGGAGCTATAGAGCCTCACATTTAGTCATATAGCAAATATATACAGGTTAAAATAGAAAAAGAAGAGGAAGGCTGCTACGGTAGTCTCCTCTTCTTTTCTTTTGATTTAATCCATGTGCATGATACCAATGCTTATTGTATTGGCAGTAAAATTGACATCTTGGGCATTAAGTAGTTTGCTGGCGGAGAGTGTGGGATTCGAACCCACGAGAGGATTGCTCCCCTACACGATTTCCAGTCGTGCCTGTTCGGCCACTCCAGCAACTCTCCGCATATACAGTGACGTTTTGGCGGAGAGGGTGGGATTTGAACCCACGTCCCGAAAACTCGGGAACCGCTTTTCGAGAGCGGCGCCTTAAGCCTCTCGGCCACCTCCCCTACCTGTCACAGAGTATATAGAATATCATATTATCTATCACTTTATTACCACATTGACACTGAAAATTATGACTGATATGATTACGCCAAATCAGATATTCTGAAGTTTGTTTACAAGGATAAAACTTATCTTTATGTCGAAATCCGGCAGAGTGACTCTCAGTGGCTGGTGTCGTGGTGGCTGAATTACGTGCATTGGTTCTAGGTGGTGGTAAAGGAACTAGAATGAAATCCTCGGTTCCCAAATTGCTACATAAAATATGCGGTAAATCTATGCTAAGCTGGGTGGTTGATGCGGTATCAGATGCCGGAGTAGAGAAAGTGCTGATTGTCACCTCTCCTCAGATCGCAGACTCAGATGAGATTCAACAAATGTCTGCCTCATTGATATCACAAGATATTCCCTTGGGCACGGGTCATGCCCTATTGCAAGCCAGAAATGAATTAGAATCCTTCGATGGAAACTGGCTTATTGTTAATGGAGACACTCCAGCGATAAGACCTGCATCATTCTCTTCGCTAATTCAAAAACATGAATCTAGTGGTGCGTTTATTACTGTTATGACATCCCATCACCCATTTAACGGAAATATGGGTTTAATATCTAGAAAACATGATACGGACGATATTAATGCCATAGTTGAATATGGGGATGAAGATTACGATGTGAATGTTAGTAGTGAATTCAATGTCGGGGCTTATTGCATAAGATCTGAATTGCTACCGGCGGTTATAGGTAAAATACCCGAATCCTCCACAAATGAATTTTATATAACTAGACTGGTTGAGATTGCCTATGCAGAAGGTTTATTGGTGGATTCGTATACGATCGAAGACTCTAGCGAAACTATAGGAGTTAATACCTTACATGACCTTTCCAGGGCAAGGCTTGTATTGCAAAATAGAATAAATACTTACTGGTTACTCAATGGAGTTGATATAGTAGAGCCATGTTACATAGAAATCAGTGCCCATATCGATAAAGATAGTGTGATATATCAAAACACCTCTCTCCAGGGCGATACACATATTGGAAAAGGAAGTAAAATAGGGCCCAATTCACGATTACTTGATACATCTGTTGGCGCCGACTGTAACATATTTGAATCTGTGATTGAGAGTTCAACTATAGGTAATGCTGTCAATATTGGTCCATTTAGTCATATAAGACATGGTTCATATATTGAATCAGGCGTAAAGATTGGAAATTTTGCTGAGATAAAGAACTCTAGAATTGGAAAAGAAGCATTAATTGGGCATTTCAGCTATTTGGGGGACTGTTTCATAGGAAACAAGGTTAATATTGGTGCTGGTACTATAACATGCAATTTTGATGGAAAAGAAAAGCACCAAACTATCATTGAAGAAGGAGCATTTATAGGAAGTGATACTAAATTGATTGCTCCTGTAAAAGTCGGATCGAATGCCATTACCGGAGCCGGATCAGTTGTGACAAAAGATGTAAGATCTGGGACTACTGTAGTGGGCATGCCTGCAAGACCGATTGACAGAAAAACACCTTTATCCTCTGACTCCAACAAGGAAGGTGCACATAGTGGATACTGACGGTTCGTTATATAGCTCAACCTTTCTGCTAGCCACAATTCTATATCTCCTTTTTCATATTGTTGTCGGGAATCTTGACAGAGCGGTTACTACCGGGAGTAATAAAGTAGTCAGAGCAATATTCCAGGATGGTAGATATGTTACTGAATTGTTTTTTGTTTCTATGATCGTAGGTAGTTTTGTTTCTGTCCTTTATAGCGCCGAAACCACGGTTACCGGTATCTCATTGGGAGTTATACTACTACTTATCGTCCTGATAATATCTAGATCCTTTTCAAATTATATTGGTTTTCAGTTGCCTATTTCAATTAAATACATAATCCTTCTTTTCTATCCGTTTTTCTTGATAATTCTCCCACTAAACAAGTTGAATGTTCTATTTGGTGATCCATCAGAGTCAAAAAACCAACCTCGTTCACTCGACGAATATACTGACGATTTGGCTGAACAGATAAACATTGCTAATGGAGACGACCAAAAAGAAGAATCGGGACTGGAGCCTCATGAGCGTATGATGATAACTTCCATACTAAAGTTAGACCAGACAACGGCTAGAGAGATAATGATTCCGAGGATGGACATTATTGGAGCACCATCAAATCACTCATTGTCTCAAATTGCAGAATTGATGGCGGATAGTGGCCACAGTAGAATTCCCATTTATGGAGAGACTTTGGACAACGTGATAGGCGTTTTGCACTCTAGAGACATGTTGGGAACACTTGACGATAATGAAAAAGGTCAAGACATCGCCCAAGTTGTACGAACTCCTTTGTTTATACCAGAATCTAAACGACTAGATGATCTCTTAAGAGACTTCCAGGATAAAAGGATACAAATAGCCATCGTTGTAGATGAGTATGGTGGTACTGCCGGGCTAGTAACGATAGAAGATTTACTAGAAGAAATAGTTGGGGAAATAGAAGATGAATTTGATTCAGGGGAATCCATAACTGAAATAATAAGCGATGATGAAGCAGTTATGGACGCAAGAATTCCATTAGATGATGTCAATGAAATATTTGGATTAAACCTTCAGGGGGACGGATTTGATACACTTGGTGGTCTAATTTACCATGAACTTGGAAAGATTCCAGTTCCAGGTGACGAACTGCAGCATGATAGTATACGTTTGCAAATCCTGACTACACTTGGCAGAAGGATAAAAAGGGTCACGGTTAAAAAAGTACAATAATAATTGGCAGGCACTATGCTTGTATTTGGTCAAGGAGTAATATTCTTAAGATACTTATCTATTGATTTTACGTTATACCCTGTGGTTCCACTTAATAGGCTCTCTACTGCCGCTCTGGCTGTGTCTATTGATGTAAAGCAAGGAATCCTTTTCTCTGCAGCTGATCTTCGTATTTCGAAACCATCCTGAAGGTGAGACCTATCACCAGTTATGGTATTTATAACTGCTTTAACAATGCCATCGTTTATGACATCCACAGCATTCGGATGCCCCTCACCCATCTTTTTAGTGATCATCGTAACTGGCATTCCCAAACCTTCTATCATGGCTGCAGTTCCCTCTGTGGCGTATAGTTTACATTCGGAGTCATTCAAAGACTTTATTAATTGTAAGGCGTATGCTTTGTCTTGGTCAGCTATGCTCAGTAGTATGGAGTCACCGGGATTGAACACTAGACCACTTGCTATTAAGGCTTTGGCTAATGCTCCTCTAAAGTTGTGATCTATACCCATAACTTCACCTGTGGATTTCATTTCTGGGCCTAAATATGTATCTACCCCTGCAAGTTTAGACATAGAAAACACCGGGGCTTTTACTGCTACTAAATCTTGTCGTTTTGATAGTCCTCCTGAGTAACCTTGTGAAGTCAATGAATCTCCAAGCATTATCTTAGTAGCTATGTTAACCATTGGGACGCCAGTTACTTTAGACAAAAACGGTACGGTTCTACTGGACCTGGGATTCACTTCTAATACGTATATCGAAGAATTAGTGGTTTCTGTTTTAGATTCCTCTGGGCTGCGATATGGGTCTCCTCCAACTATTACATATTGTATATTCATAAGTCCTTTTACATTAAGAGCAAGTCCTATTTTCGTGGTGTATTCAACTAATACATCAACTTCTTGTTCGGAGAGCGTAACTCCGGGATATATACCCATAGAATCTCCACTATGAACACCTGCTCGTTCTATGTGTTCCATTATCCCTGGTATCAATACATTTTCCCCATCACAAATAGCATCTAATTCCACTTCTCTTCCTACCAAATATTTATCAATCAAAATAGGATGGTTTGTTCCTAGTTGAGAAGCAGCACTGACGTATCTTATCAATTCAGTTTGGTTTTGAACTATCTCCATAGCTCTTCCGCCCAAGACATAGCTAGGTCTAACAAGAACCGGATAGCCAATGTTTTCTGCTACCGTCAAAGCTTGTTCTAACGAATTAACTCCATGTCCTGGCGGTCTTGGTATATCAAGTTGAGTTAGAAAGTCTTCAAAACGAGCACGATCCGAGGCAATATCTATGGTATCGGCAGTGGATCCAAGTATTGGCATCCCTGATTCATCTAATTCTTGCGATAAGTTTATGGCGGTTTGACCCCCGAATTGAACCATTGAGGCCGGGATATCAGGACCATCATCATAATTTAGTGTTTCATTGTCTATGATGTCCTTGAGACTCTCTTCATCAAGCGGTTCAAAATAGAGGCGGTCACTTGTATCAAAATCTGTGGATACGGTTTCTGGGTTAGAGTTAGCCATGATACTCTTGATTCCTGCTTCTTGTAGTGCCCACGCAGCATGTACAGAACAGTAATCAAATTCTATTCCTTGACCGATTCTTATGGGTCCACTGCCAATAACAACTGACTTGTTATCTGCAAGAGATTCAGCCTCGTTCTCAATTTCGTATGTGCTGTAAAAATAGGGAGTAACAGCTTCAAATTCAGCTGCGCAGGTATCGACCATTTTATACGTTGGTATTATGCCAAATTGTTTTCTTTTACTGCGTACAGCGTCAGTGGAAGTTGTCTTGATATGTCCTATTTGCTGGTCGGAGAACCCCATTTTCTTCGCAGCTCTTAATATATCTGCAGTTAAACTAGATTGCCGGAGCCTGTTCTCCATGTCCACAATATTTTTAAACCTGTCTATAAACCAAGGGTCTATGCCTGTGTGTCTAGATATATCTTCTACCTCTATATTGCGCCTCAATGAGGCCATAAGGGCCCACAACCTTAAGTCCGTTGGGAAGAGAGGTAAGCTATCCAATACTTCTTTAGGCTCAGTTGTCCAATCTGGATCTTCCCACATCATATTATATCCGCCTATTTCGAGGGACCTCACAGCCTTCTGGAAGGCAGACTCGAAAGACCTTTCTATTGCCATTACTTCACCAGTAGCTTTCATTTGTGTGCCAATGTTGCGGTCCCCAGTGGCAAATTTATCGAAGGGCCACCTTGGTATTTTGACCACACAATAATCTAACGCTGGTTCGAAAGCGGCAGTAGTATTGCCTGTAACAGAATTGTGTATTTTATCCAAGGTTTTCCCAACTGCTATTTTTGCGGCGACTCTTGCTATCGGGTATCCGGTGGCCTTACTGGCTAATGCCGAGCTTCTACTTACCCTTGGGTTTACTTCTATTACGTAGTAGGGACTGGAATGTTGATAGCCAGTTGGAAGAGTATCCTCTATCAATTTATTGGGTGATAGAGCATATTGAACATTGCACCCACCCTCGATCCCTAATGCTCTGATGATTTTGAGACTAGCAGATCTAAGCATTTGATATTCTTTATCTGTTAAAGTTTGACTGGGTGCTACCACTATACTGTCACCAGTGTGAACACCCATTGGGTCCATGTTTTCCATATTGCATATGGTTATACAATTATCTGATCCGTCTCTAATGACTTCGTATTCTATTTCTTTCCACCCTACGAGAGATCTTTCTAGTAGAACTTGTGTGATTGGACTTGCACTCAGGCCTCCTTTTGCAAGTTCTATTAATTCATTCCAAGTGTTAGCGATCCCCCCCCCTGTGCCACCTAGAGTATATGCCGGACGTATTACAATAGGTAATCCTATATCCTTGGCGATGTCTTCTACTTGCTCCATAGTCTCTGCCACTTTACTTGTCGGTACTGGTTCACCTATTTCTATTAGCAAATCTCTGAAGAGATCTCTGTCTTCGGCTTTTCTTATTGTTTCTAGTGGTGTTCCGAGCAGTCTGACATTATATTTATCTAAAACTCCTGCATCGTTTAAATCAACTGCTAGGTTGAGACCGGTTTGACCACCCAATGTCGGAAGCACGCCGTCAGGTCTTTCTATTTCGATTATCCGAGTCAGAACGTCTACTGTCAGAGGTTCTATATATATTATGTCTGCTATGCCAGTATCAGTCATAATTGTCGCCGGGTTTGAATTAACAAGCACCGTAGTTACACCCTCCTCTTTAAGTGCTTTACAGGCTTGTGTTCCGGCATAATCAAATTCTGCTGCCTGTCCTATAATTATTGGACCAGAGCCTATGACCAATACTTTAGATAATTTGTTCATTTATGATCCTTCAGAGATTTAAATTGTTTTAAGCTACCTGTCATTCCAATAATTTTCGACTTTCCTCAAGAATTTATCAAACAAATAAATATTATCCAGTGGTCCAGGAGAAGCCTCTGAATGGTACTGGATACTCATTATTGGGAGATCTTTGTGCTCAAGCCCTTCTATTGTTCCGTCATTTAAATTGGTGTGGCTTACCACTAAGTCAGTGGGTAGATTATTAAAATCTACAGCGTAGCCATGATTTTGAGAAGTAATGTATACCCTGCTACTATGCTCATCTTTTACTGGATGATTCCCTCCCCGGTGTCCGAATTTCAGTTTGAAAGTTTCTGCACCAAATGCTCGGGCAATTATTTGGTGTCCAAGACAAATTCCCATCATCGGGATTTCGCCTAACAGGTGTTTTGCAATATCGATTTGAGTGTCCAGCAAAGCCGGATCTCCAGGTCCAGGAGAAAGAATGATACCCTGTGGCCTCATGGCAGATATTTCTTCATATGTTGTATTCGAAGGCAGAGCCATAACCCTAAAGCCTTTGGATCTTAGGATTCTCAAAATATTGTATTTGAGGCCGTAGTCACTAACCAGTATTAAAGGTGCATTGTCGTCCTCTCCCCAGGAATATTTTTCTATTGTAGATACCTCTTCAACGAAATTTCTAGTATCATATTGTGGATGATTCTTGATGGATGACAAAGCTTCTTCAGGAGCAATGTCAATAGCAATCATTCCCATCATAACCCCAGATGATCTTATTTTTCTGACTAACGACCGGGTATCGATACCTGAAATGCCTGGTATTCCATTGCTAATTAAATAATCAGATAGGTTCATTATGGATGTTGAGTGGCTAGGATCTAGACAATGTTCTCTAACTACGAAACCAGATACTTTTATGCTATTGGATTCCATGTCATTTTCGTTAATACCGTAGTTGCCAATTATTGGATATGTTGGCATGACAATCTGTCCGGAATAAGATGGATCGGTTAACATTTCTTGATAGCCGGTCATGCTAGTGTTAAACACCAATTCACCTATAGCTGTATCATTCGATCCAAAAGATTCACCTTCATAAAATGAGCCATCTTGCAAAACTAGATATGCTGGCTTAATCAATCTGATCCACCTCATTTCCGAAAACCACGTTTCCTTTTATCAAAGTCATCATTACTTTGCCTTTCATTATCTGGCCTTCAATTGGGGTATTTTTGCCTTTAGAGACGAAATTATCCGAATTCACGATCCAGTCATAATTGGGATCGAATATAGTGATATCTGCTATAGAGCCAGGAGAGAGTGTTGGCCTCATTATCTTCGTGTTTTTTATAACCTCGTATGGTCCAAGAGTTAACCTGTTTACAAGCGTGTTTATGTTTATAAAGTTGTTGTGAACCAGTTGCATTAGGGAACCCAAAGCGGTTTCTAAACCGGAAATACCAAATGCGGAGTTATTAAAATCACCATTTTTGTCTTTTATAGAGTGAGGAGCATGGTCTGTTGCGATGCAATCTATAACACCATCTGCAAGACCTTGTACTATTGCCTGGACATCAATCTGGCTTCTCAGAGGCGGATTTACCTTAGCCATGTTGTTTATTCTCATTTTGGGACCGTCATAAATTTTCGTAGAATCTTCAGTTATAGTTAAATGATGTGGTGTAGCCTCCGCAGACACCATAACACCTTTTTCTTTTGCCATCCTTATCAAATCCACACTGCCTGTAGTACTTATATGAGCTAGGTGCAAGAATCCACCTAATGATGCAACCATATCCAGATCTCTTTTCACCATTTTTTCTTCTGCTAAGGATGGCCATCCTCTCAAGCCAAAAAAATCTGATAGGTGTCCTTTGTTCATTACTCCCCCATTGGACAGTAATGAATCTTCACAATGATTTATGACGGGTAATCCAATATGTGATGACTTCATTAAGGCCTGTCGCATTAAGTCATTGTCTTGAACAGGATTGCCATCGTCACTAAACCCAATTGCCCCGGATGCGGCAAGCCCATGCATATCTGTCAAAATTGATCCTGCCCTCCCTATAGAAACACAAGCTATAGGCATAACGTTCACGACTCCATCTTTATCATACCTAATTAAAGATTCCTCAACTATCTTTGGGTTGTCTATGGGCGGTATGGTGTTGGGCATAGCACATATGGTAGTGAATCCTCCAGCAGCGGCAGCCAAAGTGCCTGTGGCTATCGTCTCTTTGCTTTCTTCTCCGGGTTCCCTTAGATGGCAGTGCAGGTCAATAAAGCCCGGACTTATTATCATATTGGATATATCTACTATTTTTGTATCATCTGGATAAACATCAATAACGCCAACGTTGGTGATGCGGTTATCAGTAATCAACACGTCACCAGTAAAATCCCAATTCATATAGGTATCTATAATTCTTCCGTTCTTTAGCAGTAATGTCATCTTATTCAGTTATAGTTTCTATCCAGTCGCGACTATTTCTCCCAGTTTTCCATTGTAGTTTGTTCCATCTGTCAGATGCCTTTTTAAACCCAGCTAGTTTTGCTTCTTCATCTGACCTGAAAAATCTTACGTTTTCTAGTAGTACTGTGGGCAAGAATCTATCAAGCAATTCTGTAGAATAAAAAAACTTTGATTCAATATTGCCGACTAAGTCGCAGATGGTTTCAAAATCACAGTAGAGACAACGTAATTTATATTGTTTGTCTTTTACAATTTCATACGCTGGTTTACTAAACTGAGTTTCTTTGTTACTTATGCAAGTTTCATTTGAGCATACGAAGTCACTTCTTGCATACTTAACGCCACTAAATTGTCCTGAGTTAAAAACCTTTTCCTTTTTATTCTCAACATCTGTGGATCCAAGTAAATGTAGCATGAGGGCCATTCTGATAGGTATTCCGACCGCAGCCTGTCTGAAATATAGGCTTCTCGGATCTTGGTCAACTTCCGGGCTTACCTCATCCACTCTGGGTAATGGGTGCAGTATCGAAACATCTTTGAAACTACTACTACTAAGAGCCTTTTCATCTAGAAATGGATAGTCTCCCTTATTTATTTCAATGCTTCCTCTTTCAGTTTGTCTTCTGGTTACATATAAAGACAGTGATTCACCCTCAGGTATATTAAAATCTACGGTGTTACCTTCTAGAGAAGACATGGCTAGTTGATGTGGTTCTTTTGGTGTGACATAGATTGCATTTATAGAGCTACCAGTTTCTGTTGGTGATTCACTATTGAATAAGGCCTTGAGTATTCCCAATCCTTCTTTCTGTATATGGGCTTTGTAGTCCCGTTCAAGTCTGCGAAGAACATAATCAGGTATGTCATTTCCATCACCTGGAACAAAAATGATATTAGATCCGAAACGCGCGAGCGCAAATGCCAGAGAATGGACGGTTCTACCGTTTGATAAGTCTCCGCAAATAGCCACATTTAATCCTTCTAGGCTACCATGCCGTTCTCTTAAGGTGTAGAGGTCACAAAGTGTTTGCGTCGGGTGTTCGTGTTTGCCATCTCCAGCGTTAATTACAGGAACCTGAGAATATTCAGCTGCGAGTTTTACTGCTCCTTCCCAAGGATGTCGAATAATCATAATGTCACTATACGAACTGACTACTCTAACCGTGTCTGCTAATGACTCCCCTTTCGAAGCTGAAGAGGCGTTTACGTCCCATGCTGATATAACACCGCCTCCTAGCCTTTGCATGGATGATTCAAAGGAAAGTCGGGTTCTTGTACTAGGTTCATAAAAGAGGGTTGATGCTATCCTTCCAGAGGCATGCCCAAAAAACTTTTTTGGATCAGCATTTATTTCATCGGCAGTTTCGAATATCGATAGAACATCATCTATAGATAGATCGTCGAAAGATATTATATTTCTGCCAGATAAATTTGTCATTTTGTACTAATTAATGATTCTAAATCCTGAGCTTTTGTTCTGGTTTTATTAGATCCAATGTCACTTTCTTTTAATACCACGCTGTCGTCGCCGTCAATTTCAGATAGGAGTACATCCACTCTTTCTTTCAAAGAAGTTGGTATGTTTTTCCCTACATAATCGGCTCGCAATGGTAGTTCTCTGTGTCCTCTGTCTACTAATACCGCAAGTTGGATTGATTTTGGCCTACCTATGTCTATTAGCGCTTCCATTGCTGCTCTTATGCTCCGTCCAGTAAATAGAACATCGTCAACCAACACAATATTTTTATCCGCAATATCGAATGGTATAAGTGTTTGAGATTCCCCAATAGAGGGAGTGTCTTTGAGGTCATCTCTATAAAGCCTAAAGTCCAAAGCTCCTACTGGCACGTTTTGTCCTTCGAATCCTTGGATAATTGTTTGCACTCTTTTAGCTATAGGGACTCCCCTAGTATGAACGCCTACTAGCATCATGTCATCAACGCCCTGATTCTTTTCCAAGATTTCATGAGAGATGCGTATTAACGCTCTTCTTATTTGTTCTCTAGTCATCAGTATTTTTGAGTACAAAAAAAACCTCCTGCCTTAAGCAAGAGGTGATCAGCGTCTTAGTTTCTACTTCAGGTTAATCCCCTTGCCAGCCTCTCTGGACTGATTTAAAGGCGGTCTCTTTCATCAAGAGTTCCCGTAAATTGTATCATCAAATCTAACCTACTGCAAATTGATTTTGGATCTGAAGTGTTGACAAGGTTATGCTATTATGGATTTGAATTGCACTTGGAGGATTTGCAATGGCAACTACAGGCAATGAATGGTTAGCGTTGAATCAAGAAGCAATTATAGAACCTGATCTTCCAATTTGCGATCCCCACCACCATTTTTGGGATTTTCGAACTGAGAGATCTCCGTACGAAAGATACATGCTACATGAACTTTCCGCAGACGTTGGAGGGGTAACAATATATTATCAACTGTTTTTATAGAAGCAAGGTCGATGTATAGAAAAGATGGTCCCGAAGAATTAAAACCCGTTGGAGAGATTGAGTTTGTACAAGGTCTTGCAGCGGCAAGCGCTAGTGGTCTTTATGGAAGAACAAAAGTGGCTGCAGCAATAGTTGGTCATGCCAACAATCAGAGAGTAATGAAGCTTAGATTAGTAATACTTGCTGCTCTATTGGTTCTATTGGCTGCCTGCTCTCAGGCACCTACGCCTGCACCTGCACCATCTGACGTCACCCCATGCAGATTAAAACAGGCGGAACAGTCCCTCTTTTCGTCGGGTTTCCCAATTTCAAGTATTCGAATGTCTTCAACAGGCTCACCTCGCGTGGCAGTTTTGTTTGTTGATTTCCCAAATGTAAACGCAGTTAATTCAACTGAAAGTGTTTTCTCTAAACACATTCCTGGAGCAGAAAATTATTTAGAAACAATGAGTTCGGGAAAGCTCGACCTTCAGTTTGAACCTCTTCATAAATGGTTAAGAATGAGTGGGGAACTTGAATCATATGATCAATTCGCATGGTCGTCGGGCGAGACCCAAGCTCGGTTCATGCAGGAAGCAGTTGATTTAGCAGATCCTGATTTCGACTTTAGTGAGATTGACTCAGTAGTAGTAATAGTCGATGAGAATGCACTTTCTTTTCCTTTGACTTCAGCTTTTGTAGCCGTTGACAAGGGGGTTAATCTGTCTTTGTCCGCCGATAGTAATGTAATTAATCTGTCTTTGTCCGCCGATAGTAATGTAATAAGGAACGGTGGTCCTCGCGCTGCAGTTTTGTTTGTTGATTTCCCAAATGCAAACGCAGTTAATTCAACTGAAAGTGTTTTCTCTGAAGGCATGCAGGAAGGAATTGATTTAGCAGATCCTGATTTCGACCTTCAGTTTGAACCTCTTCATAAATGGTTAAGAATGAGTGGGGAACATGAATCATATGATTGGTTGTTGTCCGATGATTACCTTCGGTTCATGCAGGAAGCAGTTGATTTAGCAGATCCTGATTTCGATTTTAGTGAGATTGACTCAGTAGTAGTAATAGCCGATGAGAAAGCACTTTCTTTTCCTTCGATTGTAGGTTTTTCACCCGAGCCCGTTACCGTTATTTCGGGTTTACTTCCCGTCGATGGTAATTTAATAAGGAACGGTGTTCTACGTGGTGCCGATTACGGCGATTACTCAGCCGAAGCTATTTCACATGAGATGGGCCACATTATGGGTCTGCCGGATACTTACGAAGTTGTAGACATATCGACGGCATATCATACA
>VFHP01000004.1 GCA_009391535.1 SAR202 cluster bacterium | reverse complement strand
TCCATTCTTGGGCGCCTTCTGGCAATATATCAATACCAACTCTTATAATGCCGTATGCTCCCAATTTCATTAATACTCCGGCATGCAGCATACTAACCGATGTTGGGGCTGCAACATGCCCATCTGGAGACCAGGTATGGAAAGGCCACAGGCCTGCCAATATTCCAAACCCCACCATAAACATCGGGAAGAAGATTATTTGGAAATTTCTACTAAAAGTCGCCTCTCCAATGGTTAGCAGTGAGAAAGTCCCAGATGAACTTTCGACGTAAATCGCCAAGAGCGCTATCCAGACGAGTACACTTCCTGCTACTAGAACTAGCATAAGCTTCATGGCACCGTATTCTTTGGGCCTAAGAAAAGAACCGAAATCGGAACTGCTACCCCAAACACCAATCAGTAGATACATCGGCATCACGGCAAGCTCATAAAAGAAGAAGAAAAAGAACAGGTCTAAGGCAACGAACACGCCAAAAACTCCGGCAACCAGTAAGAAGAACAGGATAAAGAACTCTTTTACTCTTTCCTCCACACTCCACGAAATTAAAACCCCGGTAAACGTTACTATACCAGTGAGCAAGATCATAGGAACTGATATTCCATCTACTCCAAAAGAAAGGGATATACCTATTGAGTTAAGCCAAGGAGTGTTTTGTACAAATTGAAACCCCCCCAAAGTGTAATCATAGTTAAGGAATAAATAACCAGTGAGGATAAGCAGGATGAAAGATATTATTGCAGACAGGACTCGTATGTCCCTGACTTTATCTTTGGGGAAAAACACTAATACCAATCCCCAGATGAAAGGGATTCCTATCAGAGATGCAAGTAAATTAGCACTCATATTATATGTTATGTCCTGTTAAAATAGTTAATGTAGACATACATCCTCAAATAGATGGGACCACAAACCACCAGAATAGACCGATACTCACTAAGCCTAAAGCCATACCAAGGGCGTAGTTATAAACTTTTCCTGTTTCTAAATATCTTAATCTCCAACCAGAAAGAAAAACCGATCTTCCTGTGCCATTAACCGCAGCATCATTTATTACAACCCTGTCAAAATTGGCTAAGAATCTAGCAAAAGCTAGAGCTACGGTGTCTATTATTTTTTGATAAAATTCATCTATGTAATACTTGTTTTCCAATAGGTTGTGTACCCTAGAAAACCTTTTTGATATTAGAGAAGAGGAGTAAATGCCTCTGTAATAAATCATCCATCCTAAAACAAAGCCACCTATACCAGCAAATAATGAGAGAGTTGCTACCAAAAAGTTAATGTGGTAGTGGTGAGGTTTATCAAAAAAGAGCCAGTCTCCAATACCCGAATATCCCGCAAATCCTGGCCCAATAAGGCCTGCAAATATGGACAAGAATGCTAATAATATCAGAGGCACCGTCATAACTAAAGGAGATTCGTGGGCATGCTCATTCTCGGCTTTCAGCGGGCCGAGCACCACCAAGAAAAACAGCCTGGCCATGTACAGAGAACTGAGTAATGCCGCTAAGACGGTTAATGAAAAGAAGAGTAAATTTCCGTTGTCCAAAATAGCAACCAAAATTTCGTCCTTACTGAAAAACCCGCTGAGTGGAGGTATGCCAGCCAAGGCAAATAACCCGATGCTAAATACTCCAGAGGTGATTGGCATTCGACGCCATAATCCTCCCATTTTCCTTATATCTCTTACGTCGTTTGTTCCGTGAGCAATGCTGCCCGCACAAAGGAATAGAAGTGCCTTTGCAAAGGCGTGAGTTATCAAGTGAAATAAGGCGGCTGTATACCCGAAGGATCCCAGTGTTAACATCATGAATCCTAAGTGGCTAATTGTTGAGTAAGCCAAGACACGCTTAAGATCTGTCATTACCAAGGCTATGCCAGCTGTAAGGAGAGCCGTGGTAAGGCCAACTGTGGATATTATAAACATGGTCGACTCTGTAGTCGTGAAGATGGGGAATAATCTTGCAACCAAAAACACTCCAGCTACTACCATGGTAGCCGCATGAATAAGAGCGCTTACAGGAGTAGGCCCTTCCATCGCATCGGGCAGCCAGACGTGTAACGGGAATTGAGCTGATTTACCCATTGCTCCTAAGAATATCAAGAGAAGAGAAGAGGTAAGAATAGTTGAATCAACACCACCATTTGACGCCGCATGGAATATATCTAGGATATTGAATGTTCCTGTTGCTTTATACAAAAGTAGTATGCCGACAAGCAGGCCTATGTCTCCGATACGAGTCGTTACAAAAGCCTTTTTAGCAGCTTCTGCGGCAGACCGTTTCTCATACCAAAATCCTATCAGCAGATAAGAGCAAACCCCTACTAGTTCCCACGCCATGTAAAGTAGTAGCAAGTTATCTGAAAGTACGAGCATTAACATAGACGCGGCAAAAAGTGAGTGAACTGCAAAGTACCAGCCGAAAGAACCGTCTCCTTTCATGTATCCTATGGAGAAAACTTGAACATTAGCAGCTACAAATGTTACTAGTCCCAGCATAACGAGAGACAATTCGTCGACTATTATTCCAAGAGTAAAAGAATGGGTGCCTATGTTGAACCATTCAACTGAGAATACTCCACCACCTGAAGACATAAAAGAATTCAACACATAACAAAAAACCCCGAAACTAGCCAGCATAGAGGCAATGGATATGAAAGATCCTTGTTGAGGTAAATACTTCCTGAAAAGCACCAACACGGTGAAAGATAATACTCCAAGCGCAGGAGCTATCCACGCTATTTGCACGCCCGTATTATTCAAATTGTCTGATATAGGATCCATATATTTAAAGCCGTATTACCATTTCATTAAGTCTATGTCATCGAGATCTACAGACGATCTGTCTCTGAACAATCTTAGTATGATGGCCATAGCCAAACCCACTTCGGCTGCTGCTACTGTTATTATGAATATAGCTATGATCTGACCCACCTCTTGAGCAGATTCAGCATAGGACGAAAATGCTACTAGGTTTATATTTACAGCATTCAACATTATTTCTATAGATAAAAGCACCAGTAGGGCATTCCGCCGTGCTAGTACTCCATATAGACCTATAGAAAACATTGCTGCACTCAATATTTGAAAGTGTATTAGACTCATTCATCTTCCTTTGGTCGGGCAATTACGATTGCTCCTATAAGTGCTATAAGGAGAACAAGAGATGCCACCTCAAATGGTACAGCCCATTGCGTGAACAAAGAGGTGCCCAATTCAGTGAAGGGGACAGAACTACGCTCTCCCACCTCTATATTGCTGTTCAATATACCGGCCAACAGGAGACCAAAAACCAACAGGGACGTGATAAACGCAAACGGTTTTTGGGAATTGTCAGTAATCGATTTGACTTCATGGACTCGTGTGAGCATTATGAAGAACAGGATAACGATGATTACTGCGCCGCCGTATATCAAAATTTGGACTAGAGCCAAGAACTCTGCAAGGAGTAGCAGGTATATACTTGCCACTCCCATTAGTGACGTCAATAGCAAGAATGACGCATAAATCACATTGCGAGTTGCTACTACGCCTAGCGCTCCCACCAATGATATAGCGGCAAGTATATAGAATACTGTCTCTGCCAAGCTCAAATCGTAATTGGTGGTGATTAAAACCAACACGCCTACCATAGATATGGATATAACAGCAAGAATGTAAAATACTATGCCTGCCAAACTCAACTTGAAGCCTCCTCTTCACTTTCCTTAGCATTCGTTTTAGGCTTCCAATCGGTTTCTTCTTGGTATTTTCTGCCCATTTCCAATAGTCTGGTCAAGTCGGATCGGTTGTCGTTACGGGCATACTTACTTAATTCATGTTCGTGACTCATTTCGATAGCATCGAAATTACAAACATCTACACATATACCACAGACAATACATCTTCCAAAGTTGATTTCGAAACTGTCGACAATTTTTCTTCTCTTACTCACACCTTCAGCATGCAAAGGGTTGTCTTTCATGACCGCTGTCATACATTGTGTCGGACAATAACGAACACAAACCATACAACCTGTACAATAGGGCTCACTGATTTGAGAATCCCACATTAATACGGGGAATCCCATATAACGGTTTTCAATAGGCTTGTGTTCCTTAGGATATTGATAGGTTACGGGTTTTCTAAGCATTGAGGAAAGAGTTACAAGGAGGCCCTTAAGATTACCCAGCATTTTTGACCTCCAATGATTCAGGTTTATAAATGTGAACCGTATACTCTTTCTTAGTATTGTTCATACGTTTGCTTACCAACCAAAAAACGCTTGCAAGTATGGTTACGGATATTATGCTCATGAGCCATGCTGGCCAACCATAGAACATGTAACAACCGGTCAATATTATATTGAGGAAAGATAAGGGAACCAGCATTTTCCAACCGAAAGACATTAGTTGATCTATGCGCAGCCTTGGAAAAGTTCCCCTGAACCAGAATATTATCAAAATCACCAAATAGGTTTTCGCAAAAAATACCAAGACTCCCACAGTAGTTATTGCGCCTCCAGACAAACCTGGGAGTAGCCATCCGCCAAGAAACATTAGAACTGTCAGTGCCGCGACAGCGAATGTATTGATGTATTCTGCCAGAAAAAATATGGACCAATGTGCCCCGCTATACTCAACAAATGGACCTCCAACAACTTCTGATTCGGCCGGATGTATGTCAAACGGAGTTCTTCCAATTTCTGCTAAACCCGCAATAAAGAAGATCAATAATCCCAATGGCTGAACCAATGCATAAACATAAGTATCTTGTTGGTTAACGATTTCTTGTAGATTTAGAGATTGCGCTAACATGGCAACACCTAAAACAGCCATAATTAAAGGTATTTCATAACTTATCAGTTGAGCAGCAGCCCTAAATCCACCTAGTACAGCATATTTATTTGATGATGCCCATCCTGCAGCGACGAGGCCAACTATAGAAAGAACGGAGAAAGCAATAATATAGAAAAGTCCCATATCCATGTTTCTGATTACTATGTCTCGTGAAATTGGTATGGTTACCCATATCATAAAGCTAGGAATAAAGACTGCGAGAGGAGCTATCCAATATACAATTCTATCTACCCAAGGGGATAGCAGATCTTCTTTAGCTACAAGTTTTATGGCGTCCGCAACAGGCTGTAACAAACCGTAAGGTCCGACTACCATTGGACCCATTCTCATTTGGATTCTACCTAGAAACTTTCTTTCCACCCAAACTAGAGACAGTACAACGACGGATAATCCAGTTAGTAGGCCTAATATCAAGGAAACGCGCATACCTACATCTATGATTAGACTCATCTATCTACTTCTCCAAGAACTATATCCAGAGAACCAAGAATGACTACTGCATCAGCAACGTAGGTGTCTATCAGCAAATCTTTTATTGTCATTAAATTACAAAATGAAGGAGGCCTCACTTTCACTCTATACGGCTTGTCTGTTCCATCACTAATCATATAGACTCCTATTTCCCCTCTGGGATTCTCTCCTCTTACGTAAACTTCTCCTTTGGGTGGTCTTAGTAAGAATCTGGTAGGGGTTATAGTATCTCCATCAGGCAGTTGGTATAGCGCCTGTTCCATAATGGATATGGATTGTCTTACTTCCTCTAGTCGAACATAGTATCTATCCCAACAGTCCCCGATTTCTCCTATGGGTATTCCGAAGTCAAATCTATCGTATATAGAATAGGGATGATCTTTACGTATATCTATGGGCACTCCAGAAGCTCTCAATGAGGGACCACTAACACCGTATTCTATTGCCATTTTAGCCGACATTGTGCCTATGTTTTTGGTTCTGGCTAAAAAGATTTCGTTGAAGCTGAGAAGTTTATCGGCTTCCTCTAGTCCTTTCTTGAGTTCCACTATGAGGGATTTCATTCTGTGGATAAAATCATCAGGAACATCGTTCTTGATGCCACCTATCCTAATATAGTTATGCATCATTCGAGCTCCAGTCACAGCTTCAAACATAGATTGGATTTTTTCTCGATCACGGAACATATACATACTGGGTGTCATTGCTCCTACATCCAGACCGAAGGTGCCGATAAATAATAAATGGCTAGCAACTCTATTTAGTTCACATAGAATCACTCTGATATATTCAGCCCTCTCGGGTATTTCCAGCTCCATCAATTTCTCAACTGCCCTACAGAAAACCATCTCATTATTCAAATTACTTAAGTAGTCGAGCCTATCGAACAGAGTTACTATTTGTACATATATTTCACCCTCGCAGAGCTTTTCAGAACCTCGATGCAGGTACCCTATGTGAGGCTCTACGTCGACTATTCTTTCCCCGTCAACGGCAAGAACCATGCGAAAAACTCCATGGGTGCTGGGGTGTTGAGGGCCCATGTTTACCATCATTTGAACCGTATCTAGTTTTTTATTTATGTCTTGGTCTACCACTCTTTATACTCCGGCATTTCATAATTTCTTCTTCCGGGAAATCCTTCGAATCCTTCATATAAAAGTAGTGGAGACAGACTCGGATGGGCGTTAAAAGACACCCCAAACAGGTCGTGGGCTTCTCTCTCATACCAGTCGGCTCCCTTCCACACGGGAGTAACAGATTCCAGAGAGGGTTCTTCAGGGGACACGTTTGTCTTGACCACTAAAGTGTGCTTCAAAGAGGTACTGTATATGTGATAAACTACTTGTAGATAATCCTCGTAATCTACGACGCAGAGCAAAAGCAGATAATCAAAGGCTGTTTCATCGTTATCTCTAAGCAATAGACATATTTGCTTTATTTCTTCTGGTTCCACAGCGACTACTACCAAATCGAAGGCTGTGTTTATGGTGACCTTAAAATCCGATACTATGCCGGGAAGCATTGCTTGAAGAGCAATGCTTTTCGCATCGAGCCTGTTGATAGGCTCTATAGCCTCTTCAGCTTTATCCTTTTCTGCCACGCTCTTTTGCGTCCTGCATGATCTTTTTTTGTAAGCTTAGTATCCCGTCAAGTAAAGCTTCTGGGCGAGGCGGGCATCCCGGCACATAGACGTCCACGGGTATGATATGATCAACCCCCATTACAACTGAGTATGATCTGTAGTAAGGCCCTCCGTTGGTTGCGCAACTACCCATAGCAATTACCCATTTGGGCTCAGGCATCTGTTCGTACAAAATTTTAATTGGTTCTGCCATTTTCTTAACGACAGTACCTGCAACAATCATAACATCAGATTGCCTAGGGGATGGAAAGGTTACTACGCCAAATCTGTCCAAATCATGATGAGCCATGTAAGTGCTTATCATTTCTATTGCACAACAAGCGAGTCCGAAAGTCATTGGCCACAGGGAAGATTTTCGAGCTAAAGCTATAAGCTCTTCGGATTTAGCGGTAATCACTCCTGGGGCAGCTTTATTGAGTATGCTTAAAGGCTCTTGGTTGCCTGTTCCGGGATTTAATTCCACTGTAAAGTACCTTTCTTCCAGCTGTAAACTATGCCGAATAGAAGAATACCGATGAATAGAAGCATTTCATAAAAAACGGCATCCACTGAATTAAGGAAAACGAGCGCCCAAGGGAAAAGGAATACCGCTTCTACATCGAATATTAAGAACAATATTGCAAATATGTAATATCTCATATTCAACTGTGACCAGGTGTAAGGTGAGGGTGGGATGCCACACTCATAGGACATATCTTTGAGGGCAGACTTCTTCTTAGGGGAAAGCAAATATGAGGCTGCGAACATGATCGACATGCCTACGAAACCCACAATCGCCGCTATGGCTACCGTCAAGTAGTTGATGGTGAAAACCTCGGGTGCCATACACAAACTCCCGGGCAACAGATTTCGGCCAGAACAATCGGTTTTAGTCGCTAGGCCAGAGATATACTAACCAATCGCTAAGGTCGCTGTCAATCTAAGTTTAGTTAGAACAGGGTAGATGTTTCCCATTTATTGTTGGCTATAACTAATATTCCAAAGTATGGTTTATCACATTACATAATGTATAATGCATCGATCGGTTAACTGGAGAGGAGAATTAATTTGCAATACAGGCAACTGGGATCCACAGGTTTACGTGTTTC
>VFHP01000003.1 GCA_009391535.1 SAR202 cluster bacterium | reverse complement strand
CCTAAGATGTTCCAGTTTTACTTTCACAAGGATCATGGAATAAATGACGCAGTGCTAGATAGAGTAAAGGCGTCCAATTTTGATGTGTTAGCTCTTACAGTTGATACAATAACCGCTGGCAGCAGAGAACGAGATCTTAGAACAGGATTCAAATCCCCACCCCAGTTAACGTGGTCCAGTTTGTTTAGCTTTATATCTAAACCAATGTGGGGTTTAAATTATCTGTTCAGAGAGAAGTTTGAATTACCATTATTGAAAGATAGCGTAAGTGAACTGAACAATGTATCGACATCTATAGGAAGTTATTTTTCTACAATGCTTGATCAGTCTATGAATTGGGATGATGCCGAAAAGCTTGCTTCAGACTGGGGCGGACACTTTGCTCTGAAGGGAGTAATGAGTGTAGAAGATGCTAAGCGGGCTGTAGATATAGGTTGTACAGGGATTATAGTTTCTAATCACGGGGGCAGACAGTTGGACGGACAGAGATCGAACTTTGATCAACTGGCAGAGATAGTTGATGCTGTAGGAGACAAAGTAGACGTTATTTGTGAAGGTGGAATACAGAGATCAACCCATATGATTAAAGCGCTATCAATGGGAGCTAAAGCCGTTGCTGGGGGCAGATTATATTTATATGCACTGGGAGCAGCCGGTCAAGCTGGTGTTGAGAGGGCTCTAGGCCTATATAAAACCGCCTTAGAGAGGGATATGAAACTTATGGGTTGTACCAACATAGGCGAACTAAGTAGAGATAACTTGAGGTTTAGATGTCCCCATCATTAATACAAACGTTTGTTTGGTTCTATAATTTGAAGTGGTTACAATCGGGCGGATAATCTACCATTCCACGGCAGGGTCATACACCAACACTGTGCTTATTCCTTCTCTCTTGCTTATACCGCCATATATGTCGTAGGTTATAGAACTTCCGCCAATTATGTATGTTTTATCACCCACTAGTGTGGCTGTGTTTACTCCTGCCCTAGACTCAGGCATGTCTCCAATTAAGGTCCATGAGTCTGTCGATGGATCGTATGTTTCGATTGTAGAGGCCTTTACAAATAGTATGGTTCCATTGGTGAGTAGATTAGTGGTAAGCTCCCAGCTTTTACTGGTCATACTTGCCACAGCTGTCCACTTATTCGTTTCAGGGTCGTATATATCCATAGCATCTGTAATTGTTGGTGCAATGTATTTTCCTTGTGCGCCCCCACCAGCAATCAAAACTCTGCCATCTGCTAATTTCTGGGCAGCAAAGCTTGTACCATGTGGTGTATTTAAAATGCCAGCATCACTCCACTGATTGGTTGCAGGGTCATATAATTCTGCGGAAGTTTCGCCTACAACTTGAAAATCATCAGTATTTGAACCAACAACCAATATTTTGTTGTTATCTAAAAGTATTGCTTCGTGTCTTTCCCTAGGATTTAGCATATCGGAAGCATCGCTCCAGGTTTCATTGGAAGGATCATATATTTCTGCATGAGGAACAGCTTTCTTGTTACCGTTAACTTCAGCGATACCACCAGTTACAAGTATTCTTCCGTCGCTCATAAGAGTAGAAGCATGGCCTTGTCTACGTGGATATCTCATTTTTTGTGTTTCCGACCATGTGTTGGTGGTTGGATTGTATATTTCTGGTGTTAAGTCCCGGACTCCGCCACCCACGACAAGCAGGTTTCCATTACCCATCAGAATTTGGGAATGATTGTATCTCTTATTAACCATAGGTGCTCCTGCTGACCAAGTCCCAGTAGCAGGGTCTAGTATTCCAGTTGAGTTCAACGGTTTTGCATCTCTACCTCCAGATACGAATAATTGTCCATTTTGAAGTAGAGTGGTTGCATGTTCTCCTCTGCCGGTAGTCATAGGATCTAATCCAGACCCGCCACAACTAATTAATAGTGTCATTGAAAAGAGAGTTATTAAATAAAGAGTAATTTTCAAGGTAGATCTGCTCCTGATGTTATATATTTATGTGATCGACAAGAACGCAGTATACATTCTTATCTCTGGTTTGCATATGGTTGTTATCTGGCTGATATTTTCTGTAGGGGTTATAATGAAGAAAGAGCCTTGTAATTATTAAAAGACGAGATGGTGGGAGGATTAGTTATGGATAAAGGAACATTCGATTTCAGTAGTTTCATAGCCGAAAGAGTTCCACCTGCCACTGCAGCTACGACAACAGGATGGGACCCAAGGGGTAGGCCTAAGTACGATTTTGGTACTGGCTTTCCAGATCCAGATTCCTTCCCTGCAGAAGGTCTTCATGAAGCGTTGGGTCAGGCTCTAAAGGAACGCGGAAGAGAGATGGTTTTGTACCCGGATCCCAAAGGCTTTCTGGAGTTTCGTGAGTTTATAGTTGATAAGTTGCATCGAGAAAGGGGTATTGTTGTTGAACCAGACCAAGTACTTGTAACTGGTGGTTCTGGAGTAGCTTTAGCGATATTCACTCAATTGCTCTCTAATCCAGGAGACACTCTTATCACGGAAGAATTCACATATCCTGGCACATTGAGCGTAATGCGCAATTTGAAGGCCAATATAGTTGGTGTATCCACGGACGAAGAAGGTATGCGACCGGATGTTTTAGATGAAACCATTCGCAACCTAAAAAGCAAAGGGATTCATCCTAAGTTTGTTTATACTATACCATCGTTTCAAAACCCAACAGGAACTGATATGAGTGTTCAGCGCCGTCATGATATCTTAACGGTAGCTCAAAATCACGGTGTGCCCATTTTTGAGGACGATGCTTACGAGGATCTCCGGTTTGAGGGTGATCGTACTCCATCCATTCATTCCTACGATGATACCAAAATGACTTTGTATTGTGGTACGTTCTCCAAGATTATAGCTCCTGGTATGCGAATAGCATATTTGGTTGTTCCACCAGAATTAATATCACAGACAAACTTCTTAAACTGGGGAAGACCTACCAGCCATTTTGCAGCACTGGCAACTTATTATTACTTACGAGATCACATGGATGAACATGTTGCAGAGGTCAATGATATTCTGCTGGCTAAAAGAGACACCATGATCGGGGCATTGGGTGAATTCATGGACCCCAAAGTAGTTTACAATAGGCCATCTGGAGGCATGTATCTATGGGCACAATTGCCTGAAGGTATATCTGTCGCTTCTGTTGCAGGAAAGGCACGGGAAAGGGGAGTAGCTTACCTTCCCGGCCCCAATTTCTCACCAACTGGAGAAGGCGAGAACTATCTTAGATTATGTTTTGGGTATGCAGACCATGAAGGTATTAGAGATGGCATAGCTCTTCTCTCTCAAATATTTACGGAAGAAGGATTGTTGGCTTAACCTTGCATATCATTGAAGATATAGATAAGAGATAAATCGCAGGTTCCTTCTATTTGCTCGATGTTGCGTAGCAAATTAGACAACTATTCAAGTTAACAGCCATAGGAAGGAGTTGCATGGACTTATTAGATCTTGAAAGACCCATAGTTTTCCTAGACTTGGAAACCACTGGTATAAATGTGAGGACAGATAGGATAGTTGAGATATCTGTGATCAAATATAATCCAGACGGAACTGAGATAGAGAAAACGAAAAGGGTTAATCCGAGGATACCAATTCCTGCCAGAGCATCAGAAGTACATGGTATAAGAGATGAAGATGTGGCTGATGAACCAGGTTTTCATAGCTATGCCAAAGGGTTCCTTGATTTTTTAGAAGGATGTGACATGGGAGGATTTAATGTATTGAGGTTTGACATACCTCTTTTGCAGGAGGAGTTTAAAAGATCCGGGCTAACATGGGATTTAACTAACATCAACGTAATTGATCCTATGGTTATATTTCATAAGAAAGAACCCAGAGACTTAAACGCAGCTTATCAGAAATTCTGCGGGAAGCCTCTTGAAGGTGCACATCAGGCTTTGCAAGACGCGCGAGCGGCTAAAGAGATATTGTTGGGACAAATAGCTTACTATGGTGACATTGGAGAGACTGTAGAACAACTTCATGTTTTTTGTAGTCAGCGAAGAGCCGAATGGATAGATGATAAAGGTAATCTTGTAAACACACAGTCTGGACCTGCGCTTGGTTTCGGTAAATACAGTGGATATTTAGTTTCTGAAGTTTTGAAAAACGACCTTCAATATTTGGAATGGATTCTGGAAGGAGATTTTGATCCGAAAGTTAAGGAAACCATCAGTAAGGTAATGCATTCTGAGTAGTATCATGACCAGAAGAGTCTATATATTTATTAAACAGCTGGCTTTTTCTTTTTATCTTGTTTTGGTTTTTTAGCTTCTTTATTTGAACGTCGATTGTCGCCTTTTCCCATTGTAATCACACCTTATTTATCGAAAATACTTTATTGCGTGACCATTTTATCATGTTTAAGTAAATATTAAACTGTAAAATATGGCTATACTGATTAATCGAGAGGCTTTTAGTTAATGAATAATCTGAAAGTCATATTTTTGGCTATTCTTGTCTGTGCATCTTTGGTTTCCTCTTCCTGTTTTCGGGAAGAGATTGATAAACCTGATGAGCTTATTCATGCCAACTCCAATCCTTTATCTCTATCACACGAAGATTTAACCGTTCGTACTTTCACCGGAATTTCTAGCCCAAGATCAATTACCTATGACGGAGTGAACTTATGGGTAGCCAATATGGGAATGAATACCGTAACAAAGATTTCAGAAAATGGCACGATATTAGGTGTTTACAGAGTGGGTAATTCACCGAAGTCATTGGCATTTGACGGAAAAGATATATGGGTGGCAAATAGTGGCGAGGGATCTGTGTATAAACTCAATTTGGAAGGGGAATTAATAGGCAAATACCCCATTGGCGGAGGCTACACGGCTCCAACTTCTCTTTTGTATCACCAGGAACATATTTGGGTTGCATCCTCATGGGGGGATACAGTAGGAAAACTCGACTTAGAAGGTAAAACTGTGAATACGACTCGTATTCCTGGATTGCACCCTGCTCCTTGGGCTCTTGAAACCGACGGAGAGTCCGTATGGCTTGCTAGTCTACATCAATCAGTGGTTCAAGAACTGGGAAAATCCACTGAAATACTAGATACTTATCCAGTAGGACTTGAACCCGAAACTTCGTGGGAATCTGGAGGCAAAGGCCCTGTAGACTTAGTTCATGATGGAACCAACTTATGGATCGCCACAAACTGGAGGCATGTCGTAAGTAAAATGAACTCCGAAGGCGAAGTAGTTGGTGAATATTCCGTAGGCAGGTGGCCTATGGCTGTGGCATATGATGGCGCCACAATTTGGGTTGCAAGCTATCTAGATGCTGAAGTAGTGCGCCTCGATTTAAATGGTAATAAAATAGGAACTTTTGTTACAGGCAGGAGCCCTATTGCAATAGAATCTATAGCTGGCTCGATTTGGATAGCTAACTTTGGTGATAATTCCTTAACCAAGATAACTTCTTGACATGATGTTTTATTTTGGTGACAATCCCTTAAAGAAGGCGACCTTTTTATGGTGACTATCACTAATGGACAAGGCAGCCTGATTAATAAATCAACCTTCTTGGACGGAGTATATGTATGCGGCACAGTGGAGCGTTATGGATAGCCACATTACTTAGTGTAAAGAACCTGACCAGATTGTTATGTCGTTTTATTCTTGTAACCTTGTTCACGGTGACCCTTTTTGCCTGTGACAATGTTGATCAACACGAAACCAAAACAGTACTGAATGTGGCTTTACCATCATTCGGCCCTGAATTACTTGACCCTTCAATGGATGCAAAATCCGGACTTCAATATCACGGTCATATGTTTGATCATCTATTGGGTGATAATTCCGAAGGACATTTGGGCGCATTGGACAGCTGGGAGGTAGATTCGTCTGCAACGACTTACACACTTAAGCTTAGACAAGGAATGAAATGGCATGATGGAGTGGATGTTACCTCTAAAGACATCGCCTTTATGATGACATACTATTCCCGTGATTCTGCACAATGCGGGGGATGTGCCACCGTTAGAGAAGCTGTTTCTGAAGTTGAGATTGTTGATTCACAAACTGCCAAGATACATCTCAACAACTCAGATGTCATATTTATGAAAAACTTTAACTCAGTCGACGGAGATATGCCGATACTTCCAGGGCATTACTTAGAGAAAGTTGGTGATACTGCATTTAGTGAAAAACCGATAGGTAGTGGTCCATGGAAGTTTCTCGATAGATCAATGAATGAATTTATAGAGTACGAAGCCAATAAAGAGTATTGGAATACAGAACGCGTACCTGGGTTCGATCGTCTTAGACTTATTAAAGTTGAAGATGCAGGCAAACGTGTTGCCATGTTGCGATCAGGAGAAGTAGATATGGCCATGTTGCGACCTGCTGGAGAAGCTTTCAGCATGGAAGTCCTTCAGGAAAAAGTAGAGCCACTTAAAAAGGATGGATTTACAGTTGATGGCCCCAAGTACATTACTAGTACCGTTTTGAGATTTTTCATGAGCTATGATGACTCTTTTTATACTTCCAACAGGGATTTTCGTAAAGCCTTGGCTCTCGCCCTAGATGTTCCATCAATGATGGATGCAGTCTACGCGCCAGAAGTTGCTTCATTGGCTACAGGTTCCCCAATGTTTACTCCTGTGGACGATGGATATGATCCCTCTCTCCCACACTACGATTACGATCCTCAGTCAGCCAAATCACTATTGGAGAAATCTGGTTATCAGGGAGAGACTGTGTATCTGTTCTCTATCGCTGCTTATGGACTAACGGAGATGATTCAGCTTAATGGGTTGATAGCCGAGGATTGGCGAAAGATTGGAGTTGATGTCCGTATAATCCCTAGTGAATACCAACTCGTAAAAACCAGATATCATTCCCAGCCTCAGGTGTTTGAAGATGTGGCCCCGGCACCTATATTTCACGGAGTGGATTACCAAATTATGCCTAGTGCATTGGGTCTCATTAAGAGAT
>VFHP01000002.1 GCA_009391535.1 SAR202 cluster bacterium | reverse complement strand
ACTACGCCCAGTATAGCTCCACCTATAAATCCCTCCAAGAGAGTGATTACATTCATTGTGTAATCAGAAAATCTGAATTTTCTTTGAAACCAGTTATATTTGTTCTCGGTTAATTTTTTATGTAAGTCCAACAACATCATTAACACTAAGTATACTCTCAAAGTTCTTTTTGAAAAATGGGTACAGAAAATTATGGTGCAATAACACATTTTGGCGTAAGAGGCTATAATATTCTTCATGGACTATAATTTATTTCCAACGGTGTTCCCTGTTCTCCATAGTGAAGGTATAACCCTACGGGAACTCACAGATATAGATCTCCCCGCATGGTTTGAACGCCTCACAGATCCAGAGGCAGCCGAACTTGCAGGTGATCCAATTGCAGAATCTATGGAAGATGTAATCAGCGGCCTTGAATACCACGCAATTGGGTTCCGCTTTAAAGAAAGCTTGCGTTGGGCTATAGTGCCAGATGACATAGGAGAGAGCGTAGGTACAATTGGGTTCAATAGTTTCAATCCTACAAACAATAGTGCCGATATTGGATACGCTATAGGACGATCCCACTGGAACAAAGGGATTGCTACAAGGGCTGTTCGAATGGTAATAAATTACGGTTTTGAAGTATTAGGTTTAGAACGTATAGAGGCTGAGGTTTTAACGCATAATGGAGCATCGATAAGAGTTTTAGAGAAACTCGGTTTCGACAAATATGATCCGGATACCACAGACCACAAATACGACCCAGTTAGCCAACAATATGCTAACTTTTTGCTCCTAAACAAAAAAACTGAATAACGTTAATCCCTCATTTTGAGATCAATTTTTCAAATGATCTCATTTTTTTGAGTAGCCTAACTTGGATGCGGATACTCCACATCATAAACATTACACTTAATCTCACAAAGGGACCAAAAACACGTTTCATATCTACACAACAGCCACTTTCTTTTATTGTACTACGTGGTTCGCTTTTGTAGCTTATTTTACTGTATACTATGAAGGTTATATTTCTCTCAGTATGAGAAATATAGATTCGATACCCATCTGTAACACTTTATTACCAAAACTGGAGGTTTTACCAAATGAACGTTGTAAAAGATCTGTTAAAATCTGGAAAGACTGTCGTTGGTACTGCTGGATCACCATCTGTAGATACAGCCATGTTATCCGATGCTGGGTTCGATTTCCTTCTCTTTGACACACAGCATTCTGCCGTAGAAACTAAACAGTTGTATCCTTCTATACAAGCAATGCGTGGCAAGAAAACTGCTCCTGTCGTACGTGTAAGTGCCAACCGAGCCGAACTAATCTGTTTTGCGCTAGATGCTGGCGCAAGAGGGATAATAGTACCGATGGTCAACACAAAAGAAGAAGCCACTGCTATGGTGAGAGCCTGTAAATACTCGCCACTTGGGGATCGCAGTAATGCCGGCATCAGAGGTGAATGGGGAGAATTCAAAAACTACAGGGATTATCTGGATACTGTTAATAATGAACTTGTAATAATCCCTATGATCGAAACTCAACAAGCTATAGACAATATAGACGAAATTCTCAGTGTCCCTGGCATAGATGTACTTCTCGTTGGCCCGTCTGATCTATCTATAGAACTAAATGTACCTCTAGATTACCCGTCAGACACATACCAAAAAGGACTGGACACAATTGCGGCAGCTTGTAAGAATCATGGCGTAGTACCGGGGATGTACTTCATACCCCCGGGAATGGATCCTAATTTCTACGTAGATAAGGGATTCAAATTCTTTACAATGCCATGGGCTGGCTGGGCCGTCGACGGAATACAAAATGCTCTTTCTGGTATAAAACGATAAACTCACAACTCTAAAGTAATTTATGTGCGGTCGTTATTCACTGGTAGCTAATCTCCAAGATCTGGAAAAACGATTTAGTTTTTCCAGCGGAGATCTCTCTTTGCAAGCTCGTTTTAATGTTGCTCCAACTCAATCAGTACTTTCGATTACTAATAATGGTTCTACCAATGAACCACGATTTATGAAGTGGGGACTGATACCGCGCTGGTCAAAAGATACAAAAATAGCATCAAACATGATAAATGCCCGTGCTGAAACTATAGATCAAAAAGCATCATTCAAGGAACCATTTCTCAAAAGAAGATGCCTTATACCGGCCGACGGTTTCTATGAATGGGCAAGAAATAACGGTCAAAAGGTACCTATGCGCATAACTCTAAAATCCGGAGAACCATTCGGTTTGGCCGGATTATGGGAAACATGGGTGTCAAATAATACTGATCCGATAACAACATGCACGATCATCACAACAAAAGCGAATGAATTGATGGCACCTATCCATCACAGGATGCCGGTCATATTACCAAAAGAATCTGAGGATATATGGCTAGATCCTGATAACCAAGACCCCAAACTCCTTAAAGAGTTGTTAGCCCAATATCCATCTAGTGACATGGAGGCATACACTGTTTCCACTCTGGTTAACTCGCCTGGTAATGATTCGCCAGACGTAATAGCCAGATACAATCCGTAAGAAAGTTCCACTACCGAACAACTAAATGAATATTTTATTTGATGGAATATCCAATATCATTGCAAGCTTATTCACGAGCGTGGATAAAGCTGGTAATGCTAAGCTAGTATCGATTTATGCCAAAATATTCTTAATATCATTAGTAATTCCGTTCATTGTAATACCAATAATAATATTTCTGTTTTTCGATCCTCTAACTTTACTGTACATCTATGCAATAGCGGGATCCACAATTGCACTTATCGTGTCCAGAGGAAGATGGTATATGCCAATCATACTCGTAGGTCCCAGCTTCATAACTCTGGCACTAATCGTGATAGCAATGTGGTATACGATAAATTAACTGACTTTTGCAGACCATTTCTGTCTGGTGAATTGCCTGTTAAGGCCTCTTTCGATTTCTCTCCATTTTCTGCCTTCTTCTGGAGTTATAAAAGTTATCGATTCACCTTTTCTTCCCATGCGACCAGTTCGACCTGTACGATGTGTAAAAAGTTCTTCCGAATCTGGCAAGTCAAAATTTATAACGTACTCTATTCCCTCTACGTCCAATCCTCTGGCTGCAACGTTGGTTGCACAAAGGATTCGAAGTTTTCCAGAACGAAAATTGTTCATAATTCTCTCTCTGGCTCCCTGTCGAAGGTTTCCCTGGATTGCCTGACTATCATATCCGGCTTTAGAAAGTTTATTAGATAAGTTTTCTACACCTCTCTTGGTACGACCGAAAACCAATATAGGACCATCTTTTTGATCCAGCATAGTTTGAAGAGCATCCATTTTGTTCGATTTATCTATGTTATAAATCGTGTGTTTTATAGTAGATGGGCCTTTGTTGCCAGCATTAACATTTACTCTTTCAGGGTTTTTAAGGTATTTCTTAATCGTCTTTTCAACCCATCTGGGTAAAGTCGCAGAGAATAGTACCGTCTGCTTCATTTCCGGTGTTTGATTAAGTATTTTTTCTACATCTTCACCTAAACCTTGTGACAGCATTTCATCTGCTTCATCCAAAATGAACATTTTAAGTTCATTTGTCTTCAACCTCTTGTTGTTCATATGGTCAAGAGTTCTGCCTGGTGTGCATATTACTATCTGAGTGCCTCGCTCAAGATTTTTCCTCTCAGAGTACATAGAATGACCACCGTAAAGGAGGGTCACTCGTAAATCACGTCTCTCTGCAAGCGGTTTTACAACAGAATAAACTTGTATCGCAAGTTCTCTTGTGGGAACAAGGATTATAGCCTGAACTGCTGAAAGTTTTGGGTCGCATTTTTCTACCATTGGTATTGCAAATGCTAAAGTCTTACCCGATCCAGTTTCTGCCTGCCCAATTAAATCTCTCCCTTTCTGCAAGGCCGGAATAGACTTCTCTTGTATTGGGCTCGGTTCACTTATTCCCATGGAATATAAAACAGATCTAGTTGTGTGCATTATATCCAAATTGGGAAACACCTCTTTATTACGCTCTTCTTTGTTTTCCCGTCTTGGAATAGACTTACCGTTTTCTCTGTAGGACTTAAGACATCCTTCACAGTATATTGCTCTGTTTGCATCAGGAACAAATGGAACTACAGTTCCTGTTCCGCATTCAGTGCAAATTGTTGGGTACAATACAGTACCGTGTTTTGATTTGTTGCTACGCGCAACCGTGTGTGTGGTATTCCTTACCATTGTCTTGCTGACTCCCAGTTATTAATATCGGAACTTGCCGGTCAGCGGACTTAAACAATGTAGGGGAGGATCCATGGGTTTGGCTTTACCAAGCCTTTACTGTATCGAAACCTATCCGTTTGGTAGACTGCCGAGTTTGTACCGTAGGGGTGCATTGTACTCGTAGTAATTCTAATAATCAAGCCTATTAATTAGATACAAAAGTAATGTATCATAGTCTGGCACAATATAAATTCCTTGAATTTTCATGTTTATAGTTACAGAAGAAGCAAAAAAAGAACTTAAAAGGATACGAGAAAGCAGAACCATGGAACCCGGTAAATACCTACGGTTTGCGATCCCACCTGTCTGGACTGGCTATGGTAGTTTCGGAATCGTAATAGACGAAGAGAGAGAAGGGGATATATCAATATTCCTGGATGACGATAAAGTCCTTATAATTGAAGACTCCGTTTCAGAAGGAGTAGACAACCAAAAAGACGGAGATGAAGATTCCATACTGGATTTTGTAGAATCTCCTGAAGGTACCCGATTCACACTAAGCTAACATTGAGGTGAGATTATGAGGATAGCATCTGGCGGAATACGTCATGAAACAAATACTTTCTCTGTAAC
>VFHP01000001.1 GCA_009391535.1 SAR202 cluster bacterium | reverse complement strand
ATAAAAAACAGCAATGGCTATATCTCGTAGCTTTTCCGGTGGGACACGGAGCAGTAGATTGGGGCAGTGGGGCCTTATGGCTACTTGCACCTGCAATGGCTCTATCATTGGATTTAAGCGCTTTTCAGGTCGGAGTACTTTTTGCAGCACGACAGATTGCTGCTGGAGTTATCCAACTTCCAGCGGGTTTAATTGGAGACACCTATAGAAGACGAGGTTTGTTCCTCCTCAGCACATTTTGGTGGGTTTCTATAGCTCAACTTATTGCATCCGGCACGGACAACTATTGGTTTATTGTGGGCTTCTTGACCATCGCAAGTGCTGGTGCCAGTGCATGGCATCCTGTTGCGATGGGTACCATGACACAATGGATGCCCAGCAGAAAAGGCTTTGTTCTAGCCATACATATGATTGGAGGTAGCTTTGTTGATATAGTAGCTCCAATAATCGTGGGATTCCTGCTCCTTTTCTTCGATTGGGATCTGGTATTACAAATTAATACAATACCAACCATCATATTGGGTCTGATTTTCATTAGATTAGCCCCAATGGTTATCGCTCCAGTTCAAGAACTTGAATCTGGTCTAAACATTAAAGGTTTTACAAGATCAGTTATGAAACCTGGCGCATTGGCTATACTGCTAATGATTATTCTCCACAACATGTCTCTAGTAGCTTTCATGAGTATGTCTCCTTTGTACTTTCAGGAAATCAGAGGGTTTTCTTCAGGGTTGACCGGTGTTGCCCTTTCATTATTCTTGATTGGCGGAGCAATAACATCTCCATTTATAGGCCATATTTCAGACAAAATCGGTAGGAAAAATATGACAATATGGGGATTAGTCGGAGGAGGGATTTGTGCTTGGATTTTGACGCTACTATCGAGCTATATAACAATATTCCCAGTTTTAATTTTATCGGGGCTGCTAATGCTATCCATTCGCCCCGTAATCATGGCAATGGCACTGGAAAAGATAGGGCATCGAGAATCTACCACACTTGGTTTAATTTCATCTTTGGGGGAAGGTTTCGCAGCTTTAGGTGCAATACTGGCAGGGATATTTGGTGACATAGACTTATCATTCGCGATAATATTAGCTGCAGGTTTTTCCACACTAGCGGGGTTAGTGGTCGTACCAGTCAATCGTAGTAACTGACAGTTTGACACTAATTCAAATGTGATATCTATATGTTCTTCAGGAATTCGTAGATTCTGACCATAGCCAGGCTATCCAGTTTGCAATATTCAAGAAGATTCTCTTCTATAACTTGTTGTTCAGTCCCACCAGATTCTAAACTCATCATCTTCTTCCAATTTACTGGAGCATCACTGCCTGTCTGTATCTCTAAGTCCGTATATAACAAATCCGGTACTAAAACAGGGAGGACACTTTTAATGCTATTACTCCCATGAAAATCCGGATCAACGTAATACCCATCTGAAAAAATCTTCATGAGATCAAATATACGGTCGTTGACCTTGTACAGGAAATCCGAATATTCGGAATGCAAAGCAGCTAATTCACTGTTTCTGGTTTTCTCGAAAGGTGCGTACCAAACTACCACAGAACCCCTTTCATATATATCTTCTGATAATCTTTCAACTAATCCAAAAGTAATATCTTCTGAAAGTTCTGTTATTAGATATTCCTTGTGCTCCAGTGAACCATCCTCTTTCAATACATGAATTGAGTATTGAAATGGTATCTGTTGCCAAGGTCCAAACCTGTCAAATTCCGGTATTGCGCTTGAGTAAGTTTCATAATCAAGAAAATGAATAGGGAACTCCAAATCTCTTATATTTTTTAGAATTTCTTTGGAGTCTATTATGGCTTGACCTTTAATATGAGCCAAATGTTGGAAACTCTGGTAGCCCTTTAATACTTCTGGGTTGTCTATATCGTCTATGGAATAAATGTCACGATTTATCCAGTCGGCTAATGTTTTTTTACTGTTCCCTATTCTGGAAATATTGTGAACAGAGTAATCTGGGACAAACGGATTTGAATAAGAAAATGTTGGACATTGTGCACTTCTGCCCTTGTATAAACAAGGACAACCGGGTTTTTCGGGCCCATCTAAATATTTCTCCAAATCAGTCATTTCGACGGATACAATGCTCTCCATTTTCAGAACATCAGCAGTAACATCAGTTTCTTGAAAAAGTGCTCTGTAATCCAAGTCGCCGACCCGCCTGTAGTCACCATCTAGATGTATAACACCGACACGCCCCACAGTAATATCATTTGCGTCCAAAACAAGCTTCTGAAAAGTTAAGTCTTTAATATGGCTGTAAGGAGATTTCTTCACGGAGTTGGTTGCCTTAACTTCGTATAATGACCAACTTTCCATCTCTTGATCAAAATGCAGCACGTCCGTTCTTACGAAAAAATTACCCCATTCGAAACTTGCCTGGAATATAGTGATGTTTTCATTGGCAACTAGTTGCTTGCTGTAATGCAACTGATCTATGTTTTTGGCAGTAGCAAGTTCTCCATCTGGAAACAAAATCATTGATGCTTCGTCTACTATTTGCCCATTGAGAATAATTTCTTGTTGGAAATCGGACAGTGGAATGTTTTCAAATAATGCCGGTTTATGTTTTTTTAACCAAAGATTCTTAGGGCAGAGAGTGTATTCCATGTAGTCGGTTTTAGTTATTCTCATAATTACGACTCACATAAAGGCTAAAAGTTTATAGCTACAATAACTTACAGATCACTACGCCCAGTATAGCTCCACCTATAAATCCCTCCAAGAGAGTGATTACATTCA